>DATLED010000054.1:0-17354 GCA_035525495.1 Acidimicrobiales bacterium | reverse complement strand
GGGCACCGGGTGCAGCCCGCAGCCTGCGCGGCCAGCTCCTCGAGGGCGGTTCCCACGCCCTCCAAGCTAATCCCCGAGGACTTCCGCTCTGTCCCGTTCGTCGATGGTGATCGTGCCGCCCGAGGACAGGGCCTTCCAGAGCGCCCGGTAGCTCGGGTAGGTGAGCGCGTTCGTCACCCAACCCGCGGCGAGAAGCTCGTCGTGGAGCTTCGGCAGGTTGCGCCAGGGGATGCCCATGTCGACGTGGTGGGCCAGGTGCCAGCCCGTGTTGTAGGGGACCATCCAGAACCGCGCCAGCGGCGTCTGGCGCACGACGTGGGTCGTCAGCCGACGGTCGGCGGAACGGGTCATGCCGCCGTGCTCGGCGATGGCCCGGAGCCGGTTCAGGACCTTCCACACCGACATCCACGGCGCCAACCAGAGCAACGGGTACAACCACGGCCGGCCGAAGGCGCTGAACACGGCGACGATCACGAGCTGCGTGCCGAGGATGCGGAGCGCCAGCGGCCGGCTGCCGGGCTTCGCGAGCCCCCTCACGAGCGGTTTGAGGTTCTTCCAGCCCGACAGGAACAGCGCGTCGCGCTTCAGCTTGCGGCGGAACGAGTCCACCCGGATCGGGTATCCGCTGTAGAGCGCACGGTCGGGCTCGTTCGGGCCCATCTCGTCCTTGTGGTGGGCCATGTGGGCCCGGCGGTACAGGTCGAAGGCGGTGAAGCTCAGGTAGGCCAGGAACCAGCGACCCACGAGGTCGTTGGCCGTCTTGTTCGAGAACAGCAGCCGGTGGGCGGCCTCGTGGCCGAGGATGTTGATGCGGCAGTGGGCGCGCCCCATGAGGAAGAAGGCGGCGACGTAGGCCAGCGGGTGCCCGATCCACACCGCAGCCGCGATGACGCCGAACGACTGGGCGTAGACGCCGGCGACCGTCCACGCGTTGGCGAGGTTCGGGATCCGCCGCAGCTCCTCGCGCAGCCGCGGCGCCGGACGGCCGGTGACGCTGAGCCGCTCGGTCGGGAGGACGTCCGGCAGGAGCTCCGTCGGCGGGAGCATCGTGGTGGCCACGCCGACACATTACAGTGGACCTACACGTGACGCCAGAACGTAATCCCCTCTCGGCCCGATCGGTCGTCGCCAGCACGCTCCTCGGCATGCACCCGCCCGTCCTCCCGGCGCGCGTGCTCGTGCGGTCGGGGGAGCTGTTCGGGATCAGCGAGGGAACCACCCGCACGGCCATCTCGCGCATGGTCGCGGCCGGCGAGCTCGTGGCCGACGCCGGGCCTTCGTACCGATTGGGCGGGCACCTGCTGGAACGCCAGGCCCGACAGGACATCAGCCGGAAGCCGCCGCGTTGGGGGTGGGACGGGCGGTGGCGAATGGCGGTGGTCGTGGCCGAGCGACGATCGCCAGAGGAACGGACGGCGCTCCGAACGTCTCTGCTCGGCGCGAGGTACGCCGAGCTGCGCGAAGGCGTGTGGACACGACCGGACAACCTCCCCGGCGACCGACCCATCGCGCCCGGGTGCGAGTGGATCAAGGGTGAGTTCTCCGAGCCGGCGACGACGGCGGCCGCGCTGTGGGACCTCACCGGTTGGGCGGCTACCGCCGCGGCGCTCGAAGAGGACATCCGGGGGTGGACGCCCCGGCTGGGCGCAGAAGGCGTCGCCGCGCTCGCCCGGACGTTCGTGCTGTCGGCGGACGTCCTTCGCCACCTGCAGTCCGATCCGCTGCTGCCGAGGGAGCTGCTCCCCAAGGCTTGGCCCGGCACGTCGTTGCGCAAGGCCTACGACGCCTTCGACGCCGCCTTCCGAGCCGTGTGGCGGGACTGGCACCGTGCGCTCTAAGCGAGCACCGAGCGAACGGCGTCCTCGACCGCACGCGCCGCCAGGAGGCGCACACGGTCGACGGCGACCTCCACGGAGCCGGTCGCGCACGCCACGATGGCGTCGCCGTCGACCGACGCATGCGCGGGCTCCAGCGCGCGCGCGAGCCCGTCGTGGCCACCCTGGGAGACGAGGAGGCAACCGGTCTTGTCGAGCCGGGCGTTGGTGACGACGACGCCGATCGTCGTGTTCTCTCCCAGCGGCGAGGGAACCGGAGGCGGTAGCGGCGGACGATCGTCCGCGACTGGCGCAAGGTCGCCGAACGCGTTGACAGCGACGATGGCCGTGACGACGAGGCCGCCCTCACCGGTCGTCCCCGCCACGCCGAGGCCGCCGGCGCGCGTCGCATCCGGACCACGCCACTTCCCGACGGTCGCCCCGGTGCCTGCACCGACTCGGCCGGCGGGGATGTCACCGGCGGATGCGGCGAGGCAGGCCGCGTATCCCTCGTGCGGCCCGGGCCGCACCGACGGATCGCCCACGCCGAGGTCGTAGAGGACGGCGCCGATGACGATCGGCACCCGTCCCGACCGGGTCATGAACCCCCGCCCCTGCTCCTCACACCACCGGACGACGCCGTCGCAGGACGCGAGGCCGAACGCCGAGCCCCCGGTGAGGACGACGGCGTCGACGTGGTCCACCAACCGCTCAGGTCGCAGCAGCTCGAACTCGCGCGTGCCCGGCGCGCCACCGCGCACCTCACCCGACGCCGTGGTCCCGTCGGGGAGGAGGACGACGGTGCAGCCGGTACGGGCGGCGGTGTCGGTCCAGTGGCCGACGGCGACGCCGGCTACGCCCACGTTCACGAAAGCTCTTCGGCGAACGCGGCGATCGCTTGGTTGACCTCGTGCCGGCGTTCGAGCATCAGCATGTGCCCGGCGCCGGGGTAGGCGACGAGCGGCCGGGCGCGGCGCAAGCCGGCGACCATCGTCCGAGCTGCGGACGGTGGCGTCAGCAGATCGCGCGTTCCGACGAGAACGAGCGCCGGCAGGTCGATCTCGTGGAGGCGATCGCGCACGTCGAAACCGGCGACGCCGCTGAAGAGCTCACCGAGCACCGACAGCGGGGTCGCCGCGGTCATCATCCGGTTGAGCTCGACGTGCTCCGGGGTCGCACCCTTCCCCATGCCGAACCGGAACACGAGGTACGACAGGTCGCTCCGGGCGAAGAGCCCACCCGGCACGCGCTCGCCGAGGGCGAGCCCGCGCTTGAGCGCTGGCGTCACCGCCTTCGTGAGTGCCTCCCATCCGGCGAGGCGATGGACGGGCGTCGAAGACGTCGACATCAGCACGAGCCCGGCGACGTGCCGACGGAGGGCGTCAGGGTGGTCGAGGGCGTACTGCAACGCGACCATGCCGCCCATCGAGTGCCCGACGAGGACGGCGTCGGCGAGGTCGAGGCCTTCGAACAGCTCGCGTACGTCGCGGGCCAGGCGGGCGAGGTCCCACGGGCCGTCGCCGGCCTTCGACGACCCATGACCTCGGTGGTCGACGGCGATCACGCGGAAGCGGTCGGACAGGTCGCGCAGCTGGTCGTGCCAGGCGAGGCTCGACAACGTGATGCCGTGCAACAGGACGAGCGGACGCCCGGCTCCGACCTCGACCACGTGGAGGGAGCCTCCGTCGCTGAGCGGGACATCGTGGTGGACGCCGTCCTCCGGCGGGCCGAAAGCGGCGACGGCCCCGAGGTCCGTCCGGGCACGCGGCCGGCCGACGAGGACACGTTCGGCGGCGTACGCCGCGGCGATGCCGCCGACGGCGGCGGCGACCGTGCGCGCCTTCACGCCGACACGGTGACGCGTGGGACGCGGGGGCCGATGCCGCAGAGGATCTCGTAGCTGATCGTCCCGAGCCGGGTCGCCCAGTCGTCGGCGGTGATGCGCTCGTCGCCTTGGGTGCCAAGGAGCACGACCTCGTCACCGGGGGCGACGTCGGCGGTCGGACCGCAGTCGACGAGGATCTGGTCCATCGTCACGGTGCCGGCGATCGGACATCGTCGCCCACCGACCAGCACCTCGGCCCCGAGCTCGCCGAGGCGGCGCGGCACGCCGTCGGCGTACCCGAGCGGCACCGTGGCGACCACCGACTTCACCAGGAGCTCGTAGCGCAGGCCGTAGGACAACCGCTCCCCCGCGTCGACCTCCTTCACGTGGGACACCTCGGCCTTGAGCGAGAGGACCGGTCGGAGGTCGACCGGCCGGCCGGGATCGGGTGCGTAGCCGTACACGGCGATGCCGGGTCGGACGAGGTCGTAGTTCGCACCGACGTAGAGCGTTCCCGCAGCGTTCGACGCGTGGCGCTTCGGGACGGGCATGCCGGCGCCGATGATGGCGGCGCACGCATCGTCGAAGCGATGGCGTTGCGCTTCCGTCACGTCGGACCGCGACTGCTCGTCGGCGACGGCGAAGTGGGTCCACACCGCCGCGAGCTCGAGCAAAGGGTGGTCGGCGATGCGCCGAGCCAATGCGACTGCGGCGTCCGGCGCCGCGCCGACGCGGTGCATGCCGGTGTCGATCTTGAGGTGAAGGCCGAGCGCGGGCCCATCCGTCGATGCGGCTGCGCCGAAGGCATCAATGGCACGCTCGGTGTACACCGTCGGCGAGAACCGACGCGCGACGACCTCGGGCGCCGCCGAGGGCGGCGGCTCGGACAGCAACAGGATCGGCGCCTCGATCCCGGCGTCCCGCAGGACGATCCCCTCCTCGACGAGCGCGACGGCCAGCGAGACGGCGCCGGCGTCGAGCGCCGCCTCCGACACGCGAACAGCTCCGTGGCCATACCCGTCGGCTTTCACGACGGCGCACACCTCGGCACCGTCGGCGGCGGCGACGAGCGTCCGGACGTTGTGGCGGATGGCGTCCAGGTCGACCTCCGCCCACGCCGGCCGGTAGCGCTCCACCGTCATCCGCCGTGGCCGCTCAGGAAGGCGGCGACCAGCTCCGGAAGGTCGCCGGCCACCAGACCGACGCGATGGCCCGCGTGCGCGGCGGTCGCGTGCGCGGTGGCCCCGAGTCCACCCGCCTCGAGGGGGGACAGCCCGGTGGCGAGGAACGCCGCGCAGATGCCGGTGAGGACATCGCCGGTGCCCGCGGTCGCCAACGACGGGGGGCCGTGCCGGGAGACGAGGACCTCTCCGTCGGGCGCGGCGACGATCGTCACCGGCCCCTTCAGGAGGACCGTTGCGCCGAGGCGTGCCGCCAGTTCACGGACGGTCTCGATGCGCTCGGGACCCGTGGGCGGAGCCTCACCGGCGAGTCGGGCGAACTCGCCGTCGTGCGGCGTGAGCAATGTCGGCGCCACCCGGGATCGCAGCACTTCGGCAGCCTCGTCGAGTGACCCGAGGGCGTACAGCCCGTCGGCGTCCACGACCACCGGGATCGGCGCTTCGGCCAGGACGCGCTTCGTCTCGCCGACCGTGGCCTCCGCCCTTCCGAGCCCGGGACCGATGGCCAGCGCCCGCATCCGGTCGCACGACGCCAGCGCGGCGGAGGACCACCCTTCGGCGGCCAGCGGCACCGCCACCGCCTCGCTCGGCACCATCGCCGCCACGTCTGCACCAGGGATCGCGAGTCGGCAGTACCCGGATCCGCAGCGGAGGGCTGCGAGCGACACGAGCCATGCTGCCCCCGTCATCCCCGGGGACCCGGCGACGACGGCGACGCCGACCGCGTACTTGTGGGCGTTCCTCGGCCGGCGCGGCAAGCGCCCGAGCACGTCGGCGGGTTCGACCACGTGGATCCTCGCGGATGAGACGTCGAGGCCGATGTCCTCGACGAGTACGGCGCCGGCGGCGTCGGAGAACAACAGCGCCGGCTTCAGCGCCGCGAAGGTCACGGTCACGTCGGCCCGCACGTCGCCGGAAGGGACGTCGACGGCGACGATGACGGCGCCGAGGGGGTCAGGCGCGTGGTACGTGCCATGGAAGCCGGTGCCGTACGCGGCGTCGATCACGACATCGCACGCCGGCAGCACCGAGCCAGACGCGGATGCCGCGTCGAGCTCGACGACGCGCACGCCGCGAGCCCGCAACCGTCGGGCGGCGACTCGTCCGTCGGCGCCGTTGTTGCCCTTGCCGCACACCACCACCACGCGCCTGCCGTAGGCGCCGCCGAGCTCCTCGAGCGCAACCCGCGCGACGGCTGCGCCGGCGCGTTCCACCAAGACGTCGAGTCCCTCGGGAGCAGCGGCGTCGACGGCCCGCATCTCGTCGGGTGTCATGACCGGGATCATGGTCCGGTCATTGCGCGATGACGATGGCCATGGCGATGAGGCCGGAGTGGGTGATCGACACCTTCCACTCCGTGATCCCCCGCGCCGTCGCCAGCTCGGCCGCCCTCCCCGAGAGCTTCAACGACGGCTCACCGGATCGGGCCTTCGTCACCTCCACGTCGTAGAACTTGAAGGCACCGAGGCCGACGCCGAGCGCCTTCATCGTCGCCTCCTTGACGGCGAAGCGCGCCGCCAACCGCTCCGTCGGATCGTTCTTCCGCAACGAGTACGCCCGCTCGCCTTCGGTGAACACCCGCTCCACCATGCCCGGCGTTCGTCGCAGCGCGAGCCGGAACCGCTCGAGATCGACGACGTCGGTTCCGATCCAGAGGACGCCCACGACTCGACCCCGGCGCTCAGCTGCGCCAGTGGGAGCCGAGGACGTGCACCGGCTCGACGAGAAGGTCCACGAGCGGCACGTCGCCGAGCACCTCGTCTCGGAACGAGGGCTCGGTCTCCGTGACGGCGTCGACGAGGGCGTTGTAGCGGTTGCGGTACCCCGTGAGCACCTGACGGGCGGCGTCGGGGGACAATCGATCGACCAGGTCGACCTGCAGCAGGGTGATGCCCGTCACCTGGTTGTCCTTGGTCTCCGGAACAATCACGGTCGTGCGGCCGTCGTGGCTCGAACGGCTCACGGTCACCTCGCGCTCGAAGGCGGCGCGCCGTTTCGTTCCCTTCAGCGTGGGGTCGGTGTCGGTGCGCGAGGGCAGGTCGCGGGCGATGCCGCCGCTGTCGACGCGATGGATCGTCGCCGACCCCGCAGCGACATCGCCTTGCACCTCGTAGCGCGAGTATCCGAGGACGGATGCGATGGCCGGCGAGAGCTCGGCGAGCGTCCGCAGCGACTTGTACCCGATGCGATCGCGCCCGACCCCCGCTCCGAGCACCTGCTGGACGAGGGGGACGTCGGCGTAGCTGTCCTCGGCCCGGGAGATGCCGACGGTCACGGTCTTGGCCTGGTGCTTGATGGCGTCGATCGGACGGGTCAGCTCGTCGATGGCGTCCGAGAGCGCGTCGAGGACATCGTCGACGAGCACCGACGGCGAACCGACCTTGCCGTGCTCGAGCTCGTACGACTCCAGCGGCACGACGCCGCTGGCATAGCGCAGCAGCGAGGCGAGCCGCACCGCCGTCGCCGCTTCGAGGTGCCCGTTGAGTTGGCCGTCCCGCAGCTCGGCGAAGAACCGCGAGGCCGCTGCGCTCACCGCCGGTGCAAGTCGATCGAGGAGCTCGTGGGGCGCCGTCTGACTCGCAAGCAACGACTCGACCGCGCCGCGCAGCTCGCGGAGGTGGCGCGCTTGGTTGTCGATGGCGACGGCGGCCTCGTACCCGAAGAGATGTCCCGCCATCGCCGACAGGACGAAGTCCAGATCGGGATGGACAGACGGCACGGACAACACGTCGAGCGCGGCCGTGAACCTGTTCTCACCATCGCTGGCGATGACCACGGGCGCCGCCTTGTGGGCCCGGAAGATGGCGACTTCCTTGGAGACGTCGTCGGCGTTCGGGCCCGTGAGGCCGGCGGCGCACACGAGGATCAGCGGCTCGGACGAGAGGTCGACGTGCTTCTTGTCCTCGGTGATGTCGAGGGCGATCGACTTGTAGCAGAGCTCGCTCAGCTTGATCCGCAACTCGGCAGCGGCGACCCGGTTGGGCCCGTTGCCGACGAGCGCCCAGTAGCGCCGAGGCGGTCCGTGCCGTTGGGCCACCTCCGCGATGTGGTCGCGCCGCGCCAGCACCTCCTCCATCGCTTCGGGCAACCGGCGAAGGGCGTCGAGGAGCTCGGCCGAGCGATGGCGATCACCGACGCCGGCGACGGCGGCGAGGCCCCACGCCAGCAGCACGCCGGCGGCGACCTGCGCGTAGAACGCCTTCGTCGAGGGCACCGCCATCTCCACGTCGCGACCGTCGGAGGTGTAGAGCACGCCGTCGGCCTTGTCGGTGAGGTCGCTGTTGCGCCGGTTGACGATGGCGACCACGACGGCGCCACGGCTGCGGCACAGGTCGACCGTGCGGTTCGTGTCCGTCGACGTGCCGGACTGGCTGATGGCGACGACGAGCGTGTCGCTCATGTCGTCGGTCAGTGAGAAGCCCGACAACTCCGCGGCGTTGAGGGCCTGGACCGTGACGTCCGCGCTCTGGAAGGCATCGGCGATCGCCGTCGCTGCGGCTTGACCGGCGATGGCCGCCGTCCCCTGTCCGGTGGCGATGATCCTGCGGACGCGTCCGGCCGCGAGTCGCTCCACCAGCAAGGGCGGCAGCGTGCCCTCCGGAAGTCGGACGGCCAGGAGACCCTTCTGCTCCTCCAGCTTCCCCCGTAGCGTCTTGCGGATCGACGTCGGCGCCTCCCCGATCTCCTTCAGGAGGAAGTGGGGCGCGCCGGCGCGGTCGATGTCGCGCGTCGTGATCTCGGCGGTCGTCAGCTCGCCCTCGCCGACCGGCAACGCCGTCCCGTCGTAGGCAACTCGACGCACGCCCTCGACCGTGCCGGCGAACCGGCGATCGAGGACGACGACCTGCCCGGGCGCCCCGTCCTCTCCGCTCGCGGCCTCGCCCTCCATGCGGAGGTATCTGCGCGTCTCCTCGACGACGCCGTATGGCTCGCTGGCCACGATGTAGCTGTCCTCCGCGAAGCCGACGTAGAGACCTTGGCCCGACCCGCGAAGCGCGAACAGCAGCTGCCCTGGCTCCGACGCCGACGACGCGCCGATGGCGACCGATCCGTCGAACTGCGCGACGGTCGAGCGGAACGCGCCTGCGAGGTCTTCTCCGCCGGCCACGGCGCGGCTGACGAGCGCCGGGATGACCTTGGCGTCGGTCGTGATCTCCGCGGGGATCCGCAGCTCGCCGCGGGTCTTCAGCTCGACGTAGTTGTCGACATCGCCATTGAGGGCACCGACGACGTAGGGGCCGGCGCTCTCCCGGCCGTCCTCGTCGGAGTTGATCGGGTGGGCGTTCGGTTCGGAGATGATGCCCACGCTCGCCCATCTCGTATGGCCGAGGACGGCGACCTGTGCGGTGTCGGACGCGAGCGCTCGACGGAGGAGATCGTCGGCGACGATGGCCGCCCGCAACGCCGCGGTGTTGTCGCCCAGCTCGCCGATCTCGGCCGCCGCCTTGTAGACGAAGCCGAGCCGACCGTCCGCGGCACGGACGCTGCCGTCGGTGAACAGCCGGCCGCCGCGGCGGTCGAGCTCGTCACGGATGTCGGCGGAGGCGAGATCGAGGCAGTGCCCGTCGACGAGCACGTGGAGACCGGCGGAGTCTCGGCCGCGCACCTCGAGACGATCGATGGCGGAGAGGGCCAGCTGGATCGACAGGAACCCACCGACAGCGGCCTCACCGTGATCCTCCGCGGCGAGGTCACCGACGGCGACGGCCGTTCGGAGCCGGTCGCGCCCGACCGCCCAGACGGCGTCCTTGAGTGCGAGGAGAGCGGCGTTGACCCGCTCGAGGGTCTCGCCGTCGACCTCGAGATCCCCGGTGTCCAAGGCGGACTCGATGGCTGCGCTGCGGGTGCCGATCGCCTCGAGCCGGGACTCGAGGTGACCGGCCAACCACGACTGCCGCAGCAGCGCCTGGACTCCGGGGACGCCGTGGAGCGCGACGTCCACCGACGCCACCTCGGCCGCGGCTGCCCACACCAGCTCGGCGAGCGCTGCGGCATCAGTCGCCTGATCGAGTGAGGCGACGGCGGATTCGAGCTGCGCCGTCAGCGCCTTGCCGTCAGGGACGGCGCGGGTGCTCGGCGAGCGCAGGACGGCGATGATTCCGCACATCCGTCAAGTCTACGGCCGGGTCGGTGGCGCTCAGCCCAGCGCGCGCGTGACGACGCCGGCAAGCTCGTCGGCAACCTCTCTCGCCTCCTCCGCCGTCGGCGCCTCGATCATCACCCGGACCAACGGCTCGGTCCCGCTGGGCCGGAGCAGCACGCGACCTTCACTTCCCAGCCGCGCCTCGACGGCACGCACAGCGCTGACGACGTCCGCATGGTCCGTGACGCGATTGGGCGACGCCACCCGCACGTTGACCAGGACCTGGGGAAGCTTCCGCATGGTCGTCGTCGCCAAGGCGCGCAGCGTCCGACCCGATCGACGGACGAGGTCGGCGAGCAGCAGGCCCGTCAGGACGCCGTCCCCCGTCGACGACAGCGTGGTGTGGATGATGTGGCCGGACTGCTCGCCGCCGAGTGCGTAGCCGCCTTCGGCCAGCGCTTCGAGGACGTAGCGGTCGCCGACCTTGGTCTCGACGACGTCGATGCCCGCAGCCCGCATCGCCTGCTTGAAGCCGAGGTTCGACATGACCGTCACGACCACTGCGTTGCCCGCGAGCCTCTCGCGATCGCGAAGGTCGATGGCGGTGAGGGCGAGCATCTCGTCGCCGTCGACCAGGGACCCGTCCTCGGCGACGGCCAACACGCGATCGGCATCGCCATCGAAGGCGAGCCCGATGGCGTGGCCACCTGCGGCCCGAACGGCCGCCTGCAACGACTCGGGATGCGTCGAACCGCAGCCGTCGTTGATGTTGATCCCGTCGGGCGCTGCGTGGAGGACGGTCACCCCAGCACCGGCGCGACGAAACACGTCGCCTGCGACCGTCGACGCCGAGCCGTTGGCGCAGTCGAGGACGATCCGCATGCCGTCGAGCGTTCGCCCGTCGAGCGCCGCGAGGAGCCGCGCCTCGTAGGCCACCAGCGCTCCGTCGACGTCGGAGGACAGCACGCCGACGGCGGCGCCCGATCGGGCCGGGGCGTCGAGCGCGTGGAGCGCCACCTCGATCTCGGCCTCGACGGTGTCGCTGAGCTTGCGCCCGCCGGGAGCGAACAGCTTGACGCCGTTGTCGGGGAAGGGGTTGTGCGACGCCGAGATCATGGCTCCCGGCAGGTCGCGGTCAACGCAGGCGGCGGCGACCGCCGGCGTCGGCAGGACGCCGACGTCGACCACCGACGCGCCCTCGGCCGCCAAGCCCGCGGCCAGTGCCGCGCCGAGGAATGGTCCGGAGATCCGCGTGTCCCGCCCGACGAGCCACGGCCCGGGGCCCAGCACCCGCGCCGCGGCGCGGCCCAGCGAGAGGACGAGCTCGGGGGTCAGCTCGGTGTTGGCGACGCCGCGGACACCGTCGGTGCCGAACGTCAGCGGGGCCACGACTGCCTCTTCGCCGGCGGGCGGTGGCTCAGGCGCCGGGACTAGCGCTTGGAGTACTGCGGCGCCTTGCGAGCCTTCTTCAGGCCGTACTTCTTCGACTCCTTCTCGCGTGCGTCACGCGTGAGGAATCCGGCCTTCTTGAGGCTGTCGCGGAGCTCGGGGTCGAGCTCCACCAGGGCCCGAGCGATACCGAGACGGAGCGCACCGGCTTGGCCGGCGATGCCACCGCCGTCGATGGTTGCGTCGACGTCGTACTGCTCTTCCGTGGTCGTCAAGCGCAGCGGCTCGGTGACGATCATGCGGTGGCTGGCCGAGGGGAAGTACTCCTCGAACGGGCGCTTGTTGATCGTGAGCACGCCGGCACCGTTTCGGACCCGGACGCGAGCCACCGCCTGCTTGCGGCGACCGGTGGACTGGATGAGCGGCTTGGGCAACGCGAACTCCTCTAAGACGCCGTGCGCTTGGCGATCGGCGCCAAGTCGAGCGGCTGGGGACCCTGGGCTTGATGGGGATGTGTGGGCCCCGAGTACACCTTCAACTTCTTGAGCATGTTGCGCCCAAGAGTCGTCTTCGGGATCATCCCGCGGACGGCCTTGCGAATCGCTTCTTCAGGCCTCTTCGCTGCATAGTCCGAGTAGCGCTGCGTCCTGAGCCCGCCCGGGTAACCGGAGTGGGTGTAGACGAGCTTCTTGTCGGCCTTGTCGGAGGTGAGCACGACCTTCTCGGCGTTCACGACGATCACGAAGTCGCCCGTGTCCATGTGGGGGGCGTAGATCGGCTTGTGCTTCCCGCGCAGGACGTTGGCGACCTCGGTGGCCAGCCGTCCGAGGACGAGGCCCTCGGCGTCCACGACATGCCAGGCGCGCTGGATGTCAGCAGGTTTTGGGGAGAAGGTGGGCACGCGAAGACTCTTTCGGTTGCGGCACGCAGCCGCGGCTGGAACCGGACCAGTGTAGGGGGTCCCCTCCCCTAGCCTGCAAGCCGTGATCACGCTGGCGGACATCCGGGCCGCCCGGGAGCGGGTTGCGCCCGTCGTCCGTCGGACACCCGTGGACGCATCGACCACCCTGTCACGGCTGGCGGGGCGCTCTGTCCTCCTGAAGCCGGAGCACCTCCAGCGAACGGGCAGTTACAAGATCCGTGGTGCCTACAACCTCATCTCGCAGCTGCCGGCGGGGTGCGCGGTCGTCGCGGCGTCGGCCGGGAACCACGCCCAGGGCGTAGCGCTGGCCGCGACCCTGACGGGACACGACTCCACGATCTTCATGCCGGTGAACGCGCCGCTCCCGAAGACGGAGGCGACCCGCTCCTACGGCGCGAACGTGGTGCTGTTCGGCGACTTCGTGGACGACTGCATCGCCGCGGCCCGCGCGCACGCGGCGGAGACGGGCGCGGTGTTCGTGCCGCCCTTCGACGACGCCTTGATCGTCGCCGGCCAGGGCACGGTCGGGCTCGAGGTGTCCGAGGAGGCGGACGACACCTTGGAGGTCGTCGTCGTGCCCGTCGGTGGTGGAGGGCTGATCTCGGGCGTGGCCACCGCGCTCGCCCACACGCGGCGCAACGTCAAGGTCATCGGTGTCGAGGCGGCGGGCGCGGCGGCCATGCAGCAGGCGCTGGGCGCCGGACATCCGATCGCGTTGGAGCGCCTCTCGACGATGGCGGATGGGATCGCGGTTCGGTCCGTCTGCGACCTCACGCTCGCCCATGTGCAGGCGTACGTCGACGAGGTCGTGACCGTGACGGAGGAGGAGATCAGCCGGGCGCTGCTCCTGCTCATCGAGCGGACGAAGGCGGTGGTGGAACCGGCGGGTGCCGTCGGGCTGGCGGCGATCCTCGCGGGCAAGGTGCCCGGACAAGGTGCGGCGGTGGCTGTCCTCAGCGGTGGGAACGTCGACCCCCTGCTCCTGATGAAGCTCATCGACTACGGGCTGTCGGCGGCAGGCCGGTACCTGCTGTTGCGAATCGTGCTCGGTGACCAGCCCGGTGCGCTGGCGTCGTTGACGGGAGCGATCGCCACGATGGGACTCAACGTGCTCGAGGTCGAGCACCACCGGTCCGGGCTGACGCTGGGCGTCGACGAGGTCGAGGTGCTGGTGACGCTGGAGACCCGCGACCCTGAGCACCGACACCTGGTGGTGAGCGACCTGCAGGCAGCGGGGTTCAGGGTCGAGCTGGTCCGGTAGCGGCGGCCAGCCACAGCGCCATTCCGCTCAAGGCGATCGTGGCGAGGCGGCTGACGACGGCGCTCAGGCGGAGCAGCGCGCTGGCATCCCCGGTGAGGTCGGTGAGGATCCCGCTGATGGCCAGGAGGAGGACCGCCAGGCTGACCGCGGTCGCGATGCCGGAGGCGACGCCGGCGGCGGTGTAGGTGTCGCGGCCGGTTCGGCGCTTGCCCTCGACGAGGGCTGTCGCGACGGCGAGGGCGAGGAACGAGATGAACGGGTTGGCGGCCTGTCCCAGCAGCCGGAACCGGTCGTTGCCGTCGACGTGGTTGGCGCCGGCGCTGGCGAACGCGAAGAGGACACCGCCGAGGAGCAGCACCGCGGCGACGACCGCGAGGACGAGGGGCAGCGCGTCGATCGGCTCCAGCTTTCGGCGCGTCGGCGTCGGCGGTTCTTCGTCCGTCACGGGTACAAGACCTCCCAGAGGCACAGGCCCTGGGGTGGCGCGAGTTGCCCCGCGGCGGAGCGGTCCTTCGTGCGCAAGATCCACGAGATGTCGCCCGCCCGCGTTCGGCCGAGGCCGACGTCGACGAGCGTCCCGACGAGCGATCGCACCATCTGCTGGCAGAACGACGACGCCTCGACGTCGAAGCGCAGCACGTCGTCGCCAAGGTCGAGCCAGCGGGCGTCCTTCACGCGGCGGACGTTGGAGCCCGACGGATCGGGTGGCTTCCGGCAGAACGACGAGAAGTCGTGCTCGCCCAGCAGAGGGTCGCACGCCAGTTGCATCGAGCGGAGGTCGAGCCGCTCCTCGACCTGCCACGACGTGGCCGCCCGGAAGGGGTCGGGCACGGCGCGGTTCAGGACCGAGTACCGGTACCGCCGCGCGGAGGCCGAGAAGCGGGCGTCGAAGCCGTCCGCGGCGACGGCCACGTCCCGCACGACGATGCGCGCCTTCAGCATCTTGTTGATCGCCCGCTGCAGCTTGGGCAGCTCCACCTCGAGCTCTTCGGCACGTAGCGACGAGTCGAAGTGGCAGACGTTGCCCCACGCATGCACGCCGGCATCGGTGCGTCCTGCGACGACGAAGCGCACCGGGTGCTTGAGCACCTTCTCGATCGCACCCGCCAGCGCGCCGCCGACCGTCTTCACGCCCCCGGGCTGCACCGAGAACCCGCTGAACCCGGTCCCGTCGTACGCGACCGTCATCCGCACCCTCGAGCGGACCTCGAGAGCGGGACCAGGTTCGGGGGCGTCGTCGAAGAGGGTCACTCGGTCTCAGGAGAAGGCGGTGGCGGCCGTGCACAGCGGAGGTGAAGCGAAGCCTCGGAGCGGAGGACGGCCGCCGCCGACCACACGCTCGAGCACGACCGCTCTAGAGGAGCTCGATGCGGGCCATCGGCGCGTTGTCGCCATGGCGCGGGCCGAGCTTCAGGATCCGGGTGTACCCGCCGGCGCGGTTGGCGTAGCGGGGGCCGATCTCCTCGAACAGCTTGTGCGCCATGTCCTTGTCACGGATGAAGGCGACGACGTCCCGCTGGCGGTAGACGCCGCCCTTCTTCGCCTTGGTGATGACCTTCTCGACGACAGGACGCAGCGCCTTGGCCTTGGCTTCGGTCGTGACCAATGCCTCGGCCGCGATCAGCGACGCGACCAGGTTGCCGAACATCGCCTTCTGATGGGCGGCGTCGCCGCCGAAGCGCTTGCCCTTGCGTGGGGTACCGGGGATGCCGGACATGGAAGCGCTACTCCCCCTTGCGGCGCAGCGACAGGCCGCGCTCGTCGAGCTTCTGGATGACCTCGTCCAAGGACTTCTGGCCGAAGTTGGTGATGGCGAGCAGGTCGTCCTCGGTGCGCTCGCAGAGCTCGCCGACGGTGTTGACCTGCGCCCGCTTGAGGCAGTTGCGGGGCCGCTCGGAAAGGTCGAGGTCCTCGATCGGGAGATCGAGGTCGGGCGAGCCACTGGACACGCCCGACACCTCGCCGAGCTCGAGGCCCTGGGGCGCATCCGACATGTCGGCGACGAGACCCACCAACGAGCGGAGGGTGTCGCCGGCGGAGGCGAGCGCCTCTCGCGGCGAGATCGAACCATCGGTCTCGATGTCGAGCACCAACCGGTCGAAGTTCGTCGACTGCTCGACGCGCGTCGGCTCGACCGTGAAGGCGACTCGACGAACCGGCGAGAAGATCGAGTCGACCGGCACGACGCCGATCGTCGAAGACTTCTTGTTGCGGTCGGCGGACACGTACCCGCGGCCGCGCTCGACGGTGATGTCCACGGCCAGCCGGGCCTTGGCGTTCAGCGTCGCCACCGTCAGGGTGGGGTTGAGGATCTCGACGTCGGCCGTCACTTGGATGTCGCCGGCGGTCACGTCGGCCGGGCCACGGGCGTCGAGGCGCAGCACGACGGGCTCGTCCGACTCATAGCGCAGGACGAGATCCTTGAGGTTGAGGATGATGTCGGTCACGTCCTCCTTGACCCCCGGAAGGGTGGAGAACTCGTGGAGGGCATCGTCGAAGCGCACCTGGGTCACGGCCGCGCCCGGGATGGACGACAGCAGCGTCCGGCGCAGCGAATTGCCCAGCGTGTGGCCGAAGCCCGGCTCGAGGGGACCGACGGCGAAGCGCTGCCGGTTGGCCTCCTCTTCGCCGACAGGCTCGACGGTGGGGCGCTGGATGATCAGCAAGGGAATCAGCTCTTTCTTCGACTCCGAACCGGTGAAGCTGCTTGGAGTCGATCTCAACGGCCGGCTGCGCCGACCGAAACAGCGGGGTTGTGGTGTGGACGGTTACTTGCTGTAGAGCTCGACGATGAGCTGCTCGCGCACGGGCACGTCGATGTGCTCGCGCAGCGGGAGATCGCGCACGGTGACCGAGAACTTCTCGTCGCCGCTCTCGAGCCACGGCGGCACGAGCCGGTCGATCGTGTCGAGGTTGTGGCGGACGACGATGAGGTTGCGCGACTTCTCCTTGAGGGCGACGACGTCGCCCTTGCGCAGGCGGTAGCTCGGGTACGTGACCCGCTTCCCGTTCACGGTGACGTGGCCGTGGCGCACCAGCTGGCGGGCTTGGCTGCGGCTCGTGCCCCACCCGGCGCGGTACGCGACGTTGTCGAGGCGCTGCTCGAGCATGCGCAGCAGGTTCTCGCCGGTGATGCCCTGGTTCCGGTTGGCTTCCTCGTAGAGGTTGCGGAACTGCTTCTCGAGGAGCCCGTAGATGCGGCGCGCCTTCTGCTTCTCCCGCAGCTGGATCTGGTACTCGGACTCACGGGGACGGTCGCGACCGTGCTCTCCGGGGGGATAGGGGCGGCGCTCGATCGGGCACTTCATCGAGTCGCACTTCGGACCCTTCAGGAACAACTTCATCTTCTCGCGCCGGCAGAGGCGGCAGACGGGACCGGTGTAGCGGGCCATTACACGCGCCTTCTCTTCTTGGGGCGACAGCCGTTGTGGGGGATGGGGGTGACGTCCTTGATGCCGGCCACTTCGATGCCGGCCTGGGTGAGCGAGCGGATGGCCGTCTCGCGACCGGAGCCCGGTCCCTTGACGAGCACGTCGACCTTGCGGACGCCCTGCTCCATGGCCGCGCGGGCGGCCTTCTCGGCGGCCAGCTGCGCCGCGAAGGGCGTCGACTTGCGTGAGCCCTTGAAGCCCTTCACGCCCGACGACGACCAGGCGACGACGTTTCCAGAGACATCGGTGATGGTCACGATCGTGTTGTTGAACGACGCCGTGATGTGCGCGATGCCGCTCTGGATGTTCTTGCGGACCTTCTTGGCCTTCGGCTTGGGCTTGTTCTCGGGAGTGGTCGTCGACATTCTGATCCTTTAGCTGGCGGCTGCTCTGTCGTACAGGTGGTGCGCGGTTGCGTTAAGCGCCGGTCTCCGTCTTGCGCTTGATC
>DATLED010000041.1:0-16157 GCA_035525495.1 Acidimicrobiales bacterium | reverse complement strand
GCCATCCGTGTGTGGATGACGCCGCGATGCCGGGCGACGACTGCCATCCGTGTGTGGATGACGCCGCGATGCCGGGCGACGACTGCCATCCGTGCAGCGATGACCTGTCCACCCCGGGCGATGAGTGCCATCCGTGTGTGGATGACGCCGCGATGCCGGGCGACGACTGCCATCCGTGTGTGGATGACGCCACGATGCCGGGCGACGACTGCAACCCCTGCAGCGATGACCTGTCCACCCCGGGCGATGAGTGCCATTCGTGTGTGGATGACGCCACGATGCCGGGCGACGACTGCAACCCGCCGCACGAGACGCCCTGCACCGACAACTCCACGACGCCGGTGGACGAGTGCCACGAGTTCACCTGCTCCGGCGGGACGAGCCCGATGACCGACGACGTCAACCGTGACGGGACCATCGACGACGATGACTGCATCGTCAACGTGCAGAGCGTCACGATCGTCGGCCCGACCACGCCCTCGTCGGTCGAGGAGGCGCAGGTCGGGGGCGCCCAACTCGAGGCCACGCCGTCGATCCCGGTGACCGAGGACCGGTCCACCGCCGTCCGGGGCGTCCAGGTCGAGCGTGCCGCGGTTGCGGCTGCCCCGCTGGCCCGCACGGGAGCATCGACGGGCTTGCTGTCGATGCTGGGCGTCCTCCTTCTCGCCCTGGGCGCTGCCCTGGTGCGATTCGGCGGCCGGCGCCCCGAAACGGCCGCCTGAGCGTCACGCAGCACGAAAGTCCCGATGTCCGACGAGCGGGCCGCCTGAGGCGGCCCGCTCGTCGCGTGTCAGCCCGGTCGCCCGTCGGCCACCCATGCGTCGTAGCGGACCGGGTCGGTCCAGGCCCCCGTGGAGCGGTCGAACGCCGCCGCCTCCTCGAGCATCCAGTCGGGGCGGCGGCCGGCGCGCACGGCCGACGACGAGACGTCCGCGTGGTCCTCGCCCAAGGGCAGAACGGTCGCGCCGGCGGGCCACGAGGCCGCCGGCTCGAGCCCCGAGCGGGGCGCGATCGCCAGCGGCGGCAACGCCGCGACCGCGGCGTCGCGTCGTGAGGAAGATCCTGCGTAGAACCGCAGGTCGAGCACGTGCTCCCACTTGTCGGCACCCAGCACCAACACGTCGTAACCACCGGAGACGTCCACCAGCAGCTGCAGGTCCGTGACCACCAGGCCCAGCCAGGGCCGTGAAGCGACGACCGACTGCAACACCGACAGCCGGTCCTCGAGCAACGGCCGGCTGACGGTCTCCTTGGCCAGCGCGACCCGGCTCACGACCAGGTCGACCCGGTCGAGCCCGCATGCCGCCAGCGCCGCCGAGGCGACGGCGAGGTGGGCCGACGTGGGCGGGTTGAACGAGCCGGGATAGCAGCCGACCCGCACGATCAGGGACCGATGAGCAGCGACCCGTTCACCTGGACCTGGCCGGGGTCGACGTTCAACCCGATCGAGTCCTGCGCGGTCTGGCCGGACTTGATCTCGCCGATGTCCACGGGAACGAACGTGGACCCGATCTTCAACGACACCGATCCCTGCCAGTCGAACTTCGTGTGGTTGGTGATGGGCAGCTGCAGCTGCACCCGCCCCGGCTTGGTGCCCGGCCCGACGCCCATGTCGAGCACGAGGCCGCCACAGACCCCCTCGGCTGCGCCCCGCACGATGGAGCGTGAGGAGATGATCACCGGTGGACCCGACTTCGGAACGACCAACGTGAAGGGGATCTCGGTCTTGCCGCGACAGGTGAGTACGTGCGTCAGCCCCCGCAACGAAGACGTCCCGATGGGGATCAGGAAGGCGCCGAGCAACACGAGGAGAGCGATCCGCGACCGGAGAGCGGGGGGCATCACCACCAGTGTCGCAGTCGGAGAGGCCGCGCGGTGCCTACCATCACGGACATGTCCTACGCGACCACCCGGCGGCTGGTCCTCGCGGCCGGGCTCGGCGTCCTGCTCCTCATCGCTGCAGTGATGTACCTGCGCCGGGTGGACACGGTCGAAGTGGTGGCCGTGCTTCTCTTCATCCCGATCTTTCTTGCGTTCACGTTCTGGCACGTGATCGGAGGGTTGGCCTCGACGTTGGCCGCCTCGGCGGCGTATGCAGCGCTGCGGGCGCCGGCCGTCGACGCCGTCGGCGGGGGGCGCTATGCCGGCATCCTTGCGGGCCGCGGCCTCGGCTACCTCGCCTTCGGGCTGCTCGGCGGGTGGGCGAGCCAGCAGCTCGAGCGAAGCCTGCAGAAGCTCGACGTCTACGACCAAGTCGACGACGACACGGGGCTCTTCAACGCCCGGTTCCTCGTCCAGGACATCGATCTCGAGAAGGCGCGGGCCAGCCGTTACAAGACGTTCTTCTCCGTCTGCATGGTGGAGGTCCCTTCGGGTCCCCTCGAGGCCATGGGTCGTCGGTCCCGAGCCAGCCTCCTCAAGGACCTCGGGTACCAGATGAAGGACGCCGTGCGGACGGTCGACCGCCCCGCGTACGCCAAGGACGGCAGCGTCCACCGCTTCGCCGTCATCTGCCCCGAGACCGGGGAGGAGGGCGCTCGGGTCTTCTCCAGCCGACTGGGCGAGCGCATCGGGGAGTTCGTTCGCGGTCGTGGGGTGGCGGTGGGCGATGGGCCGTTGGTGTCCACGTTCGTCACCTATCCGGGTGACGACTCGACGATCGACGCCCTGAAAGCGCAGTTCGCGGCAATCGACCGCGAACAACATCCGGAAAGTCCCGCCGTGTCCTCCGGGTCGTGAGAAAAGATTCACAACATCTGCCGTTTCCTTGCAGGACACACGCGGTAGCGTGGAGAACGTTGCAGTAGCGGCAGCGAACCTTGGGGGTGGTTCGGGCACGCAGTACCGATGCTCGAGCAGGCCAGCCGCCGGTGTGAGCAGCTTTCACGTCCGGAGGAACGACATGGCCATCGCAATGGAAGCTCCCAAGCCCTGGGAGGCGCATCTCACCTGGCGCTCCGAAGCCGAGTGCCGGGATCTCGACCCGAACCTCTTCTTCCCGGTCGGCGTGACCGGTCCCGCCGTGGATCAGATCGCCGCCGCGAAGTCGATCTGCGCGATGTGTCCGGTGCAGGCAGCGTGCCTCGAGTTCGCCATCACCTCGAACCAGGAGTTCGGCGTGTGGGGCGGGACCTCGGAGGACGAGCGCCGCGTGCTGCGCCGTCAGTGGCGGGCCCGGGTCCGGGCCGAACGCCGCGTCGCCGTCTAGACGGTTCGGTCGCTTTCGGTTCACGCGGTCGGCTCTAGGGGGCCTCGTCGACCTCGATCGGGCTCAGGATCTTCGACGTCGAGATGAGAACGGTGGCCGCCAGGATGGCGGCGCCACCGACGAGCTGCACGACCGAGATCGACTCGCCCAGGAGCACCGCCGCGAGGACGACCGCACTGGCGGCCTCGAGGGTCATCACCACGGCCGTTCGGCTGGCACCGAGCCGACCGAGCGCCGCGAACAGCAGCGAGAACGCCGATGCCGTCGCCACGCCGTTGGCCACCATCAACCAGGCGTCGGCACCGGGGTTCCGGAGTCCACCGGTCGCCAGGCCCTGAACGGTCAACGAGAGAGAGGCGCCGGCCGCCACCCATGCGCCGTTGACGATCGGATCGGATCGGGTCACCGCCCGTCCGCTGGCGAGGAGGTAGATGGCGAAGGTCACGGCCGAGCCGAGCGCGAACAGGACGCCGGTCCGCGAGATCGACACGTCCCCGCCGCTCGCGACGACCAGGGCCGTTCCGGTGATCGACAGCGCCAGCGCGCCGAGCAGCTGCTTGCTGAAGACCGTCCGACCTGCCGCCAACTCGATCACCGTCACGATCGCGGGGTAGACGTAGAACAGCAGGGCCACGGCCGCGGCCGTTCCCCGCTGAAGCGCCGAATAGAACAGCGCCGACTCGACCGCGTACCCCACGGCGCCCAGCAGGAGCAGGCGCAGGCGCTCCCTGCGGGCGGGCACCATCCCCCGGCGCAGCACGGCCAACAGACCGAACAGCACGAGCGCGGACACGCCGAAGCGGATCGACAGCGTGGCCTGGGGCCCGAACCCGAGCAACGCCAGGCGCCGGTTGCAGATGATCGTCACTCCGTAGGAGAACGCCCCGCCCGCCGCCAAGAGGGTCCCCGTCGTCTCCTGGCTAGCGCCGATCGAAGGCCTCGATCTCCGCGGGGCGGTGTTCGGTCACATGCATGGGCCGACGCTATTCGCAGCGAAAGTTGACCTTCTGAGTCGGGTATTGTCGTGGCATGACGATCCGCCTGGGCGACGAAGCCCCCAACTTCACTGCAGAGACCACCGAGGGGACGATCGACTTCCACGAGTACCTCGGCGACGGATGGGGTGTGCTCTTCTCCCACCCCAAGGACTTCACCCCGGTCTGCACGACCGAGCTCGGTGCGGTCGCGAAGCTCAAGCCCGAGTTCGAGAAGCGCAACACCAAGGTCATCGCCGTGTCCGTCGACGACGTCGACTCCCACGGTCGGTGGGCCGGCGACATCAAGGACGTGACCGGCAACGAGCTGAACTTCCCGATCATCGGCGACCAGGACCGCAAGGTCGCCGACCTCTACGGAATGATCCACCCCAACGCCAACGACACGCTCACGGTGCGCTCGGTCTTCGTGGTCGGGCCGGACAAGAAGGTGAAGCTCACGATCACCTATCCGGCGTCGACGGGCCGCAACTTCCAGGAGATCCTGCGGGTCATCGACTCGCTGCAGCTGACCGCCGACTACAAGGTGGCCACCCCTGCCGACTGGAAGGACGGCGAGGACGTGATCATCGTCCCCGCGGTGTCCGACGATGATGCGAAGGCGCAGTTCCCGAAGGGCTTCGAGGCCAAGAAGCCCTACCTCCGGGTCACGCCCCAGCCCAACAAGTAGCAGCGTCTTTCGAGGCCGACTACCCAGCTTTGCGGCGTAGCAGGCCGCCGCGGGCGAGGGTGTGGGTGATGCGGTCGTCGATGCGGGACACGCCGCGGGTTCCGACGGCGATGTCCTGCACGACGGCATGCACCTCGGGCGCGAGGCGACCGTGGAGGTGGGCGACCCCGTCCTCCACGGCGACGTCCACCAGCGCGCCTCGGGTGCGCCCGTCGCGGGCGAGGTTGGCCCGCAGCCGGAACTCGGCCTTGGCGTCGTCGAGGCCGTTGCCCGACGAGGCGGACGAGAACGCCCGCAGTGCGAAGGCGAACCACTCGGCGACCGACGCCCGGTTGCGCCACGCCCAAAGGACGATCGTGATGCGGCTGAAGGGGAGGAGCTTGCGGAACAGCGACATCCTCCCCACTTACCCAGCGGGCGCCGCTTCCTCCCGGTGCAGGAGGAACGTGCCCGTCGCCCGGCTCACCAGGTTCCCGTCGGAGTCCTGGCACCGTGCCTCGGCGAAAGCGACCTGCTTGGTGAGTCGCGTCACCTCGCCCCGCACGACGAACACGTTGCCGAGGTTGGCCGCCCGGAGGTAGCTGCTCTGCATGTCGATCGTCGAGCGGGTTCGATCGCGGCCCGAAAGCGACGCGTTGATGGCGAAGTTCATCGCCGCGTCGAGGACGATGTCGTGGACGCCCGCCTGCACGTAACCGTGGGGGTTGCACGCCAGGGGCGTCGGGGTCCACGTGCACGTCGCCCAACCAGCGTCGCCGTCGTAGCCGTCGAAGGCGCCACCGATCGCCTCGATGATCGGCATGCCGCCGTCGCCGAGCCAGCGGTCCATGTTTTTACTCATCTGTGTCTCGCAGAGGGGTCACGATGCGAACCTCAGGGTGAATCGGGCCCCACCGTCGGGGGCGTCGTCCAGGATGACGGTGGCGTCGAGCGACGCCGCCAGCTGGCGCACGACCGGGAGGCCGAGGCCCATGCCCGCACCAGTGTGGTTGCCGCGGTAGAAGCGCTCGAACACCCGCCCTCGTTCTGACTCGGCGATGCCCGGCCCGTGGTCGCGCACGACGATGCTCGCCGCGCGGTCCTCGCGCGACCAGCTGATCACCGCATCGCCGCCGTACTTCAGCGCGTTGTCGACGAGCTGGTTGACGAGGTGGCGAAGGATCACCGGGTCCGTGACCATGCGCTTTCCCTCCGGGCACTCGACGACGACGCGGGACTCGTCGGCCGAGAGGTGGGCGACATCGAGCAGCAGTGCGCAGACATCGACGTCCTCGGGCTTCACCTGTGACATGCCGGCGTCGAGGCTCGAGACCGTCAGGATCTCCTCGATCAGCGACGAAAGTCGGGTGACGGACGTCTTGATGCGAGTGAGCACCTCGTGCTGCTGCTCGGGGGCGATGCGGTCGCCGTGGAGGAGCAGCGTGTCGGTGAACCCGCCCATGACCGTGAGCGGAGTCCGCAGCTCGTGGCTGATGCGGGCGATGAAGTCGGCCTTCATGCGCTCGAGCTCGATGAGGTCCTCGCGGCGGCGGGCGCTCTCGATCGAACCCGCGACCTGCACGGCGAGTCCTTCGAGGACGGCGGCGTCGTCGGCGTCGAAGGCGTCGACCTCGTTGGAGTCGATCTGGAGGACGCCGATGGCGGAGCCGAGGACGACGAGAGGCACGGCGAGGTAGCTGCGGCTCGGCGCGTTCGAGCCCTTCCGGGCCTGCGCGGGATCCACCCTCGGGTCGGTCTGGAGGTCGGGCGAGTAGACCGACGTCGCCGTCGAGATGACCCGTCCGCTGATGCCGGTGCCGATGGGGACGCGGGACTCGCGGACCTCGTCGCTCACCGGCGGGTCCGAAGCGGCCACGTAGACCCCGGAGTCGTCGATGAGCTGGACCGTTCCGCCGCGGAAGTCGACCAGCGATCGCATGGCCTCGAGGACGGTCGTGAGCACGCCCTGGAGCTCGAGGGCCGGGCCGATGTCACGGGCGACGCGCGCCAGCAGCGTCTGCAGCTCGAGGAGTCGCTCGAGGCGCTCCTCGGCGGTCTTCCCCCGCTGGCCGATCGGCATGACCGCTCATGGTCGCACGCCGATGGGCGTCCCGACGAGCGCGTGATTAGGGTTCGCACCCATGACCAACGCCGTGATCGTGGATGCCGTCCGTACCGGGGGCGGCCGTGGGAAGAAGGACAGCGGGAAGCTCAGCAACTGGCACCCCGTGGATCTCGCCGCCGAGGTGCTCAAGGCCCTCGTCGAACGCAACAACCTCGACCCGGCGCTCGTCGACGACGTCGTCATGGGCTGCGTCATGCAGGTCGGCGAGCAGGGTGTGAACGTGGGACGCAACGCCGTCCTCGCCGCCGGCTTCCCCGAGACGGTCCCGGCCACCACCGTCGACCGCCAGTGCGGCTCGTCGCAGCAATCCGCCCACTTCGCGGCGCAGGGCGTCATCGCCGGCGCCTATGACATCGTCATCGCCGCCGGCGTCGAGGTCATGAGCCGCGTGCCGATGGGGGCGTCGATGGCCGGCGGCTTCGGCATGCCGTTCGGTCCCGAGGTCGGCAAGCGCTACGCCGGCGTCGGCGGGCTCGTCCCGCAAGGCATCTCGGCCGAGCTCATCGCCGACAAGTGGGGCATCAGCCGCGAAGACCTCGACGCGTTCGCCGCGCAGTCCCACCAGCGCGCCGCCCGTGCCCGCGAGGAAGGCCGATTCTCGAACGAGATCATCCCGGTCAAGGTGAAGGACGCCAACGGCAACCTCACAGACGAGGTCTTCGATCAGGACGAGGGCATCCGCCCGGACTCGACCACCGAGACCCTCGCCAAGCTGAAGCCGGCGTTCAAGCCGGACGGCAAGGTCACGGCCGGCAACTCGAGCCAGATTACCGATGGCGCGTCCGCCGTGCTGATCATGAGCGAGGAGAAGGCGAAGGCGCTCGGCCTCACGCCACGCGCGCGGTTCCACACGTTCGCCCTCGCCGGCGTCGACCCCGTCACGATGCTCACCGGTCCGATTCCTTCGACGGCGAAGGCGCTCGAGAAGTCGGGGCTCTCGATCAACGACATCGACCTGTTCGAGGTCAACGAGGCCTTCGCCTCGGTCGTGCTCGCCTGGGAGAAGGAGCACAACCCGGACATGTCCAAGGTCAACGTGAATGGCGGCGCCATCGCCCTCGGTCACCCCCTCGGCGGCTCAGGCACGAAGCTCATGGCCACGCTGCTCAACGAGCTCGAGCGCACGGGTGGCCGGTACGGCCTCCAGACGATGTGCGAGGGCGGCGGCCTGGCCAACGCCACGATCATCGAGCGGCTGGGCTGAGCGAATTCGCCCGTGCCCGTCCTCGGGAAGCTGATCATCGGGCTCGCGGTCGCCTACGTCATCCTGCGGCTCGGGTTCTGGATGCTCCGCGGACTGGCCAACCCGCTTCCTCCCCCGCCGCCGCCGGGGGAGATGCGGCGGGTCAACCTGCGCTACCGCTGCGGCGTGTGCGGCGTCGAGCTCAAGCTCACGTCGGCGCCCGACGAGGAGCCGCCACCGCCTCGACACTGCACCGAGGACATGGAGCTGATGGCCCCGATCCTGGAGTGATCAGGGTTATCCCCAGGTTGGGGACAAGCTCCGGACAAGTTCCACGCGTGTAACTAGCGCCAGCGGGTGGCCACGATGAACCCCATCGTGATCAGGCCGAGGCCGCCCAGGAGGTACGCGTTGCTCGGGTCGTCCCCCGGCAACAGGTTCAGGTAGTTGCAGATGATCGTCAGCATGCCGGCGACGAGCAGGATGCCCATGACGATCGGCACCCAGCGCGGGCTGACCTTGTACTCCTGCGGGACCGGCGGGGTGTAGCGACCGTTCGACGGCATGTGGGCACCCTTGGGCGCGACGTTGCCGCCCTTGGGAGTGACCCGACTGGTCTTTGCCGACGGCGCCTTGGGCCGCCGTTCCTTCTTCTTCTGGGGCACGAGCCGCAGGATAGCGGTGGGTCGAAGCAGGACATACTCGGGGAGGCATGCGCCGTTCGCCCGCCCTCCTCGTCGCCGCGGCCGTGATGGCGCTGCTCGTCGGCGTCGGTGTACGTCCCCGGTCGGGCGACCCGGAGAGTCGCCTTCCGCGGCGCTACCGACTGGCGGACCTGATCGAGCAGCAGCAGGCGTCGGCCGCCGCGCTGCGTCGCGACGTGGCCAAGCTCCGGGCCGAGGTCGACGCCGAACGCGCGGCGCAGGCGACCCGGTCGGGAGGTACGGCCGAGCGGACGGACCTGGCGGCCGCGACGTCGGCGCTCGCCGGTCTGGTGGCGGTAACCGGACCAGGACTCAAGGTCACGCTCAACGACTCGCGGCTGGCGGAGCCGCCGAGCGGCGGGAACGTCAACGACCTCGTCGTCCACTCCCAGGACGTGCAGGCCGTGGTGAACGCGCTGTGGCGCGCCGGCGCCGAGGCCCTGTCCATCAACGGCCAGCGCCTCGTGAGCACCAGCGCCGTGCTGTGCGTGGGGAACACACTGCTCCTGAACGGGACCGTCCACTCGCCTCCGTACGTGCTCTCGGCCATCGGGGCGTCTCGGGATCGGTTCGAGACCGACCGGCTGGTGCGGCGGCTCGAGAGCGACGCCGACACCTTCGGACTCGGGTTCTCGGTCGAACGGGCGACGAAGCTCGAGCTGCCGGCCTACCGCGGCTCGACGAAGCTCGTTTACGCCCGACCTCTCAGCTGAAGACCACGGCCCGTATCCTGACCCCGTGGCCGCAGCTCCGATCCGGGTCGTCGTGGTCGACAACTACGACTCGTTCACCTACAACCTCGTCCAGTACCTCGGCGAGCTGCAGGCGGAGCCGCTGGTCTACCGCCACGACGCCATCACCGTCGAGGGGATCGCGGAGCTGGCACCCGACGCCATCCTCATCTCGCCCGGGCCTGGCCGTCCCGAGGACGCGGGGATCAGCAACGCCGTCATCGCGCGTCTCGGCCCGACCATCCCGGTCTTCGGCGTGTGCCTCGGGCACCAGTGCATCGGCGAGGTCTTCGCCGGGACGATCGTCCGGGCGCCGCAGGTGATGCACGGCAAGACATCGTGGGTGACGCACGACGGAGCCGGTGTCCTGCGCGGTTTGCCGAGTCCGTTCGAGGCGACGCGCTACCACTCCCTCGTGGTCGACCGCGAGTCGCTCCCTTCGATCCTCGAGGTGACGGCGGAGTCCGAGGACGGCGTGATCATGGGGCTCCGCCACCGCGACCTTCCGATCGAAGGCGTGCAGTTCCACCCGGAGTCGATCCTGACGTCCGTCGGCAAGGAGCTGCTCGGGAACTTCCTCGGGAACGTCGCCGTCTAGCTGAGCCGTCGGGCGAGCCGAGTTGGCTGGAGCTGGCTACCCGGTGGTGCTGGTGGTCGAACCACCGGAGGTCGTGGAGGTCGACGACAGGACCGACGCCCGGCCGAGGCGGACCGTCACCGTCGTCCCCTTCTCGACCTTGGTGCCCCCGGAGGGGTTCTGCTGGACGACCTTGCCGTCCTGGTCGGCGTTCGAAGGCGCGGTCGCCGCCTCCTTGTAGACGAGGCCGGCAGCCTCGATCTCGGACCGTGCCTCGTCGCCGGTCTTGCCGAGCACGTTCGGGACGGTGATCTGCTCGGCGCCGGAGGACACGACGATCGTGACCGTGTCTCCCTCGGGCACGCGCGTGCCGGCGTCCGGATCGGTGCGGATGACCTTGCCCTCGTCGACGGACGACGATGGTTCGCGGATCGTCTTCGTCTTGAAGCCGGCCTGGCCGAGCTCGTTGGCGGCATCGGCGAGATCGGACCCGGCGACATCCGGGACGGCCTTCTGGTTCTTCCCGGACGACACGACGACGTCGACGGCGCTGCCCTTCGCCACCTCGGTGCTCGGCGGCTGCGCCTGGGAGATCACCTTGTCGGCGTCGATCGTGGCGCTCGGTTCCTCCTTGACCCTCAGGTTCAGGCCCGCCGCCTCGGCCAGATCGCGAGCGTCGTCGACGTCCTTGCCGACGAAGTTTGGCAACTTCACCTTCTGGGCCTCGGCGGCGACCTTGATCGTCACGGCCGCGCCCTTGTTGACCTGGTTGCCCGCGGGCGGATCCTGGCCGAACACCTTCCCCGGGTCCTGCTGGTCGCTCGGCTGCGTGTCGACGGTGACGTCGAGGCCGAGGCCCTCGAGCGTCGTCGTCGCCTCCTCCTGCGTCTTGCCGAGGACGAGCGGCATCTCGATGAGCTCCACCTTGTCGCCGCCGATGATCCCGGTCTCCTTGGCCACGAACCAGAGGAGGCCGCCGAGGACGGCGAGGAGGACGAGGAGGAGGACGACGAAGGCGCCGGTCCCGCGCTTGGGCGGGGGCGCCGGCGGTCCGGCGGTCCGCCCGACCTGCGTGCGGTCCATCGTGCGGGTCGACTCGAAGGCGGGGGCGGCCATCGTCGCGTCCACGATCGGTACGGCGACCGTAGGGTTGGCCAGGACCATGCGACCCTGGCGGAAGCGGAGCAGGTCCTGGCGGAGCTCGTCGGCACTCACGTAGCGGTCGTTCGGGTTCTTCGCCATCGCCTGGAGGACGATCGACTCGAAGGCTTCGGGGACGTCGGGGTTCAGCTGGCGGGGCGGAACCGGCTCCTCTCGCACGTGCTTGTAGGCGATCGCCATCGGGTTGTCACCCTGGAACGGCGCCTTGCCGACCACCATCTCGTAGAGGACGACGCCGAGGCTGTACTCGTCGCTGCGACCGTCGACCCTGTTGCCCTGCGCCTGCTCCGGTGAGAAGTAGGTGGCCGTGCCCATGACGGCGCCCGTCTGGGTGAGGTCCTGGTCGCTGTTGGCGGCGCGGGCGATGCCGAAGTCGGTGACCTTGACCTGTCCGTTCGGAGAGATGAGCACGTTGCCAGGCTTCACGTCGCGGTGGACGACGCCGCTCTTGTGGGCGAAGGCGAGCGCGCCGGCGACGTCGGCGCCGATCTCGGCGGCCCGGTCGGCCAACAGCGGTCCTTCGGAGCGGATGATCTGCCCGAGGGTCCGACCCTCGATGTACTCCATCACGATGAAGTACGTGCCCTCCTCCTCGCCCCAGTCGTAAATGCTGACGATGTTTGGGTGGCTGAGGTTGGCGGCCGCCTGGGCCTCACGGCGGAAGCGCTCGACGAAGTTGCGGTCGGTCGAGAGCTCGGGGAACAGGACCTTGAGCGCCACCGGCCGGTCGAGCATCAGGTCTCTGGCCAGGTACACCTCGGCCATGCCGCCGCGCGCGATGTGGCGCGCGATCTCGTAGCGGCCCGAGAACACCTGCTGCGATTGCTGCGACATGAGGCTCCCAGCCTAGAGGGGTGTCTTCGTCCGACCCGCGCACG
The DNA here is from genome assembly GCA_035525495.1 of Acidimicrobiales bacterium. GTDB lineage: Bacteria > Actinomycetota > Acidimicrobiia > Acidimicrobiales > CADCTF01 > DATLED01. The sequence goes on along the minus strand of DATLED010000041.1, from coordinate 3,946 downwards.
GCCCCCGGCGTTGCGGCTGGCTACAGGCCGAGCGCCGCCTTCAGCACCTGCTGGGCGATGGGGGCGGCGACCCGGCCACCGGTCGCCTCGCTCAGGCCCTCCTGGGACTCCACGATGACCGACACTGCGACCTTGCGACCGCCGGCCTCGCCGAACCCGATGAACCAGGCGTGGGCGTTGTCTCCGGTCGTCTGCGCCGTGCCCGTCTTGCCGCCGACGACCGCGCCCGGGACCTGCGCTCGGGTGGCGGTGCCGCTGGTGGCGACGAGGATCATCAGGTCCTTGAGCTGCTGCGCGACCTCGGGCGAGACGGGCCGTTTCCACTCGCCCGGCTCGTACTCGCGCACGGAGTTGCCGTCGGAGTCCTTCACCTCGGCCAGGAGGTGGGGCTTCATGATCGACCCGCCGTTGATCACACCGGCGGCCACGAGGGCCATCTGCAGCGGCGTGGCTCTCACGCTCTCCTGGCCGATGGCGGACTTGGCCAGGCCGGGCAGGTCACGCTTGAACTCGTCGGGGCTCGGGAACACGGACCGGGCCCGGGCCGGCAGGTCGAGCGGAGGCCGGTCGTTGAATCCGAAATCGCCGGCCTCGCCGTGCAGCGCCTCCGCGCCCAGGTCGAGCCCCATCTGGGCGAAGCCGGTGTTGCACGACACCCTCAGCAGGTCCGCCATGGCGCCGCCGCACGTGCTCCCACCGAAGTTCGGGAGCGTGGCCTTCGTCTGCGGCAGGTCGAGCACCTTGAGCGACGGGTACACGCGGGCCGCGACCTCGGGGTTGCGCTCGAGGGCGGCGGCGCTGGTGATGACCTTGAACGTCGACCCCGGCGCGAACGTCTCCTGGTAGGTCTTCGCCTGTAGTGGCTTCGCCGGCGAGGCGTTGAGGAACGTGTACGTGTCCTGCACCTGCCTCTGGTCGTGGCCGGCGAGCGGGTTGGGATCGAAGCTCGGGAAGCTCCACATCGCGAGCACCGCGCCCGTCGATGCGTCGAGGGCGACGACCGATCCCCGCTTCTCGCCGAGCGCGTCGCGGGCGAGTTGCTGCAGGTTCTTGTCGACGGTCAGGAACACGTCGCCGGTGACCGTCCGCTCGACGAGCACGTCCTTGAGGTTGCGGAAACCGAGGTCCCGGCCGGCGAGCTCGTCGCGGTACGTGCGCTCGATGCCGGTGGTTCCGTAGCTGAACGAGAAGAAGCCCGTGAGGTGCCCGAAGAGATCGCCCGTCGGGTACTGACGCTGCCGCTCGAAGGCGTCGTCCGTGGGGACCGACTTGGCGAGGACCGTCCCGTCCGACGCGATGATCTGGCCGCGCGCCTGGCTGAAGTCCTTCACGGCTACGCGGGTGTTGCGCGGATCGTTGGCGAGCGCCTCACGGTGGAACACCTGGAGGTAGTTCAACTGGACGAACAGCACCACGAACAGGGCCATGAGGACGACGCCGACGCGCCGGATCTGCCTATCCACGGCTGCCGGGGCCCCGCTCGACGGAGTCGCTTGAGATGCGGAGGAGCAGCGCCAAGAGGATGTAGTTGGCGAGGAGCGACGATCCGCCGTAGCTGACGAAGGGCAACGTGATGCCGGTCAACGGGACGACGCGCGTCACCCCGCCGAGGATGATGAACGTCTGGACTCCGAGGGTGACGGTCAGGCCGGTGGCGAGGAGCTTCTCGAAGTCGCTGCGAGCTTGGATGGCGATTCGGAGACCGACACCGACCATCAGCAGGAAGGCGGTGACGATGGCGACGGTGCCGAGCAGCCCGAGCTCCTCGCCGATGGCGGCGAAGATGAAGTCCGTCTGGACCGCGGGGATCTTCGTCGGGGAACCGAGGGACAGCCCGGTCCCGGTGATCCCCCCGGTGCCGAAGGCGAACAGCGACTGGACGAGCTGGTAGCCCTTGTCGCCGGCGTACTTGAACGGGTCCAGCCAGACCTGGACACGGTTCTGCACGTGGCCGAACGCCTTGTATGCGGCGACGGCGCCCGCGGAGAAGAGGATGCCGCCGAGGGCGAGGTAGAAGGCCCGGCCGGTGGCCACCCACAGCATCGCCACGAACAGCGCGAAGAACAGCAGCGACGACCCGAGGTCCTTTTCGAAGATCATCACGACGAGGCTGAAGCCCCACGCGCCGAGGACGGGCCCGAGGAACTTCGGGTCCGGCAGGCTCACGGGTCCGACGCGCCTCGTGAACGTCTGCAAGAGCTCGCGCTTCTCGACGAGGTAGCCGGCGAAGAAGATGGCGAGGACGAGCTTGGCCAGCTCGCCGGGCTGGAACGTCGCCGGGCCCATGCGGATCCAGATGCGGGCGCCGTTGATGGTGCGGCCGATCACCGGGAGCATCGGCATGAGGAGGAGGCCGACGCCGAGGAGGGCGAACGTGTAGCGATAGCGCTCGAGGTCCCGCGCGCGCTTCACCACGACGAGGGTGGCGATGAAGGCGCCGACGCCGACGGCCGTCCACAGCGACTGGAGGCCGGCGAGGTTCTCGTCGAGGCGCGCGATGACGACGTACCCGATGCCGTTGAGAAGGCCGGCCATCGGGAGGAGGACGCCGTCGGCGTGCGGCGCGAGGCGGCGGGTGGCGACGTGTGCGATGGCGAGCAGCCCGACGATCATCCCGAGGAAGGGAACGATGTTCGCCGGCAACGACGCCGTCCGTCCGAGGCTCGCCAGCGCATAGGCGCCGACGGTGACGAGGGCGGCGAGGACGATCAGGCCGAGCTCGGTCGTCCGCCGCGCCGCCCGCACGGGCGTGGACATCAGGGCGTCGACGTCGACGTCGTGGTCGTCTCGAGGACCGACGTGGTCTCGGGGACCGCGGTGGTCGTCGTCGTCTCGTCAAGCGCCGGCTCGGTGGTGCTTGGGCTCGACACGAGGTTGGCGACGTAGCGGTGGGCCTCGTCGAGGCTGGCGACGGTGTGCCCGTTGCGAACGTCGTCGGCGCGGGCCTCGGGCACGGCCGCTTCGGTCAGCCGCGTCCGCTCCTCGACGGTCGGGGAGAACCAGAGCAAACCCCCGGGCCGACCCTTGAAGATGGCGACTCGCCCCTCGTCGAGGCCGACGAAGTAGGAGCCCCGCGCGTAGAAGCCGACCGCCGCGCCGGCGCCCCCGAGAACGAGCAGCAACAGGAGGAGGAAGGCGACCACCCGACCCGTCACTCTGCGACTCGGCGTGTCGTGCACGCGGATCTCGCTGTCCTTCTCCCAGAAGTCGCCCTGGCCGCCGTCGTCGCGAGCGAGGCGCCGGAGCTCGGCGTTGCGCTCGTCCGATGTCATCAACCCGCTCGACGAGCTGCGGTCGCGCGTGCGCCTGGTCGACGGCGCCCGCGGCGCCGGCGCCTCGTCGGCGAGGACCTCGCTCGCCGTCTCGGCCCGCCCGTCGTCGTCCACGACGTCGACGATCACGACGCTGATGTTGTCGGCGCCGCCGTGGGCGTTGGCCTGCTCGACGAGCATGCGGGCGGCGTTCGTCGGATCGTCGACCGTTCGCAGGACCGTGGCGATGCCGTCGTCGTCGACCTCGTTGTAGAGGCCGTCGCTGCAGATGAGGATGCGGTCCCCGACGTACGGGACGAGGTTCTGGATGTCGGGCCCCTCACCGAACGACGGGCCGAGCACGCGGGTGACGATGTTGCGCCGGGGATCGACGGCCGCCTCGGCCTTGGTGAGCTGGCCGCGCCGGAACAGCTCCTCGGGGAGGCTGTGGTCGTCGGTCAGCTGGCTGAGCTCGCCGTTGCGCATGAGGTAGATCCGCGAGTCGCCGATGTTGGCGACCGCGAGGAGGCCTTCGTCGTCGGTGTCGACGAGGGCGACGACCGCTTCGTTGGCGGCGATGATCGCCTGTTCGAGACCCTGGGCGCCCTCGTCCGGATCGAAGTTGGCGCGAAGGGCTTCGATGGCGGTGAGCGAGGCGACCTCGCCCCCCAGGTGGCCGCCCATCCCGTCGGCGA
>DATLED010000032.1:0-35329 GCA_035525495.1 Acidimicrobiales bacterium | reverse complement strand
CGCGCCCGCCGGCGCCGAGGTCGTCAAGGTGGCGACCGCCGCCGAGATGGAGGACGCGGTCGTCCCCCGCCAGCGCGAGTTCGACGTCATCGTCATGGCGGCCGCCGTCGCCGACTTCCGGCCGAAGGCGCCTTCGGACCGCAAGTCCAAGAAGGAGGACGGCCCGCCGGAGATCGTGCTCGAGCCGACCCACGACTTCCTCGTCGACCTCGGTCGCGACAAGCCTGCGACGCAGGTGCTCGTCGGCTTCGCGGCCGAGACCGACGACCTCCGCAGCAACGCCGAGGGGAAGCTCCGGCGCAAGAAGCTCGACCTCATCGTCGGCAACGACGTCTCGGCGCCCGGCGCCGGGTTCGACCACGACACGAACGAGGTGATCCTCCTCCGAGCCGACGGCACGGTGCAGGATGTCCCGCTCTCCGACAAGCGCGAAGTGGCGCGAGCCGTCCTCGACGCCGTCGCCGCCATCCGATCGACCCACTGAACAGCAAGGACCCAAATCCGTGAGCGACCGCTTCACCTTCACGTCCGAATCCGTGACCGAGGGGCACCCGGACAAGATGGCCGATCAGGTCTCCGACGCCATCCTCGATGCCATCCTGACCCAGGACAGCAAGGCGCGCGTCGCCTGCGAGACGCTGTTGACGACGGGTCTCGTTGTCGTCGCCGGGGAGATCACGACTGAGGCGTACGTCGACATTCCGAAGGTCGTCCGCGCGACGGTCAACGGCATCGGCTACGACCGCGAGTCCTACGGCTTCGACGGCCACACCTGCGGCGTCATCGTCTCGATCGACGAGCAGTCGCCCGACATCGCGCAGGGCGTCGACACCGCCATGGAGGTCCGTACCGGCACGAGCGGCGAGGACATCATCAATGCCCAGGGCGCCGGCGACCAGGGGATGATGTTCGGGTACGCCAGCGACGAGACGCCGGACCTCATGCCCCTGCCGATCTGGCTGGCCCACCGACTCGCCCACCGCCTCTCCGAAGTCCGCAAGGCCGAGGTCGTCCCGTACCTCCGACCGGACGGCAAGACCCAGGTCACGTTCGACTACGAGGGCGGCCGCCCCGTCCGATTGCGGACCGTGCTCATCTCGACGCAGCACGCGCCCGGCATCGACATCGAGACCCTTCTCGCGCCGGATCTGCGTGAGCACGTCATCGAGCCACTGATCCCGAAACAGTTCCAGGACGACCAGTACGAGGTCCTGGTCAACCCGACGGGCACGTTCGAGCTCGGCGGACCAAACGCCGATACCGGGCTCACCGGTCGCAAGATCATCGTCGACACCTACGGCGGTGCCGCCCGTCACGGCGGTGGCGCGTTCTCCGGCAAGGACCCGTCCAAGGTCGACCGGTCCGCGGCGTACGCAGCGCGCTGGGTGGCCAAGCACGTCGTCGCCTCGGGCGCGGCGGCGCGCTGCGAGATCCAGGTGGCATACGCCATCGGTGTCGCCCATCCGGTCTCGGTGATGGTCGAGACCTTCGGCACCGAGACCGTCGATCCGATCAAGATCAGCGATGCCGTGCGGGAGGTGTTCGACCTGCGTCCCGCGGCGATCATCGCGGCCCTCGACCTGCGCCGCCCGATCTACCAGAAGACGGCGGCTTACGGGCACTTCGGCCGGACGGACAAGGACTTCACGTGGGAGCGGACGTCGAAGCTCGACGACGTGAAGTCCGCGCTTGGCCTCTGAGGTGACGGCCCGGGTCGTCGGGGTGCTCCCCGACGTCCCGGCCATCGACAAGGTCTTCGACTACCTCGTCCCGGCGTCCATGGACGCCGACGTCCGCGTGGGCACGCTCGTGCGGGTGTCGCTCAACGGACGACGCGTGGGTGGGTGGGTCGTGCGCGACGAGGGAGCCGATGCGCGCACCGGTCGCGTCCTCCAGCCGCTGGCCAAGGTGACGGGCTGGGGGCCGCCGGCGGAGGTCGTCGACCTTGCATCGTGGGCGGCCTGGCGGTGGGCGGGCCGGCGAGCGTCACTGCTGGGGACGGCATCGCCCTCGAACGCCGTGCGCGGCCTCCCGCGTCCGCCTTCCGCGACCCCTTCTGGCGACCACAAGGGACCATCGAATGCTCCACAGCCGCCAGCAGGGACGAGCGAACGGGAGGGGCGGGAGTTGGCTGCCGGTGCCCTGGCACGGCCCACGACCACGTTGTTGCGGTTGCCGCCTTCCACCGACCCGCTCGGGGTCGTGTTGGCGGCGTGTGCGCTGGGACCGGCGTTGGTCCTGTTCCCGTCGATCGCCGACGCTGCGGCGACGGCGACGAGGTTGCGGAGCGCCGGCATCGCCGTCGCCATCCACCCCCGAGAGTGGGCGGCAGCGCGCGCCGGCGGCGTGTCGGTCGTCGGCGCGCGGGCAGCAGCGTGGTCGCCCATCCCGGAGCTCGCCGTTGTGGTCGTCATCGACGGCCACGACGAGGCGTACCAGGAGGAGCGGGCGCCGACCTGGCACGCACGCGACGTCGCCATCGAGCGGGCGCAGCGGGCGGGCGTCCCGTGCCTCATCGTGTCCCCGTGCCCGGACCTCGTCATGACGACGAGCACGCCAACGGTGACAGCCAGTCGTTCCGCGGAACGAGCCGGCTGGCCAGTCCTCGATGTCATCGACCGTCGGGCCGATGACCCGCGCACGGGGCTGTTCAGTGACCGCCTCGCCGACGCGCTGCGGCGTCACGAACGGGTCGTGTGCGTGCTCAACCGCAAGGGCCGCGCCCGCCTTCTCGCCTGCGCGACCTGCGGTGAGCTGGCGCGATGCGAGCGGTGCGACGCCGCCGTCGCCCACGTCGACGACGCGCTCGTGTGTCTGCGGTGCGCGGTGTCGCGCCCACCCGTCTGCGCCGCGTGCGGAGCGGCCCGGCTCAACGCGCTCAAGCTCGGCGTCGCCCGCGTGCGCGACGAGCTCGAGGCGCTCGTCGGACGGGCCGTCGGCGAGGTCACCGTCGAGACCGAATCGATTCCCGACGCGCCGATCCTCGTGGGCACCGAGGCGGTCCTTCACCGCGTGCGGAGCGCTGAAGCCGTCGCGTTCCTCGATTTCGACCAGGAGCTCCTCGCCTCGCGCTATCGCGCCGCCGAGGAAGCGCTGGCACTCCTGGCTCGTGCTGGTCGGCTGGTCGGAGGGCGACGCTCCGGCGGACGGGTGATCGTGCAGACCCGCGTCCCCGACCACGACGTCCTCCACGCGGCTCTTCACGGCGACCCCACCCGTCTCGCGACCGTCGAGGCCGAGCGACGCGCCGCGCTCCGCTTCCCGCCGTCCTCCGCGATCGCCGTCGTCTCCGGGCCCGCGGCTCCCGAGCTGATCGGCCGGCTGCAGGGCGTCGAACTGCTCGGTCCCGACGGTGGCTCGTGGCTCGTGCGGGCGGACGGACACGGCCGCCTCGCCGACGCCTTCGCCGAAGCCGGACGCCCCCCGGGCCGCCTACGGATCGAGGTCGACCCGCTCCGGGTCTGACCACTCCTGGCGGCGCACCTCGTACAGCGCGATCGCCGCTGCCGTCGCCACGTTCAGCGAGCCGACCTTGCCTGGACCGGGAACGTAGACGAACCGATCGCAGACGGCGAGGGCGGCGCTCGACAGCCCACGATCCTCGTGTCCGAGGACGAGGCAGACCGGCGCCGCGAACGTCGTCTCGGCCACGGCCCGCGCGCCGGTCGCCAGCTCCACGCCGACGACATCCATCCCCAGCGCGCGCGCCTCGACGGCACCGGTCGCCGGGGTGCCGACGACGGACCAGGGGACGAGGCGCTCGGTCCCGAGCGACGTCTTGCGGGTCTTGTCGTGCTCCGGCGTCGCCGACGCGCCCGCCAGCCAGAGATGCGTCACCCGGAACGACGCCGCCGTCCGCAGGATCGCACCGACGTTGTACGGCGTCTGCACGCTGTCGAGGAGCACGCCCAACGGACGCTCGGTCCTTCGCCGCCACTCGCGCTGCAGGCGCTTGGCTTCGGTCGCCGACAGGTTGCGGGCGGTCACGCCGGCGCGACCTCGAGCAGCCGGTAGCCCATGCGCGATCCGATCCGGTCGACGCGGAGCCCCTGTTCCCGCAACCACTTGGCCAACGAATCGCTCCCGAGGTGCTTCTGGACGACGAGGAACCCGCGTCCGCCGGGGGTGAGACGCGAGAGCCAGGTGACCAACAGATCGTGCAGCGCCGCCTTGCCGATGCGGATCGGCGGATTGCTGAACACGGCGGAGAAGCGAACGTCCGCCGGCAGCTCCTCGGCGCGAACTGCCCGCACGCGCCCACCGACACCCGCGGAGGTCGCGTTCTCGGCGGCCAGCGCCAGCGCCCGCTCGTTCACGTCCAGCGCCCACACCGTTGCCGAGGGGGCGCGCCGCGCCAACGTCACGGCGATGGCGCCGTACCCGCACCCGAGGTCGAGCACGTCTCCCCGGAGATCGGTCGGGACTGCCACCTCCGACAGGAGCAGCTTCGTCCCGGCGTCAACTCGGTCGCCGGAGAAGACGCCGCGGTCGGTGGTCAGCTCGAGGGACAGGTCGGGGAGCACGAGCCGCACCGTCCGCCGCTCGCTGGGGACGGCAGGAGAGGCCGAGAAGTAGTGCCCGTCGGTCCCGTCGGCGTTCCGCATACCCACCCGCCGACGGTAGCCTTCTCCCCATGTCGGGCTACACCATCCGTCTCTTCGGTGACCCCGTGCTGAAGCAGCGCGCGGCCGAGGTGACCACCGTCGACGGGTCGCTCGTCCGGCTCGTCGGCGACATGGTCGAGACGATGTACCAGGCACCAGGCGTGGGGCTGGCCGCGCCCCAGGTCGGGGTGCAGAAGCGGCTTTTCGTCTACGACCTGAACGACGGCCAGGGTGCGCGGACGATCATCAACCCGACGATCAGCGACAGCCGCGGCGAGTGGGAGTTCGAGGAGGGTTGCCTCTCGGTGCCAGGCCTCTACTTCCCGATCGTGCGTCCCAAGGAGGTCCACCTCACCGGGTTCGATCTCGACGGGAACGAGGTGTCGATCGAAGCGGACGAGTTCGAAGCGCGCGTGTTCCAGCACGAGCTCGATCATCTCGACGGGAAGTTGCTGCTCGAGCACCTCGACACCGACCAGCGCAAAGCGGCGATGAAGGCCTTGCGCAACCGGGACCTCCCCTCCTGAGGCTCGCCTTCCTCGGTACGCCCGAGGCCGCCGTCGCTCCCCTCGAGGCGCTCATCGATGCCGGACACGACGTCCGCCTCGTCGTCACGCAACCCGATCGGAAGCGGGGGAGGGGTGGCGCGCTCGTGCCGAGCCCCGTGAAGGCGGCGGCGGTCGCGCACAACCTCGAGGTCACCGACGGCGTGGAGGACGTCGTCGACGCCGGCGTCGAGCTCGGCGTCGTCGTCGCGTTCGGGAAGCTCATCAAGGCGCACGTCCTCGACGCCGTCCCGATGGTCAACCTCCACTTCTCGCTGCTGCCGCGCTGGCGCGGCGCCGCGCCCGTCGAACGGGCGCTCCTCGCGGGCGACCGTGAGACCGGCGTGTGCCTCATGGCCCTCGATCCCGGCCTCGACACCGGTCCCGTGTACGACTGCGTCCGCACACCGATCGGTGACGACGAGTCGCTCGACGAGCTCCGTGGTCGCCTCGTCGAGCTCGGCACCGCACTGCTGATCGAGCGTCTCGGTGCACCGCTCGGCCGGCCGACTCCGCAGGCCGGCGAGGCGACCTACGCCGCCAAGATCGACGCGGCTGAGCTCGAGCTCGACTTCACCCGGCCGGCCGCCGAGATCCACCGGACGGTGCGGCTCGGCCGTGCGTGGACGACGTTCCGCGGCGCTCGGCTGCAGGTGCTGGCCGCCCGGCCGGTCGTGCAGGGCCCTTCCCCAGCGACGATCGACGGCCTCGTCGTCGGGTGCGGCGGCGGGACCGGCCTCGAGCTCCTGACGGTGAAACCCGAGGGACGCGGCGCGCAACCCGCCGCCTCGTGGCGCAACGGGGCCCGCCCCTCCGCCGGCGAGATCCTGGGCGACGCACGATGAAGCGCGGCCCTCGCGCCATCGCCCTCGACGCGCTCGTGCGCATCGACGCGGGCGCGTACGCCAACCTCGCCCTACCAGGGCTGCTCACGCGCTCGAACCTCGACGACCGCGACCGTGCGTTCGTCACCGAGCTCGTCTACGGCACGACCCGCATGCGTCGCGCCTGCGACTGGCTCGTCGATCGCTTCCTCTACCGCGACCTGGATCCGGAGGTGCGGGCCGTGCTCCGCTTGGGCGCGTATCAACTCGCCTTCCTCCAGACTCCGCCGCACGCCGCCGTCGGCGAGACCGTCGACCTCGCCGAGGGGCGGACGAAAGGACTGGTCAACGCCGTCCTCCGCAAGGTGGCTGCGGCGGGACCGCCGTCGCCCGGCGACTGGCCCGACGACGCAACCCGCCTCAGCTACCCCGACTGGATCCTCGAGCGGCTCACGAGGGATCTCGGTTCCGAACAGGCCGTCGCGGCTCTCGAGCAGATGAACGAGGCGGCCACGGTCACCGAGCGGCTCGACGGCTACATCCAGGACGAGGCCTCACAACAGGTCGCCGCCCTCGTCGACGCGACCGCGGGGGAGCGCGTGGTCGACCTCTGCGCCGCGCCCGGAGGGAAGGCCACGCTCATCGCCCAGCGCGACGTGGCGCTCGTGGCTGCCGGCGACGTGCAACGATCCCGCGCCCGCCTCGTCGCCGACAACGCGGCCCGTCTCGACCAGGGCGCCGTCGTCGCCTTCGTCGGCGACGGCCGCTGCCCTCCGCTCCGCCCGGGTGCCTTCGACCACGTCCTCGTCGACGCACCGTGCTCAGGCCTCGGCGTCCTCCGTCGCCGTCCCGACGCCAGGTGGCGCATCCAACCGAGCGACGTCGAGGACCTCGTGCGCCTCCAGCGCGAGCTGCTCACCGCCGCCATCGACCTCATTCGGCCCGACGGCACCCTCATCTACAGCGTGTGCACCCTCACGGCCGAGGAGTCCGAGCACGTCGATCGTTGGCTGAGCGTCACCCACCCGTCACTCGTCGCCCTCCCGGCCCCCGGCGCGCCATGGGAGCCCGTCGGCCGCGGCGCCCGCCTCCTGCCCCACGCAGCGGGGACCGACGGGATGTACGTCCTCAAGCTGCGCCTCCACCCTCGGTAAGGTGGGCAGGACGTGATCCGCATCGCCCCGTCCATCCTGTCGGCCGACTTCGCCGCACTGGCCCAAGCCGTCGACGAGATCGCGGACGACGCCGACTGGCTCCACGTCGACGTGATGGACGGCCACTTCGTTCCGAACCTCACGATCGGGCCCCCGGTGGTCAAGTCGCTGCGGAACCACACGGCGATGTACCTCGACTGCCACCTGATGATCACGAATCCGGAGCGGTACCTCGAGGCGTTCAAGGCGGCCGGCGCCAGCGGGTGCTCGGTCCACGTCGAAGTCGGCGGCACCGAAGCACTGATCGAGCAGATGCGCGACCTCGACCTCGACGTCGGCCTCGCGGTCAACCCGGACACACCCTTCGAGGCGTACGAGCCGTACCTCGCCGACCTCGACCTGCTCCTCTTGATGACCGTGTTCCCGGGCTTCGGTGGTCAGAAGTTCATGGAGGACGTCGTGCCGAAGATCCAGCGCACCGCCGAGGCCGTGCGCCATCGCGGCCTCGACGTCGCCATCCAGGTGGACGGAGGGATCGACGAGCGCACCGCGCCGATCGTGGCCGCCGCGGGGGCGACGATCTTCGTCGCGGGGAGTGCCATCTTCGGCGCGGCGTCACCGCCGGAAGCGGCTCGTCGCATCCGGGAGGCCGGAACCGTGCCGCCCGCCATCCGGGCCACCGTGACGTCGTGACCAGGACGGAGCCCGAGGAGCAAGGCGGTGCGACGGTGCTCGTCGTCGACGACGACTTCGACATCGCGCGGTACGTCGAGCTCAACCTCACCCTCGAGGGTTTCACCGTCCACGTCGCCCACGACGGCAAGGAGGCCGTCGTCAAGGCGCTGGCTCACCGCCCGGACGCCGTGCTGCTCGACGTGATGATGCCCGGCCTCGACGGGTACGAGGTTTGTCGCCGACTGCGCTCGAACGCCCGGACGAGCCACTGCGCCATCATCATGCTCACGGCGAAGTCGCTCTCGGCGGACACGGTCCTCGGCCTCACCGCCGGGGCCGACGACTACATCTCCAAGCCCTTCGACCCGCCCGAGCTGGTGGCCCGCGTCCGCGCCGCCCTGAGACGGGCCCGCCAGCTCCGCGACATCTCGCCGCTCACCGGCCTCCCCGGGAACAGCGAGATCACCAGGCAGGTCGAGCGCCTGGTTCGCGACAAGCAGCCGTTCGCGCTGACCCACGCCGACCTCGACCACTTCAAGGCCTACAACGACCGCTACGGGTTCCTCCGGGGTGACACCGCCATCAAGGCCACCGCAGACGTCCTCGCGGAAGCGCTGAGTCACCACGACGGCGAGACGTGCTTCCTCGGACACGTCGGGGGCGACGACTTCGTCCTGCTGACGGAGCCCGAGACGGCCGAGGAGCTGGCCCGAGAGATCATCCGGGACTTCGACGCCGTGGCCCCGTCGCTGTATGACCCAGAGGATGCAGCGCGTGGGTGGATCGAGATCGACGATCGTCGGAACCAGCGCCACCAGGTCGAGATCATGACGATCTCGCTCGGCATCGCCACCACGTTGCGCCGGACACTGATGGCCGTCGCCGAGGCCTCCGCGATCGCCACCGAGATGAAGATGGCCGCGAAGGCGGATGACAAGTCGGCCTATCGGATCGACCAGCGCAAGCTCTGACGTGCCCAAGCCCTTGGCGAAGGTGCTCACGGTGTCCGACGGCGTCGTCGCCGGCACGCGGGAGGACACGTCCGGGCGGGTCCTCGTCGACGCCTTGGCATCGGCCGGCTTCGACGTCGTCGACCGGCAGGTCGTGGCCGACGGGACCGACTCCGTGGCATCCGCTCTCCGGTCGCTCACCCACGGCTTCGCAGGCGTCGTCGTGACGACGGGCGGCACCGGCTTCGCGCCGCGGGACGAGACCCCGGAGGGCACCCGCCTCGTCCTCGACCGGGAGGCGCCCGGTCTCGCCGAGGCCATGCGGCTGGTGAACCCCCTCGGACGGCTCTCTCGCGGGGTCGCCGGCATCGTCGGGTCCGCCATCGTCCTGAACACGCCGGGGTCTCCAAAGGGCGCCGTCGAATGCTTCGCCGCGGTGGCCGACGTCGTGCCCCACGCGCTCGCGCTCCTGGCCGCAGTGGAGACGGAGCACCCCGCTCCGAGTCGAGGTGGAGCCGGCGACTGACGATGAAGCAGCGCCGCGCACCTGCCGCCTGCTCGCTGGCGCTCCCGGCGCCCGCCCGCTAGTTTGGTCGTCGCGACAACGAACGTTCTGAAAACGACCGGGAGACTGGTGGCCGAACGAGGGCGAGACGAGCAGGGGATGCGGCGGGCGATCGAGCTCGCAGGTTCGGCCCGCGTCACCGCCCACCCGAACCCGTGGGTCGGGGCCGTGATCGTGCCTGGGGACTTCGCCGCCGCCACGTCGGCCCCCGGCGGACCACACGCCGAGGCGACGGCGCTGGCCGCCGCCGGTGCCGCCGCCCGGGGCGCCACCCTGTACACGACGCTCGAACCGTGCTGCCCGTTCGAGGGCAAGCGGACGCCATCGTGCGCCGAGGCGCTCGTCGACGCCGGCATCGGCCGCGTCGTCATCGGGACGATCGATCCCGACGACCGCGTCGCCGGCAAGGGCATCGCCGCACTACTGGACGCCGGCGTCGAGGTGGAGGTCGGCGTCCTCGAGGACGAGGTCCGCTCGCAGCTGGCGCCATACATCACCCACCGCGCCACCGGGCGGCCGTTCGTCGTGCTGAAGTTGGCGGCGAGCCTGGACGGGCGCACGGCTGCCCCCGATGGGTCGAGCCAATGGATCACGGGCGAGGCGGCTCGCGTCGACGCTCACCGACTTCGGGCCGAGAGCGACGCCGTCCTGGTCGGCGCAGGCACGGTCCGCAGCGACGACCCGAGCCTCACGGTGCGCCATGTCGAAGGACGTGACCCGCGCCGCGTCGTGCTCGGTCGCGCGCCCGAGATCGCCAGGGTCCGTCCGTGCGAGGAGGTCGACGGCGACCTCGGTGACATCCTCGACCGCCTCGGACGCGACGGCGTCGTGCAGGTGCTCGTCGAGGGTGGCGCCGCCGTCGCGTCCGCCTTCCACCGGGCCGGCCTCGTCGACCGCTACGTGGTGTACCTCGCCCCGGCTCTCTTCGGCGGCGACGACGGCCGGGGGCTGTTCGCGGGGCCGGGCGCGGCCAACATCGACGACGTGTGGCGGGGCCGCGTCGTCGAGTCCATCCCGTTGGGCGAGGACCTCAAGGTCGTCCTCGAGCCGAAGGCGGCGTGATCGACATGTTCACCGGGATCGTCGAGGAGCGTGGGCGCGTGCGGTCCCGAGACGGGAATCGCTTCACCTTCGAGGCAACGCTCGTCCTCGAGGACACCAAGATCGGTGACTCCATCGCCGTGAACGGCTGCTGCCTCACCGTCGTGGAGTCGGGTGAGGGCTGGTGGTCAGCCGACGCCGTCGACGAGACCCTGGCCCGCACCAACCTCGGCGACCTCGAGCCAGGCGACCCGGTCAACTTCGAGCGGCCCGTCCGGGCAGCGGACCGACTCGGCGGTCACATCGTCCAGGGCCACGTCGACGCCGTCGGTGAGATCCTCGAAGCCGCACCGAACCTGAAGGTCTCCCTCCCTCGGGATCTCGCCAGGTACGTCGTCGAAAAGGGCTCGATCACCGTCGACGGCTGCAGCCTCACGGTCGTCGAAGCTTTCGAGGACGCCTTCCGGGTGGCCCTCATTCCGCACACGACGGACGTGACGACCCTCGGGTCGAAGCGGGTCGGCGACAAGGTGAACCTCGAGGTCGACCTCGTCGCCAAGTACGTGGAGCGCCTGCTCCTCAAGGAGAAATGAGCCCATGGCACTGGACGACATCGAGAAGGCCATCGCCGCCATCGCCCGGGGCGAGATCGTCGTCGTCGTCGACGACGAGGACCGTGAGAACGAAGGCGACCTCATCATGGCGGCCGAGTTCGCGACGCCCGAGAAGATCGCCTTCTTCCTGCACCACACGTCCGGCTACATCTGCGCGCCGATCACGAAGGAGCGGGCGGCAGAGCTGGACCTCCCACCGATGGTGGCGACGAACACCGAGAGCATGCGAACGGCGTTCCTGGTGACGGTCGACCTCAAGGTGGGGACGTCGACCGGCATCAGCGCCCACGACCGGGCCGCCACGATCCAGGCGCTCGTCGATCCGGCGACGCGCCCCGAGCACCTTGCGCGACCAGGTCACGTCCTCCCGCTCGAGGCGCGGGAGGGGGGTGTCCTCAAGCGAGCCGGCCACACCGAGGCGGCGGTCGACCTCGCCCGCCTCGCCGGCTGCTATCCCGCCGGGGTCCTGTGCGAGATCGTCGACGAGAAGAAGATGGACATGGCGCGCCTGCCGGAGCTGACGGAGTTCGCTGATGAGCACGGGCTCATGCTCATCTCCATCGCCGACCTCGTGAAGTACCGGCGACAACGGGAGAAGCTCGTCAAGCGGGTCGCCGAGGCGCGCATCCCGACCCAGTACGGCGACTTCACCTGTTATGCCTACGAGTCGCTCCTCGACGGCGTCAGCCACCTTGCCTTCGTGAAGGGCGCGCCGGCGGGGGAGGACAACGTCCTGGTGCGGGTGCACAGCGAGTGCCTCACCGGGGACGTCTTCGGCTCGCTTCGCTGCGACTGCGGGCCTCAGCTCGACTCGGCGATGAAGCGCGTCGCCGAGGAGGGGCAAGGCGTGATCGTCTATCTCCGTGGTCACGAGGGTCGCGGGATCGGCATCGGCAACAAGCTCCACGCGTACCGGTTGCAGGAGCAGGGCTACGACACCGTGGACGCGAACACCCAATTGGGGTTCCACGCTGACAGCAGGGAGTACGGAGAGGGCGCCCAGATCCTCGTCGACCTCGGCATCACCACGATGCGAACGCTGACCAACAACCCCGCCAAGCGCGGTGGTCTCGGTGGTTACGGCCTCGAGATCGTCGAGCGGGTCCCGCTCGAGATCGCCCCGAACCCGGAGAACATCAACTACCTGCGGACCAAGCGCGACCGGATGGGCCACCTCCTCGAGGGCCTCGACGACGTCCTCTAGGTTCTCGGGATGGCCACGGACGCATCGTCACCGGACCGCGTCGCGCCCGACCTCGACGGTGCCGGGGTCCGCATCGCCGTCCTCTGCGGGCGCTTCAACGACCTCGTCACCAACCGCCTCCTCGAGGGTGCCCGACGAGGCCTCCGGTCTGCGGGTGTGGCCGACGAGGACGTCACCGTGGCCTGGGTACCGGGTGCGTTCGAGCTCCCGTTCGCGGCCAAGGTCCACGCCGACTCGGGCGCGTTCGACGCCGTGATCGTCCTCGGCGCCGTGATCCGCGGCGAGACGACGCACTACGAGCTCGTGTCGGGCGAGTGCGCGCGCGGCGTGCAGGAGGTGCAGCTGGCGTCCGGAGTTCCGGTCTTGTTCGGCGTGGTGACGACCGAGGACGTCGACCAGGCGCTCGCACGGTCGGAGGAGGCCGGCGGGCACAACGTCGGGGAGGAGTGCGGTCTCGGCGCCGTGGAAGTCATTGGGCTGATTCGCTCGGTCCGCGGGAGGATGGGCTGATGCTCCGCCTCGTCCTCCCGAAGGGCTCCCTCGAGTCCGGCACCCTGAAGCTCTTCGAGGACGCCGACCTCGCGGTCACCCGCGGCTCCGACGTCGACTACAAGGCTTCGATCGACGACCCCCGCGTTGACGAGGTCCGGATCCTGCGGCCCCAGGAGATCCCGCTCTACGTGGCCCAGGGGATGTTCGACCTCGGCGTCACGGGCCGCGATTGGATCGAGGAGCAGGCCGCCGACGTCGTCTCCCTGGGCGAGCTCAGGTACTCGAAGAACAGCTCGCGACCGGCGAACATCGTCCTGGCCGTCGCCGAGTCGTCTTCGGTCGAGGCGGTCACGGACCTCAAGAACGGCGTGCGGGTCTCGACCGAATACCCCCGTCTCACGAAGCGCTTCTTCGACCAGCACGGGATCGACGTCGAGATCACGCTGTCGTATGGCGCCACCGAGGCGAAGATCCCCGACATCGCCGACGTGGTCGTCGACCTGACCGAGACCGGCCGAGCGCTCCGCCAGGCCCGCCTGCGGATCATCGGCACGATCGTGTCCTCCTACACCGAGCTCGTCGCCAACCGTGAGGCGTACGAGGACCCCGCGAAGCGTCACGCCATGCACCAACTACACACCTTGTTGCAGGGCACGCTCGAGGCTCGCGACAAGGTCCTCGTGAAGCTCAACGTCGGTGAGGCGCAGCTCGACGACGTCATCGAGCTGCTCCCGTCGATGAAGTCGCCGACCGTGTCGAAGCTCTTCGGCGAGGACGGGTTCGCCGTCGAGAGCGTCGTCCCGAAGTCCGTCATCAACACGCTGATCCCGGCGCTCAAGGACCAGGGGGCGACCGACATCATCGAGATCCCTCTCGCCAAGATCGTCCACTGATCCCCGACGTGATCAACCGGGCGGCGCCGGGAGCGCCAGCGAGCAACTGCCACTCGAGCGGCAAGGCATCGGCCCGGAGGGCGGCGCCGCAGAGCGAGAGCGAATGAAGGGGACGGTTGCCGACTTCGATGCGCACGTCGGGCTCGGCGTCGTGCGGGCGGAGGACGGCCGGGAGCTGCCGTTCCATTGCACGCAGTTGAGCGACGGGACTCGCGCCATCGAGCTGGGGACCCTCGTGCAGTTCCAGGTCGTCGCCGGACACCAGGGACGCTGGGAGGCGGCGCGTGTCGAGAAGCTCTAGGCAGGCGCTGATCGGCCTCGGCGGCATGGCCGTCGTCCTGTTCGCCATCGCCTTCCTCGCCGCCGGCGCCAACCACCGCCAGGGCCTCCGGGTCGACGTCCTGTCCGCCCGCCGGACCGAGCCCGGGACGGTCGAGACCTTCACGATCTCGGTCCGCGACACCTCCGGCAAGGTCCGATCCGTGTCCGTCGACTTCGGAGACGGGCCCGTGGAACGCCTCGACGTCGCCGATCAACGTTGCGTCGAGCCCATGACCCGCACCTTCGACGCCACCCACGCCTATGAGTTCACCGGCTACTCGACCGTGGAGGCGACCGTCGTCACCGGCGGGTGCGGCTCCAAGACGGAGAAGGTCCAGGCGATCCGCACCATCCAGATCCGCCCCGTCCGCCGCTAGTCATCAACGACGACGTTGTTCTGAGCACCGCAATCAATGCGGCGGCTCGGCGACGCCGAGGTTGGCCGCCCGGATCTGGACGAAGGCCAGCTTCAAGGACGCCAGTCCTTCCTTCAGCTGGCCTTCGTGCTGGCCCAGCCGCCCGGGCAAACCCTCGACGACGGCGTTGAGCGCGTCGATGGCGACCGTCGCCTCGCCGAGCTGGGGTGGCTGGAGGCTGAGGTGCAGCGCCGCCAGTTCGAACAACCCGAAGCAGTGGTTGGCGACCACCTCGGCGGCCGGGGTCTCGGCGAGCTGCTGCTGGAGCGCTGCCATCTGCTCCTCCATCTCTTCGGGCGTCAGCTCCCGGTCCGGTGCGGCATCGACGTCGGCCGGGACAGGCTCCCGGCTGACGGGTCGTTCGCCCCCAGGTGTCCATATCGAAGACATTGCTGTAGCCTAGGAGCACAACTGAAGAGGGAAAGCGGGGCCTCCCGGCCCCCACCCGGCCACCGGCAACACGAGCAGCACCAGGTGCGACGGGTCGGATGACCGCCAAGACGGGCGGCGTTGCTTTCCGACGCCTGCCCGTCTTTCGCGTTCGGGCAGCTACCCAAGGAGTGATGCCGCATCGCCGTACCCCCGGTCAGCAACGAGCCCAGGATCAATGACCGGATCCGGGCTCGAGAGGTGTTCCTGGTCGAAGCGGACGGCACCAAGCTCGGTGTCCGTCCCCTGCCCGAGGCGCTCAGCATCGCCAGAGAGCAGGACCTCGACCTCGTGGAAGTGGCGCCGAACGCCAACCCGCCCGTGTGCCGGATCATGGACTACGGGAAGTTCAAGTTCGATGCCGCCCAGCGCGCCAAGGAGTCCCGTCGCAAGACGTCGTCCGTCACCCTCAAGGAGATGAAGTACCGGGTGAAGATCGGCCAGGGCGACTTCGACACCAAGACCCGCAAGGTGATCCACTTCCTCGACGAAGGCCACAAGGTCAAGATCACGATCATGTTCCGTGGTCGGGAGACAGCCCACCCGCACCTCGGCAAGGAGATCCTCGACCGGATCGCCGAACGGGCTGCCGACACGGCCAAGGTCGAGTCCGCTCCCAAGCTCGACGGCCGGAACATGATCATGGTCCTCGCACCGGACAAGCGGGCCCAGGCCGCCGCCCGAGCGAACAAGGGCCAGAGCGGCGACGTAACCGCATCCACAGCACCCTCCGAAGCCGGTGAGACTCCGCCGGCCCCCGCCGAAGTCCCGACCGAAGAACCGCAGGAGTAACCCGATGCCCAAGATGAAGACGGACCGGGGCGCCGCCAAGCGCTTCAAGATCACCGGCACCGGCAAGATCATGCGCCGCAAGGCCTTCCGGTCCCACATCCTCGAGAAGAAGTCGAGCGTCCGCACCCGTCGCCTCGCCAAGGAAGCCCAGGTCACGGGCGGCGACGCGAAGCAGATCAAGAAGATGCTCGGCCTCTAGGCCGACCGCATCACTTCTCTCTCACCCCTCAACCAGGAAAGGAGCGCTCATGGCACGGGTCAAGCGCGCCGTCCACGGCAAGAAGCACCGCAGGTCCATCCTCGAGCAGGCGCAGGGCTACTACGGCAACAAGAGCAGGTCGTTCCGGGCCGCCAACGAACAGGTCATGCACTCGGGGAACTACGCGTTCCGGGATCGCCGTGCCCGCAAGGGTGACTTCCGCCAGCTGTGGATCCAGCGGATCAACGCCGCCGCCCGTCAGAACGGGATGAGCTACAGCCGGCTCATCAACGGCCTGAAGCTGGCCGAGGTGGAGGTGGACCGCAAGGTCCTCGCCGATCTCGCGGTCAACGAGCCCACCGCCTTCGCCCGCCTCGTCGAGGTGGCTCGGGGCGCCGGTGACGGCCAGCCGTCCTGAGGGAACCGTCCTCGCGCTGCGCCATCAGAAGGTGCAGCGGCTCCGGCGGCTGCTGAGCCGCCGGAGCGCGCGCGAGGCCGATCGGGCATTCGTCGTCGAGGGTGCCAAGGTGCTCTCCGAGGCGCTGGATGCCGGCGTCCCGGTCGAGTCCGTCTACCTCGCGGCGGGGGCGAGCGACCCGGTGGTGGATCGCGCCTTCGCCGCCGGTGTCCGCGTGTACGAGCTGGCGTCCGGCGTCCTCGAACGCGTGGCCGACACCGTCACGCCCCAGCCCGTCATGGCGGTCGTCCCGTTCCTCGACCGGCGTCTCGAGTCCCTCCGAGGCGCCCGGCTCGTGGTGGTCGCCGTCGACGTGCGCGATCCGGGCAACGCGGGGACGATCCTTCGCTCCGCCGAGTCTGCCGGGGCTGACGGCGTACTGTGCTGCGGAGGTTCGGTCGACGTGTACAACCCCAAGACCGTGCGAGCCTCGGCCGGTTCGTTGTTCCACGTGCCCGTCGTGGCGGGGGGTGACCCGGTGGAGGTGCTCCGAGAGATGGCGGACTGGGGTGTGCGGCGACTGGCCACGACGGCGGTGGGCGGGCGCGACTACGGGGAGGTCGACCTCACCGGTCGCATCGCCTTCGTCCTCGGCAACGAGGCGAACGGGCTCCCACCGGAACTCGACGAGCTGGTGGAGGAGCGGGTGACGATCCCGATGGTCGGCCGTACCGAGTCCCTGAACGTCGGCATGGCCGCCGCCGTCCTGTGCTTCGAAGCGGCGCGGCAACGCCGGGTCGCGGCTTCGGTGGCCCGATGAGCGCGCCCGAGCTGGTGGACCTCCTGCCCGACGCGGTGCTGCGCCTCGGTGCAGATCGGACGATCCTCGCCGCCAACGCGGCCGCCGGGCGGCTCACGGGCTACGGCATCGACGACCTCGTCGGCGCCGACTGTCGCGCGCTGCTCGACCCACGCAATCCGGAGGGCCGTCCCGTCTGGCCGAACGGGTGGCATCCGTCGGCCTCGCTTCGTTCGGTTCGCCGCCTCCCCGAGCAGGAGGTCACGCTCCGCCGGTACGACACCGCCACCGTCCGCACGTTCGTGACGGGGCAGTACGAGCGCGGCGATGACGGCACGCTCGTCAGCCTCGTCCTCGTCCTGCGCGAGTCCGGCGCCCGGACGCACAAGGCGACGAGTGGCATCGAGATCGTGTCGACCGTGAGTCACGAGCTCCGGTCGCCGCTGACGTCCGTGAAGGGCTACACGAGCCTGCTGCTCACCCGGTGGGATCGCATCAGCGACGAGCAGAAGCGGGAGATGCTCGAGCAGGTGAAGCACGATGCCGATCGCGTCCACCGCCTCATCACCGAGCTGCTCGACATCAGCCGGCTCGAGACCGATCGCCTCGTGCTCCGTCGACAGATGGTCGACCTGCAGTCGCTGATCGCCACGGTCATCGAGAAGGTCCGCTTCTCGTACCAGGACATCGAGGTCGACCTCCGGTTCGACGACGGCTTCCCCGAGGTCTACGCCGACCCCGACAAGATGGAGCAGGTGCTGACGAACCTCGTCGAGAACGCGTGCAAATACGCGTCCCCGCAAGGGATGCGCATCGAGGCACGGGTCCACGAGGACCACGCGTCGCTGGCGATCACCGACGCTGGGGAGGGCATTCCGGAGGAGGACCTGCCGAAGGTCTTCACCAAGTTCTTCCGTCGTGAGCTCGGCAAGCCGACGGGCTCCGGTCTCGGACTCTGGATCAGCCGCGGCCTCGTCGAGGCCCACGGAGGCCAGCTCACCGCCACGTCGACGCGCGGCCAGGGAACGACGTTCTCCTTCACCCTCCCGCTGATGGCGTTCGAGGAGCTGCACGGCGCATGACCGACTACGACGCGCTGCCGCAACTCCAGGACGAAGGGATCGCCCGCATCGAATCCGCGGCAACGCTCGCCGACCTCGGCGATGCGGAGACCGACCTCATCGGCCGGGCCTCGGTGCTCGCCGAGCTCCAGAAGCGACTCGCGTCCCTTGCGCCCGCAGACCGGAAGTCCGCAGGACAGGCGCTCAATGCCGCCCGGACGGCATTGACGGCCTCAGTGTCGGCTCGCCGTGCCGCGCTCGAGGCAGATGCCCGTACCGCGCAGCTCGAAGCCGAGCGCCTCGACCTCACCGAGGTGCCGTTCGCTCCGAGGAGGGGACACCGGCACCTCATCACCCAGACCCGCGACACCCTCGAGGACGTGTTCGTCGGCATGGGTTACTCCGTCGCCGAGGGTCCGGAGGCCGAGACCGACTGGCACAACTTCCAGGCGCTCAACATCCCCGTGGCCCACCCGGCTCGCAGCACCCAGGACACGCTCTATCTGGACTTCGGCGACCCCGAGTCCGTCCTCATCCGCACGCACACGTCACCCGTGCAGATCCGGGTGATGCAGACGCAGCCGCCGCCGATCTACTCCGTGATGCCCGGACGGGTGTACCGCAAGGACACGCCCGATGCCCGGCACAACCCGACGTTCAACCAGATCGAGGGGCTCGTCGTAGACCGCGGCATCACCTTCGGCGATCTGGCCGGGACGATCGAGACGTTCTCCAAGGCCTACTTCGGCCCCGACATCACCTCGCGACTGCGGCCCGCCTACTTCCCCTTCACCGAGCCGTCGGCGGAGTTCGAGGTGACGTGCGTGATCTGTCGCGGCGAGGGTTGCCGCACGTGCTCGCAGACCGGGTGGATCGAGCTCGGCGGGTGCGGGATGGTGCACCCGAACGTGCTGTCCATGTGCGGCATCGATCCGGAGGAATGGTCAGGGTTCGCCTTCGGCTTCGGCATCGACCGGCAGGCCCAGATGCGCCACGCCATCCCCGACATGCGCGTCCTGCTCGACAACGACGTCCGCTTCGCGACCCAGTTTTGATGGTCTCGCTCTGCGCCATGGGGCGGCTGCGCCGCTCGTGGGCTTGCCGCTCGACTGGCGGCTGCTCTCGGACGGAAAAATTTGCGACGAGATCGCACTTCGTCCTCGACGTGGGACGGATTGGGAGCGGATTTAGCGACCTCGTCGCAAATTTCTTCGCCCGACTGGCGCTCCCGACGCCGCCGCCCGCTCGATCGACGTACTGAGGAACCACTGTGCTCGTCCCCCTCTCCTGGCTGCGCGACTTCGCGCCCTTCGACCTCGAGCCCAAGGCCCTCGGGCTCGTGTTCGACGACCTGGGCATGGTCGTCGAGGGGATCGAGCACATCGGCGCTGCCCTCGACGGGGTCGTCGTCGCCCGCATCCTGACGATCGAGGCGATCCAGGGGCTCGACCGCGTCCGCATGACGACGGTCGACGCCGGTGACGGCGAACCCCTCGAGGTCGCCTGCGGGGCGTGGAACATCGAGCCGGGCGACGTCGTGCCCCTCGCGACGATCGGCACCACGCTCCCGAACGGCATGACGATCGGCCGGCGGAAGCTCAAGAAGGTGTACTCGAACGGCATGCTGTGCTCGGCCATCGAGCTCGGCCTCGGCGACGACGCCGACGGCATCCTCCAGCTCGACAAGGCGACGCCGCTCGGGGCGCCCGTCAAGGACGCCCTCGGCATCGAGAGCGACGTCGTCTACGACCTCGCCATCGAGGGGAACCGGCCCGACGCCAACTCGATCGCCGGCGTCGCCCGCGACGCGGCCGCCCGCCTCGGCCTGCCGTTCAGCCTCCCGTCCGCCAGCGTCAGCCGCAGCGGCGCGCCCGCGGCCGATGCCACATCCCTCGTGGTCGAGAGCCCCGACCTGTGTCCGCGCTTCACGGCCACCCTCATCACCGGCGTCACCGTCGAGCCGTCGCCGCAGTGGCTCCAGTCCCGTCTCACGCTCGCCGGCATGCGTCCGATCAACAACGTCGTCGACGTGTCCAACTACGTGATGCTCGAGCTCGGCCAACCGAACCATGCCTACGACCTCGAGCGCGTCGGCGGCCGCGGACTCCGCGTCCGCAAGGCAGCACCCGGGGAGACCGTCGTGACGCTCGATGACGTCGAGCGCAAGCTCGGCGACGGCGATGACTGCCTGATCTGCGACGCCGAGGACCGTCCGATCGGGATCGCCGGGATCATGGGCGGTGCGTCCACCGAGATCGACGCCGCCACCACCACGGTCCTGCTCGAGGTCGCCACCTTCGATGCCATGGCGGTCGCCCGGACCTCGAAGCGCTTGAACCTCCGAACGGAGGCCTCCGCCCGCTTCGAGAAGGGCGTCGACCCGCTCGGCATCGACCGCGCCATCGATCGCTTCTGCGAGCTCCTCGGCCCAGGGATCATGGCGCTCGGCACCATCGACGACCGCCAAGGTCTGATGCCGCCGGCCCCGATCCGGGTCCGCACGGCAC
The DNA here is from genome assembly GCA_035525495.1 of Acidimicrobiales bacterium. Lineage (GTDB taxonomy): Bacteria > Actinomycetota > Acidimicrobiia > Acidimicrobiales > CADCTF01 > DATLED01. Next base: position 14,847 of record DATLED010000032.1, on the reverse strand, counting down.
GGGTGAACGGCCTCCTCGGCACCGACCTCTCCGACGATGAGATCCGTGGCTATCTCGCACCGATCGGCTTCGAGGCGGTGTCGATCGAGCCGGGGGTCCAGGACGTCACACCGCCCTCCTTCCGCCCGGACGCGACCCTCGAGGTCCACGTGGTCGAAGAGGTGGGCCGGCACCACGGCTACTCGAACATCCCGCGGTCCGTCCCCCAGAGCCCGTTCGTCGGGCATCTCACGCGCTACCAGCTCGACCGCCGGCGCGTCCGCGACATCCTCTGCGGCGCCGGCATCGACGAGGCGCAGACGCCGTCGCTCCTCGGTCCCGGCGATCACGAACGGACGGGACTCTTCGCCGACGAGCCGATCGTCGCCGCCAACGCCATGATCCAGGAGGAGTCGGTCCTTCGGACGTCGCTCCTTCCGGGCCTGCTCCGGTCGCTCTCCTTCAACGCCGCCCGCCGCTCGCCGGACGTCGCCTTCTTCGAGATCGGCCGCGTCTTCCATCGGCCCACACCGGACCGGGTCGTCGAAGGCCGGGACGCGTTGTTGCCAGACGAGCGCGAGCACCTCGCCGTCGCCCTCGCCGGGGACGCCATCGATGCCAAGCGTCTCCTCGACACGATCGTCGAAGGCATGCGACTCGTCGACGTCCGACTCGAGGCGACGACGGCCGAAGGGCTGCACCCCGGCCGCACCGCAGCCGTCCGCAGCGGCACCGTCCTCGGCATCGTCGGTGAGGTCGACCCCGCCATCTCGGCGGCGTGGTCGGTGCCCGGCCGGGTGGGTTGGCTGGACCTCGACCTCGGAGCCCTGCTCTCCGCGCCTCGCCGGCCCCTCGAGCAACAGCCCGTCAGCCGGTTCCCCTCGAGCGACATCGATCTCGCCTTCGTCGTCGCCGACGACGTTCCGGCAGCGATCGCCGAGACCGCGCTTCGTCGGGCCGGCGGCGACCTCCTCGTCGCCCTCGAGCTCTTCGACGTCTACCGCGGACACGGGGTGGCCGTGGGCAACCGGAGCCTCGCCTATCGGCTGCGCTTCTGCGCCCTCGACCGCACGCTCACCGACGTCGAGGTCGCCACCATCCGCCGATCCGCCATCGACGCCGTCGTCGCCGCCACCGGGGGAGCGCTCCGCTCCTAGCTGGTTCCAGCGGACAACCGACGTGTGCATGACTATGCAGCATCGTGTATGATCATGCCATGGGCACTCGCAAGCGGATCGGCATCGCGGGCGCGTCGGGCTACACCGGCGCCGAGCTGCTGCGGTTGTGCGCCAACCACCCGGACCTCGAGGTCGTCGTCGCCACCGGTGACTCGCAAGCCGGAATGGCCGCGGCCGACGCCTATCCCAGCCTCGCCGCCGCCTACCCCGACCTCGTGTACGAGGCCTACGAGCCGACGGCCTTCGACGGCCTCGACCTCGCGTTCCTCGCCTTGCCCCACGGTGCCTCGCAGGATCTGGTCCCGGATCTCCGCAAGCGGGTCGGCGCCATCGTCGACCTCGCCGCCGACTTCCGCCTGAAGGACCCGGCGCTGTACCCGACCTGGTACCACGCCGAGCACACGGCGCCGGAGCTCCTCGGCGACTTCGCCTTCGGCATCCCCGAGCTGTTCCGCGACGACCTCGTCGACGCCGAGCTCGTCGCCGCCGCGGGTTGTTACGTGACCGCCGCCGCGCTGGCCCTGGCCCCCCTCGTGCGGGCCGGCGCCATCGAGGCGACCCGCATCGTCGTCGACGCCGCCAGCGGCACCTCGGGCGCCGGCAAGGTCCCGAAGCCGAACCTCCACTTCGCCACCGCCAACGAGGACTTCTCGGCGTACGGACTGCTCGACCACCGCCACACGCCGGAGATCGAGCAGGCCATCGGTGCCCAGGTCATCTTCACGCCCCACCTCGCGCCGATGACCCGCGGGATCCTCGCCACCTGCTACGCCCGACCCACGTCCCCGTCGTCGGACCCCCTGCAGATCCTGCGGGACTTCTATGCGGACGAGCCCTTCGTCGTCGTCAGCGAACGCCCGCCGTCCACCAAGGCCACCTACGGCGCCAACACCGCCCACATCACCGCCCGCTACGACGAGCGGACGGGCTGGGTCCTCGTCCTCTGCGCCCTCGACAACCTCGTCAAGGGTGCGTCGGGACAAGCCGTCCAGTGCGCCAATCTCGCCCTGGGCCTCGACGAGACCGCCGGCCTCCCGCTCGTCGGCACCTACCCGTGAGCGTCACGGCCGCGCAGGGGTTCGTCGGTGCAGGCATCGCCTGCGGCATCAAGGAGTCCGGCGACCTCGACCTGTCCCTCGTGGCCACCGCCGACGGCGCCGCGGTGGTCGCCGCCGCCGTGTTCACGTCGAACAAGTCGACGGCAGCGCCGGTCGTGGTCTCCCGCGCCCACCTCGAGGCGACCGGGGGACGCGCCGCCGCCGTGATCCTCAACAGCGGCAACGCCAACGCGGCGACGGGCGCCGCCGGCAAGGACGCATCCGAGCGGATGTGCGCCGCCGCGGCAGCGCATCTGGGTTGCCGGCCGGAGGAGGTGCTGGTGTGCTCGACGGGCCTCATCGGCATCCCACTGCCGGTCGAGAAGATCGAAGCCGCAGCCGCCGAACTTGCCGCCGCCCGATCGCTCGAAGGCGGCGCCGCGGCGGCACGGGCGATCCTCACCACCGACACCCACGCCAAGGAGGTCGTCGTCCGCTCCGGCGGCTTCACCGTCGGCGGCATGGCCAAGGGCGCAGCCATGCTGGCGCCGAACATGGCGACGATGCTCGCCGTCCTCACCACCGATGCCGCCGTCGAGCCCGAGCCGCTCCACGAGATGCTGCAGTCGGCGGTCGCGGCGTCCTTCAACAGCCTGTCCGTCGACGGCTGCACCTCGACGAACGACACCGTCATCGTCATCGCCAACGGACTTGCGGGACCCGTCGACGACGCCGAGCTGCGGATGGCACTCACCGCCGCCTGCACCGACCTCGCGGAACAGATGGCCGGTGATGCCGAGGGCGCCACCAAGGTCGTCCGAGTCCGGGTCATCAACGCCGGCAGCGATGAAGAGGCGGCGCGAGGCGCGCGCAAGGTCGCGGAGAGCCAGCTGTGCAAGTGCTCCTGGTACGGCCAGGACCCCTACTGGGGTCGTATCGCCAGCGAGCTGGGGTCCGCTGGCATCGCCTATGACGCGGATGCCGTCTCCATCTCGTACGGCGGCGTGGTGGTCGCAGACGGCGGGATCACCGTCGAGCACGATGAGGCGAAGGTGCGCGAGCACATGACCGGCCGCCACCTCGAGATCGTCGCCGACCTCCAGCTCGGGAACGGCACGGGCTCGATCCTCACCAACGACCTCACCCACGCGTACGTCGACGAGAACATGGGCACCTCGTGACGAACACGACCGACAAGGCAGCGATCCTCGCCGAGGCCCTCCCGTACATCCGTCGCTTCCACGGCAAGGTCGTCGTCGTGAAGTACGGCGGCAACGTCATGGGTGACGCGCAAGACCCGGGCGACGAGCTCGACCTGTTCGCGCAGGACGTCGTCCTCATGCGCAGCGTGGGGATGCGCCCGGTCGTGGTGCACGGCGGCGGTCCGCAGATCGGCGAGCTGATGGCCAAGCTCGGAAAGGTCCCCGAGTTCAAGGACGGCCTCCGGGTCACCGACGCCGAGACCCTCGACATCGCCCGCATGGTCCTTGTCGGCAAGGTGAACCGCGACCTCGTCGCCGCCATCAACGTCCACGCCCCCCTGGCTGTCGGCCTGAGCGGTGAGGACGCGATGCTCCTCACTGCGACGGCCCGCAACCCCGACCTCGGCTTCGTCGGGGACGTCACCGACGTCGATGCCGGGATCCTCGAGCGCCTGCTCAACGAGGAGCTCATCCCCGTCATCGCGACGATCGGCGCCGACGCCGAGGGGCAGGCGTACAACATCAACGCTGACACCGCCGCAGGAGCCATCGCCGAGGCGCTCGAAGCGGAGAAGCTCGTCTACCTCACGAACATCGAGGGCCTGCGCGGCGACGTCGCCGATCCTTCGACCCTCATCTCGACGACGACGTCCGACGAGCTCGAACAGCTGCTCGGCGCGGGCGCGCTCACCGAGGGGATGATCCCCAAGATCGAATCCTGCATCCACGCCGTGCGCAACGGCGTCGGCCACGCCCACATCCTCGACGGGCGCATCCCCCACGCGCTCCTGCTCGAGGTCTTCACCCGCGAAGGGGTCGGAACGATGGTGAGCAAGTGACGAGTCCCTTGATGTCGACGTATCCGGTGTCGGCGGTGACGTTCGTCCGCGGCGAGGGCAGCTACCTCTTCGACGACGCCGGCAAGCGATACCTCGACTTCCTCAGCGGCCTCGCGGTGACGTCGCTCGGCCACGCCCATCCCACTGTCGCCGAGGCGCTCGCAGAGCAGGCCAAGACGCTGCTCCACGTCAGCAACCTGTTCGGCACCGAACCCGGGAACGAGGTGGCGGAGACACTGAACCGCCTGATCGGTGGCGGCGGAAAGGTCTTCTTCTGCAACAGCGGCGCCGAGGCAAACGAGGCCGGCATCAAGCTCGCCCGGAAGTGGGGAGGCCGCGGGAAGTACGTCGTCGTCTCCGCCTACGGCTCGTTCCATGGACGCACATTGGCGACGCTCCACGCCACCGGACAGCCGCAGAAGCACGAGGCGTTCCAGCCGCTCCCGGAGGGGTTCCGGCACGTCGCGTGGGACGACCTCGAAGCCCTCGACTCGTCGATCGACCCGTCGGTCACCGGCATCCTCCTCGAGCCCGTGCAGGGCGAGGGCGGCGTCAACCCGGCGACGCCGGAGTACTTCCAGGGAGTCCGTCGGCTGTGCGACGAGCGGGGCCTCGTGTTCCTCGTCGACGAGGTCCAGACGGGACTCGGGCGCACGGGGGAGTGGTTCGGATTCCAGCACTTCGGCGTGCAACCGGACATCGTCACGATGGCCAAGGCCTTGGGGAACGGTGTCCCGATCGGCGCCTGCTGGGCGCGCGACGAGGTGGCCGCGTCGTTCGTTCCTGGCGACCATGCGACGACCTATGGCGGCCAGCCCCTGGCGACCGCCGCGGCGCGTGCGGTGCTCCGGACGATGGAGGTCGAGGACGTCCCGGCGCGAGCGCGGGTTGCCGGGAAGCGCCTGACCGACGCACTGATCGGGTTGCCTGGCGTCTCGGGTGTTCGCGGGCTCGGCCTCCTGCTGGCAGCCGAGCTGGCCGAGCCGGTCGCCAAGGACGTGGCCACGCGAGCCCTCGACGCAGGTCTCGTCGTCAACGCCGTCACGGAGAACGCCCTTCGCCTCGCGCCGTCACTCCTGGTCAGCGACGACGAGATCGACGAGGCCGTCGCGCTCCTCGAGAAGGTGCTCTCGTCATGATCCGTCACTTCCTCGAGATCGACGATCTGTCGGCCGAGGAGCTCGCGGAGGTCCTCGACCTTGCGGCCGAGCAACACCCGGTCAAGGTCCTCGAAGGCCGCGGCGTGGCCCTCATCTTCGAGAAGCCGTCGTTGCGGACACGGAACGCAACGGAGATCGCCGTCTTCGAGCTCGGCGGTCACCCCTTGACGTTGCGCGGGGAGGAGGTCGGTCTCGCTGAGCGCGAGCCCGTCGCCGACGTGGCGAGAGTGCTCAGCCGGTACCACGCCGCCATCTGCGCGCGGGTGTTCGAGCACTCGAAGCTCGAGGACCTGGCGGCATCTTCCTCGGTCCCGGTCGTGAACCTCCTGTCAGACGACTCCCACCCCTGTCAGGCGGTCGCCGACCTCCTGACGCTGCACCAGCACTTCGGGAAGCTCGAGGGCCTCGAGATCGCCTACGTCGGCGACTACAACAACGTCTCGCGCTCGCTGGCGCTCGCGGGTGCCATGACGGGGATGGGCGTCCGTCTCGCCTGCCCGCCCGGCTACGGACCAACCGACGCCGACTTCGATCGCCTCCGACTCCTCGGTCTCGACCCGCTCGTCACCAACCGTCCCCACGAGGCGGTGGACGGCGCCGACGCCGTCTACACCGACGTCTGGACGTCGATGGGCCGCGAGGAGGAACAGCGTGCGCGCCTGCAGGCCTTCGAGGGCTTCATGGTCGACGCGGACCTCATGACGAACGCCGCCAGCCACGCCGTGTTCCTCCACTGCCTACCGGCTCATCGGGGCGAGGAGGTCGCCGCCGAGGTCGTCGACGGCCGCCAGTCGGTCGTGTGGCAACAGGCCGAGAACCGCCTCCACGCCGCAAGAGGCCTCTTCCTCTGGTTGTTCGGACTGTGACATTGGCCTCGCTCTGCGCCTTGGGGCGGCTGCGCCGCGAGGGGGCTTGCCGCTCGGCGTGGCGGCTGCTCGCTGGCGCTCCCGACGCCGCCGGTCCAGTTGCTCGTCGGAGTTCGGGCACGTGAGCAAACGGCAGCGGCAACACAAGATCGTCGGTTATCTGGAACGGGGATCCATCACCTCGCAGTCCCAACTTGTCGAGCTGCTCGCGGCGGACGGGATCGTCGCGACGCAGGCCACCGTCTCGCGCGACCTCGAGGACCTGGGCGCCGTGAAGGTCCGGGTGTCGGGCGGCGACACCGTCTACGCCATCCCCGAGCTGCCGAAGGACCAGCCCGCACCGGAGGACCACCTCCGGCGGGTGCTCGGCGAGTGGGTCGGGGAGATCGCCCACTCCGGCAACCTCGTCGTGCTCCGCACGCCCCCCGGCAGTGCTCACGTCGTCGGTAGCGCCCTCGACCGGGCCGCGCTCGACGGCATCCTCGGTACCGTCGCGGGCGACGACACCCTGATCGTGGTCGCCGCCGAGTCCACCGGCGGCGAGGCCCTCGGTCGGCGACTGTCCGAGCTCGCCGGCCTCTAGTCCACCCCGCAACCGAACGCAACCAAGGAGCTCTTCGTCATGGCAAAGCGCGTCGTCCTCGCCTACAGCGGCGGCCTCGACACCTCCGTCGCCGTCAAGTGGATGATCGAGCAGTACGGCGTCGAGGTCATCGCTTGCGCCGCGGACGTCGGCCAGGCCAAGACCTCGGATGGCAGTGGGGACCTCGAGGCCGTCCGCCAGCGCGCCCTCGCCGCCGGCGCCGTCGAGGCGGTGGTCGTCGACTGCAAGGACGAGTTCGCCCGCGACTTCCTCGTCCCCGCCCTCAAGGCCAACGCCCTCTACGAGGGGAAGTACCCGCTCGTCTCCGCCCTCAGCCGGCCGGTCATCGTCAAGCACATGGTGGCTGCGGCGCGGGAGCACGGTGCCGACGCCGTCGCCCACGGTTGCACGGGGAAGGGCAACGACCAGGTCCGCTTCGAGGTGTCGACGAGGGCCCTCGCCCCCGACCTCGAGATCCTGGCGCCGGTCCGGAGCTGGGGGATGACCCGCGAGGACGCCATCCTCTACGCCTACCGCAACGACATCCCGATCACGGCGACGAAGGAGAAGCTGTACTCCATCGACGACAACCTCTGGGGTCGCGCCATCGAGTGCGGCGAGATGGAGGACCCGTGGGCGGTGCCACCTCCCGGCGTGTGGTCGATGACCAGGGCGACCGCCACCGAACCCCGCGACCTCACCGTGAGCTTCGAGGCGGGCGTGCCGGTGGCTCTCGACGGCGAACGGCTCGACCTCGTCGCCCTCATAGAGCAGATCGGCGCCATCGTCGGCTCGTACGGGTGGGGCCGCATCGACATGGTCGAGAACCGTCGCGTCGGCATCAAGAGCCGCGAGACCTATGAGTGCCCGGCGAGCCTGGCGCTGATCATGGCCCACAACGATCTCGAGTCGATCACCCTCGAGCGCGACCTCGCGCGGGAGAAGGCTCGCCTCGAACCCCGCTACGCCGAGCTCGTCTACGACGGTCTGTGGTTCTCGCCGTTGAAGCAAGCCCTCGATGCGTTCGTCGACACCAGCCAGGAGCACGTCACCGGCGACGTCCGCCTTCGCCTCGAGCCTGGCTCGTGTCGTGTCACCGGTCGCCGCAGCGACTTCAGCCTCTACGACTACGGACTCGCGACGTACGACAGCGCCGATGTCTTCCGGCACGAGGACTCCGCCGGCTTCGTCCGCCTGTGGGGCCTCGGCATCGAGACATGGGCCGGGCGGCAGTCCCGTCTGAACGGGTAGGAGGCATCCATGACCCTGTGGCACGGACGCTTCGACGGCGGCCCGGCCGACGACCTGCTGGCGTTCACCGTCAGCCTGCCGTTCGACCGACAGCTCGCCTCCGACGATCTCGTCGGCTCTCGCGCCCACGTTCGGGGGCTCGAGCGGGTCGGCATCCTGACGGAGGAGGAGCTCGCGGTGATCCTCGCGGCGCTCGACCGCGTCGAGGTCGAGCTCGGCGACGGCAGCTTCGCCTTCGCTCCCGGCGACGAGGACATCCACACCGCCATCGAGCGCCGCGTCACGGAGATCGCTGGGGCGGCGGGCGCCAAGCTCCACACCGGCCGCAGCCGCAACGATCAGATCGCCACGGATCTCCGTCTGTACTGCAAGCGGGTCATCTTCGAGCTGGCCGGGCGCATCCACGCGTTCGAGCGCGTCCTCCTCGAACGAGCCGCCGAGGCCGGCGACACCTACCTGCCCGGCTACACCCACCTGCAGCGGGCGCAGCCGGTGTTGCTGGCGCACCACCTCCTCGCGCACGGCTGGTCGCTGGCGCGCGACGTCGACAGGCTCCTCCAGACCCACGCGCGCCTCGATGTGTCGCCGCTCGGCGCAGGAGCGCTCGCGGGTTCTTCGCTGCCCCTCGACCCCGACGGCGTCGCCGACGACCTCGGCTTCGCCCGCCGCTTCGAGAACTCCCTCGACGCCGTCTCCGATCGTGACTTCGTGGCCGAGGTCCTCTTCGACCTCGCGCTGCTCGGCGTCCACCTCTCGCGCATCGGCGAGGAGGTGGCCATCTGGTCGACCGAGGAGTTCGGCTTCGTCACGCTCGACGACGCGTACGCGACCGGCTCGTCGATGCTCCCCCAGAAGAAGAACCCCGACATCGCCGAGCTCGCCCGCGGGAAGTCCGGACGCCTCATCGGCCACCTGACCGGACTCCTGACGACCCTCAAGGGTCTGCCCCTCTCGTACAACCGCGACCTGCAGGAGGACAAGGAGCCGCTCTTCGACGCGGTCACGCAAACGGCACTCGCGCTGAGGGCTCTCGGCGGGCTCCTCTCGACGGTCCGGTTCCACGCCGAGCGCATGCAGGAGGCGGCGGATTCCCCGGCATCGGCTGCCATCGACCTCGCCGAGTTCCTCGTCGCCGGCGGACTCCCGTTCCGGGAGGCCCACGTCCTCGTCGGTGGCCTCGTGCGCGACTCGATCGATCGCGGCGTGCCGCTCGGTGAACTCGTCGAGGCCCACCCGCAGCTCGGCGGTGAGGCGGCAGCACTGCTCGAGCCCGGTGTTCCCGTGACCCGCCGTACGACCCCCGGCGGCGCCGGCCCGAAGCCCGTCGCCGAGCAGCTCTCGCGCTACCGCGCCCACCTCGACGTCGAGGAGGAGCGGATCGGTCGCCTGTTGCGGCATGCTTGATCGTCTCGCTCTGCGGCGCGGGGCCCTTCGGGCGAGTGGCCTTGCCGCTCGACCGGCGGCTGCTCGCTGGCGCTCCCGACGCCGCCATGGCTGAGCCGTACCTCCACCGCATCCGGGTTCGCTACGGCGAGTGCGACATGCAGCGCGTCGTCTTCAACGCCAACTACCTCGCCTACTGCGACGATGCCGTCGAGACGTGGCTGCAGTCCGTCGGGCTGAACGTCTTCGACCACGGCTGGGACTTCATGCTCAAGAAGGCGACGGTCGAGTGGGCCGGCGCCGCCACCGTCCACGAGGTGCTGGAGATCGCCGTGGAGGCGACGCGCTGGGGCAACACCTCTTTCGACGTCGGGTTCACGGGCTCGGTCGAGGATCGCCTGGTCTTCACGACGACGATCACCTACGTCGGGGTCAAGGCCGGTACCCGCGAGACCATGCCACCACCCGCCGAGGTCCGCACGCTCCTCGGTGGCTAAGCGCCTTCCCCGCTCGTTCTACGCCAGGGACGCACGGGACGTGGCGCCCGAGCTCCTCAACAAGGTGTTGGTCCACGGCCGCAAGCGCGGGCGCATCGTCGAGGTCGAGGCCTACGTCGGCGACGGGTCCGACGCCGGCAGCCACGCCCACCGCGGCCAGACCGCCCGCAACGCCGTGATGTTCGGCCCGCCGGGCCACCTGTACGTGTACTTCACCTACGGCATGCACTGGTGTTGCAACGCCGTCTGCGACCCCGACGGGACGGCCAGCGCCGTCCTCCTCCGCGCCGTCGAGCCGCTGGCGGGCGTCGACGACATGCGCTCCCTCCGCCCCACGGTCCGCAACGAACGTGACCTGACGAACGGTCCCGCCAAGTTGTGCCAGGCATTCGCCATCGCCGGCGTCCACAACGGTGTCGACCTCGTGCGCCCGCCCGCCGGCGGCGTGACGATCGTCGACGACGGCACACCGCCGCCCGAGGCCCCCGTCGTCACCGCTCGCATCGGACTGAGCGCCGGTGCCGACCTCCCGTGGCGGTGGTACGTGGAGGGGCAGGCGTCGGTGTCCAGGAAGGTCCCGAGGCCTGCTACATTCACCCACCCCGGTGCGAGCCGGGGACGCAGCACGTAGCACCCGGCACCCTCCGCCGGAGCCCGGAGTCGTGGTTTGACTTCGTGTTTCGAAGGCGTTACGGTGAAGGGCCGCTCGGAGCGACGCACCACCTCGCTCCGAGCACCGTCGAGGAACACCGGGCCCCGCCCGGATGCCTCGGCCAAGTGCGGAAGCGCACCAACGTCTCTCCAGACGCGTGCCTCCGAAGTCGCTCCTTGAAAACGGAACAGAAGAAGCCAAAAGTGCGTGCGGGCGATCGCATCCTCATCTGAGGATGGAGGTCGTTCACCAAGTCAATGCACAAACGGACAACAATTGTCAGTTGTTCTTGTGCCAGTCTGCCGAACCTCGAGCTCACGCTCGGCGGGGAGGCCGACTCTCAGTACACGATTTTGAGCCAGCTCGCTGGCTCGGAGTCTCGATGGAGAGTTTGATCCTGGCTCAGGACGAACGCTGGCGGCGTGCTTAACACATGCAAGTCGAACGAGGTCCAACCAGTCGCAAGACTGGGGAAGACCGAGTGGCGAACGGGTGAGTAACACGTGAGGAACGTGCCCCGGAGACCGGGATAACAGCGGGAAACCGCTGCTAATACCGGATACCTTCTCTTGATCGCATGGTCAGTTGAAGAAATGGATTCCGCTCCGGGAGCGCCTCGCGGTCTATCAGCTTGTTGGTGGGGTAACGGCCTACCAAGGCGACGACGGATAGCTGGTCTGAGAGGACGATCAGCCACACTGGGACTGAGACACGGCCCAGACTCCTACGGGAGGCAGCAGTGGGGAATCTTGCCCAATGGGCGAAAGCCTGAGGCAGCAACGCCGCGTGTGGGATGAAGGCCCTTGGGTTGTAAACCACTTTCAGCAGGGACGAAAATGACGGTACCTGCAGAAGAAGCCCCGGCCAACTACGTGCCAGCAGCCGCGGTAAGACGTAGGGGGCGAGCGTTGTCCGGATTTATTGGGCGTAAAGAGCTCGTAGGCGGCTCAGAAAGTCGGGTGTGAAACCTCCAGGCTCAACCTGGAGACGCCACCTGATACTGCTGTGGCTAGAGTCCGGTAGGGGAACACGGAATACCCGGTGTAGCGGTGAAATGCTTAGATATCGGGTGGAACACCAGTGGCGAAGGCGGTGTTCTGGGCCGGAACTGACGCTGAGGAGCGAAAGCGTGGGTAGCAAACAGGATTAGATACCCTGGTAGTCCACGCCGTAAACGTTGGGCACTAGGTGTGGGACCCTATCGACGGGATCCGTGCCGTAGCTAACGCATTAAGTGCCCCGCCTGGGGAGTACGGCCGCAAGGCTAAAACTCAAAGGAATTGACGGGGGCCCGCACAAGCGGCGGAGCATGTTGCTTAATTCGATGCAACGCGAAGAACCTTACCTAGGCTTGACATGTAGCGAAAAGCCACAGAGATGCGGTGTCCTTCGGGGCGCTACACAGGTGGTGCATGGTTGTCGTCAGCTCGTGTCGTGAGATGTTGGGTTAAGTCCCGCAACGAGCGCAACCCTTGTCCTATGTTGCCAGCGAATAATGTCGGGGACTCGTAGGAGACTGCCGGGGTCAACTCGGAGGAAGGTGGGGATGACGTCAAATCATCATGCCCCTTACGTCTAGGGCTGCAAACATGCTACAATGGCCGGTACAAAGGGCTGCTATTCCGCGAGGATGAGCGAATCCCAAAAAGCCGGTCTCAGTTCGGATTGGAGTCTGCAACTCGACTCCATGAAGTCGGAGTCGCTAGTAATCCCGGATCAGCACTGCCGGGGTGAATACGTTCCCGGGCCTTGTACACACCGCCCGTCACACCACGAAAGTTGGTAACACCCGAAGTCAGTGGCCCAACCGCAAGGAGGGAGCTGCCGAAGGTGGGATCAGCGATTGGGGTGAAGTCGTAACAAGGTAGCCGTACCGGAAGGTGCGGCTGGATCACCTCCTTTCTAAGGAGTCTTTGTCAGCCATTCCGGTTGGCAGATTCCCAGTCGATGCACGCACTACTCGGCTTCTCGAGCTCGCTGACTGTCGTAGGACTTGTCCTCCAGGCATCGGGCGAAGGAAGTCGGACTCTTCTGTTCCGTTTTGAGGGAGCGATCCCTCAGCGACGCTGTCTCTCCACGACCCCGCCGGCGCTCCGCGCAGGCGGGGTCCTCTGCGAGTCAGCACGCCCCTTGAGAATTCCATAGCGAGCACGAGCATCTTTGATTCTCCAAGCTACAAAGAGCCAACGGTGGATGCCTTGGCGCCTGATGCCGATGAAGGACGTGGGTGGCTGCGAAAAGCCACGGGGAGCTGCCGACCAAGCTTCGATCCGTGGATGTCCGAATGGGGAAACCCCGCACCCGTGATGGGGTGTGACTCCCGCCTGAACACATAGGGCGGGTAGAGGGAACCGGGGGAATTGAAACATCTCAGTACCCCGAGGAAAAGAAAACAACAGTGACTCCCTGAGTAGCGGCGAGCGAAACGGGAAGAGCCTAAACCGAGCTGGTGGTAAAGCCTGATGGCGTTGCCAGTTCGGGGTTGTGGGAGCTCATGGTCAGGGCATCAGACCTGACACAGAGTTACAAAGTGTCTGCATAGTGGAAGCGTTCTGGAACGTCGCACCACAGCGGGTAAGAGTCCCGTACACGAAATGCACGACACCTCTGATGAGATTTCCCGAGTAGCGCCGGAACCGTGAAAGTCGGCGTGAATCTGCGAGGACCATCTCGTAAGGCTAAGTACACACAGGCGACCGATAGTGCACGAGTACCGTGAGGGAAAGGTGAAAAGTACCCCGGGAGGGGAGTGAAATAGTACCTGAAACCGTTGGCTTACAAACAGTCAGAGCGTCGTGTTCCAATTTCGATTGGAATGCCGTGATGGCGTGCCTTTTGAAGAATGAGCCAGCGAGTTACGGTGTGTGGCGAGGTTAACCCGTGAGGGGGAGCCGGAGCGAAAGCGAGTCTGAACAGGGCGTTCAGTCGCACGCTGTAGACCCGAAGCCGAGTGATCTTGCCTTGGGCAGGCTGAAGCAGGGGTAAGACCTTGTGGAGGGCCGAACCCACCATGGTTGAAAACATGGGGGATGACCTGAGGCAAGGGGTGAAAGGCCAAGCAAACTCGGTGATAGCTGGTTCTCCCCGAAATGCATTTAGGTGCAGCGTCGGGTGTTCAGCATCGGAGGTAGAGCACTGAATGGGTTAGGGGGCCCACAAGCTTACCAACCCCAATCAAACTCCGAATGCCGATGCTCTAGAACCCGGCAGTGAGACCATGGGGGATGAGCTTCATGGTCGAAAGGGAAACAGCCCAGACCGCCGACTAAGGCCCCAAATTCTGTACTAAGTGGGAAACGATGTGGGATTGCATAGACAGCCAGGAGGTTGGCTTAGAAGCAGCCATCCTTGAAAGAGTGCGTAATAGCTCACTGGTCGAGTGATCCTGCGCGGACAATGTAACGGGGCTCAAGTACAGAGCCGAAGTCGCGGATGCACACTTCAGTGTGTGCGTGGTAGGGGAGCGTCGATCTCGCAGTGAAGCGGGGGTGGAAACCGTCGTGGAGCGTGGTCGAGTGCGAATGCTGGTATGAGTAGCGAGAGAGGAGTGAGAAACTCCTCCGCCGTAAGCCCAAGGGTTCCTGGGGAAGGCTAATCCACCCAGGGTGAGTCGGGAGCTAAGGCGAGGCCGAGAGGCGTAGTCGATGCACAACTGGTTGATATTCCAGTACCACCATGTCCGCGCCCATGCCGGACCTTGGTTGCTAAGGGGCTGTCAATTCCTGCCTTCGGGTGGGAGCTGACGAACCGACCCACCGAGGCGAGGCAAGCAATGAGGGGACGCAGGAGGGTAGGTGATCCCAGGCGTTGGTTGTCCTGGGGTAAGCGTGTAGGGAGGGCACTAGGGAAATCCGGGGCCCATACATCCTGAGACGTGATGCCGAGCCGCAATAGGCGAAGTCACTAATCCCATGCTGCCTAGAAAAGCCTCTAGCGAGCTGACATGGTGCCCGTACCCCAAACCGACACAGGTGGGCGGGTAGAGAATACCAAGGCGATCGGGAGAACTGTGGTTAAGGAACTCGGCAAAATACCTCCGTAACTTCGGGAGAAGGAGGGCCTCGCCAGGGTGAAGGACTTCGCGTCCTGAGCTCGAGGGGGCCGCAGAGACCAGGGGAAAGCGACTGTTTACTAAAAACACAGCAGCGTGCGAAGTCGTAAGACGATGTATACGCTGTGACGCCTGCCCGGTGCCGGAAGGTTACGGGGAAGGGTTAGCC
>DATLED010000024.1:0-88364 GCA_035525495.1 Acidimicrobiales bacterium | reverse complement strand
TCGGTCCCGGGCATGCCTTCCTACGGCTACGTCGTGACCCGCCACGACCTCGACCACCTGGTGGCCCAGCGGGCGGTCAAGGCCGGCGCCACCCTGCTCGAGGGCACCGAGGCCAAGACACCGGTCGTGTCCAGCGGGCTGGTCACCGGCGTGACCGTGGAGGAGAAGGACAGCCACACGGTCCGCGATCTCAACGCCCGCTTTGTGGTGGTGGCCGACGGCGCCAACTCCCGCTTCGGCCGCGCCCTCGGGACGTCCCGCAACCGCGAGTACCCGCTCGGGATGGCCATCCGCGGGTACTACACCTCGCCCCGACACGACGAGCCCTGGATCGAGTCGCACCTCGACATCCGCGACAAGGCCGGCAACGTCCTGCCCGGCTACGGCTGGATCTTCCCCGTCGGCGACGGACGGGTGAACGTCGGGATCGGCCTGCTGTCGACGTTCAACCAGTGGAAGGCCGTCAACACCACCCACCTGATGGACGCCTTCGTCGACTATGCCCCCAAGTCGTGGGAGCTGTCACCGGAGACGTCCTGCGGACCGGCCACCGGCGGCCGCCTGCCGATGGCCTTCTCCGTCGGTCCGCACGCCGGACCCACCTATCTCGTCACCGGCGACGCCGGCGGCGCCATCAACCCGTTCAACGGCGAGGGCATCGCCTACGCCTACGAGACCGGACGGCTGGCCGCGAGCGTGCTGGTCGACGCGCTGTCGTCGGGCGACGGCCTCGCGCTGCAGCGCTACGAGACCGACCTCCGGGACACCTACGGCCTCTATTACAAGGTCGCCCGCGCCTTCGTGAAGATCATCGGTCGTCCGGAGATGATGCGGGCACTGGTGTCGACGGGTATGCACTCGCGGACCCTCATGGAGTGGGTGCTGCGGATCATGGCGAACCTGCTGCGTCCCGACGAGCTCGGTCCTGCGGAGGCCGCCTACCGGGCCGTCGCGCTGATCGCCCGGGTCACGCCCGAGCCCTGAGCTTTTGTCATCCGGATCCCGCCGTCCACGGCGGGATCCGGATGACAAAAGCGATCAGGGGAGGCGGATGAGCGTGGCCTTGGGCTTCTTGGTGGACAAGTCGAGAACGGCGACGCTGCCGGTGGGTCCATCGGAGGGGAGCGTCGGGCTGCCCGGGTTGACGAAGAGGACGCCGTCGCGCTCCTCGGCGTGGGCGACGTGGGTGCCGCCGAAGGCCACGACCGCGACGTCGGCCTTGAAGCGTCGCTGCAACAGCGCCGGGAGCGCACCGTCGACGTAGGCGATCGTCGTCGGCGCGCCCTGACCGACGGCGATCTTCTTGTCCGGCTTGGTGAGGTTGAACGTCAGACCGAGTCGACCGTCGAGGACCTTCACGGGCTCGGCCTCCCGAGCGAGGTGCGGGACGTAGCCCTTGTCGTCGCCGTACGGGACCCAGACCTGCGCGACCTCGCCGAGGCGGTCGAGGATCCCCTTCCGGCCGACGTCACCGAGATGAACGATGAGGTCGACGCCCTTGAACGCCTTCAGCACCGCGTCGGGCAGATCGCTGCCGTCGGGCCTGTTCGAATGCGTGTCGGCGAGGAATCCGATCTTGCGGACCGTCACGCCACCTCGATCGCGGCTCGGGCGAGGTCGACGGTGCGCTCGATGTCGTCCCAGGTGTGGGCGAGTGAGGGGAACATCGCCTCGTAGGCGCCGGGCGCGAAGGCGACGCCGCGCTCGAGCATCGAGCGGAAGAAGCGCGGGTACCACCCGGTGGCGGCGGAGGCCTCCGCCGACGCGTAGTCGACGACCGGCGTCGGTGAGAAGAAGAGTCCGACGAGCGGCCCGACGACCGGGACTTGCACGGGCGTGACCTCTTCGAGCACGGTCGCCAGCATCGGTCCGAGCTCGGCCGCCCGCCCGGACAGCATCTTGTAGGCGGCGTCGTCGAGGTGGTCGAGGACGCACAGCCCGGCCGCTGTCGCCAACGGGTTCCCCGACAGCGTTCCCGCCTGGTACACGGGCCCGATCGGCGCCAGCGACTCCATGACGTCGCGTCGACCAGCGAACGCGGCCAGCGGGAGGCCACCACCGATGACCTTGCCGAACGTCCACAGGTCGGGACGCACGCCGGTGAACTCGGTTGCGCCGCCACGCGCCAGACGGAAGCCGGTGATCACCTCGTCGAAGATCAGCAGCGCGCCGGCGGCGTCGCACGCCGCCCGCAACCCTTCGAGGAACCCGGGCGCAGGCGCGACGAGTCCCATGTTGGCGGCGACGGGCTCGACGATGACGCACGCGACGTCGTCGCCGATCGTCGGCACGACGTTGTAGGGCACGACGACCGTCTCGGCCACCGAAGACTTCGGCACGCCCGCCGATGCGGGCAGCCCCAACGTCGCCATGCCGCTGCCGCCGGCGGCGAGCATCCCGTCGGAGTGCCCGTGGTAGCAGCCCTCGAACATGACGATGCGGTCGCGCCCCGTGTAGCCACGCGCGACGCGCACCGCGCTCATCGTTGCCTCGGTGCCCGACGACACCAGCCGCACCAGATCGCACCCCGCGCCGATCCGTTCGCTGATGGACTCGGCGAGCAGCACCTCGCGCTCGGTCGGCGCGCCATACGTGGTGCCGTCGTCGGCGGCAGCCTTGATGGCGGCGATCACCTCGGGGTGGGCGTGGCCGAGGATCGAAGCCCCGTACGACTGCACGAAGTCGAGGTACTTGCGACCCTCCACGTCCCACACGTACGCGCCCTGCGCCCTGGCTACGAAGTACGGCGTACCGCCGACGGACCGAAAGGCTCGCACCGGCGAGTTCACGCCGCCGGGGATGGCCTCGTTCGCCCGCTTGAAGAGCTGCTCATTGGTCGTCGACCCTCCGTCAGCCATTGAGCGACTCCGCGACTTCGCGCGCGAGGTAGGTGAGGATCACATCGGCGCCGGCCCGCTTGATCGACGTGAGGTGCTCGATCGCCACGGCGTCACCGTCGATCCACCCGCGCTCGGCAGCCGCCTTGATCATCGAGTACTCGCCGCTGACGTGGTAGGCGGCGACGGGGACGTCGACCTCGGCCTTCACATCCGCGATCACGTCGAGGTACGCGAGCGCCGGCTTCACCATCACCATGTCCGCGCCCTCGTCGATGTCGGCGAGCACCTCGCTCATCGACTCCCGCCGGTTGCGCGGGTCCTGCTGGTAGCCCTTCCGGTCACCGTCGCCGGCGATCTCGACCTGCACGGCGTCGCGGAACGGGCCGTACAGCGCCGACGCGTACTTGGCGGCATAGGCGAGGATCGCCGTGTCGTGCTGGCCTGCGTCGTCGAGGGCGTCGCGGATGGCGGCAACCTGCCCGTCCATCATCCCGCTGGGCGCGACCACGTGGGCACCCGCTTCGGCCTGCGCGACGGCGACGCGCCCGTAGAGCTCGATGGTGGCGTCGTTGTCGACGCCTCCGTCGGCGGTCAACACCCCGCAGTGGCCGTGGTCGGTGTACTCGTCGAGGCAGAGGTCAGCCATCAGGACGACGCTGTCGCCGAGCTCCTCGCGCAGCTCATGCAGCGCGATCTGGACGATCCCGTCGCGGTCCCAGGCCTGCGAGCCGTTGGCATCCTTCGTCTCGGGCACGCCGAAGAGGACGATCGCCGGCACGCCGAGGAAGCTCAGCGCCCGCGCTTCCTTCACGAGCGAGTCCGTCGTGTGCTGCACGACGCCGGGCAGCGATGCAATCGGCCGGGGCTCGTCGATGCCCTCGCGGACGAACAGCGGCGCGACGAGGTCGTCGACGGAGAGCCGGGTCTCGGCGACGAGGCGACGCAGCGCAGGCGTCCGCCGGAGACGGCGGAGACGGCGTTCGGGGAAGGGCATCGGTCTGCAAGCCTACGTGGATGCCCGTCCAAGTCGCCCTGCTGCGGGGCATCAACGTCGGCAAGGCGAAACGGATCGCGATGGCCGACCTCCGGGCGCTCCTCGGGGACCTCGGTCACGGGGACGTCTCGACGATCCTCATGAGCGGCAACGCGGTGTTCCGTTCGTCGGCCCGGGACACCGACGTGTTGGCTGCCGGGATCGAAGCGGCGATCAAGAACCGGCTGTCGATGGACGTGCGCGTGATCGTGCGCACCGCGGCCGAGGTCCGCAAGGCGGCGGACGCCAACCCGTTCGCAGACCGGTCGGGAGCGGCTCCCAACAGGCTCGGCCTGTCCTTCCTCGAGTCCGACCCGGACGCGAAGTCGCTGGCGCCGATCGTCGACAAGGACTGGTCGCCAGAGGCGTTCGCCGTCGGCGACCGCGTCCTGTACGCCTGGCAGCCGAACGGGATCACCGGCTCGAAGCTCGGAGAGGCGCTCCTCAAGGTGAAGGGCCTGCCGCTGCACACGGCGCGCAACCTCGCGACGGTGGAGAAGATCCTCGAACGGGCAGAACACGCCGCGTGAGCGCGGCGGGAGGCACCAAGGCGATCGTGGCGGCGCTCGCCGCCAACGTCGGCATCGCCGCTTCGAAGTTCGCCGCCTTCCTCCTCACGGGTTCGGCCTCGATGCTGGCGGAGTCGATCCACTCGGTCGCCGACAGCGCCAACCAGGGCCTGCTTCTGCTGGGCGGCCGGCGGGCGCGACGTCCGGCGACCGACCGTCACCAACTGGGGTTCGGTCGCGAGCGGTACTTCTGGTCGTTCGTCGTCGCCTTGGTGCTGTTCACCCTGGGCGGCGTGTTCGCGCTGTTCGAGGGATTGGAGAAGTTGCGCCATCCGCACGAGGTCGAGTCGATCGCCGTGGCCATCGGCGTGCTCGTGCTGTCGCTCGGTCTCGAAGGCTTGTCGCTGCGGACGGCCGTGCGCGAGAGCCGTCCGGCCAAGGAAGGCGAGTCGTGGTGGTCGTTCATCCGGACCTCCCGGTCGCCCGAACTGCCCGTCGTGCTGCTCGAGGACTCGGGCGCGGTGGCCGGACTGGGGATCGCCCTCGTCGCCGTCACGCTCTCGGCGGTGACCGGCAACGAGGACTTCGACGCGTACGGCACGATCACGATCGGCGTGCTGCTGCTCGTCATCGCCGTCGTGCTGATGGTGGAGATGAAGGGTCTGCTGATCGGCGAGGCTGCCCGTCCGGCGGAGGAAGCGGCGATCCGGTCGGCGCTCGTCGCGCCGTCGACCATCCTCAGCGTGATCCACCTGCGGACGCAGCACCTCGGTCCCGACGACGTGCTCGTGGCCGCCAAGGTCGAGGTCGCGGCCGGGATGCACATGGCGGAGGTCGCCGCGGCGATCAACGAGGCCGAGGTGGCCGTGCGCGGAGCTGTGCCTTCCGCCCGCCTGATCTTCATCGAACCCGACCTGCGCGGCCCGGGAGACGAGGCGGGCGAGTAGCCGTCGGTCAGCCCAGCGGCAGCCAGGAGCGCTCAGCCAGCGTCGTCAGTTCGCGGGCTTCGAGGGCGGAGTCGGACACGAGGAGGATCCGGTCGCCGAGGACGATCGAGCGCCGCGCCGGCTGACGGTCGCGGGGCTCGATGTGGCCGAGCTCGGTGATGGCATCGCCGGCGACGGTGAACCCGACGGCGCCGCTGCTGCCGTCCTGGTACGACTGCACGGGCACCATCACGAGCCCCGTCCTGGCCCACCACAGGAAGGCGTGATGGTCGGACTCGGCCTCGCTGCGCCCGTACGGGATGACGGCGTTGGCGAGGCGCTTCGGGTCGGCGGGGTCGGCGACGTCGAACAACGAGACCTGCGTGCCCTGGACCCGCCCGCTGTCGGACGCCTCCTGACCGATGCCGATGAGGCGGTGGTCGCCGACGGGATGGAGATAGGCGGAGTACCCCGGGATCTTCAGCTCACCCTTGACGACGGGGGCCGCGGGGTCGGCGAGGTCGAGCACGTACAGCGGGTCGGTCTGGCGGAAGGTGACGACGTAGCCGCGGTCGCCCAGGAACCGCACGGCGTAGATGCGCTCGCCCTTTCCCAGGCCGCCGACTGCCCCGATCTGCTCGAGGGCGCCGTCGTTCTGGTGCAGCACGGTGACGGCGCTCTCCTGCGTCGCGTCGTCGGTGCTGGCCACGCGGAGGTTGCCGTCGAGCTCGGACATCGAGAAGGCGTTGAGCAACCTTCCCTTGATGCGACCGGAGGCCTCGTAGGTGGTGCGCACCTTGTCGCCGATGCCGAACTTGTGGATGTCGGTGGTGGTCGTTGCCACGCGCTCCGTCGCGTCCGCCTGCCACACGGTGGACGTCACGTAGAGGTTCGCGGCGCTGGCGTAGACGAGCTCGCCGGCGCCGACGACCGTCGCCGCGGGTCCGGGCCGGGGGTCGTCGGCATCGACGGTCAACACCGAGAGCATCCCAACTCCGCTGAACTCCTTCGGCCGGCGCACGTCACGACAGTCCGCCAAGCGGCGGCGTGAACCGGCGTCCTCGGCGAAGCTCGGCAGCCACTGCTCGAGCGTGCTCTCGGCGACGACCTTCTTGTTCGCCTCGGTGGCGACGGCGATGCTCTCCTCCGACCCGGAAGGGAACAGGAACGGGAGGTCGGGCGGACCGGATCGGACGACCAGACGGGCGACCCCGGCGACCATCCGCGAAGCCACGAGGCTCCCGTCGATCGACAGCACCTTGATGACCTTTGGCGCGGAGATGTCCGCGATGTCGACGACGGTCACGTCGGTGCGGAGCTTCCCCGATGGCTGACGGAAGGGCCGCCCCGGAGCGACGCCATCGCCGGCGACGGGAGAGGGCGCCAGCTCGTAGGCGGGTTGAGCCTGGCGGAGCACGAGCACGTGGTCGCCGTGCAACAGGAGGTCGCCTTGGAGGTAACCGCTGTCGTCGAGGCGAAGGCTGGCAGCGAGGCGGGGTTCGCCGCCGGTCAGGTCGACGATCCGCAGGCGGCCGCCGGCGATGGTGACGAGCCGCTTCCCGTCCGTCTTCACCAGGTCCGGCTCGTCGACCCCCTCCTCCTGCACGTTGGTGGCGGAGAAGTCGGTGCCGGCGACGGGCTGGGCGACCGACGCGTCCTCCTCGCTGCCGGCAGTCGCCCGGCCCGCTGCCGCCATCGGGGCGGCGGCCGCCATCGTCGTCACCGCCGAGTCGAGGGCCACCACGTCGCCCCGCATCGCGCCGCCGAAGCCGTATGGTCCGACGATCTCGGCGGCCTCCTTGCGGAGGTAGGTCAGGAGGTCGTCGCACGCGTCGAAGGCGGTGAGCGAGCTGATCAGCGCCGTGTCGATCGTGAGCGAGGGGTCCTTCGCCTTTGGCCTCGCCACATCCCGGTCGTCGTGCTCGGATCGACGGCACGCCCCCGTCAGCACCACCATCGTCAGGACCATCGCCAGCACCCGTCGCGTCTTCACGGCCCCTTGGACGCTCACCGCGCCGGGAGCGGTTCCCGGCTAGGTCGAGAACCTGGTGAGAAGCGCGTCGATGAGCCCATCGAATGTGTGGGGGTCGGCGACGATGTCGACGCGGACGCCCGCCTCGGCGGCCGCGTCGGCGGTCACCGGTCCGATGGCCACGACGATCCCCGGCAGCGCCTCGAGGCCCGCGCCGGCGACGTAGTTCGTCACCGTCGACGCCGACGTGAACGTGATGGCGTCCGCCCGCCTGGCCTCCGTCCGACCGTCGTCGGCGATCACGGCAGGACGGGTGTCGTAGGCGACGACGACGTCGACATCCCAGCCCTTGGACCGCAGCCCTTCCGCCAGCGCCGGTCGCGCGTCCGCCGCTTGCGGGACGAGCACCCGACCCGGTCCGAGCGGGAACACGTCGACGAGCCCCTCGGCGACGTTGCGTTCCGGGAAGAGGTCCGGACGGACGCCGAACGCCTCGAGGGCAGCGGCGGTCCCCGGGCCGATGACGGCCACTTTGGCCCGTCCGAGGTCGCGCGCGTCGCGGAGATCGGCGGTAAGGGCCTGGACGGCGTTGGCCGATGTGCACACGACCCAGTCGACGCCGGCGGCCACGCGGTCGGCGAGACCGGTGGTGGCGATGGGCTCGATCGTGATCGTCGGGATCTCGATGACCTCGGCGCCGAGGATCTCGAGGCGCCGGCGAAGGTCCGACGCCTGCTCGCGGGCACGAGTGACGACGATGCGGCGCCCGAAGAGCGGACGCCGGTCGAACCACGCGAGGTCCAGGGCGGCGACGTCGCCGATGACGATCGTCGACGGTGACTCGACGGCGGCGGCGCCGAGGCCGCCGAGCGTGGTCCGGATCGTCGACTGGTTCGGCCGGGTGCCCCACCGGACGGCGACGACGGGCGTCTCGGGCGCCCGTCCCGCAGCCAGAAGTCGCTCGGCGATGTCGCCGCGCGTCGCCGCGCCCATGAGCACCACGATCGTGCCTCCGACGCGCGCCACCGCGTCCCAGTCGGTCTCGGTCGCCGCCCACGGATCCTCGTGGCCGGTCACGACGGTGAACGACGTCGAGATCCCGCGATGGGTGACGGGGACTCCCGCGTACGCGGGCACGGCGATGGCCGACGTGATGCCCGGCACGATCTCGAAGGCCACGCCGGCGTCCTGCAACGCCTCGGCCTCCTCGCCGCCGCGCGCGAACACGAACACGTCGCCCCCCTTGAGGCGCACCACCGTCCGCCCGCCGCGGCCGTGCTCGACGAGCAACTGGTTGATGTCCTCCTGCGGTGTGCTCGGGCCCCGTGGCGTCTTGCCGACACTGATGCGCTCGGCGCCCGAGGGCGCGAGGTCGAGGAGGGATGCGACCGACAGGCGGTCGTAGATGACGACATCGGCGCGACCGAGCACCTCGGCCCCGCGGACCGTCAGCAGCCCGGGGTCACCCGGCCCGGCGCCGACGAGGTAGACGGTCACTCGAGTGACGTTGCGGCGGCCCCCGGGAGGCCGGCGTCGGGAGCGCCAGCGAACAGCCGGCACGTGAGCGGAGGCAGCTTCATCGCCCCAGCGAACCGTCTAGCAGCACTCGGGCGCCGGCGCCGTCGAGCAGCACGGTCGCCAGCTCGCGGCCGAGGGCCGCGGGGTCGATGCCCTGCACACGGTCGCGGAGGACGATGCGACCGTCGTAGGACGCGATCAGCCCGCGCAGCTCCAGCGCCCTGCCGTCGTCCCCAGTCGGCTGCGCCAGCGCGCCGACGGGGAGGTCGCAGCCGCCACCCAGCTCGGCCAGGAACGCCCGCTCGGCGTCGACGGCCCGCCGGCTCGGAGTGTGCTCGATCGCGGCCAACGCGGAGAGGACGTCGGCGTCGTCGGCCCGGCACTCGATGGCCAGCGCACCCTGCGCCACCTGCGGCACGAGGACTTCGGGCGCGAGGAGCTCGGCGATCTCGTCGTCCTTGTCGAGGCGGTGCAACGCGGCGGCGGCCATGACGATGGCGTCGAAGTCCTTCGCCTTGGCCAGGCGGGTCTCGATGTTCCCCCGCAACCCGGTGAAGGAGAGGTCCGGCCGCAGGTTGGCCAGCTGCGCGCGACGGCGCACCGACCCGGTCGCCACGAGACCGCCGACCGGCAGCCCGTCCAACGTCGAACCGACGAGGACGTCGCGGGGATCCCCGCGCTCGGGGATGCAGCCGATCACCAGTCCCTCCGGTTGCTGCTCGGTCGACGACGGGAGGTCCTTCGCGGAATGGACGGCGAAGTCGGCACGTCCGTCGAGCACCGCCGCCTGCACCTCCTTGACGAACACCCCCCGCCCGCCGATCGCCTCGATCGGGACGTCCGTGCGGCGGTCGCCCTCGGTCGAGACCACGACCACCTCGACGTCCACCCCCAGCAGGGCGATGACGTGGTCCGTCTGCCAGCGGGCGAGCGCGCTGCCGCGGGTCGCCGCCCGCAGCATCAGAGACCGAAGAGCGTGCGGAGGGCGTCGGCCAGGCGATCCGCCTTGGCCGTGCCCGGGGCGTCCTTGAGGCGGACGGTCGGCTCGTGCAGCAGCTTGTTCACGATCCCGCGCGTGAGGGCCTCGACCGCGACCCGCTCCTTGGGCGACAGGTCGGCGAGGCGGGCCGAGAAGCGCTCGAGCTCGGCGACCCGGACCGCCTCGGCCAGATCGCGCAGCTGCCCGATGAGCGGTGCCACCTCGCGGGCGGCGAGGACATCGAAGTAGCGGCGCACCTCTTCGTCGACGATCACCTGGACGCCGGCGATCTCGCGGCGGCGCTCCGCGATGCCGGATTCGGCGAAGGCGCGGAGGTCGTCCATGTCGAGCAGCGTCACGCCCTCGATGTCGCCGGCGACCGGGTCGACGTCGCGCGGCATGGCGACGTCGACGATGAGCAGCGGACGGCCACCTCGATGGGTCATGACGACCTCGATGTCGCCGGTGTCGATGATCGTCTCGGACGCGCCCGTCGAAGTGAGCATCACGTCGACCGTCTGGAGCGCGGCATCGAGCTCCCCGAAGTCGACGACGCGGCCACCGGTGCGGGCGGCCAGCGCCACGCCACGGCTGCGGGTGCGGTTGGCCACGAGGATCTCGCCGATCCCGGCGGTCGACGCCAAGGCGACGGCCATGCCGGCGCCGATCTCACCGGCGCCGAGGACGAGGATGTTCCGACCGCGCAGCGAACCGAGACGCTCGGTGGCCATGGCCACGGCGGCCTGCGAGACGGACGTGGTGCCGCGGGCGATGCCGGTCTCGACCCGCGCTCGGCGGCCGACCGACAGCGCCGTGGCGAAGAAGCGGGCCAGCATGGGTCCGGCGGCGCCTTCCTCCTCGGCCCGCTCGAGCGCGCTCCGCACCTGACCGAGGATCTCGCTCTCGCCGAGCACCGCCGAGTCGAGACCGGACGCCACCTTGAAGAGGTGGGAGACGGCGAAGTCGTCGTGGTAGGCGTAGACGTGGTCCGAGAAGGCCTCGATGTTGAGGCCGGACAGGTCGGTGAGGAAGGACCGGACGTCGTCGATGGCGCCGTGGTACTTCTCGGCGACGGCATAGATCTCGGTGCGGTTGCACGTGGAGAGGACCACGGCCTCGCTCAGGTTCGGCCGGGTCCGCAGGTCGTAGAGCGCCTTGGGAAGACGCGCGTCGTTGACCGTCATGCGCTCGAGCACGTCGAGCGGCACCGTGCGGTGATTGAGGCCTACGACGACGACAGACACGTCTTGAGGCGGTCCCTTGCTTCCGAGATTCGGCCCCCCCGGATCAGGGAGAGCATGTCCGAATCCAGTGCAGTCTGCCAAGCCAGGCCCTCGGTGGTTCGACCCTCGGCGAGCACCGCCGATCGGGCCTCGCCGAGCAGGTCGAGGAGCATCCGGTAGTCCTCGCCGCCGTACTCCTCGGCGAGACGGGCCTTGAGGTGGGAAGCGAGCGCCGGGCTGTGGCCGCCGGTGGCCACCGTGAACATGAGCGGGCCGTTGCGGACGATCGCCGGCAGCGTGAACGTGCACCGGTCCGGGTCGTCGGCACTGTTCACCCAGACGCCGGCGGCGTCCGCGTCGTCATGGACCCGTTGGTTCGTCACCCGGTCGTCCGTAGCCGTGATCACGAGGCGATATCCGCCCCGCGCGGCATCACCTTCGACGTAGTCGCGCCCGAGGACGCGCACGTCGGGGTTCGCGGCGAGCTCGGCATCGACCTCGGGCGCGATGACGGTGACGTCCGCCCCGCAGGCCAGGAGGCCTTCGACCTTGCGGGTGGCGACGCCTCCGCCGCCCACCACCAGGCACTTCTTGCCGGTGAGGACGAGGTTGACGGGGTACTGCGCCTCCACGATCGGCATCTAGCTGGCGTGGTCGTCGGCGTCGGCGAATCCCGCCGCCCGTTGTTCGTAGAAGCTCAGGATCTGGAGCTCGATCGACAGGTCGACCTTGCGCAAGGAGACCCCGTCGGGCACGTTGAGGACGGCGGGCGCGAAGTTCAGGATGCTGGTGACGCCGGCGGAGACGAGACGGTCGGCGACGTCCTGGGCGACGTGGGCGGGTGTCGCGATGATGCCGATGGAGACTCGGTTGGTGGCGACGACGTCGTCGAGGTCGTCGAGGGACCGGACGGGGAGGCCGGCGACCTCCTCGCCCACCTTGGCCGGATCGGCGTCGACGAGGGCCACAATGCGAAAGCCCCGGGCGCTGAAGTTCCGGTAGTTCGCGAGCGCGTGGCCCAGGTTGCCGATGCCGATGATGGCGACCGGCCAGTCCTGGGTCAGCCCCAGCTCGCGGCTGATCTGGAAGAGGAGGTACTCGACGTCGTAGCCCACGCCGCGGGTCCCGTAGCTGCCGAGGTGGCTGAGGTCCTTGCGGACCTTGGCGGCGTTGACGCCGGCGAGCTCGGCGAGGCGCTCGCTCGAGATCGTCGGCGCCTTCGTCTCGGCCACCTCCAACAAGCTGCGCAGATACAGGGGCAGGCGGGCCACCGTGGCCTCCGGGATGCGCTTGGCCTGGGAGGGCTGGGACTCGGCCATCACGTGCAGGCTAGGCGGCGACGGGCCCGATTCACAAGATCACGAGCAACCGCGTCAAAGCGAGATCGTGGTGCCCGGACGCGCCTTGCGCAGGCGTCGCCGGTCTCGCCCCCGGACCCGCCACGGCAGCGAGACCCTGTCCAATTCGGGGAGGTCGTGGAGGTGCCGGAGGCCCGGCCCCTCCACGGCGGTACCGGACAACTGGACGAGGCGAAGGCCGGTCAGGCCGGCGAGGTGGCGCAGGCCGTCGTCGGTGACGGCGGTGTTGCCGAGTCCGATCTGACGGAGGCTGGGGAGGTTGGCCAGGAGGGCGAGGGCCGCGTCGGTGATGGCGGTGTCCCAGAGGCTGAGCACCTCGAGGTCCTGGCAGCCGAGGAGGTGGACGAGTCCGGCGTCGGTCACCCGCGTCGCCGTCAGGTCGAGGAGGCGGAGCGAGCGCATGCCGAGGAGGTTGCGCAGCTGCTCGTCGTCGACGCTCGTGCGCTCGGCATGGAGGCCGACGAGGCCGTCGGGAACGAGCGCCCGCAGCGGCGCCAGCGAGGAGCCGTTGACCCGGAGGTTGAGACCTCGGGCGGCGCCGTGATAGCTGGGCCCGAACCAGTACTGGAAGCCGGAGCCGAGGGCGAACCGGCGGGGTCGCTCCGGCCGGGGACGCCGGCCGGTTGCCGTCGTGGACGAGGACGGGGACGCGGGCGTGGCCACGTCGGTGCGGCCCTGTCCCCGCACGACCGTCCCCTGCCCCGCTCCGGCCCCGACGAGCTCTCGGGCGAGGAAGCGGTCGTAGCGGCGGCGGCGGGCGGTGTCTCGGAGGACCGACCACGACGAGTTGAGCGCTTGCATCGTCCGTTCGGCCTCGGCCCGGACGGTCGGGGGCGACGAGGCGTGCGCGTCGGGGTGATAGAGCCTGGCGCGCTCGTAGAAGGCCCGCTTGATGTCATCGGGGGCGGCGTCGTGCGGGACCCCCAACACGTCGTAGTGCGTCACCACTGCTGTGGTGTTCGACCTGAGTGGCGGAATCGCCTGCTAACGGCGCCGGGCGGTTCCCCATCGGCGGACGCGTGCTCGGGCTTGGGGTCCGCCCGCAGCGGACGTCACGATGGGGAGGTGCACACCCCCCTCGCCGCCGCCGCCGGACTCGTGGCGTTGGCCTTCGCCTGCTCGACGTACGAGCGCTGGCTGGCCAGCCGGCGGCGCCACGAGCTGGCGTGGTCGCTGGCGCTCGGCTTCTTCTCCGTCGGCGCGTTCTCGCTCGCCGCGGGAGCTGCACTCGGCTGGAGCCCGCTGACGTTCCGGCTCTTCTACCTGTTCGGCGCCATCGTCAACGTGCCGTTCCTGGCTCTGGGCACGGTCTACCTCCTCGGTGGCGAGCGCCGCGGCGACCGGGTCGCCGCCGTGGTCGCCCTCCTCGCCGCCTTCGCCGCGGGCGTCGTCCTCACCTCACCGCTCACCGCTCGACTCCCGGTCGACCGGCTCGCGCAGGGTTCCGACGTCTTCGGTCCGGCACCCCGGATCCTGGCCGCCGTCTCGAGCGGCGCCGGCGCGCTGACGATCCTTCTCGGCGCTGCGTGGAGCGCGTTCCGCTATCGGCGCGGCCGGATGCTGTGGTCGAACGTGCTCATCGCCGCCGGCACGCTCGTCCTCAGCAGCAGCGGGCTCCTCAACTCGGTCCTCGACGAGATGGACGGGTTCGCCGTCACCCTCGTCGTCGGCATCTCGGTCATCTTCGCGGGCTTCCTGGTCGCGACCGGCAATCGCAAGCCCGCCCCGCTCCAAGCCGTGCCACCGACAACGGTGCAGGACCCCGCGAGCACGTCCGGCCGGCGTCGGGAGCGCCAGCGAGCCAGCCGGCACGTGAGCGGAGCGGCTTCTCTGCGAAGCGAACCGAAACTACGCCAGCTCGCGTCGCAGGAGCTTCCCGCCGAGACCGACCGGTAGCTCGTCCACGAAGGTGACCTTGGTCGGGCACTTGTAGCGGGCGAGGCGTCCGGCGCAGAACTCGATGAGCTCGTCCTCCTCGAGCGAGTGCCCGCCCGCCGCCACGACGAACGCCTTGACGGCTTCGCCCGAGTGCGGGTGGGCCACGCCGATCACCGCGACGCCCTCGACGCCGGGGTGTTCGAGCAGCGCTTCTTCGACCTCGGCCGGATAGACGTTGAAACCCGAGACGATGATCAGGTCCTTGGCGCGGTCCACGATGTAGAGGTAGCCGTCGTCGTCGGCCACGGCGATGTCCCCGGTCCGCAGCCACCCGTCGGAGGTCAACGCCCGCTCCGTCGCCGCCTCGTCCTGCCAATAGCCCGCGAAGACGTTCGGTCCGCGGACCCAGATCTCGCCGGAGTCGCCGAAGAGCGCGTCCTCCCCATCGTCGTCGACGAGGCGCACCTCGATGCCCGGCAACGGCAGGCCGATCGACGACGCCTTGGACACGCCTCCGATCACCGACGACGTGACGGTCGGGGACGCCTCGGTCAGCCCGTAGCCCTGGAAGATCGGCTTGCCGTACCGGGCCTCGAAGGCGGAGGCGACCTCGGGCGGCAGGGGCGCGGCACCCGACACCGCGATGCGGATCGTCGCCATGGCGGACGAATCGCCCTCGACGTTCACCCACGACTGGAACATCGGCGGGGCGCCGGCGACGAGCGTGATCCGGTGATCGCGGATCGAGTCCAACGCGGACGCCGGATCGAAGCGCTCGACGAGCACGACGGACGAGCCGGCGTAGAGCGACAACCCCAGGAGCACGTTCAGCCCGAAGATGTGGAACATCGGGAGCACGCCGAGGCTCACGTCCGTCGGGTCGAGCGCCCGCCCGGGGTGGCTCTGCATCTGTTCGAGGTTGGACAGCAGGTTCCCGTGGGTCAGCATCGCCGCCTTCGGCGACCCGCCCGTCCCGGCGGTGAAGATGAACACGGCGAGGTCGTCGGCGGTTCGCTCGACCATCGGCGAGGGTTCACCTCCGAGCAGCTTGTCCATGGACGTCGCCGCCGCCAGCTCGACCCCCTCGGGCACGATCACGAACTCGACGGGCGTGGCGCCCTTGCCGATCCCGGCCATGGCATCGCGACCGCTCGGCCCGACGATCGCCCCCCGCGCGCCGATGGCGATGAGCTCGTTGCGGATCTCCGCCGAGGGGCTCGACGGGTTCAGCGGCACGGCCACGGCACCGACGCCAAGGACGGCGAGGTAGCTCACGACGAAGAACCCGTTGTTCGCCGACAGGAGAGCGACGCGGTCGCCAGGCTCGATCCCGATCCCGATCAGCCCACCCCGCAGCCGCGCGACCTGATCGCGGAGCTCCCCGTAGGTCGTCGGCTTGCCCCGGCTGGTGAAGGCGAGAGCGTCGTCGGGGTGGCGGTCGATGATGGCGGCCAGGTTCATTGGGCGGACACGCTCCCCCGAGCAGGGCCGGATTGGCAAGTCGAACCAGGTCAGCGCCTCAACCCTTCTCCCAGCTCTGCCGATGCACGAGGATGCGCCGGCTGGCCGTACTCGTCGTCGCCCTGCTCGTGGTGCCCCTCGCCCTGGTGGTCGCCTCTCCTGCGAGCGCACAGACCGACCCGTCGTCCGCCGAGGCCGAGTTCGTCGCCGACATCAACGCGCTGCGTGCCTCGAAGGGCCTCGGCGAGCTCAGGGTCCACCCGGAGCTCGTGCGGGTGGCTCGTGGCTGGGCGGCGCAGATGGCCAAGGTCGACCAGATCTCCCACAACCCGAACCTGGCGAACGCCGTCAACGCCGACTGGCAGAAGCTCGGGGAGAACGTGGGCGTGGGCATGAGCGTGAGCAAGCTGCACCAGGCGTTCGTCGACAGCCCGGCTCATTACCGGAACCTGGTGGACCCGGCCTTCACCCACATCGGCGTCGGCGTCGTGATCGGACGCGATGGCGCCATCTTCACGACCCATCAGTTCATGCAGCTGCGCAGCGGCGGCGGCGAGGCGGCGACGGCGACGACCGTGGCGCTCCGCCGACCCCGGACGACAACCGCGACGACCGCGGCACCACCTCCTACGGTTCCGGAGACCGTGCCCGCGACGACCACGACCGCCGCTCCTGTGCCGCCGCCTGAAGCGCCCGCCCGACTCGTCCTCGTGCTCGAGCAGCTCCGAGCGCTGGATGCCCGCGCCGGATGACCACCCGCGCCCGCCTCCGCATCTTCGCCTTCGCCCTCGTGGCGCTTGTCCTGCTCGCCGGCGGGTTGCCCGTCGAGTCGGCTTCCGCCGACGCCGGCGCGGAGGCCCAGTTCGTCGAGCTCATCAACCAGGCACGCGCATCGAGCGGGAAGGGCGCGCTCACCACGAACAGCGAGCTCACCTCGGTCGCCCGGCGGTGGGCCCAACACATGGCCGACGAGCAGAAGTTGTCGCACAACCCGAACCTCGCCAACGAGGTCACGCAGGACTGGGAGAAGCTCGGCGAGAACGTCGGCTTCGGCCAGGAGGTCGGCCAGATCCACAACGCGTTCATGAACAGCGCGCCACACCGGGCCAACATCCTCGACGGGGCGTTCACCCACGTCGGCGTAGGGGTGGTCGTCGATGGGTCCGGGCAGATGTGGGTGACCGAGGTGTTCATGCGCCTCCGCGGCGGCGGCACCTCGTCGCCGACGACAGCGGCCCCCTCACCGCCGCCCACGACCGCGCCGCAGCCGACGACCTCCCCGCCGACGACCTCCCCGCCGACGACTCGCGCCCCGCGGGTGACGGCACCGACGACCGTCCGCACCGGGTCGGTCCCCACGACGTTGCCTGCATCGACGACGCCGCCGGTGACTGCTTCGCCGACGACGACGCCGCCCGAACCGACCGCACCCGCCACCCCCGCCGCCCCCACTCCGACGATGCGCCTCGTGCTCGTCCTGGGCGGGCTGCACGACCTCGACCAGGGACGCTGACACCATGCTGATGCCGTACGCTGCCGACATCGTGGAGCCGACCATTCGCGTCCTCGTCGTCGACGACACCGACCACGTCCGTCGGATGCTCACGACGATGCTGGCCGTCGACGGGTTCGAGGTCGTCGGTGGCGCCTCGGATGGCCAGTCCGCCATCGACGAGGTCGCGGCGGCGGAGCCCGACGTCGTCGTGATCGACTACAAGATGCCGGCGATGGATGGGTTGGAGACCGCCCGACGCATCCGCTCGCAGCGGCCGGACCAGCACGTGATCCTCTACACCGCCTTCGCGGACCCCGAGGTCGAGGCGGCGGCGGCCGAGATCGGCGTGGCCGTCTGCCTCGGCAAGGTCGAGGGGCTCGGCGCCCTCGAACAGGAGATCCGCCGGCTCGCCTCCCAGCTGCGGGAGTAGCTCGGCGCTAGCGGGCGACGACCAGGAACTGGATCATCGCCGCCCCGAGGATCAGCAGGAGGAGCAGGCCGAGGACGATCGTCGTTGCCGGTCTCATCGGCGGCCCACGCTAGGGACCCCCGCCCGCTTTCGCACAGTCGTGCGCGCGCTGCGGGGCGCAGGCAATTGCGCAGAGGCGGGGTCAGAGCTGTTCGAGCCTCACGGCGTCGCCGGGGCGGAGCTTGAGGAGCTCGGCGGCGGACATGCGGTCGAAGGCCAGTGACACGAGGCCGTAACTGTCGACGATGACGCCGAGCTGTCCGGTCTTGAGGTCGCCGTAGGTGTGGACCCGCCCGCCTGTGCGGACGGCGTCGCCGGCCTCGCCGTGGCGGACCCGGAGACGGTCGCCGAGCGCGACGATGTCGTCGGGGTCGACGTTTAGCTGGACGTTTCCGAAGCGATCGATCCAGAGGACCTCGGCCTTGACGCCTTCGGCCGTGACCTCGCTCAGCGGCAGGATCCCGGGTCGCAGCGTGATCGGATCGACGGCCGGCCCGAGCTCGGCCAGGTCGACGCCGTTGCAGAGGTGGGCAGCCGCGGGAGCGAAGACGTCGCGACCGGCGAACGTCGGCCCGGGCGCCGGGAGCTGGTAGTCGGGGTTCGTGAGCTCGACGGCCCGCTCGGCGCCCCCGGTCATGGCGACCGCCGACGCGAGAAGGCCGTTGTCCGGTCCGACGAACACTCCCTCCCCGCCGGCGACCTCGATGGCCACGGCCCGTCGCTCGGTCCCGACGCCGGGGTCGACGACCGCCAGGACGATGCCCGGGGCCAGGTACTGCGCGCTGCGAACGAGCGCCAGCCCGCCGGCGCGCAGGTCGTGCGGCGGCACCTCGTGGGTGATGTCGATGACGGTCACGTGGACCGCGAGGCTCCGGATGACCGACTTCACGACGCCGACGAACTCGTCCGCCGACCCGTAGTCGGAGAGGAAGCTGACGGTCTGGTACGCGCTCGCCATGTGGGCCGCACGCTATCCAGGCGACGATGGTGCGTCAGTCCGCAGCCCGACACGTGAGCGTCGCGGATTCATCGCCGGAGCGAACCGATTATGCGGTCTCCGTGTAGCTCTGCTGGAGGTAGCGGTCGACGTCGGCCTCGGTGAGGCGATACGACTTCCCCACCCGGACCGCCGGGAGCGAACCCGCGGTGATGAGCCGATACACCGTCATGTTCGACACCCGCAGCATGTCCGCCACCTCGGCCACCGTCAGGAACGCCGGTCGTGCCGCCCGATTCTCAGCCATCGTGAGATCACCCCTTCTCCGCACCCCGGAGGGTACGCCACCATCCACCCGTGTGAAAAGTGGGGGTGAAGTGGTTTCAGCTCCTTCCGAGCTCCCGGGACCGGGCGGCGGCGGCGGCGACCGCCTCGAGGAAGGCGGAACGCACGCCCGCAGCTTCCAGCACCCGTAGGCCGGCGGCGGTCGTTCCGCCCGGCGACGTCACCTGGGCCCGGAGGGCCTCGGCGCTCTCGCCGCTCTCGGCCAACAGGCGGCCGGCGCCGGCGACCGTGTGGACGGCCAACTGGACGGCGATGTCGCGCGGCAGCCCGGCGAGCACGCCGCCCTCGACGAGGGCCTCGGCGACGAGGAACACGTAGGCCGGACCGGACCCGGAGAGCCCGGTGACGGCGTCGAGGAGGCGCTCGGGGACCCGGACGACCGTCCCGACGGCCATGAGGAGCGATTCGGCCCAGTCGAGGTCGTCGTCGCCGGCGGAGGATCCGGCGGCGATCGCAGCCGCCCCTGCACCCAGGAGCGCCGGCGTGTTCGGCATCGCACGGACGACGGGCACGCCTCCGCCGATCGCCGCCTCGAGGCTCGCCAGCGTGACCCCGGCGGCGATCGACAGCACCCGCCCGACCCCGCCGGCCGCGAGTGAGGCGCATGCGTCCTCGACGTCGCCGGGTTTGACCGCGATCACGGCCCCATCGGCCGCGATCACGTCGCCGGACACGACGAGGTCGGGGTAGCGGGCCGACAGTTCGTCCCTGCGGGCGCCGAGCTTCTCCGCCACCGCCAACTCTCCGGCGGACGCCCACCCGGAACTCAACAAGCCTGCGATCAGCGCCTCACCCATCCGCCCCCCACCGACGAGCAAGAGCCGGGCCCGGGTCGTGGTCACCCCGCCGAACCTACGCGTTCGCCGGACGCCGAACCCACCGCGACGCACCCGCAGCACGGCCGGCGCCAGGAGTGCCAGCGACCAGCCGGCACGTGAGCGGAGCCAGCATCAACGGCGCAGCGAACCGAAGTCAGGGCAGGTAGCGCATCGGGTTCTGTGGCGCTCCGCCAACGCGGGTCTCGAAGTGCAGGTGGGGACCGGTGGAGTGCCCGGTCGAGCCGACGTAGCCGATGACGTCGCCGGTGTTCACGTCTTCGCCATCGCGGGCAGCGATGCGACTCTGGTGACCGTAGAGGGTCGTCAACCCGCCGCCGTGGTCGATGATCACCACGTTGCCGTAGCCGCTCTGGACGCCGGAGAAGATGACGACGCCGTCCTTGGCCGCGCGGATCGGCGAGCCCATGCCGGCGCCGATGTCGATGCCGGCGTGCAGGCGGCCCCATCGATAACCGAAGCCCGACGTGACGGGGCCGCTGGCCGGCCACCGCAGGCCGGAGCCGGAGACCCGGCCGTCGGCATCGGCTCCGCCGCCGCCGCGGGAGGCGCGGGCGAGGCGCTTGGCGGCCGCCTCTTCGCCGTTGATGAGCGCCTGCACCGAGGCCTCGGCCGCGGACAGCGCCTCGACCTCGCCGGTGACCTCCTTGATGCGGGCGTTCAGCGCCGCCTCCATCCGGGCCTTCTCCGCCAGGTGCGCCTTGTACTGGGCGAGCGTCTGGTCGGCGGCGGCCCGACGCTTCGCCGCGACCTGGCGGGCAGCGTCGGCCTCGGACCGCTCGACGGCCAGGTCCTCCTTGGTCGCCCGGAGCTGGTCGAGGACGTCGCGGTCGGTGTTGGCCACCTGGCGTTGCATCGCCATCCGGCGGCTCGCGTCCTCGAGGCTCTTGGCCCCCGCCAGCCCGGCCATGGCCGCCTGTTGGGGACGGACGTAGGCGGCGACGGCACGGTCGACGACCGCCGACTGCAGGCCCGTGGCCTCGGCCTCGGTCGACGCGATCTTGGACTCGAGCAGCTTCACCGTCGCATCGGCGACGTTGACGGCCTGGCGGGCCGAGGCGACCTTGGCGTTCTGGGCCCGCACCTGGGAGGCAAGCGCCGCGACCGCCTTCTCGAGTTGGTCGTCGGTCGCCTTGAGGCCGTTGAGCTTCGCCGCCGCCTGGGCCTTCTTCGCCCGGACCTCGGCCTGGCGACGACGCGAGGCGGAGGTGGTTGCGGCCTCGGCCGGTGCGGCCAGTCCGAGCAGCAACGCCAGGACGAGCGGGAGGGACGCGAGTCGGTGGAGAGCAGTCATGAGGAGGATGGCGCTCGGAGTTGCACGCCCGCCGGGCCCGAGAGGGCCTCGATCACCGTAGTGGGTTCGCCGCGGGCGCTCCAATCTCCTGCCCACCGTTCACCGCCACGTACCGGTCGAGCGAAACCGGACGAACGGGAAGGCGGCGGCCATCAGCGCCGCCAGCACCGCGCCGCCGAGGAAGACGCCGTGGCTCCCGACCGTCCCGAGACCCGCACCGGCGACGACCGGACCGACCGTCTGTCCGAGGCGGTTGACGCCGACGAACGAGGCGACGATGGCACCCCGACCGCCGGCCAGTCCGATCCCCGTGAGGGTGATGGCGATGACGATCCGGAACGGGGGCCGCGACCCCGCGGGCGCGACAGAGCCCGAGGAACCTCTCGCCGTCATTCGC
This sequence comes from Acidimicrobiales bacterium, assembly GCA_035525495.1. Taxonomy (GTDB): domain Bacteria; phylum Actinomycetota; class Acidimicrobiia; order Acidimicrobiales; family CADCTF01; genus DATLED01. The sequence goes on along the minus strand of DATLED010000024.1, from coordinate 66,894 downwards.
ACTTCCCCGAACGAATGAGGGCGATCCGCCCCTCGGGCTCGTCGTTGCCGGCCACCGTAACGACCGCTCGGGGGCCCGACAAGTGCCCTGGTCAGGCGCCGTCGGGAGCCGAGCCGCGGAGCGAGACCGACAGCTCGTTCAGCCCTTGAACTTCGAGGCGTAACCGATGCGCATGGCGGGCCGGAAGTACTGCTCGGTGTACGCGTAGGCGGATCCGACGATGCGATCGAGCTCGTCTTCGTCGACCGCCGACCATGGCAGCTGGCCCATCAGGTACACCGCGTCCTCTTCGCCGATCGAGAACCGCACGCCGAAGAGCTTGTTGTTGAGGCGGAGCAGGTAGTCGAAGAGCTGCTCCCGGTTCTCCTCCGGTGACGGCATGAACTGGGTCTCGAAGTGGAGGGTTCGCTCCCGAAGGTGGAACCAGATCGTCGTGAACTGCTTCTCCTCGCCGCCGAGGCGGATGAACCAGCGTCGGTCGCCGCCGCCGTGTCCGAACGGACTCTGCGGGAGCTGGTCGACCGCCAGCACGAGCTCGTTGTCGGCCTTGGCCGACTCGGCCCAGGAGCGGATCAACGTGCCGAGCTCATCGAGCTGCTCGCTCGACGCCGGCGCTACGGGCACTCCACCAGCTGACGGGACGTGAGGTCGCCGTAGAGCCGCCGCAGCCGGGCGGCGGCGATCGACCAGGTGTAGCCCTTCGCGCGAAGGGCCGCCTTGCGCCCGAGGTCGGCGGCGACGACGGGATCGGCGAGCACGTCTCCGATGGCGGTGGCGAAGTCTGCGGGGTTGCGGCCCTCGACGAGGAGCCCGGTGCGTCCGTCCTCGACGAGGCTCGTGAGGCCGCCCACGGACGAGGCGACGACGGGGATCCCGCAGGCCGCGGCTTCGAGGGCGACGAGCCCGAAGGACTCGCTGCGGCTCGGCACGACGACGACGTCGGACGCCCGGTAGAAGGTCGAGAGGAGCTCGTGGGGCTGCGGCGCGATCCACCGCACGCGGTCGTCGACGCCGAGATCGGAAGCGAGGCGTTGCATGCGATCGACTTCGGCCGCGCCGTTCGGGCCGCTCGGGCCGCCGACGACGACGAGGAACGCGTCGGGACATCGTTCGACGAGCTCAGCCAGCGCGCCGATGGCGACGTCGAGTCCCTTCAGCGGTTGGATGCGCCCGACGAACAGGAGCATCCGTCCGTCCTCTGGGAGGTCGACGGCCCGGCGGGCCTGTCGGCGTTGACCCCGCCCGCCGGTGCCGGAGGCCGGACTGGGCGCGAAGAAGGCGTGGTCAACGCCGGGCGCCACGATCTCGACCCGTGTCGGGTCGGCGTCGTAGAGCCGGACGAGCTGCGCGACCTCGGCGTCGCACGACGCCAGCACGCTGTCGGAGCACCCGATGACCCGGGCCTCCTCCACGCTGCGATGCTCGCTGTCGTCGGCGAGGTCGACCTCGGCCTTCACCCGATCGAGGGTGTGGAACGTCGACACCAGCGGCAGGTCGAGCTCGTGCTTGATCGTGTGCCCGGTGATCCCGGACAACCAGTAGTTGGCGTGGATCGCGTCGGCGTGGTGTCCACCGGCCATTCGGGCGAGGACGGCCTCGGTGAACTCGGGAACGAGTCCATGCAGCGCTTCCTTCGGCACCGGCGCCACCGGTCCGGCGGGAACGTGGTGGACGGCGAAGCCGGGCTCGACGGCCACGATCGGCGACTGCTCGGGGTCGAACGCCCGGGTGTAGACGTCGCAGCGGACGCCCGCCCGCGCGAGCGCGGCGGCCAGCTCGCGGACGTACACGTTCATGCCGCCGCCGTCGCCGGTGCCCGGCTGGGCCAGCGGGGAGGTGTGCATCGAGAGCACGGCCAGCGAACGCACGGTTGGGATCAACCCGCCGGCGGCGGGACTTCTTCCGTGCTGTCGGTTCGCTGCGCCACGCAGCAAGCTTCGCTCACGCCCGCTTCTCGCTGGCGCTCGCGGCGCCGGTCGGCGACGAGATGCTCTGTCCCTCGGCGGGCTCGTCCCGTTCGTTCTCGTGTCGGAACGACAGGTACACCTTGATGAGCGTCTGCTTCTGGTCCTCGGTGATGAAGGGGTCGCGGAGGATCTCGCCGGGGAGGTCGTGCTCGCCCTCGCGGTCCTCGAGGATGCCCGCCTGGACATACAGCGTCTCGGCCGAGATGCGCAGCGCCTTGGCGATCTGCTGGAGGATCTCCGCCGACGGCTTGCGCAGGCCGCGCTCGATCTGGCTCAGGTACGGGTTGGAGATGCCGGCGAGGTCGGACAGCCGGCGAAGGGAGAGCCGGGCGGTGCTGCGCTGCTCCCTGATGAACGCGCCGAGGTCGTGCACGCGGTCTTCGGCATCACCCATGGGCTGGCAAGGCTAACGGTGCGAGGGAAGCGCCAACGACGAGCACCAGCCCGCCGAAGAAATTCGCGGCGAGGTCGCACCAACGGAACGGCTGAGAAAAAACGGTCAAGGCAATCCGCAACCTCGGCGCGAATTCTTCCGGCGGAGAGTGGCAAGGCTCCGGTCCGGAGGGCGTCGCCGCAGAGCGAGGCCGAAGATCAGGTGAGGAGTTCGTCGGGGTTGGCCGAGCCGGTCTTGTAGCGATTGACGATCTCCGCCTGGAAGACGTCGATGCGGTCGAACACCTGTCGCCGGCGTTCGCTGAGGCTGCGCTCGAGGTCGGTCAGCTGGTCGGCGAGGTTCGACACGCCCTCGTCGGACAGCTCGGGGAGATTCGCGAGGGAGTCGGGGTCTGCGATCTCGTCGATCTCGTTCGAGAACTCGTCGCTCGCCACGTCCGGCGCCATCAGCGTGGGAAGGCGGCCGAAGCCCGCAGGACGGCCGTGGTCGCCGAGCATCTCGCCTTCCTTCAGACGGTCGACGATGTCGCTGGCATCGCTGCGGCCGGCGCCGGTCGAGCGCCGCTCGACCTCGGCGTGGATGATGTCGAGGCGACCCTGGACGATGCGCCGTGCGTAGGACAGGCCGAGCTCGACCTCCTGGCACTCGGCGCGCCGTTGCCGGACCTCCTCGAGCGACAGCCCGCTCGTCCCGGCGGTGTAGCCGTCGGAGAGGATCCGCTCGAGTCGATCGGAGGACATGGCGGGATCGTAGCGGCGACGACTGTGACGCCGACCCTACGGTGGCGCCGTGCCCATCCGAGCGCTCGTCCTCGACTTCGACGGGCTGATCGCGGACACCGAGGGCCCGGAGTTCCGGGCGTGGGTCGAGACGTGGGCGGATTTCGGCCACGAGCTCACGCTCGAGGAGTGGGTCCAGTGCATCGGCACGAACGACCCCGCGGGATGGGACCCGCTGCGCGAGCTCGGGGCCCGCGTCGGCGACGGGTTCGATCCCGACGAGGCCACGAGGCGACGACGGGCCCGACATCACCCGGCCATCCATGCCCTCACGGAACCCCTTCCCGGGATCGTCGACCTCCTCGACCAGGCCGACGCCGCCGGGCTCGCCACCGCCATCGCCTCGAGCTCGGGCGGCGACTGGGTGCCGGTGCTGCTCGAGCAACTGCGCCTCACCGACCGCTTCGCTCACGTGTCGATCTTCGACGGCACGTGTCCGGCCAAGCCCGCACCGGACCTCTATCTCCGCGCCTGCGGCGCGCTCGGGGTCGACCCGAGCGAGGCCGTCGCCTTCGAGGATTCACCGAACGGGATCGACGCCGCCAAGCGCGCCGGGCTCTGGTGCGTCGCCGTCCCCCACGAGATCACGCGCGGGCTCGATCTCTCTGCCGCCGACCTCGTGATCCCGACGCTCGGCGGGGTGGCTCTGGACGACCTCTTCGCGCGCCTCGGCTGCTAGGTTCCGCGTGAATCGCTTTCACAACCCCTGTCGGAGGTGCGACTGATGGAGATCTTCAGCCAGGCGGGCGGCATGATGCTGTCCCGCTGGGGCCACTACCTCGCCGGCGTGACGTGGATCGGGCTGCTGTACTACTTCAACTTCGTGCAGACACCGGCGTTCGCGGCCTTCGAGGCCGGTCCCCGCACCGAGGCGATCCGCAAGCTCGTGCCTCGGGCCCTCTGGTGGTTCCGCTACGGCGCCGTGCTGACGCTGCTGACCGGCCTGTCGATCCTGGCGTTCCAGGAGCAGCTGACCGACATGGACTACTTCAAGTCGCCGTCAGGGACGAGCATCGCGACCGGCATCCTGATGGCCGTGATCATGTTCGCCAACGTGTGGCTCGTCATCTGGCCCGCCCAGAAGATCGTGATCGAGAACGCCGAGCGCACCGCCGCCGGCCAGGAGGGCCTGCCCAATGCCCCCGCCGCCGGTCGGCGTGGAGCGTGCGCATCCCGCACCAACACCTTCTTCTCGATCCCGATGCTGTTCTTCATGGGAGCCACGTCGCACTTCGCCCCGGCGTTCGTCGGGGAGGGCCACGACGGTGACCCCAAGCGCGGTCTCTACTGGATCGTGGCGCTGGTGCTGATCGTCGCCATCGAAGCCATCGCCCTCTCGGCACCCGCGGCCGGCGCCCCGCAGGCGTGGCACATCGACAACCACCGCAACACGATCATCGGCGGCTTCGTCCTGACGGCGATCCTGATCCTCATGTTCGAGGTGGCGTTCTAAACGATGACCTCGCGCTCCCTTCGTTTCCTTGCCGCCGTTGTCGCGGTCACCTCGTTGGTGGTGGCGGCCTGCAGCGACAGCGACAGCGACCGCGGCGACACGGGATCCTCTGGCGGCTCGGGCACCGGTGCCGCCGCGACCGTCAACCTCAAGCCGACGACGTTCGACCCAGCCGACGTCGCCGTGAAGGTCGGCGAGACCGTCAGGTGGAAGTGGGGCGGCGGCGTGCAGCACGACGTCACCGGCGACGGTTTCGAGTCGAACCTGCAGTCGAAGGGTGAGTTCGACCACACCTTCGACACCGCGGGAACGTTCGACTACAAGTGCGAGGTCCACCCGACCACCATGAAGGGCACCGTCACGGTCGAGGCCTGAACCTCCCCTTCACACCACGTCCAGCAGCAGCCGTCCGACGACGGCCCACACGGGCCCGACGACGAGATACGCATCGAGGCGCCGGAGCGCAGGCACCGGCGCCTCGTCGCGTCCGACCAACATCGTCGCCGCCATCGTCCCCGCGGGGACACCCATGGCGGCGACGGCGCCGAGCAACCACGGGCTGACGCCTCGGAACGGCGGGACGAGGACGGCGGCGACGGCGATGGCGATCGCCCCGGCGGATGCGGCGCCGGCGACGATCCCCTCCCACCGGTTCGACGCGCCAGACCCGACGATGAACATGCTCGCGTCGATGGTCAGGATCCACGCCAGGAAGGAGAGGGCCGCGACCACGCCCAGCCGGTCGCGGATCACCGCCGGCGACGCAGCACCGACGCCGACGAGGACCCCGATGGCGATCGTCAGCCGCGCGTCCCCCTCGCGGCCGCCCCACCGGCGCTGAGTGGCGGCGACCGCGGCCACCGCCGTGCCCGCGGCGACCGCGACGACGGCCACGGGTCCGACCCCGCCGGCGAGTGCGCACGCGAACGCGCCGATGACGGCCACGGGACGGCACGGACGGCGGGACTGACGACGCCACGAGCGGCACGCCTGGCCGGCGGCGCCGAGGGTCACGGCCGCGAACACCAGCGACGTTGTGACGGGTCCGAGGAGGATGGCCAGGACGGCGATGGCCGCCCACGCCAGGCCGAGGCGGACTCGCGGTCCGTCGACATCGATCCCCGGCAGCAGCGCGGCAGCCGCCGCGAGGGCTCGCCTCAACCGCCGGAGACGGGTGGGAGCACGGCGACCTCGTCGGTGGGAGTCACGGCGTCGGCCCGAGTCGCCGGTTCCCCGTTGACCCACACGCGGCAGGACTCGAGGACGACAGCGAAGCCGGCGCCGTAGCGCGCCACCGCGGCGTCGAGGACGTCACCGACGGTTTGACCGTCGACCTCGGCGCGGCCGGTTCCCGCGGCTTCGCGCGCGCCCGCGAACAACCGCAGCGTCGTCACGTCGGCCCGCCTCCTAGTCGGCGAGCTCGGCGCGACCGTTGGTGATGACGGCGTCGCCGAGCTTCGTCGTCGCCTCGAAGGCGAAGGCGCGGTCGCCGGCGTCGTAGATCGTGGTCGTGACGTCGTCGCCTGGGAACACATTCTTGGCGAAGCGCACGGCCAGGCGACGGATGCGACCGGGGTCCCCGTCGGCAACGGTCTCGACCACGGCCTGGCTCGTCATCGCCATCGTGCACAACCCATGGGCGATGATCCCCGGGAGGCCGACGGACTTGGCGAAGGCATCGTCGAGGTGGATCGGCATGGGGTCCCCGGATGCCTCGTGGTAGCGGAACGTCTGGTCGTCGTCGACGTGCACCGTGAAGCTGCCGACGGGATCGGCGGCGCCCCTCGAGAAGGTGTGGTCGGGCTTGCCCGGTCCGGCCTCCTCGCCCTCGCTCAGGCCCCGGATGAACATCGTGACGTACTGCTCGAGGACGGGATCGCCGGTCTCGCCGTCGGTGCTCGTGACCCTGGTCGTGAACCGGGTGCCCGACCCGCCGACGCGGATGCTGTGGGCCTCGGCGACGGTCATGAGCTCGCGCCCCGGCAGCAACGGCTGGTGGAAGTGCATGTCCTGCTCCCCGTGCACGACCATCATCAGCTGCGCAGGCGGCACGACGGCGGCGACGGCCAGCCCGATGGCCTCCCACGTCGGCACCACGCCGAAGACGGGCGGTGCGTACTTGCCCGACGAGTAGGCGGGGTTGCCGTCGTTGGTGGCGGCGGCGTACTGCTTCGCCCGGTCCGGATCGATCGTCGAACGGATTTCCGCGGACCTGGTGCCGAGCTTGTCGATGGGGAGTCCGGGCATGGGGCGACGCTACGCGAGACTCGGGCGATGTTGCTCCTGCGCCACGGGCAGACGACGTGGAACGCGGAGCGGCGGTGGCAGGGCTGGGCCGACGCGCCGCTCTCGGAGCTCGGCGAGCGGCAGGCGCTCGACGCGGCGACTCACCTCACCGACGCCGGATTCACGCGGGTGTGCGCGTCGGATCTGGCGCGGGCGCGTCGGACAGCCGAGCTGCTCGCAGGCGGGTTGGGCGTCGGCGGGCCCGTCTTCATCGACGCCGGGTTGCGGGAGCGCGACGTCGGCGTGTTCTCGGGCCGGCTGACGAGCGAGCTGATGGTCGACTTCCCGGACTGCTTCGACGCCGTGACCGGGCGGGCGACGACGATCCCCGAATCCGAGACGGTGGAACACCTCGTGGAGCGCGCGGTGGCGACGCTGGTCGGGTTGGCGGAGCGCTTCCCGACGGACCGGTTGCTCGTGGTCAGCCACGGCGGATTGATCGGCGCCGTCGAGCGACACCTGGGCATCGAGCGCGGGACGAGCGTCCCCAACCTCGGCGGGCGGTGGATCGAGGTCGATGCCGTGTCGCCGTCGTTCGTGGGCGGCGACCCCTTCGTCCCCCTGGACGGCGAGCTCCTGACGGCGCCCGCCAGCGAGTGACTTCACCCGAATGCGTGGATCTTCCCCGACGCGTTCATGGGGGTGGCGGAAGTTGTCGCATCCGGGCGGTACGTTCGGCAGGCGATGAGACACGAGGTGGTACGGAGCCCGAAGCGACGCAAGACGGTGCAGGCGCGGTTGGTGGAAGGCGTCGTACAGGTCTCCATCCCGGCTCGCATGTCCAAGGCCGAGGAGGAGAAGTGGGTGGCCGAGATGGTCGGTCGCTTCGAACGCAAGGCCGCGACCGAGCCGATCGACCTGGCGTCGCGGGCCGAGGTGCTGGCCACTCGGTACCGGTTGCCGCAACCGGCGTCGATCCGGTGGGTCGACAACCAGGAGTGGCGGTGGGGGTCGTGCACGCCGGCGGACCGTTCGATCAGGTTGTCGACGCGCCTCGGCGGCTATCCGGGTTGGGTCGTCGACTACGTGATCGTCCACGAGCTCGCCCACCTCTCGGTGGCCGGCCACGGCGCCGACTTCTGGGCGCTCGTCAACCGCTACCCGCGGACCGAGCGGGCGCGCGGGTTCCTCATCGCCAAGGGCATGGACGACGAGGAGGAGGATCGTCCCCGATCGCGACCGGTGCCGCGACGGATGGGCGATCAGGTCGAGACGCCGACGCTGTTCTAGGAGACGGCCGGCTGCGGCGCGTGCGGGCCCGCCCGCCACGCCGCTTCGATCCGGCCGAGCTCGGTGACCGGTGGTGCGCCCTTGCGGTACTCGGCCAACAGGCCACGCCAGTTGTTCGTCGCGTGGAGGCGGCCGAGGAGGGCGGACATGCCCCACACGACGCGGTCGAGGATGACGTAGGACGTCGGCATGTTGAGAATGCGGATGACGTCGCCGTAGTCGCCCTGCATGTCGACGACCTTCTGCAGGGCCTTCGACGTCCAGTCCCTCGTATAGGTGAACTCGTCGACCTGGAAGGGCTCGTACGGTCCGCTCACGTACTCGAAGATGTGGGCGGGGTCGAGGCCGTGGTCCTTCGGGACGAACCCGGCACCTATCGCCGCCTGGATGGCGCCGTCGACGTCGCGCTCGAGGATGCAGTCGAGGACGCCGCTGAGGCTCTCGAGCTCGCCGGGACCCCAGCGCTTCACGAGGCCGAAGTCGAGGAACGTGACGGTGCCGTCCTCGTGGAGGATGTAGTTGCCGGGATGGGGATCGCCGTTGAACACGTGGTGGTGCTGGATGGCGCCCTGCGCGAAGCGGAACATCACCTCCGCCGCCTTCTGGCGCGTGGGCTCGTCGGCCTTGGTGATGAAGTCCTCGAAGCGCATGCCGTCGACCCACTCGCTGGTGAGGACGCGCTGCGTGCTGAGCTCCGGGACGATCCTCGGGATGTGGATGAACGGGTGGCCGTCGTAGCGATCCGCGAACTCGGTCTGGAGCTTGGCCTCGAGGCGGTAGTCGAGCTCGTCGGCCATGCGTTCGCGCAGCTCGTCGACGAGGGCCTTCACGTCGAGGTTCTTCATGGCGAAGCTGGCGAACATGGCGTAGAGCATCTCTGCGTTGTCGAGGTCGCTCTTGATGGCCTTGTCCACGCCGGGGTACTGGACCTTGACGGCGACGATCCTTCCGTCCTTGGTGACCGCGCGGTGGACCTGGCCGATGCTGGCGGCGCCGAGGGGGGTGGGGTTCCACTCGAGAAAGATCCGGTTCGGGTCGTCGCCGAGCTCGTCGCGGATGACGGCCGCCGCCAGGGACGGCGCCATCGGCGGGACGTCCTGTTGGAGTGTCGCGAGCGCCTGCTGCGCCTCTGGCGGGAGGCCGTCGGCGATGAAGCTGAGCATCTGCCCGGCCTTCATGATGGCGCCCTTCATGCCGCCGAGGACCTGCGCGACGTCCTGGGCGGACTTGATGGCGAACTGCTCGTCGAGGGCGGCGCGCTCGGCCTCCGTGGCGTTGCGGCCCCGGATCTTCGTGACGGCGAAATGGCTGCCCCGGCGCGCCGTGAGACGCATGATGCGGACGCGGCGCTCGATCCGGTGGCGCGCGTCGACGTCCCGGTAGGCGACCGCGGCAGCCGTCGTCGCCCCGCCGGCGGCGGTCAGCGCCGCTACCGCCGCCAGCTTTCGCCTCGTCGCCATCAGGTTGCGGGCTCTTCTTCTTCCACGATCTCGTGGGGCGCGGAGATGCGCTGCTCGTTCTCGGCCTTGGACTGGTCGTCGAGGCAGTAGCGCGTGGCCGGCATGGCTTCGAGACGGTCGTCGCCGATCGGCTTGCCACAGGCCTCGCACGTCCCGTAGCTGCCGTCGTCGATGCGCTTCAGGGCATGCTCGATGTCGGCGAGCTCGCCCTCGACGCTGTCGAGGATGGAGAGATCCTTCTCCCGCTCGAACGTCTCGGTGGCGACGTCCGCCGGGTGCTGGTCGTAGCTGCTGAGCTCCTCGAGGGACTCCCGCTGGTCCTCGCCCCGCACTCCGTCGAGCTCGTTCTTGATGCCCTGGAGGCGGTCCCGCTCCTCGGACAGTCGTTCTCGCACGTGGTCGGGATCGGTCATGGCGACACGCTACCCAGAGGGGGTCGGGTTCCGACCGGCGTGGCTAGGGTCGGACGCCATGACGACGAAGCTCATCGCCCTCTGGACGGCACCCGAAGACATCGACGGCTTCGAGGCCGACTACCTGGCGACGCACGCGCCGTTGGCGGCCGCCATCCCCGGCGTGACGTTCTCGGCGGGCCGCTGCGCCCCCGGAGGTCCGTACTACCGGTTCGCCGAGCTCGCCTTCGGCTCCGGTGATGCCCTCGGTGCCGGGCTGGGCAGCCCCGAAGGGGCAGCCGTGAGCGCCGACGGCCAGCGCCTCCAGGACACGTTCGGCAACAAGCTCGACGTGCTCATCGTCACCGGGGACTGAGCGTTCGGCCCCTCGCTAACCTCGGCGTCGTTCGGGGGCGTGGCGCAATTGGCAGCGCGACAAACTTTTAATTTGCGGGTTGTGGGTTCGAGTCCCACCGCCCCCACGAATTACGGCGAGCGCCTGTTCCGATAGCGAAAGCTGTTGGGAGCCACTGCTTGCACATCGAGCAGCGCTTCGACGGCACGAGGCCGTCGAGCGGGAGCGGGTCGTCCACGAGGCGCCTCCGAGAGGAGTGGCCGGTCGAAGGCAGGCGAACCTGCGAGGTCGGCGTGCACAGCCCGATGTCCACGATACTCGCACCACTCGAACACGTGTTCGCACCTAGATTTTCGGGCGTGCTCTACGTGCTGCTGCCACCGTCGGAGGGGAAGGCGGAGGGCGGCAACGGCAGGTGGCGGGAGACGAGCGGCACGTTCGGGAGACGGCTCGGCGCTGCTCGGGACGAGGTCGTGGAAGCGCTCGGCGCGACGACGCTCGCGCCGACGAAGCTCGGTGCCCGACCGGGGCCGCTCCTCGACCGCGTCACGAACGCCAACCGCGCCGTCGCCGAACACCGGGCAAAGGCGCTCCCCGCGCACCTCCGCTACACGGGCGTCGTCTGGGAGCACCTTCGACCCGCGACCCTCGACGCCCACCTACGCAGGCGCATCCTCGTCCCCTCCGCACTGCTCGGGCTGGTGACCGCGGAGGATCCCGTTCCCGATCACCGTCTCAAGTTCGACGTCCCGCTCGATGGCATCGGGAGACTCGACCGGTTCTGGCGCGCCCACCTCACGAACACCATCAAGCATCACGTCCGCCCGCGAGACACCGTCGTCGAGCTCCTTCCACAGGAACACGCCGCCGCGATCGACCTCGAGGACGTGGCCAAGCGACGCCACGTCGTCCGCACGACGTTCGCCGGCATCACCGGGCACGACGCCAAGGCCGTCAAGGGCGCCCTCGCCCGCCACCTCCTCACCCACGGCCTCGACGACGAACCCTTCGCGTGGAACGGGTGGCAGAGCGCCACTCCGACGAGCAGCACCGACCGAGTGATCGTCGTCAGCCGATGAGCAACCCGGCGTATCGCTCGACCAACGGCAACACGACGTCCCGCCCCTCGCTCGGCACCCAGAACGTCACCCGATCCGCCCCCGCCTCCTCGAAGCGGGCCACCATCGCGGCATCGGGCTTCGACCCGAACACGGAGACCGGGATCGGGCCCCGACCCGCATCAGACGCCATCGACCGCAGCTCCGCGATCTTCGGCGCCAAGGCCGTCGGCGAGAAGGCGTTCGGCAACCACCCGTCGGCATAGGCCACGACCCGACGCAGCACTCCCGAACCGTTGCCGCCCAACAGGATCGGGGGGTGCGGCGACTGCACTGGCTTCGGCCAGCACCAGATCGGGTCGAACGAGTGGAACCTCCCGGCAAACGACGGCTCGTCCTCCCGCCAGATCGTCTTCATCACCTCGACCCGCTCCGCCAGCAGCGCGAACCGCGTCGACGGATCCGTCCCGTGGTTCGCCATCTCGTCGCGGTTCCACCCGCCGCCGATCCCGAACAGGAAGCGACCACCGCTCAACACGTCGACGGTCGCGACCTCCTTCGCCGTCACGATGGGGTCGCGCTCGATCACCAAGCAGATGCCGGTCCCCAACGAGATCCGCGACGTCGCCGCTGCGCACGCGCCGAGCGTCACGAAAGGATCGAGCGACCGCTTGTACATCTCGCCGACGGGAGCGCCACCGCCCGGGAAGTGGAACTCCGACAGTGGGATGTGCGTGTGCTCCGGCACCCAGAACGACTCGAATCCCGCCTCCTCCGCCGCCACCGCCAGCTCGACCGGCGAGATCGACGTCTCCGTCGGGAAGATCCCCAACCCGAACTTCACCGTGATCCCCCCGCTCTGCGCGCGCCCAACGCTTCCTCGTTCTCGAGCTGCACCGGCTCGATCTCGTCACCCGGACCGAACCCGAGCACCCGCCCGTAGAACCACAGCTCCGCCTCGGCCACCCGTTTGATGGTCTCTGCGGCACGGAACCCGTGTTGTTCTCCGGCGAAGGAGACGTAGGCGAAGGGAATGCCCTTGTCGCGCAACGCCTCCGCCATCATCTCCGCCTGCTCCGGCGGAACCACCTTGTCTTCGAGGCCCTGGAACAGGATCATCGGACGGTCGAGGCGGTCGGTGTGGTGGATCGGCGACCGCTCGATGTAGAGGTCCCGGGACGCCGGATACGGACCGATGAGCCCGTCGAGGTAACGGCTCTCGAACTTGTGCGTGTCCCGCGCCAACGCCTCGGCATCGGCGACGCCGAAGTGCGACGCCCCGGCGGCGAACGTGTCGCGGAACGTGAGCGCCGCCAGCGTCGTGTACCCGCCCGCCGACCCGCCGCGGATGACCATGCGCGAGCCGTCGACGCGACCTTCCGAGGCGAGCCACGTCGCCGCGTGAACGCAGTCGTCGACGTCGACGATGCCCCAGGACCCCCGCAGGCGGTCGCGGTAGGCGCGCCCGTAACCGGTCGATCCGCCGTAGTTGACGTCGACGACCGCAAAGCCGCGGCTCGTCCAGTACTGCAGGCCGATGTCGAGGAGCGAGTCGGTGGCACCGGTCGGCCCGCCATGGCTCATGACGATCAGCGGCGGACGTTCGTCGGAGGGACCTTCGAAGTCGCTGTTGCGCGGCGCATAGAAGAACGCGTGCGCCGTCGACCCGCCCTCGGTCGGGAACTCGATCGCCTCCGGGACGGACACGTACCCGGGGTCGACCGTCGTCCTGCGGCTCTGGCGCAGGACCTCATGGCGACGTCCGTCCGAGGGGATGCGGACGACGGCCGTCGACTGCGTCGGCGATCCGGCGATGCACACGACGTCGTCGCCGACGACGGTCAGCGACGAGAACCCGGTGAGCTCCGATTCGATCGGCGCCAACGTCCCGCCGCCCGCCGGCAGGCCGGCGAGGCGATCGAGGTTCCTTTCGCTCACGACCGTCACGATCGAGCCGTCTCCGCGGAAGCCGAACGAGCTCTGGCCGAACACCCAATCGGGGCCCGAGAACTCGGCGTCGATCGGGCACAGCGGGCGACCGCTGCGGTCATAGAGGTTCCACCACCCCGTCCGGTCCGAAGCGAAGAACAGGTTCCCCTCGGGCGACCACTGCGGTTGGCTCACCGACTCCGACGGTCCGCCGGCGACTTCCTCGGCCGCGCCCGCGAGGCGACCATCGGCGAAGGGGGCCACCGACAGGACGGTCCCGTCCCACGGCATGTTCGGGTGGTCCCACGAGAGCCAGCAAAGGGATGCCCCGTCGGGCGACAACCTGGGCGCCGCGTAGAAGTCGTGGCCCTCGGCGAGCACGACCGGCGGGGCGCCGGCGGTCGCCGACGGCAGGCTCACGACGTCGTTGATCACGTCGACGGCGGACGAACCGAGGTGGCGCTCGCGCACGCACACGATCCACGCGCCATCCGGCGACACGACGGGATCGGCGAAGCGGACCGACAACGGCGGCGATGGCTCCTCCGTCAACGCTTCCGGCTCACCGCCCTCGGCCAACCGGTACAGCCGCTGGTCGGTGAAGTTGGAGAAGTACACGGCACCGTCCGGACCGACCGCACAGGCGCGCCCGCCGTACTCGTGGACGAGCGTCCGCACGCCGAACCCGTCGGGCAGCACGTCGACCACGGACCCGTCGGAGCGGCGGCGGACGAGCTGCTGGCGACCACCCTCCGAAGGTCGACCTTCGACCCAGAAGACGTCGTCGCCGGCGACCGTCACCGAGGCCAGGCGGACGACGTTCTCCACGAGCAGGTCGGCGGTGATCGGGGAGCGCCAGGAGCCGAACGGGGCAGTTGTCGTCATCGCTGCGGAGCCTACGGTGTCGCCTCATGAGCGCCGCCATCCGCCCGCCCAACCCGCTCTCCACCGCCGGGCTCGACCGGCTCGGGCTCATCCGAAAGCACCCGGACCGATTGGCCGAGCACTTCGCCTCGACCGACGTGCGGGCCGTCCCGATCTGCGGCGGCAAGGTCTGCGTCTCCACCGACCATCCCCCGCAGCTCATCCACCCGGATGTCGACGAACTGGACGACGCGTGGTTGCTCGGGGCCTGTGACGGCGTCACCTACGTCGCGGTGGACATCGATCCTGCGGCGAACGACCTCGGGCCCGACGCCCGCCTCGCCGGCCTGCGGGAGGTGGCGACGATGCTGCCCCCGCTCGAGGGCAACCTGCTGGCGATGGCGACGGGACTCGCCATCTGGCACGACACCCATCGCTTCTGCGGGAAGTGCGGGGCCGAGACGGCCGTCGACTGGGCGGGCCACCGTCGCCGGTGCGACTCATGCGGTCGGGAGCACTACCCACGGACGGACCCGGCGATCATCGTCCTCGTCACCCACGAGGACCGCGCGCTGCTGGCGCGCAACCCGATGTGGCCGCGAGGGTTCGCGTCCGTGCTCGCGGGGTTCGTGGAGCCCGGCGAGTCGCTGGAGGACGCGGTGGCGCGCGAAGTCAAGGAGGAGGTCGGCGTCGATGTGGCGCCCGGAGGCGTTGCCTACCACTCGTCGCAGCCCTGGCCGTTCCCGGCATCGGTGATGCTCGGCTTCACGGCCGCCGGAGCTTCGGACGAGCTCGACTGCGACCCCGAGGAGATCGCCGACGCCTGCTGGTACACGCGGGAGGAGCTCGCGAACGGCGCCATCGGGCTCCCACCGGCGCTGTCGATCTCCCGTCGGCTGATCGACGACTGGCTCGCCGAAGGCGAAGAGACGCCGTGATCACGCACCTCGTCACGTTCGAGCTCGTCGCCGCCGTCGACTTCGCGGCGTCGGCGGTCAACCGGTCAGCAACGCCACCACGCCGTCGGTGTCGGACAGGTCCGAGAGGACGGCGTCCGCGCCGAGCGCCCGGAGGTCGTCGACGCTGAAGCGTCCGGTGGCGACGAGCGCACATCGCGCACCTCCTGCCCGAGCGCACGCGAGGTCGCGAGGCGTGTCGCCGACGATCCACGTGTCGTCCGCCCCGAAGGTCTCATCCGGACGAGACCCCGAGGCCTTGGCCAACGCGATCGGGACGAGCTCGTCCCGATCGTGATGGTCGCTTCCGTACGCCCCGACGTCCAGGTCGACGAAGCGGTCGAGACCGAATGCCCGCAGCTTCACCAACGCGTTGGCGGCGAGGTTCCCGGTCAGCACCGACTGGAGGACGCTGTCGGAGCCTGCGAGCCGCTCGAGCACGGCCGCCGCGCCCGGCATGGCCCGCCCCTCCCCTTGCATCCGGTGCTCCAATGCCAACAACCCCGCCTCCACGCCGCGCAACACCTCGGGCAGGTGACGATCGACTTCGCCTTCGGCGACCTCCGCGGCCAGGAGCAACTCGCGCGCGATCTGCGGGTCCGTCTTGCCCGACATCTGCACCCGCTCGTGGAAGCCGGAATCGAGGTCCCGCGCGAGGACGGCGGCGATCGCCGACTCGAACGGATCGCGCCCGAGATCGCCGATGCGGACGAGGGTCCCGTCGATGTCCCACAGCACGAGCCTCACGGGCGGAAGCCGAACCCACCCGCCTCGACGATCGCCTGCGACATCGGCCGGCACAGCATCCGCAACCGTTGGCACCCTTCGACGCCGAGCACCTCGTACGCCGGCACGGCGAGCGCGTCCGTTCGGTCCTCGACCCACTGACGGTGCGTCCGTCCGCCGTCGGTCAGTCGCCCCTCGGGATCGAGCCAACCACGCGACCGCAAGCGTTCCTCGCCGGCTGCCCACGCGTCGGACGGCCATCGCCTCGACGTCCGCAGTGTCGTCGGCGGGACCTCGCCGGTCGCGCCGTGGAGGATCAGCGCCTCCAGCCCGTTCACTCCTTCGACGGTCATCGCCGCGATGTGGCCGTCTCCGCGAAACTCGCGCAGCAACGTCTGGGCATGCCACAGGACGAGCAACGGATCATCCGGCCACGGCAGCGACGCGTGCGCCGCGAACAGTGGCCGTCCCTCCGGAAAGGCGGTCGCCGCTTCGCCGGCCCGCCGCGCGAGCTCGGCCGCCTCCTCGAGCTCCGGCCCTTCCGCCAGACCGCCAAGACGGGCCCGCAACGCGCTCCCGGCCGCCGCGAACCGCGCCTCGAGGATCTGCGCCGGGGACGCGATCGACCACGCCGACGGGATCGTCTCGCGGACGAAGTCCGGAAAGAAGTTGAAGAACGCGGCGATCACGACGTCCGCTGGCACGGGTCCCATCGCGGCGGCGCGGGACGCGAAGTACCCGCCCATCGCCGGCGGCAGGCCGAGCGCCTCATAGGCCTCGCCCGCCTCGGGTGCGAAGTAGATGAGTCCGTGGAGCGGCTCGAGGGTGCGCCACGTCTTGCGGGCAGCATCTTCCATGTCGGCGAAGCTAGCTTCCGCTCGCATGGTCTCCTCGAGTGACGGCGCCCTCCCCAGCTACGACGACCTTCCGATCAAGGAGGGCGCACCCGCCGGGTCCTCGTGGGGAGTGTGGGGCGACGACGACCGCTTCGGTTGCTTGAACCTCTTGACGCCGGCGCGGGCGGCGGCGGCGGCGAAGCTCGTGGGGAAGGGGGCGGTCTTCGCACTGAACCTCGAGTACGAGCTCCCCGACCCGCCGCTGTTCGGGCGACAGGCGCCGCAGCACGACGTCCTCGGGGAAGGGGGCCATGACGATGTCCTCACCTTCAACACGCAGAGCTCGAGCCAGTGGGACGGGTTCCGCCACGTCCAGCATCCGCTCCACAAGCACTACAACGGCATCGACGACGCTCACCACGGCATCGACCACTGGGCGACGCGGGGCCTCGCCGGACGGGCTGTCCTCGTCGACGTGGCCCGTCACCGCGACATCGACGCGTCGACCGCCGAGCCCATCACGCCGGAAGACCTCGATGCCACCCTCGCCGCCCAGGGAACGACGACGGAGATCGGCGACATCCTCCTCCTCCGGACGGGGTGGACGACGTGGTACCGCAACCTCGACGAGGACGCCCGTCAATCGCTGCCGCAGCAGCTGAAGGCGCCTGGTCTGCGTCCGGGCACGGACATGTTGCGGTGGCTCTGGGACCACCACCTCGCGGCGGTCGGTTCCGACAACCCCGCGCTCGAGATCTGGCCGCCGGGCTCGCATCTGACCAAGGAGCAGCGCGACGACATCCGAGCGGCCGACGATCCCGAGCGGACGCCCGAGATCTTCATGCACACCGCCCTCCTGCCGCTGCTCGGGTTGCCCATCGGCGAGCTGTGGGACCTCGATGCGCTCGCCGCCGACTGCGCGGCCGACGGCGTGTACGTCGGCCTCTTCACCTCGGCGCCGCTGCGGGTGCGCGCCGGGGTCGCCTCGCCGCCGAATGCCCTCGTCCTGAAGTAGGCATTCCGACCTACGCTTCGACTGTGGAGTGCCCCTCGTGTCGGGCCTCGGTTCCTGAAGGCTCCCGCTTCTGTCCCTCGTGCGGCCACGCGTTGCTCGCCCGAGCCGAGGAGCGCCGTGTCGTCACGGTCCTGTTCGCCGACCTCGTCGGGTTCACGACCTTCTCCGAGGGCGCCGACCCGGAGCAGTTGAAGAACCTCGTGGACACCGGGTTCCAGCGCCTCGTCAACGACATCGCCAACCACGGTGGGCGCGTCGACAAGATCGTCGGCGACCAGATCATGGCGCTCTTCGGCGCGCCGGTCGCCCACGAGGACGACGCCGAACGCGCCGTGCGGGCGGCGCTCCAGATGCAGGCGACGCTCACCGAGTACGGCGACGAGATCGGTGTGCCCGTCCGCATGCGGATTGGCATCAACAGCGGCGAGGTCCTGGTCGGCGCGCTGCGCGCCGGCGGTGAGTACACGGCGATGGGCGACACGGTGAACGTCGCCGCGCGCCTCCAGACGACAGCCCTTCCCGGTCAGGTCCTCGTCGGCCCGGCGACGCACGACGAGACGGCAGACGTCGTCCGCTATGACAGTCTCGGCGCCATCGAGGCACGCGGCCGCGGCGAGCGCGTCGAAGCCTTCGTCGCCCTCGAGACGCTGGCGCCGCCAGGGCACCGTCGCCGCCGCGCCCGCACGCCGTTGATCGGCCGCGAACAGGAGATGGGCATCCTGTGCTCGTCGGTGACGATGGCCTTCGAGCGGAGACGGCCGCAGCTGGTGATGCTCACCGGTGACGCAGGCATCGGGAAGAGCCGCCTGGCGGAAGAGCTCACGTCGACCGCCGCGTCCGAGCACTCGGCGATGGTGCTCGAGGGCCGGTGCGTCCCGTACGGCGAGGCCAACGTGTGGTGGCCGATCGCCGCGGCGGTCCGCCAGGCGCTCGACCTCCGCCTCGACGACACCGCCGAGGCTTCGATCGAGAAGACGCGTTCGAAGGTGGCGTGGGGCCTGAAGCGACCGATTGATGACCCCGACGTGGAGCGCGTCGTCGAGGGCCTCGGCTACCTCCTCGGCATCCCCTCGGCTCTCGCCGAGATGGAGCCGGCGCGGGCGCGCGAGCACGCGACTTCGTCGTTCGTCGGGCTGTTGCAGAACATGGCCCACCGCAAGCCACTCGTGCTCGCGCTGTCCGAGCTGCACTGGGCCGATCAGCTCGTGCTCGATCTCGTCGAGGACCTCCCCGACCGCATGCGGGGATTGCCGTTCGCGCTCGTCGCGACCAGCCGTCCGGAGCTGGCCGAGCGGTGGTCACCGACGCCGGGTCGCCACAACCTCGTCGCGCTGCACCTCGATCCCCTCGACCGCGAAGGTGCCGAATCACTGCTCACGACGTTGCTGGAGGGCCCGCCCTCGCGAGAGCTGCTCGACGCCGTCCTCGCCCGCAGCGGCGGCAACCCGTTCTTCCTCGAGGAGCTGGCGGCGCTCGTCCACCAGGCAGGTTCGCCGCGCGAGCTGCCGGCGACGCTGCGGGCGCTCGTGGCGACGCGGGTCGACAATCTGCCGGCCCCGGAACGCCGCGTGCTCGATCACGCCGCCGTGATCGGCAGGCTCGGATCGGTGGAGGCGCTGGCCGCCCTCGGCGGACCCGTCGACGGCGCGCTGCGCCGAAACCTCGATGCGTTGGTTTCGCGCGACCTCCTCACGATCGACGGCACCCAATGGGCGTTCCGCAGCGATCTGGTGCGCGAGGTGGCCTACGAGACGTTGACCAAGGGCGAGCGGGCGCGAGCCCACGCCCGGCTCGGCGCCTTCCTCCGCCAGCAGGCCAAGGAACGCGGGCGGGAGGGCGAGCAGCTCGAGGCGCTGGCGCATCACTTCGGGGCCGCCGCGGAGCTCGACGCTGAACTCGGCGGCGTCGACGGCGTGCCCACCGACACCCTCGAGGAGGCGATCACCTGGTACGAGCGGGCGATCACGCAGGCGGAGCACCGGGAGACGCCGGCACCGGCCGAGCAGCTGTGCACCCGCGTGCTGGCGCTGCTGCCGGAGGAGCGCGCGGACGACCGTCGCCGCTTCCTCGTGCGGCGCGCCGCCGCGTTGGCCGAGCTGCGCCGCCACGACGAAGCGCGCGCCGATGTCGCGGCGGTCCTGACGCAGTCCGAGGCGGCCGGAGACGGGTGGAGCGCGGCGTCGGCCTACACCGTGCGCGGGCACATCGAGCAGAGCGAGGGCGCGCTGTACGAGTCGGCCGCCAACCTCGACGAGGCCATCCGTCGTTGGCAGGCCGTCGGCGACCGCGCGGGCGAGGCGACGGCTCGGCGGTTGCGAGGGATGACCGACCTGTTCCTCGGTCGACTCACGGCCGCCGAGGCGAACATCGCCGCGGCGCTGGCGCTGTTCAAGGAGCTCAGCGACCGCCGCGGCGAGGCGTGGGCCCAACAGAACATGGCCTGGATCTCGACGAGCGCCGGTGACGTCGAGGAGGCGAAGCGGCGGATCGGCGAGGCGGTGCGCCTGTTCTCGGAGATCGGCGACCGGGCGGGTCTCGGCTGGGCCTACGGGTTGCTCGGATGGGTGCGGTTGGCGGAGGGCTATCTCGACGAGGCCGACGACCTCGCCCACCGCGTGCTCGACGACTACGAGAGCGGAGGGGATCCGTGGGCCGCTGGGATGATGAGCCTGCTGTGCGCGACCACGAGCCTGTGGTTGGGGCGCACCGACGAGGCAGTTGCCGCGAGCACGGCGGCACGGGAGCGGTTCGCCTCCATCGACGACGTCACCGGTGAGCTGCGGTCGGTGGCGACGCTGTCCCGCGCGTTGCTGGCGACGGGGATGCTGAAGCAGGCGCGCGAGCTGTTGGAGACGGCGTCCGCGTTGGCCAACAGCGGGATGGACGCCGACGGTCGTGAGATGGGTCACCTCATCACCGCGGGCACGGCGGTGCAGCTCGGCGAGGCGCACCAGATCCTCGGCCTCGGCGAGCTGCTCGAGCCGCCGGGTGGCGGAGGAACGGTGGGGTTGCCGGTCGACCGTGAGGTCCCCCGGGGCCTGGCGCTGCTCCAGCTCGGACGGGACGAACAGGCGGAGGCCGTGCTGCTCGACGCCTACTCGCGCGCCGCCGGTCCCGGGGCGGTGCACGCCGCGGGGGCCGCGTTGGCGTTGGCGCACGCCGTGACGGGCGCGGCCGAGGACGCGATCGCCGTGGCCGACCGGACCGACGCCGTCGAACAGGGGACCTACCTCGACCGCATCGGTGCGGGCTTCGGCCGAGGGTTCGGGCTGCTGCGTCTCGGCCGGGCCGACGAGGCGCGAGCTGCACTCGAGGCAGGGGTTGCGATCGCCGATTCGACCGGCGACCGACTCAACCAGGCACTGACCCGGTTGGCGCTGTCGTCGGCCTTGGCGGCCATGGAGGCTGTCGACGCCGACGCGGTGCGGGGCGACGCCGAGGAGCGGCTGGCCGCGATGGGGCTCCTCGAGACCGAGTGGGACGCCGTCTTCCGCCGCGCCGCGGGTTTGCCTCCTCCGGCTCCCTTTTGACATCAGGATCCCGCCCCAGGGGGCGGGATCCTGATGACAAAACGCTCGTGCTTGCTCCGGTTCGCAGGGGCGGGAACGGGGAAAAGAGGGTTGATGAACGCGCTCACCCTTCTGAAGCAGGACCACGGCAACGTCGAGGAGCTCTTCCGGCGCTTCGAGACGGCCGGGCCGGACGATGTCGAAGAGCTGGCGCGGGTCCGTGACCTCGTGATCGAGCATCTGTCGCAGCACGCCGTCGTCGAGGAGCAGGTCTTCTATCCGGCCATTCGAGCGAAGCTCGGCGACGAGCAGGCCTTCACCGTCCTCGAGGGCCTCGAGGAGCACCACGTCGTCAAGGCGACGCTGTCCGAGCTCGAGAAGCTCGCGCCGGCCCACGAGCGCTTCCGCGCCAAGTTCACCGTCCTCATCGAGAGCGTGCGCCACCACGTCGAGGAGGAGGAGAACGACATGTTCCCGCAGGCACGGGACGCATTCACCGTCGAGGAGCTCATCACCATGGGCGAGCTGATGGAGGCGGCCAAGAAGGTCGCCCCGACCCGGGCCCACCCGCTCGTCCCCGATGTCCCGCCGTTCAACATCCTCCTCGGCCTCCCGATCGCCGTCCTCGACGGTGCGATCACCGCGGGCAAGGAAGCGGTCGGCCGCCTCGTCGCCGCCAACAACGGCAAGTCCCGATGAGCACCGGCGGCAGTTCGGGCCCCGACCAGAACCAGCTCGACGACCTCCAGGAGCGCATCGAGGACGTCCGCGAAGACGTGAACGATGGGACCGAGCTCGATGACGAGCCCCGGTTCGTCGATGCCGGCACCGAGGACGAAGCGGTCGACGACACCATCGCTCCTGGCTGACCCCGCCAGGGCGCCGCTCCGGCCCGACTTACCCGAGCGGCGCGCGAGCGTGCATCCCCCAGACGAGGATCTCTGCGCCTTCGGGATCGGCCTGGAGTGACTGCCCGCCGGCGGCGGTCAGTCGCACCGCATCGCCGGCGACGAGACGACCGGCACCATCGAGATCGACGGCGCCCAAGGCCACGAACAGATGGAGATATGGAGCGTCCGGCAGCGCCAACCGCTCGTCGGCGCCGAGACGGCCGGCCCACAGGACGGCGTCGCGCTGGCGGATCGCGATGGCGGCGTCGTGGCCCTTGCCGGAGGCGACCGGCACGAGCCCGCCCTTCGCCAGCTCGGCGTTGATGTCGAGCTGCTCGTAGCCGGGGTCGATGCGCTCGGTGTCGGGCACGACCCACATCTGGACGAAGTGCGCGGCCTCGTCGCCACGGGGGTTCATCTCGCTGTGCCAGATCCCGGTGCCTGCGCTCATTCTCTGCGCCAGGCCCGGATAGATGAGGCCGCGGTTGCCCTCGGAGTCCTTGTGCTCGAGCTCGCCGTCGAGGACCCACGTGATGATCTCCATGTCGCGGTGCGGGTGCGTCTCGAACCCCGAGCCCGCGGCGACGATGTCGTCGTTGTTCACCAGCAGCAACCCGAAGTGGGTGTTGGCTGGGTCGTGGTGGCGACCGAAGCTGAAGCTGTGCTTCGAGTCGAGCCAACCGATGCGGGTCTTCATCCGCTCGTCGCCGCGTCGCACGTCGATCACTGATTGCATGTGCAACAAAACCTCGTCAGGAGCCGGAACATTCCCGACGACAATGGCACCGTGCGATCCGATCTCCACGCCGGCGGCGAGTTCCCGGACCTCGAGCTGACCGACCATGCCGGCAATCTCCGCTCGTTGTCGCTCCTCGTCGGTGGCGACCCGACGTTCGTGCACTTCTACCGCGGTTGGTGGTGCCCGAAGGAGCAGCAGTTCCTCCGCCAGCTCGTCGCGCTGCAGGACGAGGTGGAGGTCGCCTACACCCGCATGGTGTCGATCAGCATCGACCCCCCCAACGTGACCTCGGCCTTCCGGGCCGGGCTCGGCGCGCGGTGGACGTTCCTCTGCGATGCCGAACGGCGCTACGTCGACGAGCTCGAGCTGCGGGAGGCGACCGACACCATGCACGACCCCTACTACCCGGCGGCCTTCGTGTTGCGACCTGGGCTCAGCGTGCACGCTGCGTGGAACGGCTACTGGTTCTGGGGACGTCCGACCAACGAGGAGCTCCGCCTCGCGTTCCGCGAGGTGACGCGTGACATCCGTCCGGACTGGGAGGTCCCGAAGCGGTGACGTGGCGATGGCTGGCGCTCGTCGACGACGCCGTGCCCGCCGACGCCGGCGGCTCCGTGGCCGTTCGCGACGGCCGCTCGCTCGTGTGGTGGGAGAAATCCGTCGCGCGGCCACCCGGCGGGCTTCGGGTGGACGAACGGATCGTTGCCGGCGGCGGGCGCGCCACATGGGTCTCGTGGTGCCGCCTCGAAGGCGAGGCGTCCTTCGCGTTCGACGACGGCGCCGTCACGGGAGCGCTGCGGCGGCGCCACACCGCGGCTTGGCCGGAGGCGTGCTCGACCATGCTCGTGGACTGGTCGCGCATCGCCGGCGCCGTCACCACCGGCACGTCCATCGTCGAAGTGGCCGGCGACCCGTTCGCGATCGTCTTCCCGCGCACCCTCCTCCGCGTGGCGGCCGGCAGCCTCGGCCCCATCCCGGCGCCGACGGGCCCGGGCGTCACCCGCTACGGGTCGGGCAACCCGTGGCCGTGGGATCGCTACGCGGGCCAGGTCACCTGATGTCGCTCACGCTCCTCGACTACCGGCGCCGCGTGGCCGCCATGTACGCGGCCGCTCGCAACGACGGCGACCTGGCGGCGTTCCGCGATGCGCGCCACGAGCTGTTCACCACCCACCCCGACAGCCCGCTCGAGCCCGGCGCCGCCGCGCCCGAGTACTGGCCACTGCGACCGGACCTCCGCTACGAGGCCGACGTGGACACCGACGTCAAACCCACCCCGTACGTCACCGACGAAGCTCGCTTCACCCGCTTCGGGACGCTCCACCTTCCGATCGGCGACCTCGACGTGTTCTGGCTCGACGGCTACGGCGGCGGTGTGTTCCTGCCCTTCAAGGACGCGACCAACGGCGCCACGACCTATGGCGGCGGCCGCTACCTCCTCGACACGGTCAAGGGCGCCGACCTGGGGACGACCCCCACCGGCGCCCTCGTCGTCGACTTCAACTTCGCGTACCACCCGAGCTGTTCGTACAGCCCCCGGTGGACGTGTCCCCTCGCCCCACCGGGAAACGCCTTGGCGCTCCCGGTGGAGGCGGGGGAACGAACGGCTACTCGGCAATGAAGCCGTTCTCCTGCAGCCACGTCTTGGCGACGTCCGCAGGATCCGCCTTGTCGATGTCGACCTGCTTGTTGAGAGCCGAGAGTCCCTCGGTCGTGAGCTTCGCCGAGATCGAGTTCAACAGCTCCTCGAGGTCGCCCTTGACGACGTCGGTGCGCACGATCGGCACGACGTTGTCCGGCGGCTGCAGGTTCTTGTCGTCCTCGAGGACCACGAACCCGCGTGCGGCGACCGCACCGTCGGAGGTGAAGATCAGGCCGACGTCGATGTCGCCCTTCTCCAAGGCGTCCTTGGTCAGCGGGCCACCGGAGTCGAGCTTCTTGACCTCCTTGAAGCCGAGGCCGTAGGTGTCCTTGAGGCCGACGAGGCACAGCGGCCGCTGGTCGCACTCAGGGCCGGCGCCGAACACGAGGTCCGAGGCCTTGCCCTTGAGGTCGGACAGCGTCCGGAGCTTCAGCCGGTCGGCGGTCGCCTTGGTCACCGCGAACCCGTTCTTGTCCTCGGCCTCGGCGGGCTCGAGCACCTGGAGGTTCTTCGCCTTCAGGGCCGCCTGGAGGTCGGCGACCGTCTTGTCGACGTCGGAGGTCGGCGTGCCCTTGAGGAACGTGAGCAGCGTGCCCACGTACTCGGGGTACAGGTCGATGTCGCCCTTCTCGAGCGCCGGCAGGACGATCTCACGGGAGCCGATCTTCAGCTTCGTGTCGACCTTGAAGCCTGCAGCCTCGAGGCACTGCGCGTAGATCTCGGCGACGATCTCCTGCTCACTGAAGTTCGTGCCGCCGACGGTGAGCGCGTCAGAGCCCGAGAACGTCGAGCACGTGCCTTCGCCGTCCGCAGCGGTGGTGGCCGTCGAGTCGTTGTCGCCGGCCGCGTTGTCGGTGTCGTCACCCGAGTCGCCGCAGGCGCCGACCAGCAGCACCAACGCGACGAGCATCGCCCCAACGACACCAAGACGGGAGTTCCGCATGGGTTTCCTTCCTGTTCGGATTGGAAGTGCTTAGTCCAGATCGGCCGTGGCGACGAGCCTTCCGCGGAGTCCGTTGGGAACGATCACCCGCTGCAGCACGCTGAGCCCGACCTCGACGAGCAACGACAGGACGGCCACCAACAGGGCACCGGCGAACACCTCCTGGAAGTCCCTCGTCGCCAGCCCGTCGATGATGTACCGACCCAGCCCACCCCACCCGACGAGGGCGGCGAGCGTCGCCGTGGCCACCACCTGGACCGC
Source organism: Acidimicrobiales bacterium (assembly GCA_035525495.1). GTDB lineage: Bacteria > Actinomycetota > Acidimicrobiia > Acidimicrobiales > CADCTF01 > DATLED01. The sequence goes on along the minus strand of DATLED010000024.1, from coordinate 41,210 downwards.
CGACGTCCGGATGCCCGCCATCATCAGTGGCAGCCCCATCGGCACCTCGACGCGGGCCAGCACCTGCCGGCCGGTCAGGCCCATGCCGACGGCCGCCTCCCGCACCTCGCGGTCGACGCCTTGGATGGCAGTGAAGGTGTTCGTCACCATCGGCGGGACGGCGAGCGCGACGAGGGCGATGTACGCGGGTTTGGCGCCGATCCCGACGATCGAAGCCATGAGCACGATGATGGCGAACGAGGGCACGGCGCGGCCGAGGTTCGACAGGTTGACCGCGACGGCACCGCCCCGGCCGGTGTGCCCGAGGACGAGACCGACCGGAAGCGCGATCAGCATCGCCGTCGCCAGCGCCGCCGCCGACATGCCCACGTGCTCGACGAGACGGTGGACCATCCCCTCGGTGCCCCACCAGTTGGCGGCGGTGGAGAAGTACTCGACGACGCTCGAGAGGAAGTCCATGTCAGGCAGCGCTCCGGGCCCACGGGGTGAGCACGCGCTGCAGCGCGAGGAAGACCACGTCCGCGAGCACCGAAAGCGTGACGATCAGGATCGTGCCGACGACGAGCGGCGTCCGGAAGTCCCGGTACAGGCCGTCGAGGATCATCAGTCCGAGGCTCTGTTCGCCGATGAGCGAGGTGATCGTGACGAGGCCGATCGTCGTCACCGACGTGATCCGGACGCCAGCGATGATCGCCGGAAGCGCGAGGGGCAGCTCGATGCGCAGGAGCTGACGCGTGGACGAGTACCCCATGCCCCTCGCCGACTCCCTGACCTCGGCCGGTACCGACTGGAGTCCCGCGACGACGTTGCGGACGAGGATCAGCAGCGTGTAGCTGACGAGCGGGATGATCGACGTCGTTCGGCTCAGCCCCGTGAACGGGATCAAGAGCGCGAACAGGGCGAGGCTCGGGATCGTGTAGATCACGCCGGCGACCCCGAGGACCACCGGGTAGACGCGGCGCGAGCGGAAGCAGGCGACGCCGAGGGGAAGGGCGATCACGAGTCCGATGGCGAGGGTGATGCCCGTCAGCTCGAGGTGGGCGAGGAGCCGCTCGGCGATGACGTCGGTGTGGTCGCGGACCCAGTCCCAGCGGATCCAGGGATCGGTCCGGGCCACGAGGGCGACGCTAGCGTCGACTCGGATGATCCGGCTCGAGCAGCTCACCAAGGTGTACGGCCCGACGACCGCAGTGGATCACCTGGACCTCGAGGTGCCGGAGGGCGAGCTGTGCGTCCTCGTCGGACCGTCGGGCTGCGGCAAGACGACGACGATGAAGATGATCAACCGGCTCATCGAGCCGACGAGCGGGCGGATCCTGCTCGACGGCGATGACGTCACCCATGGCGACCCGGTCGAGCTCCGCCGCCGCATCGGGTATGTGATCCAACAGGTCGGGCTCTTCCCCCACCTGACGATCGCCGACAACGTGGGCACCGTCCCCCGCCTCCTCGGGTGGGAGAAGAAGCGCGTGCGTGCACGAGTGATGGAGCTGCTCGACCTCGTCGGGCTTCCGCCGAAGTCCTTCGCCAAGCGCTACCCGCACCAGCTCTCCGGCGGCCAGCGCCAGCGCGTCGGCGTCGCCCGCGCCCTCGGCGCCGATCCGCCCGTGCTGTTGATGGACGAGCCGTTCGGCGCCATCGACCCGATCACGCGAGCTCGTCTGCAGGAGGAGTTCCTGCGCCTCCAACGCGAGGTCCGCAAGACGATCGTGTTCGTCACCCACGACGTCGAGGAGGCGGTGCACCTCGGCGACCGGATCGCCATCCTCGCCGGGGACGGACTGCTGGCGCAGTACGACACGCCGGCGGTGATCCTCGGTCGACCGGCATCGGAGTTCGTCGCCGACTTCGTCGGCAGCGACCGCGGCCTCAAGCGATTGAGCGTCACCGGCATCGACGCGCGCGATCTGGAGACGCCACCGGTGGTGTCGATCGACGACACCCTCGCCGACGCGCGGCGGCGGCTCGGCGCACAGGCGGCGCGCTGGGCAGTGGTGCTCGACGCCGCCGGCAACCTCCACGGCTGGATCGGCCGCGACCGCTCCGAGGGGGAGGGGCTCGTCCGTGACCGTGCGAAGCGCATGGACGCGTGGGTGCCGGTGCAGGCCACGCTGAAGGTGGCGTTCGGCGAGATGCTCACCAACGACGCCGGCTGGATCGCCGTCCTGGACGGCGCTCACTACCTCGGCGTGCTGACGCCCGACTCGTTGCACGCCGCGCTACGACGCTCCGTCGCTGTCGAGGCGGCCGCAGCCCTGGCGGATTAGGCGAGGTCGGCGTCGAGGGCGCCGACGCGACGCAGGCCGCCGACACCCGTGGCCAGGAACACGACCGCGAACAGTGCCGACCCCGTGAGCACGATCATCGGGCCGGGGGCGATGTCGAGGTGGTAGCTGGCGACCATGCCGGTGAACCCGGACGCCGTGCCGATGGCCGTCGACAGCACGAGCATCCGGCTGAAGCTGTTCGTGAGCATGCGCGCGATGACGGGCGGGATGACGAGGGTCGCCGCCACGAGCGTGACGCCGAGGACGTTCATCGTCGCCAGGATCGTCGCCGCCAGCAGCAGCATGAGCAGGGCGTCGATGCGCGCCGTGCGGACACCCGACACGTCGGCGACCTCGGGGTCGAACGTGGAGAACAGCAGCGGCCGGTAGGCGAGGAAGACGACGGCGACGGCGAGGATCGACACCACGCTGACGAGGACGACCTGCGCAGTGTCGACGCCGAGCACGTTGCCGAAGAGATACGAGTCGGCGTTCTTTCCCGCCGACCCGAAGACCTTGATGAGGGCGAGCCCGAGAGCGAACGACGCCGTCGTGATGACGCCGATTGCCGCGTCCGAGCCGATGGCGCGGCGCCGGGTCACGCCTCCGATCATCAACGCCGACGCGAACCCCCAGACTCCGGCGCCCAAGAAGAGGTTCACGCCGAGGAGGGCGCTGGCCGCGAACCCGCCGAAGATGGCGTGGCTGAGGCCGTGGCCGATGTAGCTCATGCCCTTGAGGACGACATAGGTGCCGACAAGGCCGCACAGGGCCCCGGCGAGGGTCGCGACGATCAGGCCGTTGCGGAAGAACTCGAACTGGAACGGCTCGAGGAACGTCTCCGTCACCCGACGTCCTCGACGACGCGCGCCGGCTGATAGCCGTCGAGGACGACCGGCATCCCGCCGTGCTGCAGGACCTCCATGCGGGCGCCATAGGTCCGCTCCAGCACGTCGACGGTGAGCACGGATCGCGGCGGACCGACACCGATGACCTCGCGGTTGAGGCACACGAGCGTCGGCAGATGGGCGGCGATCCCGTTGAGGTCATGCGTCGTGAGCACGATTGCGAGGCCGGCGACATTGAGCTCGGTCAGCAGGTGCAGGACCTCGTGACGCGTCTTCACGTCGACGCCCGACGTCGGCTCGTCCAGCAGCAGCAGCTCGGGCTTGCGCAGCAGTGCGCGCGCGATGAACACCCGCTGCTGCTGCCCGCCGGAGAGCTCGCGGATGTGGCGCTTCTCCAACGCTCCGATGCCCAGGCGCTCGAGGAGGTCGGCGACCTCGGCCCGCTCGGCGCGGCTCGACCATGGCAAGCGACGCCCGCGCACGCGAGCCATCAGGACGCACTCGCCGACGGTCACCGGGAAGTCCCAGTTCACCGTCTCGACCTGGGGGACGTACGCAAGCGCGAGACCCGGGCGGCGGTACACGGATCCTGCCGCCGGACGCATCGTGCCCATCAGCGCCTTGAGCAGCGTGCTCTTGCCCGAACCGGACGGCCCGACGACGCCGAAGAACCCGCCGGCCGGGATCGTGAGGTCGATGCCCGACAGCACGGCGTCCATCGAGTAGCGACAGGTCACGCCCTCGAGGCGGAGCAGCACCGCGTCGGTCATTGGGGGTACACCGCGCGATCAGGCACCGCGTTGCGGACCTCGACGCCGCGCAACGCCGAGATGTCGCCTCCGAGCGCCCCGACCATCGTCACGTAGTCGAAGTGCATCAGGCCGAGCCACGAGTGCTGATCCTCGCCGGGCTCGCCCGGGAGGTCGTCGTCGCGCAGGACGTCGACGTAGGTGACCCCCGCTTCCTTGCCGATCTGTTCGAGAACGGGGCTCGGGAAGACCTCCGACCCGAAGATCGCTTTGACGTTCTCGTGCTTCACCTGGTCGATGAGGGCCGCGACCTCCTTGGCCGACGGCTCCGCGAAGCGCTCGATCTGGATGGCTCCGACGACGGTCCACCCGTAGTCCTTGGCGAAGTACGCGTAGGCATCGTGGTACGTGAGCAGCTTGCGTTGCTCCGGGGGCAGCGTGGCAAACGCCGTCCGCATTGCGGCGTCGAAACCATCCACCTGTTGCGCGAACGCCGCGTAGTTCCTCTCGTACGTCGAGGCGTGGGCGGCGTCCACGGAGACCATGGTCTCCTTGACGACCTCGGCGTACCGCTTGGCATAGAGCGGATCGGTCCAGAGATGCGGATTGGGCTTCCCCTCGGACCTCGGGAAGGAGAAGTCGTAGATCTCGTCGCCCTTCGGGAGGACCGCGTCCGCGAGCTCGACGATGCGAGTCGAGCGCCGCTTGTTCTTCGCGGCCAGCTCTCTCGTCGGGTCCTCGAGCTTGAGGCCGTTGACGAAGATCACGTCGGCCGTGCTGAGGACCTTGGCCACGCTCGGCGCGGGCTCGAAGGTGTGGGAGTTCGTGCCCTCGGGCACGACGCCCGTGACATCGGCTGCGTCCCCGACGACGTTGGCGACGATGCTCGTGATGGGCGCCACGGTCGTGACGACGCGCATGCGACCATGCGCGGTCGGGCTTTCGGCACCACCGGCGCTGCACGCGCCGATCCCGAGCGCCGTCACCGCACCGAGGAGTCCTGCCAGTCGCCGCACCATCATCTCTACGGAACGTACTGCAACCTGGATGGAATTGCATTCAGGTCGCATTAGCGCAAGGAGGGTATCGTCTGAAAGTGCGCGGAGGTGACCGGCTCGACCGGATCCTCGACCAGCTGCGGGCCGACGGAGGGCGGATCACCCCGGCTCGGCGAGCGCTGGTGACGGCTCTCCTCGACGCCGACTCCCACGTCACCGCCGATGATCTCGCCGGGGCCGTGCAGCGCTCCCACCCCGACGTCCACCGCTCGACGATCTACCGGACCCTCGACGCCCTCGAGGAGCTGGGCATCGTCGACCACGTCCACCTCGGCCACGGACGAGCCGTGTACCACCTGCTCGACGACCCCCACCAGCATCTCGTCTGCGAGGTGTGCGAGGCCGTCATCGAGGCGCCCGACGCGCTGTTCCGCCCGCTCGCCCGGGCGCTGCTCGCCGACTACGGGTTCACCCTCCGTCCCAACCACTTCGCCGTGCTCGGTCGCTGCCGGGAGTGCGCCGCCGCGGACTGAGTGGAGAGGTGCCGCCGTCCCGCAGGACGATTGGCCTCCCTACCCCGATTGGAACGTGATGATCGTCAGCGTGCCGTAGGCGAACAGGACGCCGGTCACCGAGTACAGCACCGCCTTGACGGCCAACCGCTTGGCCGGCGTGCGCACGTAGTCGTCGATGATCCAACGCAACCCGTTGAGACCGTGGAACAGGCCCAGCGCGAGCAGCGTCCAGTCGTAGATGCGCCACAGCGGGTTGTCCCACCGGGCGGCGACGAACTCGGCGTCGGTGTCGATGACGTCATAGATGATGTGGGTGATCGAGAAGTGCAGCAGCGCCAGGAAGATCAGGATCAGCCCGGAGATCCGCATGAAGTACCAGGACCACGTCTCGAAGTTCATGCGCGGGCGGCGCTCGAGCTTCGGACGGTTGTCGGACGGTCGCTGCTTGAGGGGCGACGCGGCGGTCACAGGACGCCCGCCGTCCCCTCGAGGAAGGGTCGCAGGATCACGAACCCGCCGACGACCGTGAGGATCACCGAGAAGAAGATCACGACGTTGAACATGACCTTCTCGCTACGAATGGCGCCGGGGAAGAAGTCGATCATCACGATGCGCAGGCCGTTGAAGGCGTGGAAGACGAGCGCCCCGAGGAGCCCGACCTCGAACAGCCGCAGCAGCACGTTCCCATAGAGCGCGTGGACCTCGTCGTAGAGCCTGGGGCTGGCGTTCACGAGGCTGACGTCGATGACGTGCAGGAGCAGGAACATGAAGACGAGGAACCCGGTGATGCGGTGGAGCACGAAGGCCCACTGCCCGGACTTCCCCTTGTACAGCGTGCTCGACGTCGCCGGACTCACTTGCTTGCGTTCCTGCGCACCCACCGGTCGCCCCACATCGTGGAGGAGACGACATACATGGCGAAGAGCGAGATCCCGATGGCGATGCTGCCGAGGGCGGCAGCGAACACAACCTGGGCCGTGGTCATCGCCGAGGACAGTAATCCGCGGCCCGAGGGGAGTCCCAACTTGCGTATGGTCGAGTGATGGAGCGCCATCTCGCCACCCTCTGGGAGCACGTCGCCGATGCCGTCCCGGACGCGACCGCGGTGGTCCAGGGCGACCTCCGGCTGACCTACCGGGAGCTCGACGACCGGGCGGCGCGGCTCGCCGGCGCGCTCCAGGCGGCCGGTCTCGGGACCGGGTCCAAGGTGGCGCAGTACCTCTACAACTCGCCCGCCTACGTCGAGAGCTACGCCGCGGCGCTGAAGATCCGCGGCGTCCCGGTCAACGTCAACTACCGGTACCTCGACGACGAACTGCTGTACCTGCTCGAGAACTCCGAGGCCGAGGCGCTCGTCTTCCACGCCAGCCTCGGCGACCGCGTCGCTCGCGTCGCCGAACGGGCGACCGGCGTGAAGCTCCTCCTCGAGGTCGACGACCTCGACTCGGGCGACGAACGCATCGCCGTCGCGGGCGCGCAGTCCTACGAGGACGCGGTGCGGTCGGCGGCGCCGGCGGCGCGCATCGAGCGCGACCCCAAGGACGTGCTGCTGCTGTACACCGGCGGCACGACCGGCATGCCGAAGGGCGTGATGACCAAGAACGGCAGCGCGGTCGACGGCGCCATCACCACGATCGCGTCGGTCACCGGCGTGCCGGCCGCGTCCGGGCCCGACGCCGTCCCCGAGCTCGTCCGCTCGTTCGTGGCGGACCAGGGCCAGTTCGTCACGATGCCGGCCTGCCCACTGATGCACGGGACGGGGATGGCGGCGCTGGCGCCGACCCTCGGTGGCGGCGGCAAGCTCGTTCTCCTCGCAGGACGGGGCCTCGACATCGACGAGCTGTGGTCGACCGTCGAGCGCGAAGGCGTGAACTCGCTCGTGATCGTCGGCGACGCCTTCGCGCGGCCGATGCTGCGTGGGCTGCGGGAGGGCCCGTCGCGCGAGCTCGACTGCGTGAAGTTCGTGTTCTCGGCAGGCGCCATGTTCTCCGCGGAGGTGCGGGAGGGATTGCTCGAGCACCTGCCGGGTGCCGCGATCATCGACAACATCGCCGCCAGCGAGGGCGGCATGGGCATGGCCGTGTCGACGAAGGGGAACATCGTCCCGACCGGCAGCTTCCTGCCGAACCCCGGCGTGAAGCTCTTCACCGAGGACGGCATCGAGGTCGAGCCCGGTTCCGACGAGATCGGGATGGTCGCAGTCCCCGGTTCGATCCCCGAGGGCTACTACCACGACGCCGACAAGACGGCTCGGACGTTCCGCGAGTTCGGTGGCGTCCGCTACGCGATCCCCGGCGACTGGGGGACGATCGGTGCCGACGGCATCCTCACGTTGCTCGGTCGCGGCTCGCAGTGCATCAACACCGGCGGCGAGAAGGTCTTCCCCGAGGAGGTCGAGGAGGTGCTGAAGGTGCACCCGTCGGTCGAGGACGCGCTCGTCTTCGGACTGCCGGACGAACGCTTCGGCCAGCGGATCGCCGCCGTCGTGTCCCTCGCTCCGGGCGCCGAGCCGGTGGAAGACCCCAAGGAGATCGTCGACGCCGTCCGCACGAGGATCTCGAGCTACAAGTTGCCGCGGGACGTCGTCGTCGTCGACACCGTGCCGCGCGCCGCCAACGGCAAGGCCGACTACCCGAGGGCGCGCGAGCTGTTCGAGATCGCCTCGGCTCCCCGGCAGTAGGGACGGAGCGCCTCGGGGATGGTGACGCTACCGTCGGGCTGGCGGTGGGTCTCGAGGAGGGCGGCGAGGACGCGGGGCACGGCCAGCGCCGACCCGTTGAGGGTGTGGACGTGGTGGGTTCCCGATCGGTCCGCGGTCGACGGCTTGTAGCGGATGTTGGCGCGGCGGGCCTGGTAGTCGCTGACCCAACTGACCGAGGACACCTCGAGCCACATGCCGGCCCCCGGCGCGTAGACCTCGAGGTCGATCGAACGGTGGTGCGCCTGGCCGAAGTCGCCGGTGCAGATCTCGAGGAGGCGGTAGGTGAGGCCGAGCTCACCGAGACGCGCCTCGGAACGGCCGAGCATCTCGTCGAACAGCGCCGGTGCCTGCTCCGGCGTCGTGATGGCGTAGAGCTCGACCTTGTCGAACTCGTGGACGCGGAGGAGCCCCCGCGTGTCGCGACCGGCGGCCCCCGCCTCGCGGCGGAAGCACGGCGTGAAGGCCATGAACCGCTTCGGCAGGTCGGCTTCGTCGATGACCTCATCGCGATACAGCGACGTGAGCGGGATCTCGGCGGTGGCGATCGCCCACAGGTCGTCGCGCTCGACCAGGTACGAGTCATCGGCGAACTTCGGGAGCTGACCGCTGGCGGTCAGCGTCTCGGTGCGGACGAGGCTCGGCGGGCGGATCTCCTCGTAGGCGTCGGCGTTGCGGTCGAGGCCGAGCTGGCACAGGGCGCGTGACACCGTCGCGCCGGCGCCGCGCAGGACGGTGAACATGGAGCCGCTGACCTTGGCGCCGCGTTCGAGGTCGAGGATGCCGAGCTCCGCGCCGACCTCCCAGTGGGGTTTGCGCTGGTGGTCGGCGAAGCTCGCAGGGTCGGGACCCTCGGTGCGGAGGACGACGTTGTCGTCCTCGGTGGCACCATCGGGGGCCGAGTCGGCGGGAAGGTTGGGGAGGCGGAGCAGGAGGTCGCGCACCGCTGTCTGGAGCTCGTCGGCCTCGGACGTGTGCACCTGGAGCTGCTCGCCGAGATCGCGGCTCTCGCCCTTCAGCTTGTCGCCGGCCTCGCGGTCACCGGACTTGTGGGCCTCGCCGACGGCCTTCGAGAGGGCGTTGACCTCGGCGCGGATCCGGTCCCGTTCCGCGGCGGCGGCGCGCTGGCGGACGTCGAGGTCGGCAAGCCGGTCGAGGTCGTCGAGGAGCGCAGGGTCGTGGCGACGGGCCATCGCCGCCTTCACGCCGTCGAGGTCGTGGCGCACCCGGCGGAGGTCGATCATCGTCTGAAAGTAGCGTGCCCCCGATGCCTGCCCTCGAGGTTTCGGATCTCGTCGTGCGCTACGGCCAGCTCACGGCCGTCGACGGCGTGACCTTCTCGGCCGAGGCCGGATCCGTCGTGGCGTTGCTCGGGCCGAACGGTGCCGGCAAGACGTCGACGGTCGAGACGCTCGAGGGGTACCGCCGACCGGCGTCGGGATCCGTCCGGGTGCTCGGGCTCGATCCGTCCGCCGACGCGACCTCGTTGGTGCCCAGGATCGGCGTGATGCTGCAGTCGGGGGGGGTGTACCCGGGTATGACGGCGCGCGAGGCACTGTCGTTGTTCGCCTCGTACTACGACGACCCTGAACCCGTCGACCAGCTCCTCGACCGCGTGGGCTTGCGGGACGTCGCGGGGACGGCATGGCGGCGGCTGTCGGGCGGTGAGCAGCAGCGGGTGTCGTTGGCGCTGGCCCTGGTCGGGCGCCCGGAGGTGACGTTCCTCGACGAGCCGACCTCGGGCATCGACCCCCAGGGACGGCTCGTGATCCGCGATGTGATCGCCTCCCTGCGCGACGCCGGCGTGTGCGTGCTGCTGACGACGCACGAGCTCGAGGAGGCGGAGCGGTTGGCCGACCGCGTCGTCATCATCGATCACGGACGCGTCGTCGCCGACGGCACGCCAGCCGAGCTCCGGTCGTCCGGCGGGGCACGCGACGAGATCCGCTTCGGCGCCCCTCCAGCCCTCGATGTGTCGTCCCTCGGTGCCCACCTGGACGGCGTCGCGGTGCGCGAGGACCGTCCCGGCGACTACGTCGTCGAGGCCCCGCCATCGCCGGCGACGGTCGCCGCGATCACGGCCTGGCTGGCGGAGCACGACCTCCCCCTCACCGACCTGCGCGCCGGCCGCCAGTCCCTCGAGGACGTCTTCCTCCGGCTCACGACGGTCCCTTCTGGCGACCAAAAGGGACCACCGACCGGCCGGCGGCGACCGAAAGGGACCACGAAACGGTGAGGGCGCTGGTAGCGCAGTCGCGCGCGGAGCTGCGGATGACGTTGCGGCGGGGGGAGTCGGTGCTGTTGGCCATCGGGATCCCCGTGCTGCTGCTCGGGTTCTTCTCGGTGGTCGACGTGCTGCCCGTCGGCGAGAGCGATCCCGTGACGTTCCTGTTCCCGGGGATCCTCGCCTTGGCGGTGATGTCGACGGCGATGGTGTCGACGGCCATCGCCACCGGGTTCGAGCGGCAGTACGGGGTCCTCAAGCGGCTGGGGACGACGCCCCTCGGGCGACCGCGCCTGTTGGCCGCCAAGATCGTCGGCATCCTCGCCGTCGAGGTCGTGCAGCTCGTGGTGCTGCTCGTCGAGGCGCTGCTGTTGGGCTACCGGTTGAAGGGGCCGCAGGTGGCGCTGGCAGCGCTGGCGATGCTGATCGCCACGATCGCCTTCGCCGGCCTCGGCATGCTCATGGCGGGCACGCTCCCGGCGCTCACGACCCTCGCCGCTGCCAACGGGCTCTATCTCGTGCTCTTGCTGCTCTCCGGGATGCTCATCCCGCTGGGCCAGCTTCCAGCCGGCATCGCGGCGGTCGCCCGGGCGTTGCCGTCGGGCGCACTGGCCGACGCGCTGCACGCCAGCCTCGCCGGCCACCACGTGCCAGGGAGGGCGTGGATCGTCCTCGTCGCGTGGTCGGTCGTGTCGCCCGCAGTCGCCGCCGCCCGCTTCCGCTGGGAGTAGCGACGAGGTCAGCCCATGCGGGGCTCGGGCGGCGCGGGCGTGCGAGCGAGCTCGCGCTCGACGTCTTCCCAACGAAGCTGGTCCGGCCCACCGTCGAGCTCGGTCGCCCGGTACCAGCGGAAGAACATGACGACGATGACGCCCCAGATCAACGTCGTCCCGCCGACCTTCATGATGGCGCCGGCGAGCTGCTGGTCCTCGACCGCGGACAGCCCGCTGATGCGCGGCGCCGTGGCGTACCAGCGGTAGATGGGGTTGTCGGCGAAGGCCAGGAAGATCGCGGGCACGTTCGGCAGCAGCGACTGGCCGAACAGGTAGACCATCCTCAGCGGTGGCGACATCGGCCGCAGCTCGGGCAGCTGGTGGCACACCGGCAACCACATCAGCGCCGACACCGCGAACAACAGGGTGTGGGCGGCGAAGTGCGCGAGCTCGTGCGATGACGTGTAGTTGACGTACCCGGCGGCATGGCTGACGGCGACGACACCATTGAAGAGCAGCGTCGCCACCAACGGACGGGTCGCCCGGCGCACGACCGGCTGAAGAGGACGCACGACGCGGCTGAGCAACCACGAGGGCGTGCCGATCAGCATCAGCGGCACGGCGATGAGGCTCAGCACGGTGTGTTGCACCATGTGCACCGAGAACAGGTAGTCCTCGGCGATGTCGTGCAGCGGCCAGGTGGCAGGGACGAGGATCAGGGCGACGCCGAGCCCGAACCGGACTCGTTGCTTCGCCGTCGCGTGCGGGCGCCCCGCCGGCGCGTGCCTCGGCCCGAGCCGTCGGATCCCCTCGATGTAGGCGACGACGAGCACCGACATGACGAGGAAGACGTCCACATGGAGGTGGAACGCCCACGGGTCACCGCTGCGCACGCCGAGCCCCGCCGCTAGCTCTGGTTGGTGGGTGCGTGCTGCCGCTGGGCGGGCTGCTCGATGAACACGCCCATCGTCAACAGGTAGATGGCGTAGACGATGGCGGCGAGCACGAGTCCGCCGACGAAAAGCTTGCGGAGAATCCGGTTGTCGAACTTGAGGTGCATGAAGTAGCCGACGACGACCGTGAATTTGGCCGCCGCCAACAGCAGCAGTACTCCGTTGTTCAGGTTCACGCCCGGGATGCTCTTGTAATAGAGCAGCACCTCCACCGCGGTGATGGCGAAGAGGAGGAAGAAGATCTTCCAGTACTGGCCCTCGCTCGGATGGTCGTTGTGCTCGACGATGCCCTCGGCGGGATGCTCGTCGACGTCGGTGTTGGTAGCCATCGGTAGCGCCCCTACGGGATCAGGTAGACGACCGTGAAGATCACGATCCAGACGATGTCGACGAAGTGCCAGTACAGGCCGGTGAGTTCCACGACCTCCGCCTTCTCCTGCCCGAGTCCACCCCGCATCGAGATGGCGTAGAGCGAGAGCAGCATCAGGATGCCGAGGGTGACGTGGACACCGTGGAAGCCGGTCATCACGAAGAAGCTCGAACCGAAGAGATTCGTCGAGAGCGACAGGCCCTCGCGGTAGAAGCTCGTGAACTCGTAGACCTGACCGGTGATGAACAAGCTGCCGAGGGCGGCCGTTGCGAGCAGCCAGATCCGGAGCCGGCGCACGTCGCCGCGCTGGATGGCAGCCAACGCCAACACCATCGTCAGCGAGCTCATCAGCAGCATGAACGACGACGCCGACGTGAACGGGATGTCGTAGACGTCCTGCGGCATCGGCCCGCTCACGCTGCGCCCCTTGTAGAGCAGGTACGTCGAGATCAGCGCGCCGAACAGCAGGCACTCCGAACCGAGGAACGCCCACATCGCGAGCTTCTCGTTGGAGAGGCCCGTGTTGGTGACATGGGCATCGGCGTGGCCGGCGGCCACGCCGTGCGCCGCCTCGGCGTGGTCGGCGGGGGTGACGGTGGTCGCCATCCTTCTCAGCCCTCCGTGCTCTCGTCGGTGACGGCCGTGGCCCCTTCCGGAGCGCCCGGCGCCAGCGCCGCGGAGGCGCCGGCGGCGACGAGCGCCGTGTCCTCCCGCTCGAGCTCGGCCTCCACGTCGTCATCGCCGTGGCCGCCACCGTGCGCGTCGGGCTCGGCCGAGGGCTCGAGCGTCCAGGCGTACAGGCCGGTCAGCATGATGAGCGCACCGACGACGGACACCAGGTAGACCTTGTAGATCATCCCGTAGGCGATGATCGGCAGCCCCATCGAGACGATCAGCGGATAGAACGACGGCGACGGCAGGTGGATGCTGCCGGCGTTGGCGTGGGCCTCGTCCTCGGCCTTGCGCTCGGCCGCCAGCTCGTCCTCGGTGCGGGGGATCCGCACGAGGCGCCCCTCGTCGTCCTCGGTGTACTTGCGGTGCCAGAAGTCGTCGACGACGTGCACGGTCGGGGTGACGGCGAAGTTGTAGACGGGCGTCGGCGACGGGATCGTCCACTCGAGCGTCCGGGCGTCCCACGGATCGGCGATCCCGTCGCCCTCGCGGACCTTGGCACTGCGGGCAACGTTGAAAAGGAAGATGGCCGTGGAGATGGCGATGATGAACGCGCCGATCGTCGAGACGAAGTTCGGGAGGTTGAGCCCGAGGTCGTCGTCATAGGTGTAGATGCGGCGAGGCATCCCCTGCAGGCCGAGCCAGTGCATCGGGGCGAACGCGAGGTTGAAGCCGATGAGCCAGGTCCAGAAGTGGACCTTGCCGATCTTCTCGCTCAGCTGGTAGCCGAACAACTTGGGCCACCAGTAGTAGAGGCCACCCATGAGGCCGAACATCGAGCCGCCGAAGATCACGTAGTGGAAGTGGGCCACGATGTAATAGGTGTCGGTCTGCTGGCGGTCGTGTGGCGAGATCGAGTGCGTTACGCCGGACAGGCCGCCGATCGTGAACATGGCGATGAACCCGATGGCGAACAGCATCGGCACCTTGAGGCGCAACGAACCGCCCCACAGGGTGGCCAGCCAGTTGAAGATCTTCACGCCGGTCGGCACGGCGATGAACATCGTCGCGACGGAGAAGGCGGAGACCGCGACGGGGCCGAGGCCGACGGCGAACATGTGGTGGGCCCACACACCCCAGCCCATGAAGCCGATGGCGATGCCCGAGAACACGATGACCGGGTAGCCGAACAGGGGCTTGCGGGCGAACGTCGGGAGGATCTCCGAGACGATGCCCATGGCCGGGAGGATGAGGATGTACACCTCGGGATGGCCGAACAGCCAGAAGAGGTGCTGCCAGAGCACGGGATCGCCGCCGGCGGCCGGGTTGAAGAAGTTCGCTCCGAACTGGCGGTCGAACATCAACAGGAACAGCGCCACCGTGATGACCGGCATGGCGAAGAGCAGCAGGAAGTTGGCGACGAGCGTCATCCACACGAACACCGGCATCCGCATGAGCGTCATGCCCGGCGCCCGCAGGTTGAGGATCGTGGTGATGAGGTTCACGGCACCGACGGTGGAGGCGATGCCGAGGATCTGCAGACCGAAGACCCAGTAGTCGATGTTGTGGCCCGGCGAGAACGTGATCGACGTGTTCGGGGCGTAGCCGAACCACCCTCCGTTCGGGGCACCGCCGAGCAGGAAGCTCGAGTAGAGGAACAGCGCGCCCATCAGGAAGATCCAGTAGCTGAGGGCGTTCAGTCGCGGGAAGGCGACGTCGCGAGCGCCCACCATGATCGGGGCGAGGTAGTTGAAGAACGCCGCCGACAGCGGCATGACGACCAGGAAGATCATCGTCGTGCCGTGCATCGTGAACACCTGGTTGTAGGCGTCGGCGGAGAGCACCTGACCGTTCGGCTGCGCGAGCTGCATGCGGATCAGCAGCGCCTCGACGCCCCCCAGGAGGAAGAACGCCATCGCGGAGACGCCGTAGAGGATTCCGATGCGCTTGTGGTCGACGGTGGTGATCCAGCTCCAGAACCCGTGCATCGCCTGCGGGCGCTTGAGCAGCGCGACCGACGCTCTGCCTTTGACGGAGCCGGTCGACGGGGTCGGGTCGGCCCCTTCGGAGGAGGGCCGGTCGAGGACGGTAGCCATTACTTGAGCGTCTCCAGGTAGGCGATGAGCTGCGAGATCTCGTCCTCGGACAGGCCGAGGTTGGGCATGCCCTGCCCGTTCGCCGGATCCATCGGCTTCATCTTCGGTGGGTCACGGAGCCAGCGGCGCAGGTTGCGATCGTTGAGCTCGAAGGTGGCTCCGGCGAACCGGGACCGGCTGTGGAGGTGCGTGAGGTTCGGTCCGACCCTGCCGTTGGCGCCCTCGAGGCCCTTGATCGTGTGGCACCCGCTGCAACCCTTCGACACGAACAGCGATGCGCCGATGGCCTGGTCGAGCTCGGGGTCCTCGCCGACGGGCGTCTTCTCTTCGGACGGCGCCTCGGTGGTCGAGGTCGTGGCGCCCGCCGTCCCCGGTGTCGGCGTCTCCGTCGTCGTGGCCGCCGTCGTCGTGGTCGTCGCCGGCGACGACGTCGTCGTAGTGGTCGGTGCGGTCGCCGCGTCCTCCTGCTGGTTGGCGGCCCACTCGTCGAACTCGTCCGGGTCGAGGGCGATCACGCGGAGGCGCATGTTGGCGTGGGAGAGCCCGCAGAACTCGGCGCACTGCCCGGAGTAGTCGCCCGGCGTGTCGGCCTCGACCTTCATGTAGTTGGTGCGACCAGGGACGGTGTCGACCTTGCCGGCGAGCTTGGGCGGCCAGAAGCTGTGGATCACGTCGGCGGAGGTCAGCCGGAGCTGCACCGTGCGGCCGGTGGGGATGACGAGCTCGTTGGCGGTGAGGAAGGCGTCGTCGATCCCCTGCTGCTGGGGGTACTCGTACTCCCACCACCACTGGTGGCCCGTCACGTTGATCGACAGGACCTCGGAGGCGTCGGCCCGCTGGTTGATGTCGAGGACGGTGACGACGGTGAACACGCCGATGACGGCCAGGATGAGCGCCGGAGCGATCGTCCAGCCGAGCTCCATCTTGGCGTTGCCGTGCACCTGGACCGGGGCGTCGTCGTCGCCGCGGGAGCGGAACTTCAGGACGACGAGGAGGACGAGTCCCTGGACCAGGAAGAAGATGACCGTGGCGATCGGGAAGACGATGTCCCACAACCGATCGACGTCGCGCGCCGGTTGGCCGTCGAGGTTCGACAGCACGTCCTGGGGCAGGCGGCCCCGTCCGCACGCCGACGCCACGAGGGCGAGGCCGACGAGGCCGACGAGGAGGCGGAGCCTGGGGGAACGAACGGTGCTACGGGGACTCACTCGACCTCACTTCGGGGGTCCGGGTCTGCGGCCGGGACGGCGACTGCAGACTCTCTCATGACTTGGGGTTGCGCAAAGTCAGCCGGTCGAGCCGCTCGCGCAGCTCGGCGACGCTCAGCTCGCCCTGGTGGAAGTCGACGACGCGGCCGTCGGTCCCGATGAACACGGTCGCCGGCAGGCCCCGCAGGGCGTACTTGGCGCCGATCGTGCCCTTGGGGTCGTAGCCCGCAGGGTAGGTGATGCCGATCGTGTCGAGGAGCTCGACGGCATCGTCGCGCGAGTCCTTGTGGTCGACGCCGAGGAAGGCGATCTCCGGGTGGGCGGCCGCGGCGTCGCGCAGCGCCGGCAGCTCGCGTTGGCACGGCTCGCACCACCACGCGAAGAAGTTCACGACCGTCGGGCGGTCCGGCGTCGCCACCAGGGACACCGACCCGCGGTCTTCGCGTAGCTCCGGGAGGGTGAACGGGACGACGGCGCGGCTCGACACTCCCGACACCTTCGCGTCGCCGGTACCGGACCCGGCACCGCTGCCCTTGCCGATGAAGACGGCGGCGACCGCAGACAACGAGATGAGGACGGCGACGGCGGCGACCGCACGGCGAGCGCTCATCCGGGTCGCGATCCCGGGGCCGCTCAAGGTCTCTGCGGTCACGGACCGGAGGTTCGCCCGGTGGTGGTGCCGTCGTCGTCGCCGGACTTCGGCTCCGACGCCTCCTTGGACACGTGCACGAGCCCGTTCATCTGGTCCGGGTGCACGTCGCACTGGAACCAGTATTCGCCGGCCTCCGGCGTCTTGAAGTCGTAGCGAGTGTCGCCCGTCGTGTTGACGATCTCACCCTCGAACAACCGGTCGCCACCCCTGTCCGCATACAGCGAGAAGTTGTGCGGGATGGCTTCCCTGTTGGTGAACTCCAAGGTCACTTCGGTGTTGGAAGGGAAGTCGAGCTCCTCCTTGTCGAAGGAGATGTCCTCGGCCGCGAGCGCGTATTCCCGCTCGCCACCTTCCTCGCCGAACCTCCGCTCGCCCTTCAACGCGCCGGCGACGCCCGCGGCGAGCACGAGGCCCACCGCCACCGTGGCGATCGTGGCCATCGCCTGGCGGCCGAGGCGCCGCATCGAGATCAGGTAGAAGCCGCCGAGCAGCGAGAAGGCGATCACGATCCCGATGTACGGCGCGACCGTCGCAGGGACGGCGAGGAGCAGCCGCGAGAGGCTGATGACGCCGACGCCCACCGCGAGGAAGATCGTGCCGGGCAGTCCGAAGGGGACGACGAATCGGTTGTTGATGCGGTCGGTCATGTCCTGGGACCACGACGGGTGCTCCCGCCAGACCTGCCCGAACCAGGCGAAGGCGGCGATGAGCCCCACGATGATGCCCAGGAGGATGAGCGAGCCGTCGAGGGCGGCGCCAGCAGCGAGCAGCCCGAGGGCGAGAGCCCCGAACACGGGCCAGTTGCTGGGGACAGCGACGTCGGTGGTGTCGGCGGGACGCGCCTCTGCGGGCTCGTCGCCGACGAGTGAGAGCGGCTCGCGGGGGACGTAGGCGAAGGCGGCGAGACCGAGGCCGACGGCGACGAGGCCGGCGACGACCAGGTTCGTGAAGCCGACGCGGTCGCTCGATACGACGACGTAGCCGAACCCGACGACGATGGCGACGGCGGCGGCGCTGAAGTAGAGCTTCGATGCGGCGTTGAACACGGTCCCCTACTTCGTGACGTAGACGGCGTAGTAGGCGGCGACCCAGGCGGCGACGGTCAGGTGCACCAGGATCGCCGTAGCCCGGCCGATGTGGAGGTTGTCGGTCGTGAGCTGATGCCCCACGGCGCGGAGGCCGGTGAGGATGGTCCCCAACAGGGCGGCGACGGCCAGGAGGAAGGGCACGCCGAGCAGCGCGTGCACCACCGCCTGGTAGGGACCGTCGGCCACCTCGAAGGGCAGCCTCGTCAACAGGTAGTAGAGGGCGTTCAGGAACGCCGCCTCGAGCAGCACCGTGATGCCGAAGCCGAACAGCGCCTGCCCGCGGAAGTTCTTGCGGATCCCGTAGTTCGCCCACTCGATGGTCACCATGGACATGGCCCCGGTGAGCACGAGGACCGTGGCGGTGTAGTTGTCGAACGACGCCTTCTTCGGGAGGAAGGCCCCCGGCTGCGCCTTGAGCGCGAGGTAGGCCGCGACCAGCCCGCCGATGAGGGCGGCCACGGCTGCGCCGGCCACGGCGACGGCGAGGGGCAGGCTGTTGCGGCGGGCCTCGGCGCCGGTGCCCGAGGTGCCGGCGGCCGGAAGGGCGAGTTGCGGGCTGGCCATCAGGCGGGCACCCCTTCGGTCAGCGGGTGGGCCGAGCGGATGTCGGGCAGGTCGTCGAAGTTGTGATCTGCGGGTGGCGAGGCGGTCGCCCATTCGAGGGTGTGGCCGCCGTAGGGATCGTTCTCCGACGTGGCGCCCCGGCTGGCGATGTCGAGGGCGAACATGAGGACACCGGCGGCGGTGACGGCGGCGCCGCCCACTCCGAGGGGGACGACGGCGTCGCCGGCGCCCAGGCCGATGAGGTAGCCGGGGAGGGCCAGCAGGACGGGACCTCCGAAGAGCAGGAGGGCCTGCACGGCGGAGGGGCCCATCGGGTTCACGCGGCCCCACAGCTTCGGCGACCAGTGGGCGGCGGCGGCCCCGAGCGCGAGGAGCGGCGCCCCGAACGTCAGCAGCGTGATCTGGCCGTTGCGGAATGCTTCGGCGTCTTGGCCTTCGACACCGACGAACACTGCGGTGAGCGACAGGACCTTGGCGAGCCCGATGATCGCCAGGAAGAGGAGGAGGAACACCAGGCTCGGGTGGGCCTTGGGCCTGCCCGCCTTGAACGTCCCGAGGAACAGCAGGATCGACAACCCGATCGGCGCGAAGACGAGGAGCCCGCCGAGGCTGCCCGTGGGACCGAACGGGCTGCTGAGCACGCTCGTGTTGCCCGCCCAGAGCAGGAGCGTCAGCAGCGGGCCGGCGATGGCCAGGACCCGGGCGACGGGAAAGCCGACGAGCGGCTTGCGGGCATGGGTGGCCACGACGTCACCGAAGATGCCGACGCCGGCGGCGGTGAAGAGGAGGCCAAGCGGCTGACCGGGGAGCCACAGCTCGTGCTCCCAGATGCGCCGGGCGCCGGAGAAGTTGCCGGTGAACAGGGTGCTGCCGTAGTGCCAGTCGTAGAAGAGGAGGACGAGGCCGGCGACGAGCACGCCCGAGGCGAGGAGCAGGACCGTCGAGGTCGCCAGGACGCTCCAGCTGAACAGCGGGAGGAACGTGAGGCGGAGTCCCTCGGCGCGTCGGTTCAGCACCGTGACGAGGAGGCTTGTCGCCGCCAGCGCCATCGCGATCCCGACGAGGAGGAGGCCGACGATGACGAGCTGCGCCCCGTCGCTCCCCCTGCCGTCGGCCGCGGCGGCGACGCTCGAGGTCAGGCTGTTGGGCAGGTCGTCGTCCGCGATGAACCCGACGGTGGCGAGGGCCCCCCCGACGAAGTAGGTCCAGAGGGCCAGGTTGTGGAGCCGGGGCAGCGCGAGGCGGGTGGCGCCGATCTGCAGCGGCGTCACGTACGTGGCGACACCGATCCACAGAGCCGGGATGCCGATGACAAGGGCGGCGGCGGCATTGACGGCCGAGAGTCGGGAGCCGGGCGCCGTCCAGAGCGTGGCTGCGTCCGCCTTCAGGAAGAAGATGGCGGCGGAGATGCAGGCGGCGGTGACCGAGGCGATGCCGCCATAGAGGAACAGCAGGCCGAGGCGCTTGTGGTCGCCCGTGTTCAGCCAGGTGCCGGTCGGCGAGGGACGGGGACTCCCGGAGACGGGTTCGTCACCGGACGCCGCCGGGCTGGGACGGGTGAGAGTGGAGGTCATTCGCCTTCCTGGTGGTGCCGCGGGACGAAGAGCGCCGAAACCCTAGTCATGACGGTGCTCAGCGAACGAGTTGGTCGAGCGCCATCGCGCCGAACAGGAGGGTCACGTAGGAGATCGAGTAGCTGAACAGGCGCATCGCCCGCGCCGCGGTGTGATCCCGCTGCAGCTGGACGGCGAAGAGGAGGAACAAGGCGCCGAGCACGATCGCGGCGCCGAGGTAGATCACGCCCATTCGGGCGACGGGGGCGAAGACGACGGATGCCACCCACAGGGCGATCGTGTAGAGGACGATCTGGCGGGCGACCTTGCCGAAGCTGGCGACCGACGGCAGCATCGGCACCGAGGCCGCCGTGTAGTCGTCCTTGTACTTGATGGCCAGCGCCCAGAAGTGGGGCGGCGTCCACACGAAGATGACCGCGAACAGGACGACCGGCGCGAGGCCGAGGGAGTTCGTCACGGCCGACCAGCCGATGAGCACGGGCACGGCGCCGGCGGCGCCGCCGATCACGATGTTGTTGCTGGACGACCGCTTCAGCCAGAGCGTGTAGACGAAGACGTAGAAGAGGGTGGCGGTCACCGCCAGGATCGCCGACAGCAGGTTCACCAGCGTCCAGAGCTCGACGAAGGCGACGATCTCGAGGGCGATGGCGAAGGTGAGCGCCGCGCGGGGCGTCACCTCGCCCGTCACCAGCGGCCGCTTCTCGGTCCGCTTCATCAGCGCGTCGATGTCGCGGTCGACGTACATGTTGATGGCGTTGGCCCCGCCCGCGGCGAGCGTGCCTCCGGCGACGGTGGCGAGGATGAGCCCGAGCGACGGCAGCCCGCGCGCGGCCACCACCATCGTAGGAACGGTGGTGATGAGCAGGAGCTCGATGATGCGCGGCTTGGTGAGGGCGACGTACGCCTTCAGGCGGGCCATTCGGACCGAGACTCTACGGCTGCGGTGTCGGCGACCGCCAAGTCGTCGAAGCGCCTCCGTGTCCCTACCATCAGAGGGGTCATGGACCGGTTCCGACTCTCGCCGCGCGCCTATCGACAGGTCACGGCGGCCGCCCTCCTCGCCCTCGCGTTCATCGTCGTGACCGGAGCGGCGGTCCGCCTGACGGCGTCCGGGCTCGGATGCCCGAACTGGCCCACGTGCGACCACGGCCGCATCGTGGCGCCGCTCGAGTATCACGCCATGGTCGAGTTCGTGAACCGGACGGTGACCGGCCTCGTGTCGGTCGCCGTCATCCTCGCCGTGCTCGGCTCGCTCGTGCGCCACCCCAGGCGGGCCGACCTGACGTGGCTGTCGCTCGGCCTCGTCGCCGGCGTGATCGGCCAGATCGTCCTCGGCGGGCTCGTCGTCCTGTTCCACCTGTATCCGCCGTTGGTCATGGGCCACTTCATCGTGTCGATGCTGCTGCTCCTCGACGCGACCGTCCTCCACCATCGGGCCGGGCTGCCGGACAGCGGTGCGCCCCGGGCGGTCGTCGGCCGCGAACACCTCGTCCTGGCCCGCTTCCTGGTGGTCTCGGTGGCGATGGCGATCCTCCTCGGCACGGTCGTGACGGGCTCGGGTCCGCACGCCGGGTCGCATGACGGCGAGCTCGTCGACCGGCTGCCCTTCACCATCTCGGACGTCGCCCGCATCCACTCGCTCTCCGTCCTGATCGTGGTGGCCGGGACGGCCTTCCTCGCGCGCGGCCTGCGGCGGGCGTCGGCGCCGCCCGCCCTGCTGCGACGCTCCGAGGTGCTCCTCGGCGCGTTGCTCGCGCAGGCGGCGGTCGGGTACGCGCAGTACTTCACGGGGGTGCCGGCGCTGCTGGTCGCGGTCCACGTGCTGGGAGCGGTCGCCGTGTGGGTCGCCACGCTGCGGGTGGTGCTGGGGATGCACGTCCGTGCCCCATCCGGCCGGGTCCTGGCGATGTCGGCGTGAGCATGACCGACGTCCAGACGATCGAGCCCGACCTCGACGAAAAGACCGAGGTCGAGACCGACAAGCCGTGGATCGTCATCGTCTGGAACGATCCGATCAACCTCATGTCCTACGTCACCTACGTCCTCCAGAAGCTCTTCGGGTACTCGAAGCTGAAGGCGACGAAGCTGATGCTCGACGTGCACCACAAAGGGAGGGCCGTCGTCTCGTCGGGAAACCGCGAGCAGGCGGAGATGGACGTCTTCCGGCTCCACGAGCACGGACTGTGGGCGACGATGGAGCACCCGGACTGATGGCGCTGTTCGCCAAGCCGAAGATCAAGCGGTCGCGGGACGGGTCCTACGACGTCAACCTCGAGACGTGGGAGCGCGACCTGCTGCGGACGCTCCCCGGCCAGCTCCGCGATCTGTTGACGACCGACGACCCCGCCCTCGAGCGCCTGTACCCGCCGGCCTACGTCGACGACGCCGAGCGCAACGACGAGTACCAGCGGCTGATGCGGGGCGACCTCACCAGCCGGCGGCTGTCCTCGCTCGACGTCATGGAGGCGACGGTCGACGAGCCCCGACTCGACGAGGAGCAGCTGGTGGCGTGGATGGGAGCCATCAACGACCTCCGCCTCGTCCTCGGCACCCGCCTCGACGTGACCGACGACCCGCTCGAGGACCAGGTCGACGAGGGCGACGAGCGAGCCCCGGCCTTCGCCCTTTACGGCTACCTCGGCTGGCTCCAGGAGGCGGTCGTCGCCGCCCTGTCGTCCGGACTCTGACCTCCGTCCGCGAGCCCCCAGCGGCGTCGCCGGAAAGGGGGACGGCCCGGGCCCGGAGAGCGGTCGGCGCATCCGAGAGCGCCGTCGAGGCCGTAGGTTCTCCTCGTGCAGTTGGACTTCCTCGCGGCGCGTCCCGGCGACCGGCGCCTCGCCGCCCTCGTCGACGGGCTCGCGGGTCCCGACGTCGTGGTCGTCGTCGGGCCTGTGCCCGCCATGCCCGCCGCCGAGCTGGCGGAACTCCGGCATCGGATCGAGTCCGGGACGACGTTGCTGGCGCTCGCTCCCGACGCCACCGAGGGCTTCTGGTCCGACCTCCTCGGGGTACGCGCCCTCGACGCCGTGCCCGCCGGCGAGTACTTCGGCCGCGTCGTCGCCGAAGCGAGCGACCTCGGGACGCGCCTCGACGACGAGTTCCCGTTCGTCGGCAGCTTCCGCCCGCTGGTGACGACCGGGCCGGCGACGCGGACCCTCCTCGTCGCCAGCATCGGGTTCCGTGACCACCCCGTCGTGACCGAGACGCGGTGCGGCGCGGGTCGGGTCCTCGTGTCGGCCGTCGATCCCACGTCCGCGCCTTCGGTCCGAACGCTCGTCCGGCGGGCGCTGTCCTCAGGCGGCGCGGCACCGCCGAAGCCCGTCGGCATCGCGGTCGTCGGGTACGGGCCCTTCGGCGGGATGGGCTACGCCCACGGTCTCGCCATCGCCGCGACCGCCGGGCTCGAGCTGACCGCCGTCGTCGACCCGAGCATCGACCGCCGAAAGGCCGCGGAAGCCGACTTCCCGGGGCTGACCTCGTACGCGTCGATCGAACAGCTCGTCGGTGACGACGACGTTGACCTCGCCATCGTGGCCACGCCCCCGTCGGCCCACTTCGACCTGACGCGACGGCTCCTCCGTGCGGGCAAGCACGTCGCCTGCGAGAAGCCGTTGTGCTTGACCGCCGCGCAGGCGGATGAGCTCATCGCCACCGCCGCCTCCGTCGACCGGGTGCTCACGGTTCATCAGAACCGGCGCTGGGACGCCGACTTCCTGGCGGTGCGCCGAGCCGTCGACGCCGGCCTGCTCGGTGACCTCTTCAACGTCGAGACGTTCGTCGGCGGGTTCGACCACCCGTGTCGCGCGTGGCACTCGGACGTAGAAGTGTCGGGCGGCGCCGTCTACGACTGGGGCTCCCACCACGTCGACTGGATCCTCCAGCTGATGGGGCCGACGCCGCCGGCGAGGGTCACGACGTTCGGACACAAGCGGGTGTGGCACGACGTCACCAACCTCGACCAGCTCCGACTGCACCTCTCGTGGGACGACGGCCGCGAGGCCGAGTTCTTCCAGAGCGACGTCGCCGGCGTGCGCCGTCCGAAGTTCTACGTGCAGGGCACCTCGGGCACCCTCGCCGGCCACTACCGAGAGCTCACGTTCGAGCGCCTCGAGCCGGGACGCGGCTACGTGGCCGATGTCGCCCACCACGCCGAAGCTCCCGCCGACCTCGTGCTGGCGCGGTACGAGAGCGGCTACGGCCTCACCGAGACCCGACTGCCAGTGGCACCCGAACAGCGCTTCGCCTTCCATCGCAACCTCGCCGACCACCTGCTCCTCGGCGAGCCGCTGGCCGTGACCGCAGCGTCGGTGCGGACGGTCGTGGCGGTGCTCGAGGCGTCGCAGGCATCGTCCGACGACGGTGGCCTCGTCATCGACCTGTGAACGTGAGCGGCGCCGCCGGGCCGGTCCGGTGGGGCGTCATCGGCGCCACCGCGAAGATCGCCCGCCACGCCGTCCTGCCGGCGTTGGCGGCCACGTCGTCGTGCCGGCTCGTCGCCGTCGCCAGCGAATCCTCGCCCGCCGGCGGCTACGCCGACTTCGGCGCCGAGCGCGTCCTGTCGTCCTACGAGGCGGTGCTCGCCGATCCCGAGGTCGAGGCCGTCTACATCCCCCTGCCGAACAGCCTCCACGCCGAGTGGACGATCCGCGCCGCCGGGGCGGGCAAGCACGTCTTGTGCGAGAAGCCGCTGGCGTCGACGGCGCTCGAGGCAGTGGCGATGGCGGCCGCCTGCGATCAGGCGGGGGTGTTGCTGTTCGAGGCATACATGACGCCGTTCCATCCGCGCTCGGAGCGGCTCGAGACCATCCTGCGGTCCGGACGACTCGGCGACCTCCGCTTCGCCCGCACCGCCTTCACCGGTGTGCTGAGGGACGCGTCGAACCACCGGTGGTCGCCGGCGATGGGCGGCGGGGCGCTGCTCGACGTCGGCATCTACTGCCTCGCCCCGCTGCTGCTCGCGGCGGGGCGGTCGCCAGTGAAGCTCGCGGCCTCGTCGGTGCTGACCGAGTCCGGCGTCGACTCGTCGTTCTCGGGCTGGCTCGACTTCGGCCGCGGGTTCGTCGCCAACTTCGAGTGCTCGTTCGAGACGCCGGAGCGCCAGAGCATCGAGGTGGTGGGCACGGAGGGCTCCCTGACGATGGAGCGCACGTTCACGCCCGGTCTGGAGGACACCGTCCTGTCGGTGCTCGACCGCTCCGGCGCCGTCGACACGATCGAGTGCGGCGGCGCCGACCCCTATGCCGGGATGGTCGACCACGTGTCGGCGGTCGTGCGGGGGACCGCGGTGCCCCGGCGGACGCCAGCGGACGCCATCGAGGTGGCGACGCTCATCGATCGGCTCCGGACGGTCGCCGACGGCGGCGCGTGATGGACGTCTCGCGGGTCGAGGTGGCCGATGGCGTCTGGCTCAACGTGCACTCGTGGGACGGCGACAGCGTGCCGTACCTGTTGGTGCACGGCCTCGCCTCGAACGCGCGCCTGTGGGACGGCGTGGCCGCGGACCTCGCGGGTCGAGGCCATCGCGTCGTCGCCATCGACCAGCGCGGCCACGGCCGATCCGACAAGCCCGAAGACGGCTACGACTTCGAGCGCATCTGTGACGACCTCGCCGCCGTGATCGGCGCCGCGGGTCTCGAGCGGCCGGTCGTGGCCGGGCAGTCCTGGGGCGGCAACGTGGTCGTCGAGCTCGGCGCCCGCCGACCCGAGCTGGTCCGCGGCATCGCCTGCGTGGATGGGGGATGGATCGATCTCACCCGGTTCGCGACCTGGGAGGCGTGCGAGGCGGCGATGGCGCCGCCCCGCACCACGGGGCTCGCCTTCTCCGAGATCGAGGCCATGATGCGAGGCCGCCATCCGGAGTGGCCCGAGTCGGGGATCCAGGGAGCCCTGGCGTGCTTCGAGGTCCGCGGCGACGGCACGGTGGCGCCGTGGTTGTCCTTCGAACGCCACCTCCGCATCCTCCGTGCGATGTGGGAGCAGCGGATCGGCGACGTCTTCCCTCGCGTCGCCGTGCCCGTGCTGTTGCTCCCGTGCGACGACGGCTCGTCCGCCCGGGTCGAGCGCAAGCGGTCCGAGGTCGCCGAGGCCGAGGCGGCACTACCGGTCTCGCGTACGCACTGGTTCGCGGCGGAGCACGACGTCCACGCCCAGTACCCGCATCAGGTGGCCGGCGTGCTCGTCTCTGCGCTCGAGGAGGGGTTCTTCGCGTGAGCCCGCGTCTGCTCGTCCTGATGGGCTCCGGCGAGACCAGCCCGACGATGGTCAAGACCCACCGCGAGCTCCTGTCCCGACTCGACGGCGCACCCGCCGTCCTGCTCGACACGCCCTTCGGCTTCCAGGCCAACGCCGACGACCTCACGGCGCGGGCGCAGGCCTACTTCCGGGACTCCGTCGGCGCCGAGCTGGCGCTGGCGTCGTACAAGTCGTCGGCCGAGATCGGTTCCGTTGGCTACGAGTGCACCCTCACCCAACTGCGCGAGGCCGCCTACGTCTTCGCCGGCCCCGGCTCCCCCACGTACGCCCTCGAGCAGTGGCGCGACAGCGCCGTCCCCGTCATCCTCCGCGACAAGCTCGTCACCGGCGGATGCGTCACCTTCGCCAGCGCCGCCGCGCTGACGATGGGCGCGGTCACCGTTCCCGTCTACGAGATCTACAAGGTCGGCGCGCCGGCGGAGTGGGCCGAAGGCCTCGACCTCCTGCGCGAGACCGGCCTGTCCGCCGCCGTCATCCCCCACTACAACAACGCCGAAGGCGGCAACCACGACACCAGGTTCTGCTACCTCGGCGAGCCCCGGCTCCAGGTGATGGAGCAACAACTCGACGAATCCACGTTCGTCCTCGGCATCGACGAGCACACCGGCCTCATCCTCGACCTCGACGAAAAAACCGCCACCGTCGTAGGCATCGCCGAAGTGACGATCCGCGCCAACGGAAGAAGCGCGACCTTCGAGCCCGGGACGACCCTGCGCTTCGAAGAGCTGCAAGCGACCGCCGACGCCCTCCGCGACGACGAGCCGCCGCCGCCGGGTGGCCCGTACGGCGGGACCCGGGTGGGGGGGACCCGAGAAGCGGGGGGGTCCCCGCCCGGGAGGACCCGTGAGGGTCAGGACCCGCGGGCGGCGGCGGGCACCCTCCGCGCCGAGATCAATGCGCTCGCGCTGCAGTTCGACGAAGCCCTAGCGGCCCGCGAGACCAGTGCCGCCACGCAGTCCATCCTCGACCTCGAACAGACGCTGCACGCATGGTCTGCAGACACCCTGCAGAGCGACGACCTCGACCACGGCCGTTCCACCCTGCGCTCCATGGTCACCCGCCTCGCCGCCCTCGCCGAATCCGGCGCGAAGGACCCGAGGTCCGTCCTCGGCCCCTTCGTCGACGCGCTCCTGGGGCTGCGCGACCAGGCCCGGGCCGACAAGCGCTACGCCGACGCGGATGCCGTCCGCGACCAGCTCGTGGCCCTCGGCATCGAGGTGCGGGATACGGCCGGCGGCACGGAGTGGGAGCTCGGAGGGAACTGAGCAAGCGGCTGCTATCGTCAGCATCGCCCTTCGACGCCTCTCGGTCCCCTGCCCCCATCGTCTAGTGGCCTAGGACACCACCCTTTCAAGGTGGCAGCACGGGTTCGAATCCCGTTGGGGGTGCCACGAAAACGCCAAGTCAGGCACGGATGAACCCCGCGTTCGGGGCCTTCGACGACCGCCCGGCCTTCGCGACGAGCGACCGTGACGACCTCGTTCTCGAGCTCGCGGGCGAGGCAGGGCGAGTTATTGTTGCAATCCGGACGGGACGGACATACGGTCCGAACAAGGTTGTGGAGGATGAAGTGGACCTAGGCGGGTTCTCGGGTCCCTCCACCAGTGCGGGAAAGCGGGACTGTCATGGGTGGACCCTTGCTTGGCGCGGCATCGCGTCGGCGGACCCGAGCGGCGCGGCTGCTCGTGGTCGCGACGATCGGCGTCGTGCTGATGATCATCGGAACGTTCCAGGCGAGCGCCGCCGACTCCGATCTGCAGAACGCGACCAGCGAACTGCAGAAGTTCGCCACGGCGCTCGATGGGCTGTCGACGATCGGCGACCTGGTGCAGGACCTCCCTGCAACTGCGGGTGATCCGTCGCAGCTGCTCAAGCTCGCCGACGCATTCGACGACACCGACGCGACCGACCCCGCGGCGATCCAGTCCTTGAGGGACAAGATCGCCGGGCTCACCTCGAGCAATTTGGCCGATCCCGCCGCGCTGCAGTCCGCGCTCGACGCCTTCGACCACGACCTCGGCGGCGGCGTCATGTTGTCGGTCGGCGGTCCCACCGATGACGGCAACGACGGTGTGCCCGTCGTGACCAAGAACGGCACGACCAATGTGGTCGACATCACGCTGATCGTCGGCGTGAAGCTCGAGAACTATCAGGTGCCCATCAGCTTGGCGACCGACGTCCTCGACCTGAACGGCACGAGCAGCGCCGGCAAGTTCCCGCTCACCTTCGACCTGCACACGAGCCCCCTCCACTTCCGCTTCGATCCCGCGACCTTCGCCAACCCCGCCACCACGAACCAAGCCTTCTCGCTTCTCACCGCCGCCCCCGCCCCGAGCGTCACGCTCTCGATCACGGCCACCAACGCCGCGCTCTCGCTCTTCAGCGCGGACCTCGGCTTCTCGGCGGTCGACGTCACGGGTCTCTTCAATGCCGACATCGACTATCTCCTCACGATCGACGACCCCGACGGTGCCGCTACAGACGGCAAGATCACCGCGGACGAGCTGACATCGACGTCGGCGGCCGACCTCCTCCACGGAGGCTTTGCCCCCGACGGCACACCCCCCGTCTTCAACGGCACGGTCAATGTCAACAGCTCGCTGATCAACACCGCGAGCCCGACGACGCCGGATCTCGTGATGACGCTCTCCGCGGCGACGCTGACGAGCGGCGTCACGACGTCGTTCGACACGAACGCCCCGGTCCTCGACTTCCGCAACTTCTCCGCCGAGGAAGCCCTCGCCGCCCTCGGCCGCCTGCTCTCCGTGCTCGATGGCCTCCAAGCGACCGGAGGTATCGACATCGACCTGCCGTTCATCACCGGCAAGGACGATCCAACCGATCCCAACGACTCGCCCTCGGGCACGTTCGTCGATGCCCTGCCACTCGGCCAGGAGATCAAGGAGGCGATCGACGACCCGCTGCATCCCCTCGACGACCTCACCCAGGAGGACCTCGCCACCACCGACATCGACGAGGACGGGAAGCCCGACTTCGCAAACGCGCAAACGCTCCTCACCAAGGTCAACGCCGCGCTCGACGACGTGATCGACGGCAACGCGACCCTCGCTTACAACGCCACGAGCAAGCGCCTCGAGTTCGCGATGAAGATCAACGACTCGGGAACCGGAGACGTGAGCCTGAACCTGGGCGACCTCGACATCCTCTCGTCGATCGATCTGACCACAGACGGGACCGTCAGCCTGAAGGCCGGCTACGGACTCAACCTCGACTTCGCGCTCGACCTGCACCCCCAGCCGACCGAAGATGGCGCCGAGGTCGGAAGCTGCTCGGACGGGATCGACAACGGCGGAGCCGCCGACGGCATCGACGGAGCCGACCCTGACTGCGCCACGGCGAAGACCCTCGAGCAGCGCGTCGAGCTCAATGTCGCGGACCCGAAGGACTTGGCTGCCACCTTCGGCATCTCCGCCAGGAACATCTCCGCCAAGGCCCGAGTCGGCATGCTCGAGGCCGACGTCGCGGGTGCGTACCTGGCCCTCGCGTCGACGGGGGGTGAGGACGGAACCGGTCCGTTGGGTGTCGAGTCCTGCGCCGACGGAGTCGACAATGGCGATGGGGGCGGGATCGACCTCGCCGACCCCGACTGCAGCGCCGGGATCACGGCGAACATCATCGACACCGGCGACGGCTGGCTCACGGTCGAGGAGTTCTTCAACGCCGTCGGCCACGCCGCGGGTGACGACATCGATCCCAACACCGCCGGCACCCAAGCACCTCCTGCGTACCTGGAGACCAAGCTCTCGGCCGGCGTTGCCGGCAAGGTGCCGGTTTCGGCCTCGGTAGGCGGTCAAAGCCTGGGCAGCGGCGACGTCACGATGACCAACAACGTGATGAACGTGCCGGTCACCGACGCCGCCGCACTGGTCACAGGCACAACTGTCACCGGCAACTTCGCCGCCGCGGACTTCGCGGCTTTCAGCCCTTGCTCGAACAACGCGGATGACGACGGCGACGGGGCCGTGAACGACGGGTGTGGCACCACCCCGGCAGTCGACGGTTCCGAAGCCAGCACCCTCGCGCTCCTCGACAAGATCGTCGACGGCTTGCGCGCCGTCACCGAGCAGCTGGAAGCCAACGGCATCTTCCCGGCGGGCACCTTCGACCAGGAGCTTCCACTTCTCGGCCTGAGTCTGGACGACATCCTCGCCTTGGCCGACTCGCTCACCGCCGTCGCCGACTCCACCTCCAACGGCAGCGAGGACGCGATCGGCGCGTGCGGTAACAGCGACGACGAGGACAAGGACGGCGTCGTCAACGACGGCTGTCCGGCGACGGGCGCGCCCGGCACCGATCCCCTCCCGGAGTCGGACTGCGCAGACATCGGGGACACGACGGCTGCGCAGAAGGACGACGACGGCGACGGCACCCGCAACGACGGCTGCCAGCCGGAGGTCCCGTCCGTGCAGGAGCTCGCGAACACGCTCGCGGCCGCGCTCGAACGGGCGCTCGACAACATCGATACCGCCACGACCGACATTCCCAACGACGTCTCCGACGCGGTGGTCAGCGCCACCGTCGCCTACGACGCCACGGAGAACGACGTGAGCTTCAAGCTCGACGTCAGCGACTTCGATTACACGATCCCGGTTCCGTTCGCCCTCCGACTCCCCGACGACCTCGCCACGATCGTCGATCTCTCGGCCGAGGGCACGACCGAGCTGAAGATCCAAAACGCAAAGCTCAAGGTTGGATTCGGTATCGACCTCGACGACAACGCGCCCTTCGTGCTCGGCGACAGCTTCCTCGAGATCCCGGCCAAGGCCGACAGCGGCAACGGCCTGACCTTCACGGCGGGGGTCGGACCGATCCAGATCCAGATCGGTGAGACCGGCGACGGCACTCCGGAGAACGATGGGGCGGGGCAGTGCTCTGGCCCCACCGATGACGACGGCGACGGGTTCCCGAATGACGGGTGCCCGCAGAAGCCGGACCCCGAGACGGGCGCCGACTGCGGCAACAAGACCGACAACGACGGTGACACGGTCGGCGACGACGGATGCGGCGACACCGACCCGCCTCAAGAGGGCGGCGACCCCGAGTCAGGTGCCGACTGTGCTGGCTCCCGGAACGAGCAGGACAACGACGGTGATGGCATCAAAGACGACGGCTGCCCAGCCGACCCCCCGGCGGCCGCCAGCAACGGCAGCGACCCTGAAGGCGACGAGAGCTCCCCTGCGTGCGCACTGGGCGACACCACCGACGACGACCACGACACGTTCGTCAACGACGGCTGTCCTAAGCGCGCCGACAAGGCCCGCTTCGCGCTCGGCGGCAAGCTGCGCCTCGACGCCGGCCCGAACGACAACACCGACACGAACACCCGCTACACCATTGGTGGCGGCGGACCTACCGCGCTGAGCTTCACGGGGGCCTTCGACGGTGTGTCCTCCGACATCTGCGACCCCGTCGACACCAGCGGCCCGAATCACTCCGGCCCGGTCGTGACTGCCGGCACCGACAAGGATGTTTGCGCCGTCCTCCCGCTCTACCTCAACGGCACCGCGATCGGCACGCCGCCCGACCACCACGTCGAGCTCGCCATCGAACACCTCGAAAACTTCACGTTCGACGATCCGTTCAACGCGGCGACGGGTTTCTCGTTCCAGTACGACACGAGTCAGCTGAGTGCCGTGATCGAGGGTCAGATCATGGACCTCGTGCTCATGGAGAGCGGGATCGAGGACCTCCTCAACCTGCTGCAGAACCTGCTCGAGAGCGACTTGTTCAGCTTTGCCCTTCCCCTGATCGGTGGGCAGACGGCGTCAGCGGCGAGCATCGTCGACGACCTCCGGCAGAACATCAAGGACACGATCCACGGCTCCATCGCCGCCGGCCAGAATCCCGCCGACCCGGCGTCGGCGACGGTGACCGCCGGCAACGTGAAGACGATTCTCGAGAACATCAAGAGCGCGATCGCCGGCGCCTTCCCCGCCAACACGCCGTATCTCACCATCAACTCGCCGGCCATCGGGATGAAGTGCGACCCGGCCGGTGGCGGTGACGCCCGTGACTGCGACACGACCGGCAAGGGCGAGGACGACACCGGCAACCCGGGCATCCCCGACGCCAATGAAGGGCAATCCAACTGCGCGGACAGCGACGGCGACCCGGCAACCAACACGGGCAACGGCATCGACGACGACCACGACGGTACGACCGACGACGGCTGCGGCAGCATCCCGGCCGCCCAGGACACCGCGCAGCAGGTGAGCGACATCTCGTTCCCGTTCGAGCTGACCGGCGTGATCGATCTGCTCCAGGACGTCGATCCGTTGAACTTCGACATCGGCATTCCTGGCTTGTCGCTCGAGGGTGGCTTCCGTCCGAACGGCACCATCAACTACTCACTGAAGTTCGGCTTCGGGCTCAGCAAGGACGAAGGCTTCTACTTCCTGACCGACACCGACGCGGACGGGAACGATGAGGATGCCGATCCCGAACTCGACCTGAGCATGCTCATCGGCCTCAGCGACGCCGACACGACCGCGGGCGTCACCGGACAGTTGGGCTTCCTCCAGGTCGACATCACCGATCAGCCCAACACCGGGGGCGCCGATTGCGACGCGACGGATGGTGCTGTCGACGAGAACGTCTGCAACTCGCTGCTCGGCGGCACCTTCTCGATCGATCTCCTCGACCCCGATCACGACGGCAAGCTCACCATTACCGAGCTCAGCTCGGGCCCGAGCTTCACCGAATTGATCAAGTACGACCTCACCGCGTTCGCGGAGGTCAATCTCCACATCGAGACGAGCATCGCCGGCAGCGCCGTGCTCCCGCGGATCCTTGCCGACCTGCACCTCGACTGGAACTGGTCACTGAACGACGAAGCCGACACCGACGCACTCGCGCCCGGTTCTGCAGACTCCGGCCTCACCCTCGTCCTCGACAACGTCAATCTCGACGCGGGGACGTTCCTGGCGAAGTTCCTCGGGCCGATCCTCAAGGACGTCAAGAAGTTCACCGAGCCGTTCCAGCCGATCATCGACACGCTCAATGCGTGCATCCCGGTGATCAGCGACCTGGCCGGCAACTGCACGAGCTTGCTCGACATCGCCCTCGCCTTTGCCCCCCAGGAATACGACTTCATCATCCAGGTGGTGCAGCTGATCGACTTCATCAACTCACTTCCCACCGACGTGAGCGGAAGAATTCTCATACCGATCAACGGATCAGATGGGAACAACTCCTTCACCCTCGCGGGCGAGACGCTGCAAGAAGGCGCGATCGCGCCGACCGAAGCGCAAGACGCCTACTCCGAGAACATCAACGCCACCGGCCAGAACCTCACGACCGACATCAACAACGCCGACGACGGTCACGGAGGAACGGTCGGCAACAACGGAAGCAACGAGCTCAAGGTCGACGGTCTGGCGGGCATCGGCCTGCACTTCCCCTTCCTCGAGCATCCGGAGAAGCTCCTCGGGCTGTTGTTCGGCCAGGACGTCGACCTGATCGTCTGGGAGCCCGATCCCGTGAAGATCGAGTTCTCCTACAGCCAGAAGTTCGGCCCGATCTGGGCCGTGCCTCCGGTCTTCATCGAGATCGGTGGAGCCGTGAGCGTCACCGGTACGTTCGGCATCGGCTACAGCACCAAGGGCTTCACCAACTGGCTCGTCAACCAGCAAGGACCGGCGGCATTGCTGCAAGGCCTGTTCCTGCTCGACAAGCACCCGTACTCGGATCTTCCGGGCGGCGCTGACATCAACGAGCTCGAGCTGCGCGGCGAGATCTTCGCCAACGCCCAAGTCAGCGTGCTGATCTTCTCCGCGGGCGCACAGGGAAGCGTGTACCTGACGATCGGCATCGACCTCCAGGATCCGAACGGTGACGGACGTCTCGAGTACACCGAGGCGGCCGACATCATCAGAACCACCGGCAACGTGCTCTGCATCTTCAACCTGAACGGGAAGTTCGGGGTCACCGTCAGCGTGTTTGCCGAGGTCGACCTGTTCTTCTGGTCCCAGCGATGGGAACAGATCCTCGCCGACATCGTGATCTACGAGTTCAAGGTCGAGTGCAAACCGTTGCCCGACCCGGTGCTGGCGCGCTTCGACGGCGACATCCTGCGACTCAACGTGGGCCCGGATCGCAAGTTCCGAGACCCCGAAGAGGGCTACGCGTCGCCGCCATACGTCGTGCCCGCCGGCTTCGACGCCGGCGACTTCACCGACTCCGCCGACGACACGCCTGACAACAGCGTCGGTTTCGACGAGACCGCAGAGAACTATCTCGTCACCATGCGCAGCGACGGCGGTGTCGACATCTCCGCCTTCGGCGTCGTCCAGACCTACGCCGGCCCAATCAGCAAGATCGTCGGCGACGCCGACGACGGCGCCGTCGCCGATGACGGAAACGACAACCTCGTCGACGTGATCGCGATGGCAGACGGCAAGCCCGCTACCGGCGGTGGCAAGGTCGCCTTCACGATTCCCGTCGACATCTCGGGCGGATCCGGCAAGGACGAGCTCACCGGTGGTGACGGCAGCGATACCCTCAACGGCGGTGCCGAAGCCGACGTCCTCAACGGCGACGAAGGTGCGAAGAACACCATCAGCGGCGGCGATGGCAACGACGCGATCAACTCCGGAGCCGGCGACGACACCCTCAACGGCGACGCCGACAACGACACCATCTCCGGCGGGCTCGGCATCGACACCATCGATGGCGGCTCGGGCAACGACGTGATCGATGGCGGCCGATCCGCGGTGGGCACTCCCGACGGCGGAGACACCATCACCGCGGGCGACGGCGACGACACGGTCGACTCCGGCGACGGCGACGACACCATCCATGCCGGACAGGGCAAGGACGTCGTCAACGGTGGCAACGGCCACGACACCATCGACGACGCCGGCACCGATGAGGCCAGCTGCTCGAACGAGCTCACCGGTGAGGACGATGTCCTCGTCGGCGGTCCAAGCCACGACGACATCAGTGGCGCCGCGGGCGACGACATCATCATCGGCGGCAACGTCCTCGCCGGCCTCGACGACGAGGGCGACGACAACCTCGACGGCGGCAACGGCTGCGACATCATCTACGGCGACAACGCCGAGCGGCTCGACAGCGGTCCGCGTGACTTGATCGCAATCGACGCCGGCATCGGCGGCGGCGACAAGAGCATGGACGGCGGCAGCGGCAGCGACGACCTCTTCGGTCAGAAGGGCGCCGACACGATGACCGGCGGCACCAGCGCCGACAACCTGCGAGGCATGGACGGAGCCGACGTCATGGACGGTGGCGCCGGCACCGACAACCTCTGGGGGGACGTCGACGTCAACGGTGTCGTGCTCGCACCGAGCGCGGCCGGGCCTGACGACATGGTCGGCGGTGACGGCAACGACCACCTCTGGGGCGACGGCGGCGAAGACTACGTGCTCGGCGACAAGGGCACGATCGCTCGCCCATCGGTGACCTTCACCGGCGGCAGTGGTGTCGACGTCCTGCGGGGCGGCAGTGAAGCCGACCACATGTACGGGCAGGGCGGCGCCGACCAGGTGCACGGCGACTCCGGGGACGACGAGGCCTACGGCGACGCCAGCGACAACGACGCGGCCCACAACACGCTCGACGGCAACGACCTCGTGAGGGGCGGCATCGGCAACGACTACCTCTTCGGCAACAACGCCGCCGACGACATGTTCGGCGACAGCGGCGACGACCGCGTGGTCGGTGGAAGTCCCAACGCCGCGAGCCTCGACAGCGGCCTGCAGGACGACGTGCACGACTCAGGGTCGACCAACGGCATCTTCGGCGATCACCTCTTCGGCGGCACCGGCAACGATCACCTCGCCGGCGACAACGCGACGATCACCGGTGGTGGCGCAGCGACGCTGCTGGCCGAGGCGACCATCGGACAACCCGACTTGATGCTCGGCGAGGCTGGCCACGACCGCATGTACGGCGAGCACGCTCAGGACGACCTGTACGGCGGCGACGACGACGACCACCTCGAAGGCGGCGACGACAACGACGACGTGTACGGCGAGAACGGCCAGGACGACCTCATCGGCGGCACGACCGAGGCCGCAGACGGTGCGGTGGAGGGTGACCAGCCCGACGGCGCGGACAACCTGTGGGGTGGCAATGGTCACGACGTCCTCGCGGGCGACAACGCCTCGATCATCCGCAGCGGTCCGGTCGGCTCATGGACTCATACTGAGTTGGTCGATCGCACCGGCTCCGAGTCCGACGTCGATGCCGTAGCACGGAGCACCACGCTCTTCGACGTCGCCACCGTCGCCGCCCCGACAGCCGAAGGGGGTAGCGACCAGTTCAGCGGCATCGACGTGCTCCACGGCGAGGACGGCTACGACATCCTCTACGGACAGGGGGACGCCGACGCGCTGTACGGCGGCAAGCTCGACGACTATCTCGAGGGCAACGCCGACGGCGACACCTTGTCTGGCGAAGGCGGCCAGGACGACCTGGTCGGAGGCACCGGCCGGGCAACGAGCGACGCACCCAACTCCGCCGACAACGGACGACTCGACGGGGCCGACAACCTCTACGGCAACAACGCGGCCAACTCGAGCCCAACCGACGACTACGACGTACTCATGGGCGACAACGCAACCGTGCTCCGCGGCGACCCCGCGGTCGCCACACCCACGCCGTGGGTCGTCAACACCTTCAACGCCTCCATCAAGCGCCAAGTGACGCTGTACGACGTCGGCACCGCAACCGCGGCCGCTGGCGCGGGTACCTCTGGTGGCGACCTCATGCGCGGTCAAGACGCCGCCGACCTGATGTATGGCCAAGGCGACGCCGACGACATGGAAGGTGGTTCTGGCGACGACTACATGGAAGGCAATGCCGGTTCCGACAAGATCCTCGGCCAGGACGGCAACGACGACATGATCGGCGGTACGGGCCGCATCCGCACCAGAATCGGGGCGTCGGTGGTCGAGGATCCGGCGACGGGCACCAACGGCCGTCTCGATGCCGGGGAGACCAACATGCTCGGTGGTGACGGTTTCGACGTCATGACCGGCGACAACGCCATCGTGGCCAGGAAGCTCGTGGGTCCGGGGGACTGGGTGGCCAACACCTACAACCTCGGCATCCAGCACGAGCTCGTCCGACTCCTCGACCTCAACTCCGGGGTGCAGTCCGTCGTCAGTGGCGGCGACTACATGGAGGGCAACGAGAAGGACGACGTGATGTACGGCCAAGCCAACGGCAACGATGCCGCCAACCCGGCGACGCCCGACGTGATGAAGGGCAACATCGGCGACGACTACATGGAAGGCAACGCCGGCGCCGACGTCATGCAGGGCAACGCCGATCAAGACGACATGGTCGGCGGCACCGGACGTATCGCCAACGACAACGACGGCGGTACCGACTTCAGCATCAACGGTCGCTTGGACGGCGCCGACGACATGGTCGGCGACAGCCTCAGCACCGACGAGGGCGTGGAAGCGAGCAACGACTACGACGTGATGGCCGGCGACAACGCCGAGATCGTGCGTCCGTTGACGACGAGCGCGCCAACCGGCAAGTGGACACCGCACGTGTACGACGGGGGCGTGTATCGCACGGTCACCTTCCGCGACATCCAGCGGGTGGGTGGCCCGGCGGTCTCGGCCAGCGTTTCCGGTGCCGACACGATGTACGGCAACGGCGCCAACGACATCATGCGGGGCCAGGGCGGCAACGACACCATGCACGGCAACGCCGGTCACGACGACATGGAAGGGAACCACCAGTCCGACCACATGTGGGGCGACGACCAGCAAGACGACATGCTCGGCGGCTCGCGCACCGCGACGTGGTTCGACACCGGCGACTTCCTCTATGGCGGCAACGACCACGACGTCGTACTCGGCGACAACGGCACGATCACCCGTCCGCTCACGACATCCGCTCCGGTCAACAAGTGGAAGACACAGTCATACGGCCACTTGTTCAACGACGCGGTCGCGGCCGTCAACCAGACGCGGGTGGTCCGGACGGTCGGCATGGTCGACACGGCTGCGGGTCAGACCAGCGGGTCGGACGTCGTCCACGGTCAAGCGGGCGACGATGACCTCTATGGCCAGTTCGACGACACCGGTGAAGCTCACGGCGTTCCGGTGAGTGAGAACTGCGACATGGGCGGACTCAACATGGCCAACGATCCGTACTGGAACGGCGAGCCGAACGGTGCATTCACGGTTGACGGCGACCTCCTGTGCGGTGGCCAAGGCGAGGACGCCGTCCTGGGCGACCAGGGTGTGATCACCGACGTCGTTCAGACCGGCCCGGCGAAGACGCTCACCCATTCGGGTGCGCCGTTCATCAAGGAGTTGACGAACGTTCCCAACGCGCTGAGCCGTCAAGTGGTGCTCAGCCAGATCCCGCTCGGCGGCGCCGACGTGATCCTGGGCGACGATCCGCTCAACAAGGCGAGCGACGGCGTGCAGCCGGCGGGCAACGACGCCCATGACTCCATCCACGCCGGAGCAGGAGCCGACCTCGGCCACGGCGGCCCGGGTGACGACTTCATCTTCGGCGACGACGGCACCGACGCCCTCTGGGGCGGCGACCACGCCGACCGGACGTGGGGTGGCTTCGACGGTGACTGGCTCGACGTGCTGCCCCGGACCACCGCCGACACGGGCAGCGCCGTGAACGATCCGATCACGTGGTTCTTCTTCGCCGGCGACGATCCCGACACCATGGACAATCCCGCGACCGAAGCTCGCGAGGGGTACGACGGCTACCGTGGGTTCGACACCATCTACGGCGGCTGGGACCAGGACACCTTGCAAGCCAACGAAGGCGACAACGGACCCGTGGCCGGTGACCGCCTCGTCGACTGGTCGGGCTCGTATAACGGGTACTACCTCTGCCCGGCCACGTACGGCGAGTACGTCTCGACCCGTCAGATGAGCCCGAGCTTGATCACCTATCTCGAAGATCAAGGGACGGCAGACGGCGCGACGAACGTGAAGACCGGCCCTCGCACCACGGGTTCCGGCTATGACGAGTTGGCCATCGTCTACAAGCCAGACGTGAAGTCCAATACCAACCCGGTCCATCCGGACACGCCGGCGCACTTCACCTGCCGGTAGCAGACCGCAAGAAGGGCGGGCCTCCCGTGGCCCGCCCTTCTTCGCGCCTCTGCGCCGCAACTCGGCCGATGGATCAGCCGGTGACGGCCGCGGGCGGAACGAACAGCTCGGAATCGACGATCGTGTCGAGCGCGACCAGGCGCATCTGTGTCTGGCCGCCGCTGATGCGAACCGGGATGCCCGTTGCGGGAACGAGGCACAACTCACTCGTGCCCTCGGTCGTCTTCAGCGTGAAGCACCGGACAGACCGACCGTCGACGGTGTTGTCGCGAGCGGTGACGGTGCCTTGGCTGAGACGCTGTCGGAATGACTCGAGCGGGTCGACGCTGGCCTCACCGCCGGCTCGGCAGGACCACTCGGCGTCGTTGAGCTGTGCGCATCGCACGCGGTCGCCATCGATGAGAAGGACCCGCGCCTTGATCTTCTGTCCGTCCGACTGGATCTCGCTGTCCTGACGTACACGAGGTGGGAGCTGCCACGTCTCGATCGCGAGTCCCTGCGTGCCAGGCGCGGCCGCTTGGTACTTGGCGTGGTACGTGATCTCGTCGCGCTTGTCGAGGAGGCGAACGAGCTCCTTCGAAGCCGCTGAGAGCTCGGGGGTCTTCGTCTTGGTGGTCGTGTTGTCCGATGCGTTCGACAGAGCAAGGATTCCTGCCGACGCACCGATGAAGGAGATGACGACCGCACCGGCCACCACCTTTGCCACGTTGCCCCGCCGCCTCGCCATCCGCTCATGGTACGTGCGGACCGCGAGTTGGCCGGGATCCAGTTGGAGGCGTCTCTCATGGAGCGTCAGCTGCTCAGCCCAGGTTCGGCAGCCTGGGCATCAGCCCTTCCCGCGGCTGCAAGAACCGGCTGTCACCGCGCCCTGCCAGCCAGGCCAGGCGGCACGCCGACGCCGTCGACGTCGATGCCCTCGTTGGCGTAACGGCGCGCGTCGCGCTCGATCAGCACCTCACCGACACCCGCGGAGAGATCGGGGAACCCGAACCCGATAGCGAGATCGACATGGTGGATCGCCACCTCGTTGAGTCGCATGACCATCACCGTGGCCACCGAGACGTACGCGCGTCAGGATCTGTCCGGCCCCGGCGAGCGAGCCGATGCGGGCGCCGATGTGCACGGCGATACCACCGGTCGCCGTCGGGGCCAACGCTCGATCTCGCCGAAGTGGATCCCTGCGCGAAGAGCGACGCCGAGCGTCGGCGCGTCAGCGAGGAGGCGCTTGGCGGCCGCGAGAGCATCACTCTGTCGGCGGAACTCGAGCAGGTGGCCATCGCCCGTTTTACGACGTCCCCGGGATGGCGTCGGCCAGTTCGACGACGTGTTCCTCGCGCACCGATCGGTACTCGCCCGTGTACCCCACGAACGTCGACACGGGGACCACTTCACTCGAGTCGGCGAACGACTCGGGTACCGAACGGGATCGGGTCTCGCCCGACGAATCGCGCCTCTACTTATCGGAGACCTGCAGCGGCAATCTGCCCGCGGACCCGGCGGCGGGTCAGCCCGAGCGCGTGCGTCGCTAGTGTAGTGTCCACGTTTTGAGCGCGCGGTTGTGGTTGGATGGGTGCATGGCTCATCCCGCAGCAGAACCGCTCATGTTGTTGCTGGAGGAACGCAGGGCGTTGGAGGCCATCGCGGCGTCGCCGTCGTTGCCGCATCGGGCGGTCCGCGAAGCGAAAGGCTTGTTGCTGGCCGGTGACGGTGTGGCCAACACCGCGATCGCCGAACGACTCGGCGT
>DATLED010000010.1:0-4874 GCA_035525495.1 Acidimicrobiales bacterium | reverse complement strand
ACGTAGCGCAGCGGCAGGGCGTTGCCGGGGCGGATCTCGCTGCCCTGGCCGCTCTGGAGCATGTCGCCGACCTTCACGTTGCGGGGGGCGAGGATGTAGCGCTTCTCGCCGTCCAGGTAGTGCAGGAGGCAGATGCGGGCGTTGCGGTTCGGGTCGTATTCGATCGACGCGACCTTGGCCGGCACGCCGTCCTTGTTCCGCTTGAAGTCGACGACGCGGTACTGCTGCTTGTGGCCGCCACCGCGGTGACGGGCGGTCTTGCGGCCGTAGGAGTTGCGTCCGCCGGTGCGGTGCTTCGGCTGGAGGAGCGACTTCTCGGGCTCGGTCTTGGTGATCTCGGAGAAGTCCGAAGTCGTCTGGAACCGGCGACCGGCGGAGGTGGGCTTGCGCTTGCGGAGGGCCATCGTTCTTAACCTTCGAACAGATCGATGCGGTCGCCGTCCTTGAGGGTGACGATCGCGCGCTTGGTGTCGGGACGGGTGCCCATGTACTGACGACGGCGCTTGCGCTTCCCCTTGCGGTTGAGCGTGTTCACCTTCGTCACGGAGACGTTGAAGATGGCCTCGATGGCGATCTTGATCTCGGACTTGTTCGAGTCCGGATGGACCACGAACGTGTAGACGCCGTTGTCCAGCAGCCCGTAGGACTTCTCGCTGACCACAGGCTTGAGGATCACATCTCTCGGATCACGCATCGGCTTCTGCTTCCTCCTCGAGACCAACCTGCGGGGCGCTCGTGTCGGCGTTCGCGACGGGCTCGTGGACCGGGGCGTCGGTGTTCGGGCCTCCTGGCAGGGCTTCCTTCGTGAACACGACCCAGTCGCTGCACAGCGTGTCGTAGGCGTTGAGCT
Organism: Acidimicrobiales bacterium; assembly: GCA_035525495.1. GTDB lineage: Bacteria > Actinomycetota > Acidimicrobiia > Acidimicrobiales > CADCTF01 > DATLED01. The sequence goes on along the minus strand of DATLED010000010.1, from coordinate 4,024 downwards.
CGCCCCGCACCTGGATGTGGACGTGGGGGAGGTTGCGGAAGGCCTTGAAGGCCAGCTCGTCCTCGGTGCCGACGACCAGCAGCACCTTGCCGTCGATGCCGAGGGTGCGGAGGGCGGCGTCGGCGATCTTGGTCTTCGGCTCGTTCCAGTCCCAGGCCTCGACGACGGCGACGCGGCCTTCGCTCGCCCGGTCGGAAAGGGCCGAGCGCAGCGCCAGCTGCACCATCTTCTTGGGCGTCTTCTGCTTGTAGCTGCGGGGCTTCGGGCCGAGGGCCACGCCACCACCGACCCACTGCGGCGAGCGGGTGGAGCCCTGGCGGGCCCGACCGGTGCCCTTCTGGCGCCACGGCTTGGCGCCGCCGCCCCGGACCTCGGCCCGGGTGAGGGTGCTCTGCGTGCCCCGGCGGGCGGCGGCGAGCTGGGCGGTGACGACCTGGTGCATCACCGAGACGTTCGGCGTGATGCCGAAGATGGCGTCGTCCAGCTCGATCGTGCCGGCGGTGCCGCCGTCCTTCGTGCGGAGGTCGACGGTGGCCATTATTTCGTCCCACCCTTCACGGCGTTGCGGATGATCACGAGACCGCCGCGGGGACCGGGCACGGCGCCCTTCACGAGCAGCAGGTCACGCTCTGCGTCCGCCTGGACGATTTCGAGGTTGAGCGTCGTCACCTTCTCGGACCCCATCTGGCCCGCCATCTTCGTGCCCTTGAACACCCGAGCGGGCGTGGCGCAGGCACCGATCGAACCGGGCGCACGGTGCTTCTTGTGCGTGCCGTGGCTGGCCTTGAGACCCTTGAAGTTGTGGCGCTTCATGCCGCCGGCGAAGCCCTTGCCCTTGGAGATGGCGGTAACGTCGACCTTGTCGCCGGCGGCGAAGAGATCGACCCGCAGCTCCTGGGTGACGGTGTAGCCCTCGGTGTCGTCGAGGCGGAGCTCGACGAGCTTCTTGCCGGGATCGACGCCGGCTTTGGCGAAGTGCCCGGCCTCGCCGCCGCTGAGACGCTGGACCTTCTGGGTGCCGTAGGTGACCTGGAGGGCGGAGTAGCCGTCCTTGTCGGGCGTCTTGACCTGAACGACCCGGGCGGGGGTGACGCGCACGACGGTGACCGGGATGGCGCGGTTCTGGTCGTCCCAGACCTGCGTCATGCCGACCTTCTCGCCGACGATCGCTTTGGATGCCATTGGAGCTCTTTCTTCGTTGCTCGTAGCGGGGGCTCGAAAGCCGTTTCCACACAAGACGCTCCGCTCGGGCAGACCCGAGCGGAGCTCGTTTGCTTTGTGCTGCGAGGTCCCCGCTGCCTTACTGCCAGGCGCTCGCAGACGTCGATTGCTTCACTGGCCGGGGTGGCCAGGACCGGACCATGGTAGCGGTCTCGGTCGCGCAACCCCAAACGCACCCGCTTTCGAGCGCGAACGGTCGCCAGGCAGCGCGTTCGCTCTCGAAAGCGGGCTGCACGCTCTACTCTCCCGAGCCGTGGACGTCACCGCCGTCTCCGCCCGCCTCACCTTCGCCTGCGCCACCCGGACGGCGTCGGGCCAGGCCACCATGCGCTTCGAGGTCGGCGAGGGGCCCCTGTACTTCGACCTCCGGCAGCGCATCGAGTCCGCGACGCTCGACGGCTCGGTCCTCGATCCCGAGCTCCTCGCCCCCCGCCACGAGGGGTTGCGGGCGATCGACGTCGCCCTCGACGGCGGCGAGCACGAGCTCACCGTCACCTATCCCCTCGGCACCCCCGCCTGCACTGACTCCGTGCCCCTCGGATGGACGCTCCAGCGGCCGGGCATCCTCTTCGACAGCTGGATGAGCGACCTCCATCCCGGCCGCTACCTCGAGATGTGGATCCCGGCGCCGCTGTGCGGGGATCGTTTCGCCCTCGACGTCGATTTCCGGGTCGAGGACGCGGGCCCGCACCGCATCTTCGCCAACGGCACCGTCGACGGGACGACCGTCCGCTACCCGGACACGTTCACCTCGCTCTCGCCGATGCTCGTCGTCGTCCCCGAGGGGCGGTACGACCTCTACTCGACGGTCGAGGAGGGCATCACCGTCGAGACGTTCAAGCTCGCCGGACCGGAGATCGACCTCGCCGCCTGCCACGTCGTCGTCACCGAGTGCCTCGCCCACAACCAGGCCCGCTTCGGCGCCTATGGCCACGGCGACCGCTTCCTCACCTATGTGTGGGGGAGCGCGCGCGGGATGGAGTACGACGGCGCCACCACGGCGTCGGTCGGCTCGCTCGAGCACGAGGTCTTCCACTCCTGGTTCGGTCGCGGCGTGAAGCCGGCCGACGCCTCCGACGGCTGGATCGACGAGGCCTTCACCACCTGGTACACGGCCCCCGCCCCGCGGCGCAGCCGGTGGGCGGAGTCCTTCGATTGGAACGAGCCGCCGGTCCGGCTGCGCCCGCCTTCTCCCTTCGATCGCTACACGCCGCGCGAGGCCTACACCGTCGGCGCCCGGCTCTTCGCCGGCGTGGCCCACCTGCTCGGCGTCGATGGGCTGTGCGACTCGATGGGAGCGCTCTACCGCCAGCGGACGGGCGGGTTCGTGTCGTCGGACGACCTCGAACAGCATCTGATCGCCGCCGCCGGAACCGCTGCCGCGCAGGGCGACATCGCCAGAGCCTTCCAACGATGGGTGCACGGACTCGAGCCCGACGAGAATTCGTGACCGAGACGATCCGCACCACCTTCCTGCAGGTCGCCGCCGAGGCCGCCGCCATCGTCGGGGGACGCGAGGTCGGCGACAAGTGGAACGAGCCGAGCACGCTGGCCGACCTCCAGGTCGGCGCGCTCGCCGGCCACCTCGCCCGCGCCGTGCTGACCGTGCACTGGTACCTCGACATGCCCGAGGCCGACCCCCCCACGATCACCGCCGGCGAGTACTTCGCGTCGATGAAGAGTGACATCGCCGCCGATGAGAACGTGGCCATACGCGAACGCGCCATCGAGGCGTCGCGCGGCGGTTGGGCGCGGCTGTACCTCGACCTCGGCAACGCGCTGGACCACCTCCGCCGGCGCCTGCCCGACGAGCGCGCCGATCACCGCATCCCAGCCGGCGGCAACGCTTTGCTCCTCGACGAGTACCTGCGGACACGCGTCGTCGAGCTCGTGATCCACATCGGCGACCTCTGCCGCAGCCTCGACCTGGCCGTGCCCCACATGCCCGAGGCGACGAACATCGCCATCAACGTCCTCATCGACACGGCCATCGCCCGCCACGGCGCGTCCCGCGTCCTCCACGCGTTGTCGCGGCGTGAGCTCGACAAGGTCGACGCCCTTCGCGTCCTGTAGCCCTCAGCAGAGCTCGGGAGAGCACATCCTCGGGGAGCGCCATGCGGGCGGGCGCGATCACGGCCCACGAGCGCGAGGCTGAGCGGAGAAAGCTCCCCCGCTCGCCGCCCCTAAGCCTGCTGCAGCTTGATCTCGATCTCCACACCCGCCGGCACTTCGAGCCGCTGCAGCGAGTCGACGGTCTTGGGCGTGTGCTCGACGATGTCGAGCAGGCGCTTGTGGATCCGCATCTCGAAGTGCTCGCGCGAGTCCTTGTACTTGTGCGGCGAGCGGATGACCGTGTAGCGGTGCTTCTCGGTCGGCAGCGGGACTGGACCCTTCACCTTGGCCGAGGTGCGCAGCACCGTCTCCACGATCTTCTTCGTCGACTGGTCGAGGACCTCGTGGTCGTAGGCCTTCAGTCGGATGCGGATCTTCTGTGCCATCGAGACGACAGTCCTTACTTGATGATCTTGGTGACGCGGCCCGAGGCCACGGTGCGGCCACCCTCACGGATGGCGAAACGGAGACCCTCGTCCATGGCGATCGGATGGATGAGCTCGACCGTGATCGGCGTGTTGTCCCCCGGCATCACCATCTCGGTCCCCTCCGGCAACTGGATGTGCCCGGTCACATCCGTCGTCCGGAAATAGAACTGCGGCCGGTAGTTCGTGAAGAACGGCTTGTGACGGCCGCCCTCCTCCTTCGACAACACATAGATCTGGCCCTCGAAGGTCGTGTGCGGCGTGAT
>DATLED010000049.1:0-2628 GCA_035525495.1 Acidimicrobiales bacterium | reverse complement strand
TGTCGCCCGCCACCTAGATGGGACCAGTTTCTAGGGCTTGCGCCACCTAGATGGGACCACCGCTGCGCCAGCTAGATGGGACCACTTGTGGGGGTCCACCGGGGTCGGTGCCGACGACGGTCAACTCACCGCCGTTGCGTCTGTCGGCCCGAAGGGCGGTGCGTGTGGCATACCGGGAGGTCCCCGTGTTCGAAGTGCGTGAGGTGTTGAGGCTGTGGCTCGATGGCCGAGGACTGCGGGCGATCGCCGCGCTGGTCCCGCCCGACCGCAAGACGGTCACGAGAGTGATCGACGCCGCGGTCGGCCTGGGCCTCGACCGCGACGGCGGTGAGGGCCAGCTGGGCGATGAGTTCGTCGGCCTGGTGATAGCAGCGATGCGGCCCCCGAAGCCGGACCGTCATGGCGAGTCGTGGACGTTGATGGCCGAGCACCACGACAAGATCGCCGGCTGGGTCACCGCCGGTGACGTGCCCGAGCGCAAGATGTGCGAGCTGCTGGCGCGCCACGGCGTGTTCGTCCCGGAACGGACGTTGAACCGCTACGTCGACGCGAAGTTCCCGACCCCACCGCGCTCGACGGTGAGGGTCGCCGACGGCGAGCCGGGCGCCGAGCTCCAGGTCGACTTCGGCGAGCTCGGGATGATGCTCGACGAGGAGAGCGGCCGGCGCCGCAAGGTGTGGGCGCTGGTCTTCACCGCCGCCTACTCGCGCCACACCTTCGTGTGGTTGTCCTTCTCCCAGACCCTGGCCACGGTGATCACCGGTTTCGAGGAGGCGTGGACGTTCTTCGGGGGCGTCTTCCGAGTCGTGATCCCCGACAACATGGCCACGATCGTCACCAACGCGGACGCGTGCGACCCGACGCTCAACCAGGCCTTCGTCGAGTACGCCCAGTCACGGGGGTTCGTGGTCGACCCCGCCAGGGTGCGCTCCCCCCAGGACAAGCCGCGCGTCGAGCGGACCGTCGCCTTCGTGCAGAGCTCGTTCTGGGCCGGCGAGGACTTCGGCTGCCTCGCCGAGGCCCAGGTCGCCGCCGAGCTGTGGTGCCGGACCCGGGCCGGGCTCCGCGACCACGGCACGACCCACCGCCAGCCGATCGTCGTGTTCGACGCCGAGGAGGCACCGGTGCTGCTGGCGGCCCCGGCCCAGCCCTACGACCTGCCCGCCTACCAGAAGGCCAAGGTCCACCCCGACCGTCACATCCAGGTCCTCAAGGCCCTCTACTCGATCCCGGGCGAGCTGATCGGCCACGACGTCCACGTCATCGCCGACACCAGGCTGGTGAAAGTCTTCCACCGGGGCCAGCTCATCAAGTGCCACCCCCGCAAGCCTGCAGGGGGGTGCTCGACCGACCCCGCCGACATGCCGTCGGAGAAGACCGACTACGCGATGCGCGACATCGAGTCCCAGAAGGCCAAGGCCCGAGATCGGGGCGCAGCGATCGGGGCCTTGGTCGAGGGGGTGCTCGACGGCCCCCTGCCCTGGACACGGATGCGGCGGGTCTACCGGCTGTTCCGGGCCGCCGACCGCTACGGCGACGACCGCGTCAACCACGCTTGCGAACGGGCCGTCGATGCCGAGTGCGTCGACGTGGGCGTCGTGATCCGCATGGTCGAGCGCGCCCTGGAGGCCGAGGCGGCCGCGGTCGACCCGGTCCCCTCCAACGTGATCGTCGGCCGCTTCGCACGCGACCCCGGGCACTTCGCCGCCGAGGGCCGGACGGTGACGCCATGAGCGCGGCGAGCCCCCTCGTCCCAGCGGTGACCCCCGAGCTGGCGGCGACGTTGCGGCGGGTGAAGCTCGGTCAGGTCCTCGACACCCTCCCCGAACGGCTGGCGCTGGCGAGGACCAACAAGCTGAGCCACGCCGAGTTCCTCCAGGTGCTGCTCTCCGACGAGGTCACACGACGCGACACCACCTCGGCGTCGCGTCGAGCCCAGGCCGGCGGTCTCGATCCCTCGATGACCCTCGAGCGCTGGGACCCGACCGCGAAGGTCACCTTCGACCGTCACGTCTTCGACGAGCTCTGCAGCCTCCGCTTCGTCGACGCCGCGCACAACGCGATCGTGATGGGCCCCGTCGGGGTCGGCAAGACCTTCCTTGCCACCGCGCTCGGCCACATCGCGGTCCGCCGCCGGCGCAGCGTGGCCTTCGAACGGGCCGACCACCTCTTCAAGCGGCTCCGGATCGCCCGGCTCGACAACAGCCTCGACGCCGAGATCCGCAAGCTGCTGCGTGTGGACGTGTTGATCGTCGATGACTTCGCGCTCAGCGGGCTCGATCAGGCCGGCACGGCCGACTTCTACGAGATCGTGGTGGAGCGACACCAGAGGGCATCGACGATCATCAGCTCCAACCGGGACCCGAGTGAGTGGCTCGCGCTGATGACAGATCCGCTGCTCGCGCAGTCCGCCGTCGATCGGCTCAAGTCCGCGGCCTACGAGCTCGTCGTCGAGGGCGAGAGTTACCGCGACCGACAGAAGCCAACGGTTCCCACACAACGGTCCTGATCGCCCCCACTTGACCGCCTTGGCGGCACTCGGCGAGCATCACCTCGCCGATCCGCGACCTCCACAAGTGGTCCCATGTATCTGGCGCAGCCCTGGTCCTTTGCAGGTGGCGGGCGACA
>DATLED010000048.1:0-2740 GCA_035525495.1 Acidimicrobiales bacterium | reverse complement strand
TGTCGCCCGCCAGCGACATGGGACCACTTGAGCTGAGTTCCGCCAGTGGGATGGGACCACCCTGAGGGGGGTTCCGCCAGTTGCATGGGACCACCTCTCCGCCAGTCATGGGACCACCCGGGGTCCACCAGCTGAGGCGTTGCCGCCGGTGGACTCGCCGCCTTCTGCCAGTGGCTCAGAAAGGCGGCGATGGCATTCCGGGAGGTTCCAGTGTTCGAGGTTCGAGAGGTTCTGCGGTTGTGGTTGCGAGGCGAGGGGCCCAGGCCCATCGAGCGGTTGTCGGGGGTGAACCGCAAGACCGTCCGTCGCTACGTCGACGCCGCCGTCGGGTTGGGTTTGCGCCAGGAGGGCGGCGAGGTTCAGCTCACCGATGAGTGCTTGGGCTCGGTGGTCGAGGCGGTCCGCCCCCATCGCAGCGACGGTCACGGCGAGGCGTGGCGAGTCCTGGCCGGCCACCATGATCGGATCAAGGCGTGGCTCGAGGGCGGGCTCACGGCGGTGAAGGTGCACGAGCTGTTGGCCCGCGACGGGATCGTGGTCCCGGAGCGGACGTTGCACCGTTACGCGGCAGAGGAGTGCGGTCATGGTCGTCGCCCGAAGACGACGGTGCGCGTCGCCGATGGGGAGCCGGGCGACGAGCTGCAGGTCGACTTCGGCCGGATGGGCTTGGTGTTCGACGCCGAGGCGGGACGGAACCGGGTGTGCCATGCCTTGATCTTCACGGCCTGCTACTCCCGACACTGCTTCGTGTGGTTGACCTTCCGACAGACGACCACCGATGTGATCGACGGGTTCGAAGCGGCGTGGACGTTCTTCGATGGCGTGTTCGCCACCGTCGTCCCCGACAACATGGCCACGATCGTGGACAAGGCGAACCCGACCGAGCCGCGCCTCAACGAGGCCTTCATCGAATACGCCCAAGCGCGCGGCTTCGTCGTCGACGCGGCCCGAGTCCGCAAGCCCCAGGACAAGCCAAGGGTGGAGCGGACGGTCCCCTTCGTTCGCAACAGCTTCTTCGCCGGCGAGACCTTCGTCGATCTAGCCGACGCCCAGCGCCGAGCCACCGAGTGGTGCCGGGTGCGGGCGGGTCTGCGGATCCACGGCACCACCCAACTGCGGCCGGCCGAGCTGTTCGCGGCGCTCGAAGCGCCCGCGCTCGCGTCGCCGCCGGCCGAACGCTACGACCTGCCGATCTACGCGACGGCCAAGGTGCATCGCGACCACCACATCGAAGTCGCCCGGGCCCTCTATTCGGTTCCCGGGAACCTGATCGGCACCCGCGTCCAGGTCCGCGCCGATCGGTCCTTGGTGAAGGTCTTCTCGCGTGGCCAGCTCGTGAAGATCCATCCCCGCACCACGCCCGGTGGGCGGATCACCGACGCCGCCGATCTTCCGGCCGAGCGGAGCACCTACGCGTTGCGCGACATCGACCAGCTCAAGGCGATGGCCGCTGAGCACGGGCCGGCCATCGGCACCTACGCGGAACTCCTGCTCGACGGGCCGTTGCCCTGGACCAAGATGCGTCAGGTCTACGCGCTGTTGGGCTTGGTCAAGAAGTGGGGGGCCGAACGCGTCGATGCCGCCTGCGCGCGAGCCCTCGAGGTCGAGGCCGTCAACGTCGGGCTCATCGGTCGCATGCTGGAGCGGGCCACCGAAACCGCCCCGCCGGTCGCGAAGCGGCCGGCGACGGTGCTCACCGGCCGCTTCGCTCGCGACCCCGAACACTTCGCCACCACGACATCGAAACGCCGGCACCAACCACCCCACCCCGGGTCAGATCGGGCCGCAGAGGCCGACCTGGAGGACGGTTTCGCGGCCGAGGGTGGTGTGGCGTGAGCGCCCCGACGCCCGCGGTGTCGCCGGAGCTCAAAGCGCTGCTGCGCCGCGTGAAGCTCGGCCGAGTCCTCGACACCCTGCCCGAACGCCTCGCCCTGGCCAAGACCCGCGACCTGGCTCACACCGATTTCCTCGAGCTCGTCCTCGCCGATGAGGTCACCCGTCGCGACACCTCCTCGGCCGCGTTGCGAGCCCGCACCGCCGGTCTCGACCCGTCCATGACCTTGGAAGCCTGGGACGACTCCACTGCCGTCACCTTCGACCGCCACATCTGGGACGAGCTGTGCTCGCTGCGCTTCGTCGACGCCGCCCACAACGTGATGGTCATGGGGCCCGTCGGGGTCGGCAAGACGTTCCTCGCCAGCGCCCTCGGCCATGCCGCCGTCCGGCGTCGCTACAGCGTCCACTTCGAGCGCAGCGACCACCTCTTCAAGCGGCTCAAAGCGTCGCGGCTCGACAACAGCCACGACGCCGAGATCCGCAAGCTGCTGCGCGTCGACTTGTTGATCATCGACGACTTCGCCCTCCAGGCGCTCGACGCCGTCGACACCGCCGATGTCTACGAGATCATCGTCGAACGCCATCGCACCGGCGCCACCATCACCACGTCGAATCGTGAACCGATCGAGTGGCTCGGCCTCATGGCCAACGCCCTCCTCGCCCAATCCGCCATCGACCGGCTGCAGTCCGCCGCGTATGAGCTCGTCCTCGATGGCGACTCCTACCGGCGACGCCAGAAGCCCGGACTCGACAGTGAAAAGCCGCCGCCGTCGCCCCGCCGCAAACGTCGCCCTTGACCTACCCGGTCCTAGCCCGACATCATGCCGATGCCGAAGCTGCACAACCCCGGACCTGGTCCCATGTCACTGGCGGACAGGTGGTCCCATGCTCCTGGCGGGCGACA
>DATLED010000035.1:0-25939 GCA_035525495.1 Acidimicrobiales bacterium | reverse complement strand
GCCGGAGCTCGGCGATGAGCAGCTCGAGGCCGAAGAGGATGAGCTCCTGATCGCAGAGCAGATCGTCCTGGAAGCGCGCGTCTCCGAGGCATACGACCACGATGTCGTTAGGTTCTTCCGGACGCTGGCGGTCGTGCTCGTCGTGGGCCTGGTCGCATGGGTCGTCGTCGGCGCGGTTGCGCTCGAGCTCTACAGCACGCTGACCGTTCGCTAGCAGCTCAGCGGGTGACCGCGCGGCGGTAGCGCCAGACGGAGAGGCCTCCGAACACTGCTGTGATGGCGATCGCCCGAACGAGGCGGTCGCCTGCCTCGGAGGGGTCGAAGGCGGCGAGGAGCTCGTCGGCGCTCGGGCGAGACTCGGCGGCCGAGGTGGTAGAGCCTGCCGACCATCTCGAGGTTCTCGAAGCCGGTGAGGTTCTCGTCGACGGCCGCGTACTGGCCGGCCAGGCCGATCCGCATCCGCACCTCCTCGGGCTGGCGCGCCACATCGAACCCGAGGACCTCAGCGCGGCCTCCGTCCGGCCGGAGGATCGTCGTCAGGATCCGGACTGCCGTCGTCTTCCCGGCGCCGTTCGGGCCGAGGACCCCGAGGACCGTGCCGGGAGCGACTTCGAGATCGACGCCGTCGACGGCCACGACGGACCCAAATCGTTTCACGAGGCCCTCGGCGCGGATGGCAGGAGCAATCACGACTCCACCCTCGCGCCAAATGCCCACGATGGTGCGGTGGCCATCGCCGACCTGTGCGGGCGACGCTCCTTGCTGGAGCGGTTTGACCAACCTGATGCGGCGGGCTGCCGATCGGATCCCTCTCTCACGGCGGTTCAGCACCACTTGCGATAATTCCGTTGAGATCGCGAAGCGGCGATCCGTACGTTCGCCGAAATGCCTGACGACTCGTCCACGACGCTCGCTCACCCGGACCTCGCGAGTGAGCAGGCTTCGATCGATCGGGCATACAACTGCCTTCGATTCATGCGCGAACGCGCGATCCACCTCAAGAGCCTCGGTTATCAGGGCGGCAACCTCCACGCCGACGTCGGAGTCACCCCGGAGATGGCGGCTGCAGACGACGCACGGAAGCAACGCCGCGTCGACTCGCTCGCCGAACCCACCACGGCGCTCTGCTTCGGACGGATCGACCGAGGCGAAGATCGCTTCTACATCGGCCGTCGCCACGTCGAGGACGAACACGGCGAACCGGTGGTCACGGACTGGCGCGCCCCCGCAGCAGTTGGCTTCTACCGAGCGACAGTCGCAGACCGGATGGGCCTCCGTCTGCGGCGGCGGTTCGTCGTCGAGAGACGGGAGCTCCTCGACATCTTCGAGGAACATCTCGAGAACCCGGAGTCGGATGTGGCCGGCAGCTATGTACCGGATCCGCTCCTCGCCGAGATCGGGCGCACCCGAACGCGAACGATGCGAGACATCGTGTCGACCATCCAGGCGGAGCAGGACAGGATCATCCGGGCGCCTTTGGACGCTTGCACGATCGTCCAAGGCGGACCCGGCACCGGGAAGACAGCGGTCGGCCTCCACCGCGTCGCCTACCTCCTCTACAACCACCGGGAAGACCTCGAACGGAGCCGGGTGCTCATCGTCGGGCCGAACCGGATCTTCTTCCGTTACATCTCCCAGGTGCTCCCCTCCCTCGGCGAGACCGCAGCCGTCCAACTCACGATCGAAGGACTCACGAGCGGGGGCTACTGGGTCCGCGGTCTCGACTCCCCAGCCCTCGCGGCACTCAGGGGCGACCGAAGGATGGCGCTCATCATCCAGAACGCCGCACGAGACCGCATCGCCGCGGAACCGCCGGACATCCAAGTGACGACTTCACACGGAACCGTGGCGCTTCCGTCTTCCGCCACCGCGGGCATCGTCAAGCGGGCGCTCGACGCAAGCCGCCCCCTGAACGATGCCCGCAGCAATGTGCGGGACCAGCTGATCGACCTCGCCTGGCGGGGCTATCTCCGAAAGCCTGGCAGCGACCACACGGCCTGGGGCACCTTCACCGATCAGCTGCGTTCGAATAAGGACTTCAAGCGCGCCCTGGACCGCCTCTGGCCGGCGCTGAGCGCTCCGGACCTCGTCCGCAAGCTCTTCGGAAACCGACGACTCCTCGAGCGCGCTTCCGTCGGCATCCTCACCAATGACGAACGAGCGCTTCTCGGCCGAAAGCCCTCCGCCCGCCTTCAACAAGAGCAATGGACGACGGCGGACCTCGCGCTGCTCGACGAGGCCAACGCCGCCCTCCACCGCACGACTCACCAGTACGGGCACATCGTCGTCGACGAAGCGCAAGATCTCTCCGACATGCAACTGAGGGTGATCGCCCGACGAGCGCGCAGTGGGTCGATGACCGTCCTGGGCGACCTCGCACAGGCGTCCGCGCCCGCAGCGCAGGCGAACTGGGGGTCCGCCACGGCCGTCCTCGGCGCCCCCAACACGCGGTTCGAGGAGCTCACCGTTGGATACCGCGTCCCGGCACCAATCCTGGAGTACGCAAACCGCCTCCTCGCATCGGCGGCGCCCGATGTCACACCAACACGATCGGCACGAGCCCACGGGACGCCACCGCGGCTCGTACCGACGACGGCGGCGCAGCTCGCCGAAACCGTCGTGGGCGAGGCGGTGCAACTCGCCAACACCTGGACCTCGACCGCCATCGTCGCGCCCGCCGAGGTGCAGACGCCGATCGTCGAAGCGATGACGGCGGCCGGAATCGACTTCACCGACGGCACCAGGATCTCAGAACTGGGGGAGCACCTCACGCTGCTCGCGCCCGCAACGACGAAGGGGCTCGAGTTCGATGCGGTGATCGCCGTCGAGCCGGCCCGAATAGCCGAGATCGACCGCGGCCTCCGGCTGCTCTACATCGTGCTCACACGAGCGGTGCAAGAGCTCGTCATCGTTCACGCTGAGGACCTTCCGGCACAACTCGACAACCCCAGGTAGTCGTCGCGCCGACCGTGCGCCGTCCGGGGGCGGGAAGTCGTCGTTCGCGGGCCAGACCGTGCTCAGCTTCATTCGCCCATCGTTCGCCACTTCGCAGAAGTCGGTGGCGGGGCTGCCGCTGCCATCAGGGAGGGTCCACACGAAGCTATGGCGGAAGAATGAACCCATTCTCCTCGACCCCACCGCCATGGTCCGACTCGAGTTCCGCTTCCCTCGGATCTCCCCCCGGCACGAAGGTCGGCAAGGAGGTTGCCGCCGACCTCCAGGCATTGCGTCGTGAGCGATTTTGGTGAGGCGTCGTCAGTCCGTGGCCTGGCGCGGATCCCGCACCATCGGCGCCGAGTACGTCCATACGTCGCCGGTCGTGTGGACGTCGACACCGAGGCCTCGACGGCTCCCGAGCAGCTTCTCGACCTTCTTCTTCGCGCTGGCCTCGTCGAATGCCTCAACGTCCAGCTTGGCTTCGATCTCGACTCGATACGTCTTCTTCGTCTTCGCCATAAGTCTCTCGCTGTGGTGTGGGCTGAGACCACACAATGGTCGATCCAGGGTCCAAAAGAAAAACGGCGCACTCCCCGTCCCGTGCGGGAGGTCGCACGGATGCCTGTCGGAACGGTCTGGCGGGCGAGAGGAACTCCGCGATGCGTCACGAAGCTCGGTCGCGGCACGGTGGACCTGCCGCGATGCGAAGGCGCGCATCGTCGACCCTTGGTGTCTCGCCTCCCCAACGCGACTCGAGCCACCACGTCGCTCCGGCTGCGGCCCAACGTTCGACCGTGTCCGCCGCCGCAACGGGGTCATCGGCCGGCGTCTCGCCCTCGCAGATCACTTCGATGCCTGGATCATCGGCCGCCCGGTGCTCACGCAACCACGCGGCACCGGCGCCGAGGGTCGCGGAGTCGGGCTCCTCCATCTCGGCGATCCATCCCTGACAGCGGAGCACCCGCGCCATCGACTTCGACGATGGGTACCGGCCCACCACCCAGATCGGTGGTGGGCTCTGCACGGGCCGGAACGTCGCGAGATCGGCCCGTGCGGACAGGTCGATGGTGTGATGGAGCCCTCGATACGAGAAGACCCCGGACCAGAGGGCCCCCAGAATGCCGATGGCGTCGTCGAGGAGCTCGGCGCGGTGGCGGCGGTCCTCGACCTCCCCCGTGCGGCCAAGGCCGGTGTCCACGGCGCCCAATCCGATGCCGATGACTGCACGACCCCCGGACAGCTGGTCCAGCGTGGCGACCTGGCTCGCAACCTTCCACGGACGGCGCCACGGCAGCGGCGTCAACATCGTCCCCAGACGGACGTTCTCGGTGCGCATAGCCATCGCCGAGAGCAGGCACCAGGCATCCACGCCGTACGGCGCCTCCCACACGAAGACCCCGTCCCATCCGGCACGATCCGCTGCAACCGCCAGCTCCAGCTGCACGTCCGGCGGACCACCGGGGAGCACGATCCCGAATCTCATCGGACCATCTTGCAAAATGGCGGGCAAGCCTGCATCTTCCGAGCGTTTCGAAGCAAGGGATCGAGCCCGAACTGATGCCCACCGTCCCGCCTGCACGCCATCTCCTTCGAGGACGCGACCTCGTCGACGCCCGCTACGCCGAACCGATCCGCGTCGCCGACATGGCTCGAGCCGCAGGCCTCTCGCCGGCCCACTTCAGCCGCGAGTTCACTCGCACCTTCGGCGAGACGCCGCACCAGTACCTGCTGACACGTCGCCTCGAACGGGCGGCCGCGCTGTTGCGGAGCACCGACCGGACCGTCACCGACATCTGTTTCCTCGTCGGTCTCGGCAGCGTCGGGTCCTTCACGACGAGCTTTCAGCGCATGTTCGGACGTTCGCCTTCCGCGTACCGCGCCGCCCATCCGCCGGCGTCCCACCTCGCGCGACTCCCCGCGTGCGTCGTCCGTGCGCACGCCCGCCCCGAGAACCGCACGTTTCGAGAAGGCACGGGGACGATCGATCCGTAGGGTTCGTGGTGCACACCCGCAGAGAACAGGAGTAGGTGAATGAAGATCGCCACGGCGCAGATGTGGGTCCATGACCAGGACGAGGCGCTGGACTTCTACACGAAGAAGCTGGGGATGGAGGTCCGTGAGGACGTCACCGTCGCGGAGATGGACAACTTCCGATGGCTCACCGTCGGGCCGGCCGGGCAACCGGACATGGCGATCGTGCTCATGGCCATTCCCGGCCCACCCGTGATGGATGACGAGACGGCGATCCAGGTCCGCGAGCTCATGGGCAAGGGTTTCGCCGGCACCGTTTTCCTGACCGTCGACGACTGCCAGGCCACCTACGAGGAGCTCAAGGGGCGCGGCGTCGAGTTCGTCGAGACGCCCGAGCAGCGCCCCTACGGGATCGACGCCGGGTTCCGCGACCCGTCGGGCAACAACTTCCGCCTCACGCAGCTGATCGACATCTTCACCTGAATCCACAGGTTGTCATCGTGACCCCCTTCGAACCTCTCGCCGGAGGATTCGTTTCGCGGTGCTGGACGGCCGCCATCCATCCGGAGGACCTGCGGCTCGACAACACGGAGCTGTCGCCGACGGTCGCCGCCGAGACGACCGGTGCGCGGTTCGGGCTGTCGCCGCGCGCGTGAACCGAACAGGCCTCCGACCGCCGCCCTTCAGCCGCGAGGTCGCAGGTCGCCGAGAAGGGCGACGAGCTTCTTCGGGGCGAGCAGGCAATAGCTCTCGGTGATCAGCTCTCTGACCTCTGCCCAGTCGGTCGTCCCGTCGTCGCGCAGGACCATCGCCACGAGTCCGCTGCCCCAACCGGGGAAGAAGGGATCCCCGACGGCGAGGAGGGCATCGAGCTCGTCGCCCGACGAGAGGAAGGTCATGGTCGTGATCGGGGCCTCATCCCGATCGACCGTGACGACGTGGACGATCGTGCGCGTCCGTATCCGCCATCGAACCCCGGCGTACGCCGGCTCCTCGTATGCCTCGGGGAGGTGTTCACACGCCAGGCGGACGCGGCGCACGATCGCTTCGGGAACGTCGACGTAATCCGTCATCTCACCACGACGCTACGACTTCGTCCGCGACGTGGGGAAGTTCCCACGAGGCAAAAACCCACTCCAGTCCGCGCCGCTTTCCGCCGACGACAACACCCGGAGGGACAGATGGCGCACCCTGTGGGTTGGTACCCGGACCCGACCGGGCGATATTCCCATCGACGATGGGATGGCGAGGGGTGGACGTCCCGCGTCTTCGCCGGCGCCGGCGCCATCGAGGACGCGATCCCCGTGGTCGTGCCCTCCGGTCACAAGGTGTACTGCCGTGTCTGCCACGCCGTCGACCGGGCCGGCGACTGGAGGCGTCGGTGCCGCCGCTGCAGCCTGCCGCTGACCGCGGCATACATCGCCACCAAACCGCAGCTGGAGCTGAAGGGCCCGACCCTGACCAGGGCCGCGCAGGTGTCGTTCGAAGACGTGCTCGAGCAGGTCGACCGGGCCCTGGCGGCCGGCGACGACAGCACGGCGCTGCGTCGGCTCGACACCGCCATCGCCTACGGGACGGTGCTCCGGGCGATCGCCGCCTCGTCCAAATCGACTCGGGTGGTCGAGCCCCTGACGCTCGGCGCCCTGATCGAGTTGCATCTGCAAGCCCTCCGCCTGCACTCCAAGTTCGCCGCCTGCTTCGATCCGGAGACCTTCGAGCTGCTGCTCCTTCGTCGACTGGCAGCGATGTACGCGCCCGAGGGACGGGACGACCTCCCCGGCACCATTTCCGAGCTCGTGGCGTTCTGCGCTTCCCGCGCCGAGTACGCCGAGGCCGACTGCCACCAGGTGAACGACTCGGCGGCGCACTACTCGTCCGCCTACGAGTGGCTGTCACTGCGGGTCGCGCTCGCGCGACTCGGCTACGAGTTCGACGAGAAGCGGCAGATCGGGAACGGGCCCTTCGCTCCGGGCGAACGGGGACGGATCGAGGCGGCGGCGGTGCTCGGCGTCGACGCCCACGATCGTGGCGCCGCCATCAAGAAGGCGTACTACCGGGAGGCAGCAAAGCACCACCCCGACCGACTCGGCGAAGCGCCGGACGACCTCCGACTGGCCGCCGAGGAGCGGATGAAGGAGATCAACGCGGCCTACGAGCTCCTCAACGCCTGACGGGGGTCGGAAGGCGGGTCCGCCACGTCAGGACGGCGCGTCGAGCAGGGCGATCAGCTTCTTCGGAGCGAGGACGCGATAGCTCTCGGTGATCAGCTCCCGCATCTCTTCCCAGTCCGTCTCCGGAGTGAGGACGACGCCGAGCCGATCCCCACGAGCCCGAGAGGCGAAGTAGGGGCGCCCGATGGCCAAGAGGACCTCACGCTCGTCAGGATCGGCGCGCAGCACGAGCATCGGGACGGGCGTTCCCTTCCCGTCGTCGGGCGCGAGGAGGACGCAGAACGATCGCCGCCGGATCTCGAACGAGTACGCCCAGCCGTCGATCCGCTCCGTGGCCTCCGGCAGTGCCAGGCACAGCGTCTCCACGCGAGCAACGATCTCGGCCGGCACCTCGGGAGGTGGTCTCACGCGCCAACCGTCTCCCGCACCCGGTCCGCGATCGACCGAGCCGACGCCCGCGACATCATCAACGTCGCCGCCACGTGGCTCGGGCGAGCGCCGAAGTACACCACGCCCCAGCACGCAAGGATGAACCCGAACCCTCGGATGGCGTCCTGGAGACGGTCGAGCTCGTCGGCTTCCAAGACCGGAACGCCAGCGGAGGCGTAACCGGACAGCACGGCATCGATCGAGTCCCGTGAGCCTCCGGTCGAGCTCAGCAGCAGACCGAGGCTCGTGATTCGCGGCGCCATCCCCGCCCCCGTCCAGTCGACGAGGACGGCGCGTCCGTGCGGACCGAGCATCACGTTGGGAGCGCAGAAGTCGGGGTGTGTGAGCGCGGACGGGAGGCCCTCCCCCACGTCCAGGACCTCGAGCTCGTGGTCGAGCACGTCGAAGGCGGACAGCTCCGTCGACGACGAGCAGCTCGACCTGGCGTCGGCGAGCAGCGACCGCAGGTGGCGCACGTCCGCCTCGCGGCCTCCGCCCTCGATCGTGAGGCTGTGCCACGACCCCGACGGCCGCCGGGCAGCGTGACCGCCCTCGTCGCCGGCGGGGGCACGATCGCGTGCAGCTCGCCGAGCAGTGTCCCGAGGGTGCGGAAGACCTCCGGGCTCTCCTGGCCCCGTCCGTTGACACCCTCCACCCATTCGGTGACGAGGACACCCTGACCCTCGTGCTCGGAGACCGCGTCGGCAACTTCCACACAGCGCTCCGCCGCGAAGTCGTGCCGGGCGACGAGATCGAGCACGTCGGCGTCCCCACGCACCGCAGACATCGGACGAGCGCGGGGGAAGAGCCGCGCGACCCAACGGCGGCCGTCGGCGAGATCCACGCGGTGGACGCCACCGTCGAGCTCGGCGGTGCCGAGCACCTCGACGCCGTATTCCTCGGCGAGGTGTGGACCCAACCCGTCGGTGGCGACGCGCTCATATGCCTGCGCCTTGAAGGTCGCAACCGATTCGTACAGCCCCTCGCCCACGCCAACCCCCCGGCCGTGGGTTCACCCTACCGGTGCGCGGCCGGCGACGAGACCGCTTCCCGGCAACCGGAGCCCGTCGTCCGTGACGCACGCGACGGCGAGACTTGGTGGCGGCGCTGCCTTGGCGAACATGCTGTCGGCATGGATTCGCTGATCATCGAAGGTCGCTACCCGGGCCCGCCGAACATGGGCCACGGCGGTTACGTCGCGGGAACGCTCGTCGACGTCGTCGGCGGCGCCCACCCGCGCCCGATCCAGGTCACGCTCCGCCGGCCGGTGCCGCTCGACACGCCCCTCGACGTCGTGGCCGGCGAGCGCGCTGCCGTCGAGCTCCGGCGCAACGGCGAGACGATCGCCGAAGCTGCCCCTGCGGATGACGCATCCGTGATCACAGGGCTCGACGTCCCGGTGCCGCCCACGCTCGAGGCCGCCCGTGCCGCGGCAGTCGGCTCCCCGTCCCTGTACGACGACGGCCGCGGGGTCCATCCGATCTGCTTCGGCTGCGGCAACCAGCGGAGCGACGACGAAGGGCTGCGGGTGTTCGCCGGACCGGTCGACGTGAACGGGAGCAGGCAGGTCGCCGGAGTCTGGCGGCCCGGCGCCGCCGATCGCACCAGCGACGGCTGGATGCTCGCAGCGCTCGACTGCCCGGGCGCGTTCGCGTTCATCGTCGAGGGCACGCGAGCCGGCCTGCTCGGGCGCATCGTGTTCCAACGTCTCGACGCCACCCCGATCGACCCCGCCGCCGAGCACATCGTCACCGGATGGCAGATCGGTGTCGAGGGCCGGAAGATGTTCGCGGGCACCGCGCTGTTCGACGACGGCGGTCGCTGCCTGGCCGCCGCCAAGGCGACCTGGTTCGGATTCCCCGCAGGCTGACAAGCCGCGCGCGGCGGTCACCACCGTACGCTCGCCGAATGGACGATCGTTGGCCCGACCTGGGTCGCTTGGCGCGATTCCCCGAGGGGGAAGCGGCGGCGGATCGCTTCTCGGGCACCGTCGTCGTGGAGCGAGGCGGGGTGGTCGTGTTCTCGGGCGCGTACAGCCACGCCCACCTCGGCCTCGGTGTCCCGAACGACGAGGACACCCGATGCAACATCGCCTCGATCACGAAGATGATCACGACGGTGGCCGTGCTCCAGCTCGTCGAGCAGGACGCGCTGTCCCTCGATGCCGTCGTCGGCGACCTGCTGCCGGACGTCGGCATCGGGATGGCGGACCGGATGACGGTTCACCACCTCTTGAGCCATCAATCCGGCCTCGGGGACTACTGGACCGACCGGTGCAGGGAACGCCGGTCCGTGCTGCGGACCACCGACGATTACCTCGCGCTCGTTGAAGGCATGGAGCCGGCGTTCGCGCCCGGCACCAGCACGGCCTACGGCAGCTCCGGCTTCGTCCTCCTCGGTGCCATCGTCGAGCGGACCTCGGGCACCGACTACTACGAGCACGTCCGAACGCATGTCTGCCGGCGCGCCGGGATGGACCGCGCGGATCACCTGCACCTCGACCAGATCACCGACTTCGCGCACGGCTACACCTACGTCGAGTGGGAAGGGCCGCTGCACGCCGACCACCGGACGGACAACATCTTCCAGTACCCGGTCCGCGGTTCGGCGGCGACGGCGATGTACTCGAGCGCTCCGGAGCTACTGAAGTTCGGACAGGCACTCCGCGCCGGCGAGCTGGTCGGCGAGCGCTTCGTGCACTCGATGTTGCAGCCCCGCGCCCTGGGCGGCGAGGGGTACGGGACGCAGG
This sequence comes from Acidimicrobiales bacterium, assembly GCA_035525495.1. GTDB lineage: Bacteria > Actinomycetota > Acidimicrobiia > Acidimicrobiales > CADCTF01 > DATLED01. Next base: position 15,682 of record DATLED010000035.1, on the reverse strand, counting down.
AGGTGCCGTACGCTCGAGGGATCGCCGTCGGCCATGGCGGTCGGGCGTTCGGCGCGGCGACCCTCCTCCTGTTCCTGCCGGAGGTGGACGCAAGCGTGTGCGTCCTGTCGAACTTCGACCGCCCGGCCGACAAGGGGGTCTTCGCCGAGCTCGACGCCATGCTCGTCGTGGAGACCCAGGACCCCGTCACCTGACCTCCGGTGTCGTACGATCGCCGTCGCACGAAAGGCGGACGGGCAATGAGGGCTGGAATGGTGCGGGCGATGGCGTTGGCAGCAGGCGTCTTCCTGCTGTCGGGCGCCTGCGGCGGCGGCGAGGGCTTCGCGACGAGGAGGGTCCAGGTCGACCACTCGTCGGATCAGTTCGCGACCTTCGCCCTCTTCAACTTCCCTGCGAAGGTGACCGTTCGGCGCGGCGACGCCGTCGAGTTCAAGCAGACGTGGACGGGAGAGCCGCATACCGTCACCGGCGGAGCCTCCGTGACCAAGACCCTGCGCGAAGGCAGCGCGTGGGTGGACTTCTTCGATGCCTACGACAGCTTGCTCGGCTCAGGCGAGCCGCTCCCCAACCCGGACAAGCCGGGCAACGCCACCGTCGGCGACCTCGCCAAGGCGATGCACGGGGCCAAGGACGAGGCCTTGCGCAAGAAGGGCGTCGAGGCCTATGAAGCGCTGTCGGCGCGGTACGGCCTGCCGGCGCTCGATGACGCGTCCACCGCCTCGTTCGCCGACCTCGTCGAGACCGTCGGGAAGAAGTCGGACGAGTTCTTCTCCGCGATGCCGTCGGCCTTCGGCGACGACGACCAGCTCGCCCAGAACGTCGCGCAGGCCTGCTACCTGAAGGAGGGCGGGCCGCCGGAGGACCAGACCAAGTCCTGCAAGGACAAGGAGCAGGTCCAGCCAAGGTTCGACGGGCGGCAGAGCTACTACAACAGCGGCGTCATCCCTTATCAGGGCACGGGGGGCAACACGTTCAAGGTACGGATCGCCGACGACGCGAAGCTCGGCTCGTATCTCTTCTATTGCGCCGTCCACGGTCTCTCGCAGCGGACCGAGGTCGAGATCGTCGGTGCCGACGCCGACATCCCGAGCCAGTCGGAGGTCAACCGGCAGATCCGGGCCGGCACCAGCGCCATCAACAAGGATCTCGAGGTCCTTTACGACGACGCCAAGGACGACCTGAAGGTGAAGCTCCCGAAGGCGGACGAGCCGATCGAGGGGCCGTTCGCCGGCCTGGCCGGGAAGGAGCACACCGCCATCAACGAGTTCGTTCCGAAGGAGCGCGCGGTCAAGGCGGGAGAGCCCATCACGTGGAAGATGATGGGCTCTTACCACACGATCAGTTTCGACGTGCCTCGCTACTTCCCGATCATGGAGTTCCTCAAGAAGGGAACCGTCCGGATCAACCCGAAGCTTTCCCCACCGGCGGGGGGCGCCGTCGAGTACGTCGAACCCAAGGACGAGGAGGAGCAGGGTCCACCGAAGCACGACGGCGGGACCTACGACGGCACCGGGTTCTGGTCCTCCGGGCTCATCGGCGCCGAGCCGTATCTCGAATACACGATGCGGATCACCAAGCCGGGCACCTACAACTACGCCTGTCTTCTGCACCCCGCGATGGTCGGGCGGATCAAGGTCACGCAGTAGTCGCCAAGGCGCTGCACCGCTCCGTCACAAGCCGTAGCGCGCCGGCGACGTGCGGACCCACTCCCCGACCATCTCGCCGATCATGATGCAGGTCAGGTTGGTGTTCGCCCGGGGAACGGTCGGCATGATCGAAGCGTCGGCCACCACGAGCCCGTCGACGCCTCGGCACCGCCCGTACTGGTCGACCACGGCCGAGGGATCGTCGTCCGGCCCCATCCGCACCGTCCCGCACGGGTGGTATCCCGACCCGCAGTGCTTGCGCACGAGCCCCCGCAGCGTGTCCTGATCGATCGGTAGCCGCGGGAACGACACCGCCGACACGAGGTCGGACAAGGGCCTGGTCGCCACGAACCGCAGCGTCTCCTCCATTGCCTCCACCAATCGGTCGACGTCCCGCTCGTCGGCCCCGAAGTTCGCATCGATCTCGACGCCCACGCCGTCGGCCGCCAAGCGCACCGAGCCGCGGGAGTACGTCTTCTCGACGACCGCCGCCAACCCGAACGCCGCCGGACCGGACCCCCGCCGCCGACCGCCGAGGAACGACATCTGCTCGATCTGCAGGTCGTTGCGCATCGACCCGCCCTCGACCGACGACGTGTAGCGCAGGATCGTCTGCATCAGCGGTCCGTCGACGTCGATGTCGATCCCGTCCCGCACCTCGCACACCACCATCGACGCCGGGTGATCGGCCAGATTCCGACCCACCCCCGGTCCGCCGACACCCGACCGCAACAGCAATGCCGGCGAGGCGATCGCCCCCGCCGACAGGACGAACAGGCGGCCCTCGATCCGCTCACCCGACTCGAGCTCGGCGGCGACGACCCGTCCCTTCTCCACGACCAACCGTCCCACCGGCGACGACGGCCGCAGGGTGAGGTTCGGGCGAACCCGCGCCGAAGCGAGGTACCCGATCGCCGTCGAAACCCGGACACGCCCTGCCTTGTTCATCGGGTGCGGCCCCGACCCCCACGACGAAGGGTCGTTGGCATCGGGGCACGACGGGAAGCCCAACGCCGCCGCCGTCTCCAGGAACGCCATCTGGGGCACGGTCATCTCGTCGTCGCGATACCGGCGGATCGAGATCGGACCGGCGTCCCCGTGGAACGGCTCGTCGCCGTAGTCGAGGTCCCGCTCCAGGCGGCAGAACGCCGGCAGCACCTTCGACCACGCCCACTCGTCGTTGCCGAAGGACGCCCAGTCGTCGTAGTCCTCCGGCATCCCGCGGAGCGCGATCGTCGTGTTCACCGCCGACGAACCCCCCACGACGCGGCCCCGGGGGAACGCCGTCAGGCGACCGCCCGCCACCGATCGGTAGTGATACCCCCAGTCGTGGTCCACATAGGAGTTGTCGTGGCTGTTGACGAGGTCGGCCGGGGTTTCGGCCAGGAGCGGGTAGTCCGGTCCCGCCTCGAGGAGGCACACGTTCAGGTCCGGGTGCTCGCTCGCACGGGCCGCGATCACCGCGCCCGCCGAACCCGCACCGATGACAACGACGTCGTAGCTCACCACCCGAACGTTATTGTCCGGCCGTGCCCGCCGACCTCGTCATCCGCAACGTCCGCATCGTCGACGGGACAGGCGGGCCTGCGACCGACGGCGACGTCGCCGTCGAGGGCGGGCGCATCACCGAGGTCGGGACGGTCACCAGCGCCGCCGCGAACACCACCGAACTCAACGGCAACGGCCGCGTCCTGTCGCCCGGTTTCGTCGACACCCATACCCATGACGACGGTGCCCTTCTTGCCTACCCCGGCCTCGAGTTCAAGGTGGCGCAGGGCTGCACGAGCCTTGTCGTCGGCAACTGCGGCTTCAGCGCCGTCCCCAATCGACCGGGTCAGCAGTCGAGCGATGGGCTCCTCGGCAAGCTCGGCGGCGACTGGACGGGCGTCGAGGGCTACCGTCAGGCCGTCCACGCCCGCAAGCCCGCAGCCAACGCCATCACCCTCATCGGCCACAACACCATGCGCCAGGCCGTGCTCGGCAACGAGAAGCGCGACCCCACGCCAGAGGAGCTCGCCACCATGCGGGGCTTCGTCGAGCAGGCCATGGCGGAAGGCGCCTGCGGCTTCAGCACCGGGCTCATCTACGTCCCCGGCCGGTGGTCGAAGACCGACGAGGTCATCGAGCTCGCGACCCCCGCAGGCGAGGCCGGCGGCATCTACGCCACCCACATGCGCAACGAGGGCGACCGCCTCCTGCAGGCCGTCGAAGAGGCCATCACCGTCGGACGCAGCAGCGGGTGCCTTGTCCACATCTCCCATCACAAAGCCGCCGGTCAACCGAACTGGGGGCTGGTCGACCACAGCCTCGCCCTCGTCGACAAGGCGAACGGTGAAGGCGCGGACGTGACCCTCGACGTCTACCCCTACACGGCCGGCAGCGGCCGCATGATCGAGTACTTCAACCTCGACAACGTCAGCGTCCCGCTGGCCGAGGTGATCCGCCTCGCCAGCTGTCCGGCGTTCCCGGAGTACGAGGGCCGCATGCTCGTCGACATCGCGTCGGAGGAGTCCACGCCGATCGAGACCATCGTCCGCAGGATCCTCACTGCCGAGAAGGGCGACAGGACGATCTGCATCCACTTCATCATCGATGAGGCCGACATCGAGACGAACCTCCGCCACCCGTTGATGATGGTCGGCAGCGACGGCATCCCCGATCTCAAGGGTCGCCCCCATCCCCGCCTCTTCGGCACGTTCCCCCGCGTCCTCGGCGAGTACGTGCGCAAGCGTGGCGTCCTCACCCTCGAAGAGGCGGTGCGCCGCATGACGAGCCTCTCCTGCGACCGCTTCGGTCTCGTCGACCGCGGTCGCGTCGCCCTCGGCCAGCACGCGGACCTCGTCATCTTCGATCCCGACACGGTGATCGACACCGCCACCTACGACGATCCCAAGCAGGAGCCGACGGGCATCGACTGGGTCATCGTCAACGGACAGGTGACCGTCGACCACGGCCGCCACACCGGCGCCGGCGCAGGCCGCCTGCTCTCCTACCGAACGGACACCGCCACCGCATGAGCGACACCAACACCAGCCGGAGCATCCTCGGCAACCGCGTCCTTCGGAAGGAGGATCCGAAGTTCCTGACAACGGGCGGCGTCTACGTCGACGACGTGCACATGGAGCTCGTGGGCGCGGCCGCCGTCACCTACGTCGGCTCGACGATGGCGTCGGCGCGGATCCTCGCGATCGGCACCGACGAGGCCAAGGCGGCGCCCGGCGTCCTCGGCGTGTTCACGGCGGCCGATGTGCAGGCCGACCTCGGCGACTTCCCGAGCGACATGGGTGTGCTCAACCAGGACATGGTCCGCCCGTGGTTGGCGACCGACGTCGTCCGCTACGTCGGAGAACCCGTCGTCATCATCGTCAGCGACACCCGCACCCAGGGCGTCGACGCCGCCGAGCTCGTCTTGGTCGAATACGACCCGCTCCCGGTCGTCGTCGATCCGGAGGAGGCCGTGACGAACGAGCACCTCCTCCACGAATCCGCGGGCACGAACATCAGCTTCGAGATCCCGCCCCGCAAGCCGGCCGACTTCGAGACGTGCGAGGTCGTCATCCGTCAGCGCATCGTCAACCAGCGCGTGGCCCCCTGCCCCCTCGAGGTGCGGGCGGCCGCGGCCCTCTGGACGGACGAAGGCCGCCTCACCCACTGGGCGAGCACCCAGGGACCGCACAGCGTCCGCGACGCGCTGGCCAAGGTCTACGGACTGGACAAGGCGCAGGTGCGGGTCATCTCGCCCGACGTCGGCGGGGGCTTCGGGGCCAAGGGTGCGACCTATCCCGAGGAGCTGTTGATGGGCTGGCTCGCCCGCAAGGTGGGCCGGCCCGTGAAGTGGGTCGAGACCCGCAGCGAGTCGATGCTCAACCTGGGGCACGGTCGCGGGCAGGTGCAGGACGTCGAGCTCGGTGGGTCACGCGACGGCACCATCCGCGCCTACCGCGTGCACGTGCTCCAGGACAGCGGCGCCTATCCCCGCATGGGCGCGGTGCTCCCGTTCATGACCCGCACGATGCTCACGGGCGTCTACGCCATCCCCGACGCCGAGTTCCGCTCGACGTCCGTCGTCACCAACACCACGCCGACGGTCGCCTATCGCGGCGCCGGTCGTCCCGAGGCCGCAGCCGCCATCGAACGGGCCGTCGATCTCTTCGCCACCGAGATCGGCATGGACCCCGCCGAGGTGCGCCGCAAGAACTTCATCGCCAACGACGCCTTCCCGTACAAGACGCGAATGGGGACGACCTACGACAGCGGCAACTACGGCGGCGCGCTCGACCTCGCACTGGAGGCCGCCGGCTACGAAGAGCTGCGGGGCGAGCAGGAACGACGTCGAGAGAACGGGTCGACGAAGGTCCTGGGCATCGGCATGTCGGTCTACGTCGAGATCACCGGGGGTGGTCCGAGCGAGGAGTACGGCGCCATCGAGATCCGGCCGGACGGGACGGTGTTGGCCAAGACCGGTACCTCGCCGCACGGCCAGGGTCACGTGACGTCGTGGGCGATGCTCATCAGCGACAGGACCGGCATCCCCATCGACAAGATCGACGTCGTCCATGGAGACACCGACGTCGTCCCGCAAGGTGGGATGACCGGCGGGTCGCGGTCCCTCCAGGTCGGTGGCGTGGCCATGCACCAGGCGGCGGGCGAGATGGTGGAGCAGGCCAAGCAGCTGGCGGCCGAGTTGCTCGAGGCCAACCCCGACGATGTCGTCCTCGACAGGACCGCCGGCCGCTTCCACGTCACCGGCACTCCCGCCGTGGCCAAGGACTGGTCCGACCTCGCCACCGCGGCTTCGGCCGACGGCGGAGCCGGCCTCGTGGTCGAGCACGTCTTCAACTCGACCGGTGCGACTTTCCCGTCGGGCTCGCACGTCGCCGTGGTCGAGGTCGACACCGACACGGGCAAGGTCGAGCTCGTCCGCATGGTCGCCGTCGACGACGCCGGGCGGATCCTGAACCCGCTCATCGCCGAGGGCCAGGTCCACGGCGGCCTCGCCCAGGGCGCGGCGCAGGCGCTGCTCGAGGAGATGGCCTACGACCCCGACGGGAACCCCATGACGGGCAACTTCGCCGACTACGGGTTCGTGTCCGCCGACGTGTTGCCGACGTTCGAGATCGTCCACCTCGAGACGCCGACGCCGCTCAACGAGCTCGGCGCCAAGGGCATCGGCGAGTCCGGCACCATCGGCGCCACGCCTGCCGTGCAGAACGCCGTCATCGACGCGCTGGCCCATCTCGGCGTGCGTCACATCGACATGCCGTGCACCGCCGAGAAGGTCTGGCGGGCGATCCAGGAGGCCGGAGCATGAAGTCGTTCGAGGGGAAGATCGCCGTCGTCACAGGGGGCGGCACGGGCATGGGACGCGAACTGGTGAAGCAGCTCGTCGCCGAGGGAGCCCACGTCGCCACGTGCGACGTCAACGCCGACAACATGGCCGAGACGGTCACGCAGGCCAGATCCGGCGCATCGTCGAGCGACACGCGCGTCACGACCCATGTGTGCGACGTGTCCGATGGCGTGGCCATGGACCTGTTCCGCGACGAGGTCATGGAACAGCACGACACGACGTTCGTGAACCTCGTGTTCAACAACGCGGGCATCGGCGGGGGCGGATCGTTCGTCGCGGGCCCGCGCCGCGACTGGGAGCGGACCTTCGGGGTGTGCTGGGGCGGCGTGTACAACGGCTGCCGGTCGTTCGTGCCCCTGCTCGTCGCGTCCGACGAGGGCTACCTCGTCAACACCTCGAGCGTGAACGGCTTCTGGGCGTCGCTCGGTCCGGGCACACCGCACACCGCCTACTCGGCGGCCAAGTTCGCGGTGAAAGGGTTCACCGAGGCGCTGCTCGAGGACTTCCGCGTCAACGCGCCCCACGTGAAGGCGGCGGTCGTCATGCCGGGGCACATCGGCACGGACATCGCCATCAACAGTCGCGTCATCCTCGGTGGTTCGTCGATCGACGAGATGTCCGCCGAGGAGATCGACACGACGCGCGCCGACATCGCCCGCCGTGGGGTCATGCCCGCGGACCAGCTGACCGATGACATGATCAAGGGCTTCGTGAAGATGATGGGCGAGGGGTTCCGCGACAGCGCGCCGACGTCCGCCGCCGAGGCGGCCAAGGTCATTCTCGACGCGGTGAAGGCCGGCGAGTGGCGGATCCTCATTGGCGACGACGCCCACGCCCTCGACGAGGCCGTCCGCCGCGACCCCGTCAGTGCCTACGGCCCCGACGGCCTCAGCCTCGGCACGATCACCGGGGCGCTCCGCCGATAGCGCATCGGCCGGCTCCGTTCTCCTCGAGCTCGGGGACGAGGACTCGAACCCCGAATGTCTGGACCAGAACCAGATGTGTTGCCGATTACACCATCCCCGAATGCGACGGCAAGGTTACCCGGTGCCGACGCCCTCCCGCACCTTCTCGGCGACCTTGTTGACGCCCATGAGGCGACGGAACCCGACGATCCGGCCCGCGGCCACGGCCACCGTCTCGCGGCCGAAATGACGCAGCTCGTCGGCGCCGCCGATCGGTGACGTGCGGGTCGGCGAGACGTGCGAGTCGAGGCCCAACTCCTCCGCCATCGCCTGCACCCGCGCCGCGTGGAAGGGGTCCGTCACGAGGATCACCCGCTCCTTGTCGCGCTTGCGCAGCTCGTTGGCGGCCGACGCCATCTGTTGCCACGAGTTCTCGCTCGAGACCTCCCGGAGGATGTCGTCGTCCGGGATGCCGTACCGCCGGCGAAGGTAGGCCGCCGACGCCGTCGCTTCGTTCGTCTCGTCACCGGCCTGCTTGCCGCCCGTGACCACGATGGTGGGCGCGATGTCGCGTTCGTAGAGGAGGGCGGCGTGGTCGAGCCTCGCCCGCAGCACGGGCGACGGACGTCCGTTGTACTGGGCGGCACCGAAGACGACGATCGCCTCGGCCTTGCGGGCGTCGTCGCCTCGCGACGTGAGCCACACCTGGCCGAACGTGAAGCCGAGGTAAACGGTCACCATCAGGATCACGAAGCCGATGAGCTTCCTGAACAGGCGGAACACCTAGGTCGCAGGAGGGAGTCTGGCGAGCGCCCGTCGCAGCCGGTCGAGCGTCCGGTCTCGACCGAGCACGACGAGCGACTCCCACAGCGGCGGGCCGACGGACCGCCCGGTCACCGCCACCCGCAGCGGCGCCTGCACGGGCCCGACCCTGAGGTCGAGCCGCTCGGCGAGCGCGACGACGACGTCCTGCACGGCCTCCTTCGTCCACCCGTCAGCATCGATGTCCTCGTAGGCCGCCGACACCGCCTCGAGGATCTCCCGCGCCGGCCCCTTGCCCATCGCCTTGTCCCACGACGGTCCGTCCATCGGTGGCGCGGCGTGGAGGAAGAAGTCGGTCATCGACAGGGTCTCGGGGAACGTCGCGCCCCGTTCCTGAATGGCCTCTGCCATCGGCTCCACGACGGTCGTGCGGTACCAGTCGAGTGCGCGGTCCACGAACGCTTCGCGGGGCAGGGCGCGGAGGTAGTGGCCGTTGAAGGCGAGGAGCTTCTTCGGGTCGAACTGGCCAGGGTTCCGGTTCACGTCCTCGAGCCGGAAGGTCTCGACCATCGTGGTGATCGGCACGATCTCGTCGTCACCGGGAGGTGCCCACCCGAGGGTTCCGAGGTAGTTGCGCATCGCCTCCGGCAGGATCCCCTCGGCGCGGTACATCTCCATCGAGACCTTGTCCCGCCGCTTCGACAGCTTCTTGCCCTGGGCGTTGACGAGCATCGGCAGGTGGGCCCACACCGGCTCGGCGACCCCGAGGGCCCGTCGGATGAGGATCTGCTTCTCGACGTTGGACAGATGATCGGCGCCGCGGATGACGTGGGTGATCCCGTCATCGACGTCGTCGACGGCGTTGGCCAGCGTGAACAGCGGCGCCCCGCTCGCGCGGACGAGGACGAAGTCCTCGATCGTCGACGCCTCGATCTCGATGGTGCCGTAGACGACGTCGGTCCGGGTGATCGTGCCCTCCGTCGGCGTGCGGAACCGCAGCGCCCGCCCCGGCCCACCCTCCAGGCAGCGGTCGCGGCAGTGGCCGTCGTACCCTGGCGTCTTGATGCCGTTCGCCTTGTTCCGGGCCTGCACTTCGTCGGGCGTGCACTCGCACCAGTAGGAGTGCCCGCTCGTCAGGAGCTGCCCAGCGACCTCGCGGTGGCGGTCGGCGTTGCGGGATTGCGGATATGCCTCGTCCCACTCGAGGCCGAGCCAGCGCATCGCCTCGGAGATGCCCTCGGTCCACTCGGGACGGTTTCGGGCCTCGTCGGTGTCCTCGATCCGGAGGAGGAACGTGCCTCCGTGCTGGCGCGCGAAGAGCCAGTTCAGGAGGGCGGTGCGGCCAGTCCCGACATGGAAGTACCCGGTCGGCGAGGGCGAGATCCGGACCTTCGGGGGCGTGGCCATGCCGCGGCCACGTTAGGTCAACTTGTCGTTTGCTAACTTTCGCGAGCGGGTATCGTCAGGCTCTCATGCCTTCCACCTCCCGCCGCCGTGCCCGGCGCCGTCGGTTCGGTCTCATGCGCACCCTGGAGCGGCTGAGCGACGACCAGCCGCTCCTCTGCACCTGCGGCGACGCAGGCTCCTCCGCCTGTGGCGGTTGATCCACCCGATCGACGCCCCCAATTCGATGCCGCCGTCGTCGGCGGAGGCCCCGCCGGGCTGAGTGCCGCGGCCTGGCTCGGTCGCTACCGCCAGACCGTCGTCCTCGTCGACAGCCAGGAGTACCGCAACGAGGGGGTCGACCTCAGCCACGGCTACCTCGGGCACGACCCGATCCCGCCGCCGGAACTGCGTCGCCTCGCTCGGACGGAGGTCGCGCAGTACCCCACCGTGACGTTCCTCGACGGCGCCAAGGTCGAGCGGCTCACGGGGATCCGCGACCGCTTCGAGCTCGGGCTCGGGGCCGGGCGCGACACCGTCCTCCGGGCCCGCCGGGTGATCCTGGCCACCGGTGTCCGCGACGTCTTCCCCGAGGTCGGGAACTTCTTCGAGTTCTACGGCGCGGACGTCTTCCACTGCGCCAGTTGCGACGGCTACGAGGCGAAGGATCGCGACGTGGTCGTGTTCGGATGGGGCGAGCACATCTCGGGCTTCGCGAACGGCCTGCTGACGTGGGCGCGCACGGTCACGCTGGTCACCGACGGCCACCACTTCGAGGGGGCACCCGAGGACCGCTCGTTGTTGCAGGAGCGCGGCGTGTCCGTCCTCGAGGATGAGGCCGTCGAGCTCTGTGGGCGGCGGAACGCGATGACGGCGGTGCGGCTGCGGGGTGGAACGGAGCTCCCGTGCCAGCTCGGCTTCTTCTCCATCGCCCACAAGCCGAACAACGACCTGGCGACGCAGATCGGGTGCGTCATCGGCGAGGCCGGCTGCATCGACGCCGACCGCGACGGCGCGACGTCCGTCCCGGGTGTGTACGCCGCCGGCGACCTGACACCCGGCGTGCAGCTCATCTCCAACGCTGTGGCCAAGGGCGCGGCTTCTGCCATCCACTGCGCCCACTCGTTGCTGGGAGATCAGCCCTAGCGTCTCCCGCGGTGCGAACCTTCGAGTCGTTGGTGGACGAGGCGATGGCCGCGCCCGTCCATGGGTGGGACTTCTCGTGGATGGATGGACGGCGGGTGGATGTGGACTCGTTGCCGTGGTCGTGGTTCGTGGAGATCGCGTCTGCCGTTGCCGCGACCGACGCGCGAACGATGCTCGACATGGGGACGGGCGGCGGCGAGGTGCTGGCGCGCTACGCGGCGTCGGGGGTGGGTCCGGTGCCGGAGGCGACGTGGGCCTCCGAGGCGTGGCCGCCCAACGTCGCCGTGGCCGCGGCGCTCCTGCGGCCGCTCGGGATCGGCGTCGTCGGCGCCGAGGGTGCGCCCGACAACTGTGTGTGGCCGGGGCCTGGGAGCGGCGGGCGGCTCCCTTTCCGGCGACGGAGCGTCGATGTGGTCATCAACCGCCACGAGGCCTACGCGCCGGACGAGGTGCGGGCCGCGCTGTCGCCCCACGGTCGGTTCCTCACCCAACAGGTCGGCGGGTCCGACGAGGAGGAGTGGTCGACCTGGTTCGGCCGGCCGGCGGAACACGCATGTCGCGGCTGGGGTCGGGCCGAGGCCGTCGCGCAGGCGTCGGCGAGCGGGTTCGAGGTGCTGGAGAGCGGCGAGGCCTTTCCGCGCTCGTCGTTCTCCGACGTCGGCGCCGTCGTCCACTACCTGCGGCTGATCCCGTGGTCCGTGCCGGAGTTCGACCCGCTCGGCACCGACGCGGCGGCGCTGCGATCGCTGCACGAACGGATCGAGGCGGATGGTCCGTTGGACCTGCGGTCGCATCGGTACTGGTTCGTGGCGCGGCCCTACGATTGAGGGCCATGGCCACCACCGACGTCGCCCTCCAGATCCGCCCCGTGTCGCCGTCGCTGGGGGCCGCCGTCCGGTATCGACGTCCGCTCGCTCGACGACGCCACGTTCTCGTTGGTGCACGACGCCTTCGTCGAGCACCGCATGCTGGTCATCAAGGACCAGTCGCTCTCGCCGGACGAGCTGATGGCGTGGGGTCAGCGGTGGGGCGAGCTGCTCGTGCACCCGCTGACGCCCCACATCGACGGGTACCCGCCGGTCCAGGCCATCCAGAACACCGGCAAGAAGACGACGATCAACGAGCACTGGCACACGGACATGTCGTTCGAGCCGCGGCCGCCGAAGATGACGATCCTCCATGCGCTCGTCGTGCCGGAGCTCGGCGGCGACACGGCCTTCTCCGACCAGCACCAGGCCTACGACAGCCTGAGCGAGGGCATGAAGCGGATGCTCGAAGGGCTCCATGCAGTGCACGCGGCGGTGGGTCTCGCCAAGATCGTCGGCAAGGACCCACGTGAAGCACCCCGGGCCGTGCACCCCGTCGTGCGGACCCATCCCGACACCGCCCGCAAGGCGCTCTACGTGTGCCGCGCCTTCACGCAGCACTTCGTGGACATGACGGCGTCGGAGAGTCGCGGGCTGCTCGACTTCCTCTTCGAGCGGAGCGTGCGACCCGACTTCACCCACCGGCACTCGTGGTCCGAGGGCGACCTCGTGATGTGGGACAACCGTTCGCTGCTCCATTACGCCATCCACGACCACGGGGACTCGCCGCGGCTCCTCCACCGCATCACCGTGCAGGGCGAGGTGCCGGTCTAGAGACCGACCCTGGTTTGGTCGGCGCGGAGATAGCGCTCGAGGGCCCCCCGGCGGTGGCGGCGGATGTATCCATCGGGCCCGAAGGGGCTCGGCCGGGAGCGGCTCGTCCGGTTCGCCTACAGGTAGCGGGCGAGCACGGCCAGCCGTGCGTCGAGCTCGTCCGCCTCGGTGGACTGGCCAAGGGCGCGGTACTCGTCGCCCGCGGCCTGCAGCTCGGCCCGTTCGGCGGCGATGACGTCGCGGACGGCGTCGTCGTCGAGGTGGCGGCGGGCCACCTCGTTGGCGAACGCGCCGACAGCCGGGCGGCTGCCGACGTCGGTCACGGCCTCGGCGTTGGACAGCGCCGCCAGGGTCGTACGCAGGACGGCGACGGTCGTGCGTTCACGAGCCGCCATCGCCGCCTTGAGTTCGGCCTGCATCCGCTCCCGCACCGTCGCCATGGCCCGCCACCGTGCCACGCCCTCCCAACCCCGCGCACCGAAAATCCCCCGCCCGTTCATGTCGCGTTCCCGGTCGTGCCGGGGGTGTGGTCACGGATCGTCGATCATGGCGAGGACGAGGTGCCACGAGGCCAGTCCGTGCTCGCAGATGCCCTCGGGCGCCACGAGGCAGTCATCAGGACACCGGCACACGCCGTCGGCCAGCCACTCGGCGAGCTCGTCCTCCTCCGGAGGGGCCCATCCGCTGTTCACCTCGAACCATGCGAAGGTCCGAGCGATGGCGTCAGGTCCGGTCACGGAAGAAGAGGTTCCACGCGCCGGCAGAGGATGCCGACACGACGTCGGACACCGGACGCCCACCGGCCGCACCCGAGCGCAATGCCGCGCGTGCCGCCGCCCGCTGGTTGGCGAAGACGAGGTCCTCGTCCGCCGCGGCCGGATCGAGCCACACCGCCGCCAGCAAGAGCGTGCGGGGCGCATCGAACGGGTCGATGACCCCGTCGGCCACGCACGCGACGACCGCGTCCGCCATCCCCGCCTGCGCAGCGCCGAGCAACAAACGCGTCTGCTCCACCGCCAGTTTCGGCACCATGAGCGTCATCGGCTGCACCGGCATCCCGGGACGGAGGTTGACGACGATGCGCGGGAACCCGTTCGACGGTGCCGCCAGTGCCGTCGCCCACGCGACCTCGACGGGACCGTCGCGCGACCCGAGGACCGTCGTGGTGTAGGCCGCCTCCGCGCCGGAGCCTGCCGACCCCTCGCCGAACTGGGTGTGCACGGCTCCGAAGGTACCGTGACGGCCATGTACCCGGGGACCCAGGCCGAACGCGTTCCGGATCGGGCGGCGCTGGTCATGGCCGGCACCGGCGAGACCGTCGCCTACCGCGAGCTCGATGAACGCTCGAACCAGCTGGCACACCTGCTCCGCGCCGGCGGACTGCAGCGCGGCGATCACGTCGCCTTGCTCATGGAGAACCAGCCGCGGTTCCTCGAGGTCGTGTGGGCGGCGCTCCGCAGCGGGCTCTACCTGACCGCGATCAACAGCCACCTGACGGCCGAAGAGGTGGCCTACATCGTCGGCGACTGCGGCGCCAAGGCGTTCGTGTCGTCGCGCGCCCTCGCCGACGTCGCCGGAGAGATGCCGTGGAAGGAACTGGCCGACGTCGGCACGCGGCTGATGGCCGACGAGGTCGCCGCCGATGGGTTCGACCGTTACGAGGACGCGCTCGCCGCCTTCCCCACGACGCGGATCGACGACGAGAGCTCCGGTGCCACGATGCTGTACTCGTCCGGTACGACGGGCCGTCCGAAGGGAGTGCTGCGTTCGCTCGCCGACGAAAAGCCCTGGGAGGGCGAGGCCCGACTCGCCGGGCTCGGCGCCATGTACGGCTTCCGGGACGAGATGGTCTACCTGTCCCCCGCGCCGATGTACCACGCGGCGCCGCTCGCCTTCTCGATCAACGCGCAGCGCTTCGGCGGGACCGTCGTGATCATGGAACGCTTCGATCCGGCCGGCGCTCTGCAGGCGATCGACCGCTTCGGGGTCACCCACAGCCAGTGGGTCCCGACGATGTTCGTGCGCCTCCTCCGACTGCCCGACGACGACCGGCTCGGCCCCGACCTCTCCAGTCACGAGGTCGCCATCCACGCGGCGGCGCCGTGCCCCGTCACCGTGAAGCGGCAGATGATCGAGTGGTGGGGCCCGATCCTCTACGAGTACTACGCGGGCACCGAGGGGAACGGGTCGACGGCCATCACGAGCGAGGAGTGGCTCGCCCACCCTGGATCCGTCGGGCGGGCCCGCGCGGGAGCCGTGCACATCATCGGCGAGGACGGGAAGGAGGTGCCGGCGGGCCAGGAAGGTGGCATCTACTTCAGCGGCGGGGCGGCGTACGAGTACCACAACGACCCGCAGAAGACCGAGGAGGCGCGCCTCCCGGGGGGCCTCACGACGCTCGGCGACGTGGGTTATGTCGACGAGGAGGGATGGCTCTACCTCACGGATCGCAAGGCGTACATGATCATCTCGGGCGGCGTGAACATCTACCCGCGCGAGATCGAGGACGTCCTCATCCAGCACCCCGCCGTCGCCGACGTCGCCGTGTTCGGCATCCCCAACGACGACCTCGGCGAGGAGGTCAAGGCGGTCGTCCAACTGCTGCCCGAACGCGAGCCGGGCGACGTCCTGTCGCGCGAGCTGCAGACGTTCGTGCGGGGCCATCTCGCCGGCTTCAAGGTGCCACGCACCGTCGATTTCATCGACGAGCTCCCGCGACTCCCGACGGGAAAGCTCTACAAGCGCGTGCTGCGCGACCCGTACTGGGCGGGCCGCTGACTCCGTTTGGGCGCGCTCAGTTCGGGATGCCGCACTGGGCGCGCCCCAACGGGGGGGGGGGCGACCCGGCGG
>DATLED010000029.1:0-82126 GCA_035525495.1 Acidimicrobiales bacterium | reverse complement strand
GAGCTCGTCGTGTACGTCAGGCTCGGCTCGATGCCCTTCAGCGTGGTCGTGTCCGCCGACGAGTAGCTCTGGTTGTCGGTGAACAGCGTCTTGGCGGCCGTCAGCGCGTTGCGGAGCGACGACTGGGTCGCACGCTCGTTGGCGCGGTCACGGGCACCCAGGAACGTCGGGATGGCGATCGCCAACAGGATGGCGATGATGAGCACGACGACCATGAGCTCGATGAGGGTGAAGCCCTCTTCGTCCTGGTCGCGGCGCTTGCGAAGCGTTGCAAGCATTGGTGGTTTCCTTTTCGGTGGATATTGACAATGGATAGCGAGCCCGTGTTCCACCTCTCGGGCCCCTCCCGGTCATCACCGGTGTCGGGTCCTCCAGGTAGCCCGGCTGACCGTCCCCCCCTCCAGTGTGAGGTGAGGTCCCGTGGCATTGCGCCCCCGCCTCTCGACGGGTTTGTCTTTTTCAAGAGCACCTGCTCGCAAGGCAATTATCGCCCATCGCCCGGCCGATCTTGAGGATCATCGAGCGATCTGGGGGAATTTCTCCGGGCGTCGCTCGGAGAGCGCTGGCCGCTTCGCCTACTGGACGAGCTTGATGATGTTGAACATCGGCATGTACAGCGAGACGACCATGCCGCCGACGGCACCACCGAGGACCACGATCAACATCGGCTCGAGGAGGGACGTGAGCGCGTCGACCGTGGCCTCCACCTCCTGCTCGTAAAACCTGCCGACCTTCTCGAGCATCTCGTCGAGGGCACCGGTCTCCTCACCGACGGCCATCATCTGGACGACCATCGTCGGGAACACCTTGTGGTTCTGCAGCGGCTTGTGGATCGACTCGCCACCCTTGACCGCCTGCGAGACGTCTTTGACAGCGTCGGCCATCACCGTGTTGCTGACCGTGTCCGCAACGATCTCCAGAGCCTCCAGGATCGGCACGCCCGAGCGGAGCAGCGCAGACAAGGTCGTGCAGAAGCGGGTGATGGCGGTCTTCTGGACGAGCGGTCCGATGATCGGCACGCGCAGCTTGAAGCTGTCCCATGCGCGTCGTCCGGACTCGGTCTTGATCCAGCGCCGGAAGCCATAGACGAGGCCGGCCATGATCAAGACGACGACGGGTAGAAACGTCGTAAGGACGTGCGAGATGACGAGCAGGACCCTGGTGGGGAGCGGAAGGGTGCCACCCAGGTCGTCGTAGAGGCTCGCGAAGATCGGGACGATGAAGAGCAGCATCGCGGCGACGATGCACAGCACCAGGCCAAGCACGGCGACCGGATAGGTCATCGCCGACTTGATCTTGCCTCGGAGCTCGACCTGCTTCTCGATGGTGTCCGACAGCCGCAGGAGCACCGAGTCCAGGACACCGCCGACTTCGCCGGATTTGACCATCGACACGTAGAGTTTGTTGAACACCTTCGGATGCTTCGCCAATGCCTGGGAGAGCGAGGCGCCCTTCTCAACGTCGGTCCGGACCTCCACGATGACGTCCTGAAGCCCCTTGTTCTCGGTCTGCTCGCTGAGGATGTACAGCGACCGCAGCAACGAGAGGCCGGAGTTGATCATCGTGGCGAACTGCCGCGAGAACACCGAGATGTCCTTGAGCTTCGGCTTCTTCTTGAAGAGGGTGATCTCCGTCTTCATGCCGGCGCCGGCGGCCTTCTCGATGTTGATCGGCACGTAGCCCATCTGCCGCAGCTTGTTGGCGACGAGCGTCGTCGAGTCGGCCTCGAGCGTCCCTTCGAGCATCTTGCCGCCGCGGTCGCGGACTTTGTAGGCGTAGGTCTCCGCCATGGGTGGTCAGGCCTTCCGTTCGATTAGCGAGAGCCGCCGCTGAGGCGGCGGAGGTCTTCTTCGTTGGCGCAGCGCTCGATCGCGACCTCCATCGAGATGACGCCCCTTGCGACCAGGGCGGCGAGCGACTGGTCCATCGTCTGCATGCCGTACTTCCCGCCGGCCTGCATGGCGGAGTAGATCTGGTGCGTCTTGCCCTCACGGATGAGGTTCCGGATGGCCGGGGTGGCCACCATGACCTCAGCGGCGACGGCGCGGCCACGCCCGGTGCGGATCGGCAGGAGCTGCTGGGTCACGATGCCCTGGAGCGCGGAGGCCAGCTGCACCCGTACCTGCTGCTGCTGATAGGACGGGAACACGTCGATGATGCGGTCGACCGATTGGGGCGCATCCTGCGTGTGCAGGGTGGCGAACACGAGGTGGCCGGTCTCGGCGGCGGTGAGCGCAGTGGAGATCGTCTCGAGGTCGCGCATCTCGCCGACGAGGATGACGTCGGGGTCCTGGCGGAGGACGTGCTTGAGCGCCGAAGCGAACGAATGCGTGTCCTCGCCGATCTCGCGTTGGTTGACGATCGCCTGCTTGTGGTTGTGGAGGAACTCGATGGGGTCCTCGACCGTCATGATGTGGCACGGCTTCGACACGTTGATGATGTCGACGAGCGACGCCAGCGAGGTCGACTTCCCGGAACCGGTCGGACCGGTGACGAGCACGAGGCCACGGGGCAGCTCGGCGAACTGGCGCACCGAGGCAGGCAGGCCCAGCTGGTCGAGGGGCACGATCTCGAACGGGATGGTCCGCATGACCGCGCCCACGGAGTCGCGCTGCAGGAAGACGTTCACCCGGAAGCGCCCGACCTGGGGAACGGAGTGCGAGGTGTCGAGCTCGAGGTCCGTCTCGAACTTCTCCCTCTGCTTCTGCGTGAGGATGGCGTAGATCATCCGGCGGATCTCGGAGCCGTTGAGCTTCGGGAACTCGGTCAGCGGCTTGACGTCGCCGTGGACCCGGACCGAGGGGTGGATGCCGACCGTGAGATGCAGGTCGGAGCCGCCGAGGTCGACGACCCGCTGGAGCAGGTCGTTGACGTGGAGCTCCTCCATGGCCGGTCCGTCCTGGGAAGCCATGGCAGGGATCGTCATGTCGCTGTTCCCCGAGGGCAGCGTGATCTCGCCGAGGTCGTCCATGGCCTGGGGGTCGGAGTCGGGCACGTCGCCGTACATGGCGGAAACGAGGCGCTTGACCTCGGTGCGCACGGCGATGGCCGGCCGGATCGGCCAGCCGGTGGCGGACTCGAGGGCGGCCAGCGCCTCGCGGTTCGACGGGTCGACCATCGCCACGACGAGGTCGGCGCCGTCGAGCTCGACGGCGATGGCCAGGTACCTTCGCGCCATCTCCGAAGGGACGAGCCGATCGACCGTCGGGTGGACGGGCGTCTGGGACAGGTCGATGAAGCGGATCCCCACCTGGTGGGCGACCGCCGCGACCAGGTCTTTCTCGCCCACGAGACCCTCGTTGATCAGGATCTTCGAGAGCGGAACGCCCTCGTTGGCCTCCCGTTCGAGCATCGCCTCGAGGGCGTCACGGGACAGGACCTTCCGCTCGACGAGGAACTCCCCGAGCCGTCGCGAGGCAGCTTGCATGTCCTCTTATCGGCACGGCTCCGGGTCTCCTGAGCCGAATAAGCCGGTCAAACGATGACGCGGAGGACCTCTTCGATGGTCGTGATGCCCTTGGCGACGTGGGTCAGGCCAGCCTGCCGCAACGTCAGCATGCCCTGAGCGATGGCAACCTTCTTGATGTCCTCGGAATGGCCGTGCTCGACGATCAGACGCTCCACATCCTCGGAGACCAACAGGACCTCGTGGACGGCGAAGCGACCGAGGTAGCCGGTCTTGCCGCACGCCTGGCACCCGACCGCCCGGTACAGCTGCGGAATCGACTCGGAGTCGCCGAAGTCCCACCCCACGGTCTCGAGCTCGGTCATCGTCGGCGTGTACGGCTCCTTGCACTTCTCACACAGGCGCCTCGCCAGCCGCTGAGCGACGATGGCGTCCAGGGCCGTCGCCACCAGGAACGGTTCGACGCCCATCTCGACCAGCCGGGTCGGCGTGGAAGCGGCGTCGTTCGTGTGGAGCGTCGAGAGGACCAGGTGGCCGGTCAGGGCGGCCTCGACGGCGATCGTGGCCGTCTCCTTGTCGCGGATCTCTCCCACGAGCACGATGTCCGGGTCGGACCGAAGGATCGACCGCAGCGCGGCGGCGAACGTCATGCCGGCCTTGTTGTTGACCTGCACCTGGTTGATGCCGGCCAGGCGGTACTCGACCGGGTCCTCGACGGTGATGATGTTCTTGGACTCGTCGTTGAGGATGTTCAGCGTCGCGTAGAGCGTCGTCGACTTGCCCGAACCCGTCGGACCGGTGACGAGGATCGTCCCGTACGGCTTGTTGAACGACGACTCGAAGCGGGCCCGGGTCTCGGGCAGGAACCCGAGGTCGTCGAGCGTCTTCACCGACGTCGACTTGTCCAGAATCCGCATGACGACCTTCTCGCCGTACACCGTCGGGAGGGTCGCCACGCGGAGATCGATCGCCTTTCCACCGATGGTGGCCGTCACCCGGCCGTCCTGGGGGATCCGGCGCTCGGCGATGTTGATGTCCGCCATGATCTTCAACCGCGAGATGATCCCGGCCTGGATGTTCTTCGGCGGGCGCATCTTCTCGTGGAGCACGCCGTCGATGCGGTACCGGACCCGGAGATCCTTCTCCCCGGGCTCGATGTGGATGTCCGAGGCACGGTCGGCCACCGCTTGGCTGATCAGCAGGTTCACCAGCTTGACGATCGGCGCGTCCTCGACGACCTCCTTCATCGACGAGAGGTCGTCGTCGTCCTCGAAGTCACTCGACGCCTCGGCCGAGATCTCGTCGGCCTCGGCGTCCATCCGGTTGTGCTTCTCGATGGCGTCGATGATCGACTGCCTGGTCGCCATCACCGTCTTGACGGTGGCCCGCGTGATCGTGCGGATGTCGTCGATGGCGAACACGTTCGACGGGTCGGACATGGCCACGACCAGCTGTCCGTTGTCCCAGCCGATGGGCAGCGCCTGGTAGCGCTTGGCCAACGTGTCGCTGATCAGCGTGACCGCGCTCGAGTCGATCGAGTAGCTGTCGAGGTCGACGAAGTCCATCCCGATCTGGGCGGCCAGTGCCGCCATCAGGTCACCCTCCGAGACGAGGTCCTGATCGAGGAGGACGCGACCGAGCGACTTCCCCGTCCGCCCCTGCTCGTCGAGTGCGAGCTCGAGCTGGGCCTGCGTCAGCAGCCCGCGGGAAACGAGAAAGGCGCCGATCCTGTCGATCTCAGACATCGCCTCGTCCGTCCTTCACCTGCAGACCTGTACCCCCTACGACCCACGAGTGTCGCGCAGGTCGGGGATTAGTTCCGAACGGAGGACAGGAACTTCAGCAGGAGACCGCGATTGATGGGCTCGTCACCGTCCGGGACCTCGGGAAGCTGGCCACCGGAGGCCAGGTGCTCGGTGACCTTGGCAGCCACCTCCGCCTCATCGTCGCCGCTCAGCGCGGCCAGCTGCGCGACGAGTGCCTTGGCTTCCTCCAACGGCCTGTCGACGGTCTTCGTCGCCGTGAGCCGCTGAGCGGTGTCGCGGTCCTCGGCCTCGGTGCTCGTGGTCGGGCGGACCTTCTGGGGCCTGCTGGCCAGCTCGGCCAGCGCGTCGAGCTCGTCCTGCTTGGCCACGCGCTCGCCACCGGGATCGTCGTTCTTGCGGGAGGTCGTGATCGCCGCGACCTTCGGCGGCTCGGCAGGCGTCGGGGACTTGGCGGGCGCGACGCCGTTCCTGGCCGGCTCTGCGGGCTTGACCGCATCCACCGACTCCTTGGGTCGGTCTGCCTTCTCCTGAGCGGCGTGCGCGGCGTTGGCGACCAACTCCTCGCCTGTGTCGTCAGATGTCGAACGGGCCTCAGATGTCGAACGGGCCTCAGATGTCGAACGGGGCGCGTCAGCCGGCTTCTCTGCGGGGGCCCGCCTCGGCTTGGCGTCGACGTCGATGCTGGCCAGGTGGGACTCGACGAGCTCCTTCACCGTGCGGCAGGTGTCGAACTCGGAGTGGCCGAGCGCGACCATGAGATCGTTGACGGACCGGCCACCGGCGACGCGGCGCAACATGCTCCACTGGTCGCGGGTGATGACGACCTCGTCGGACGGGGCATCGTGGGCCATGTCCACGACGGCGTCGAGGTGCGGGACGACCTTGGCGATCTCGTTCCACTCGGCGAGGCGGATCTGAGCATCCACGAGCACGCCGTCGATGGCGACGGCATCACCCCTCGAGGGCGGCGCCGACTCGTTGTCGAAGTTGAAGGTGCCCTTCTCGAGGCGGAGGAGCTCGAAGATGGCGTCGACCGGCTCGGCGTCCTTGCCACCCACGTTGCTGTGGACGATCTCGCCGTTCTCGAGCCAGACCTTGCCGTCGATACGGCCACCCACGACCCGCAGCTCCCCGTCCTTCTTCGTAGACGAGAGGAGGACGAGCACATCGGGCAGTGCAAACGTCTCGAGAGTTCCCTGCAGTGACACGATGACCTCCGGTGGCCGGGTGGGACTCCTGCATCATCGGCAGGTCCTATGGCCCACTTCACTCCTAGTTCAGCCGCGTGTCGCCAGCGCCGCAAGGGCGGCGGCCGACATCACCTCGAGCGGGGGGTCCTCACCCGTCCAGAGGCGGAAGGCGTGGGCTGCCTGGTGGATGAGCATCCCGAGACCGGTGACGGCGACCGCTCCCCGCTCGCGGGCTGCGGCGAGCAGCGGCGTCCGCAACGGGTGGTAGACGAGGTCGACGACCAGCTGGTTCGCCCGGAGGTGGGCCGGCTCCAGCGGGAGGGCGCCGTCGGTGCCGGCGCCCCGCATCCCGACGGGGGTGGCGTTGACCACGAGATCCGCGTCGGCAATGTCCTCTTCGTTCCCGATGCGGGCTTTGTCCGATGCGAGCGCCACGGTGGCGCCCGCCCGTGACGCCGTCCGATTCACGACGGCGATGTCGAGCGCACCGGCGTGCGCCAGCGCGAGCACGACGGCGCGGGCCGCGCCTCCGGCGCCGAACACGACGGCACGGCACCCGGCCGCTTCGAAGCCCTCGTCGTGGCGGAGGGCGTCGAGAAAGCCCGCGCCGTCGGTGTTGTCGCCCACCAGGTCGTCACCGCGGCGGTGGATGGTGTTCACGGCGCCGAGCGCAGCGGCGGTCGGCGACAGTCCGTCGAGGCCGGCGATGACGTCGGCCTTGTGCGGCATCGTGACGTTCAGTCCCGCGATGCCGAGCGTTCGCATGGCTGCGACCGCGTCGGGGGCGTGACCGGTCGAGACCGGAAAGGCGACGTAGACCCAGTCGAGGTCGAGGGCGGCGTAGGCGGCGTTGTGGATGACCGGGCTGAGGCTGTGGCGGACCGGGTCGCCGATCACCCCGGCGACGTGGGTCGTGGCGCGGCTCATGCGGTCAGCGGGCGCCGTTGGCCTCGGCCTTGCGGATGTTCGCCGCGTGCTGCGCTCCGGTCTCGGCGAACGAGTGGCGGCCGGTCGTCTCCGTGACGACATAGAAGAGGTCGTTGCTCGGCTTGGGGTTGAGGGCCGTTTCGAGCGACGCCCGTCCGGGGGCGGCGATCGGCGTCGGCGGCAGCCCCTTCACCTTGTAGGTGTTGTAGGGCGAGTCCACCTCGAGGTCCCGGAACAGCACCCGGACGTTGCGCTCACCCGTCTTGCCGAGGGCATAGATCACCGTGGCGTCGACCTGGAGCTGCATGCCCCGCTTCAGGCGGTTGTAGATGACCTGCGCGATCTTCGCCCGTTCGTCGTCGAAGCGGGTCTCCCTCTCGATCAGCGACGCCACGATGATCGCCTCGTAGGGAGAGATCCCGACCTTCGACTGGGCGTCGGCGTAGCCGAGCTCGTCGGCGACCGCGTCCATCGACTCCACCATCCGCTGGAGGATGCGGGCCTCGTCGTCTTTTGGCTCGACGTTGTACGTCTCGGGAAGGAGCAGCCCCTCGAGCTTGTTCACCGAGGCCGGCTGGTACTTCGACCTCACCGTGCCTGCCTCGGTCGCCGCGAGGAACGCCTCCCGGGTGCGACCCTCGAGCTTGGCCACCTGGTCGGCGATCTGGCTCAGGACCAACCCCTCGGGAACCGTGAGCTTCTCGAACTTCAGCTCGGGCCCCTTGGAGAGCTTGGCGATGGCCTCCGGCATCGACATGTTCTTGTTGAGCGTGTACTCCCCCGCCTGGAACGGCCCGCCGCCCTTGAGCTTGATGTAGTAACGGAAGACCTGGGCGGACGTGACCACGCCCTCGGAGTCGAGGAGTGTTCCGATCCTCTGGGTCGACGAGCCGAGCGGGATCGTGACCTTGACGGCTGCACCGGGAGGACCTGCCGGATCGACCTTTCGCTGATAGGTCACGAAGGCGAGGCCGGCTGCGATGAGACCGAGCACCAACAGGAGGGCGAGGACGCCGAAGATCTTGCCCAGACACCCGCCCCGCTTCCGCTCGCGCGGGAAGGGTTCGTACTCGTGCTCGCCCGGCACGTCCTCGGAGGCGTCGTACACCGTCATCGAGCTCGAGCCTCCCGGCTGTCCAACCACGCCTGCAACATCACTGCGGCGGCGACCTTGTCGACCACGCGGCGGCGGGCGTCGGCCTTCATCTTTCTCTCCATCATCGACTTGTCGGCGGATACCGTCGTCAGTCGCTCGTCGAACGTCAGGACCGGGACCGGCGCCAGCACCTCCGCCAGGAGCGCAGCCTCGTCCAGGGCGGCCCGAGCCGCCAAACCGACGCTCCCGTCCATCGACAGCGGGAGCCCGACGACGACCACGGCCGCCTCGACCTCGTCGACGATCGCCTTCAGCCGCGCCCGGTCGCGCGTGAGGTCACCGGACCGCGCGATCACCTCGTACGGCGAGGCGAGGACGCGCCCGACGTCGCTGATCGCCACGCCGACGCGCTTGACCCCGAGGTCGACGCCGACGACCCGGGTCACGCGAGTTGGGCCCGGACCGCCGTCAGCGCGTCGTCGATCCTGGTGACATCCTTGCCGCCGGCGGTGGCCACATCGGGAGCCTTGGCATTGCCGCCGCCTCCGGTCGTCCTGGCCGCGGTGACGGCCAGCTCGCCGGCCACGAGCCCGCTGTCCTTGGCCACCGCAACCGCGATGACAACCCGCTCACCGTCCGGCGTGCCGACCAGGACGACGGCGCGGATGCCGGGCTCGTTGCGGATGCTGAGCGCGAGGTCCTTCAGCTGGTCCATCGTGAGGCCGTCGCGTCGGTGGACGAGGATCCCGTCGGACGCGGCGGCGGCCAGCTCCTTGCCCTCGCCGGCAGCCATCGACGCCCGCACGGACTTGAGCTCCGACTCGAGCTCGCGCTGGCGGGCCTGCAGCCGCTCGATCGCCGTCGGCAGCTCCTCGGGCTTGGACTTGGTGAGGGCGGCGGCGCTCGCGAGGAGCTGTTCGCGTTCGGCCACCCACGACAGCGTCCCTTCGCCGGTGAGGGCGAAGATGCGGCGCAGGTTGGCGCCGATCGAAGTCTCCTGCGTGATCTTCACCGGCCCGATCATCCCGAGGGCGTTGACGTGCGTCCCGCCGCACAGCTCCATCGAGCGACCGCCGGCCTCGACGACGCGAACGACCTCGCCGTACTTGTCGCCGAAGAACATGATGGCGCCGAGCTCCTTGGCCTGGGCCATGACGGTCTCGTAGGCGCGGACCGGCTCGTTGGCGAGGATCCGGTCGTTGGCGAGTCGCTCGATCTCGACCAGCTGGTCATCGGTGACCGCCGTGTGGTGGCTGAAGTCGAAGCGGAGGTACTCGGGCGCGACCAGCGAGCCCTGTTGCTTGACGTGGGGCCCGAGGACCTCACGCAGCGCCCAGTGGAGCATGTGGGTGCCGGTGTGGTTGCGGCGGATGGCGTCCCGGCGCTCAACGTCGATCGCGGCTGTGACCTCCTGGTCGGCCTCGAACGTGCCCTCCTCGACGACGCCCCGGTGGCGGTGCAGGCCGGGGAGCGCGTGCGTGGTGTCGAGGACCCGCACGGTGCCGGTGGGCGACGTGATCGAGCCGGTGTCGCCGACCTGACCGCCCCCCTCGGCGTAGAAGGGGGTGCGGTCGAGGAAGACCTCGATCTCCCCGTCGGCAGACCCCGGGAGCACCGCGAGGACGGTGCCCTTGGACTCGGTCTCGGTGTAGCCGGTGAACTCGGTGGGCCCGTGCTCGCTCAGCACCTCGCGGTAGGCCTCGGGGCCGAACTTCGGCGTGCCGCTGCCGGCCGTTCTGCCGGCCTCACGCGATCGCTGTCGTTGCTCGGCCATCAGACGGTCGAACTCGGCGCGGTCGAGGGGAGCGCCGCGTTCCTCCGCGACCTCCTCGGTGATCTCGATCGGGAAGCCGAAGGTGTCATGGAGGGTGAAGGCGACGCGGCCGCTGACCTTCCCGGACTCGAGCTCGCCGTCGAGGAGTGCCGAACCGGTCCTGAGGGTGGTGCGGAAGCGACCCTCCTCGCGCTCGACGACGTCCTTGATGACGTCACCGTTGGTGCGAAGCTCGGGGTACGCGTCACCCATGTGGTCGATGGCGGCGTTCACGAGATCGGCACACACCGGCTTGTCCACGCCGAGTTGGTAAGCGAGACGGACGGCGCGGCGAATGACGCCCCGGAGGATGTAGCCGCGGCCCTCGTTCGATGGGGCGACGCCGTCGTTGACCACGAACATCATCGTGCGGGCGTGATCGCCGATGACCCTCAGGGCGGTGTCGGCCCTGGCGTCGCCGTTGAGGTAGCGCCTGCCGGTGATCGACTCGGCGGTCGCGATCATCGGCCGGAGCGCATCGGTGTCGAAGACCGTCGGGAGGTCGTTGACCAGCATCAGCCACCGCTCGACGCCGACGCCGGTGTCGATGTTCTTCTTGGCGAGGGGGCTGAGGGCGCCGGTCTCGTCGCGGAACTGGTCCATGAAGACGAGGTTCCAGAACTCGACGTAGCGGTCGCCGCCTCCCGCGGCCGGCCCGCCCTCGTCGCCCCACTCGGGACCGCAGTCGTAGTGCAGCTCGGAGCTGGGACCGCACGGGCCGACCTCGCCCATCTCCCAGAAGTTCTCCTTGTCGCCGAGGCGTTGGATGCGCTCCATCGGCACGCCGATCTTGTCGTGCCAGAGCTGTTCGGCGACGTCGTCCGAGGTGTGGACCGTGACCCAGATGCGATCGCCGTCGAAACCGGCGACGTTGGTGCACAGGTCCCAGGCCCAGTCGATGGCCTCTTCCTTGAAGTAGTCGCCGAAGCTCCAGTTCCCGAGCATCTCGAAGAAGCTCAGGTGGCGCCGGGTCTTGCCGAGCTCGGCGATGTCGTTGTGTTTCCCCGAGAGGCGGACGCATTTCTGCACGGTCGTCGCCCGCGGGTACGGCGACGGGAGCTCGCCGGCGAGGTACTCGACGAACTGGTTCATGCCCGCGTTGGCGAACATCGGCGCCGTGGGGTGCGTCAGGACGAGCGGCGACGACGGGACCAGGGTGTGGCCCCGCTCGACGAAGTACTCGAGGAAGGATCGGCGCAAGGTCGAGACGTCGAGGCCCATGACGGCCGTGAGCCTACCGGCGCACGATTCGTCCGCTCAGCGGTTTCGTTCGGGCCGCGGGTGCTTCCGATCGAGTTCGGCGAGCAGCTCCGCCTCCCGTTCGCGCATGGCCTCGCGGCCCTCCTGGACGGCTCCCCTGAGGTCGCCGCCGAACTGCCGAAGGGCACCGGCCAGGTCGGAGGACACGCGCTCGGGGGTGTAGCGCTCGACGGTCGTGCGGATGAAGCGGGTGATCCAGAAGGAGACACCGAAACCGAAGCCGATCCCCATCAGCAACCAGAACAGGCGCTTGAACATCTCTGATCCTCGCTACTCCGAGCGCGGCCGGCGGAGGCGCCGCAGCGCGCGGGTCGAACCGGCGCCGAACGCCAATGCCTTCACCAGCGGATTGGCGAGGAACAGGTACGCCAGGCGCGACGCGCTGTCGACGGTCGCACCGATGGACTCGGCGGTGCCGAGGAGGGTGTCGACCCGCTCGAGCTCGGCGCTCGCCTGGGTGACGGTCCCCCGCATCTGGCCGACGAGCGGAACCGCCTCGCTGCGGAACTCCTCGACGCTCGTGCGGAGCTCGCGAAGGGTCCGGCTCAGCGATGCGAGCGCCAGAAGGAGCGCCACGGCGATGATCACCATCGCCACGGCGGCGATGACGGCGGCGACCTCGCCGCCGCTCACTGAGCGTTCTCCTGGGGGCTGGCCATCGGGGAAGGGAGGTTAGTGGGTGGTCCGTCCGGCGTCGGGAACCAACCGGGCGAACAGGCCGGCCATCGCCGGCGCCACCAGCGTCGCCGCGCGGGTCCGTTCGTCGAGACGGGTGTCCCGGGTGAACGTGCCGGCGAGCAGCGTCGTCGCCTCCCACCAGCTCTCGGCGGCGTGGAACGCCAGCCAGTACTGGAGACGGCGCTCGTCGATCGGGAGGTGGCGGGCATACGCGGCGCGGTAGCGCTTCAGCAGGGGCGGCTTGGCGACGCGCAGGACGATCCGTTCGACCTTCGACTTCGCCACGACGGGGGACCACTCGTAGAGGACCATCGATCGGGCGAGGTCGGAGTGGCGGTCGCCGAGGCCGGCACCCTCCCAGTCGATGACCGCCAGCCGACCGTCGTCGTCCACGATCGTGTTGAGGGGGTGGAAG
Source organism: Acidimicrobiales bacterium (assembly GCA_035525495.1). Lineage (GTDB taxonomy): Bacteria > Actinomycetota > Acidimicrobiia > Acidimicrobiales > CADCTF01 > DATLED01. Next base: position 69,575 of record DATLED010000029.1, on the reverse strand, counting down.
TCGTAGTGGCAAACCGCGGGATCCTCACCTTCCACGTCGCCGCGATGATGCTGGAGCCAATGCAGGGCGTCGACGAGCGCGGGATCATCGGTGGCGGTCGACTCGACCTTGTCGAGGCGGCGACCGATCTCGTCGCCCGGCGGAATCGGGAGGGGCCAGGCAGTCGGATCGAGGGCGTGGAGGCTCGCCTGCGCGGCCGCCATCGACTCGACGAGCCTGGACGCACGGTGCGGTCGGGCGGACAACCGCTCCAGCGCCGTCTTGCCAGGCACCTCTTCCATGATGACGAACGGCAGACCCACCGGTGGGCCCAACGTGCCCGCATCGACCGGTCTCGGCGCGGGATAGCCCGTGCCGTCGAGGAACCGCAGGATGGCGACCTCGCGCTCGGCGCTCGGTGCTCGAGTCGTCGACGGGTAGAGGCGAAGGATCAGCGGGCGCAGGTCGCCCCTGGACAGGCGGAACCTGAAGATGAACGTGTCCAGGCCGCCGCTGACGGCCGACGGGTCGGTGACGAGGTCGGTGCCGTCGCCGAAGCGTTCGTTCGCCCACTCCTGAAGGGCGGACGCGACGTGCGCGAGGTCAGGCCCGTCCGTCATCGCCGGACCGAGGAGGAGGGTTGCGGCGGAGCTTGGCCGCGATCTCGACCTCTTCGCCGTTCGCCGTCGGCTCGTAGTAGATGCGGCCGCTGACCTCGTCCGGCCGATACTCCTGCGCCACCCAACCGTCGGGGTGGTCGTGGGGATAGAGGTAGCCCGTGCCCTCCTTCGTGACCCGTCGTTGGTAGGGGTGGACGGAGCGGAGTGGCGCCGGGACCCGGCCGGCCGGGCGTTCCTTCACGTCGGCGAAGGCCCGGCCGATCGCGTTCTTCACGGCACCGGACTTCGGCGCGGTGGCGAGGTAGACGACGGCGTGGGCGAGGTTGAGCTGGGCCTCGGGGAGGCCGGCGAACTCGACGGCGTGGGCTGCAGCATTGGCGACCACGAGGCCCATCGAGTCGGCGAGGCCCACGTCCTCGCTGGCCAGGATCACGAGGCGGCGGGCGATGAAGCGCGCGTCTTCACCTGCTTCGAGCATGCGAGCGAGCCAGTAGAGGCCGGCGTTGGGGTCACTGCCGCGGATGGACTTGATGAAGGCGCTGATGACGTCGTAGTGCTCGTCCTCGCCGTAGCGGAGCACCTTGGACGACCTGGCCTGCTCGATGTGCTCGATGGTGACCCGCTCACCTTCGCCGGCGATGGCGAGGGCGACCTCGAGGGTGGTGAGGGCGGCGCGCGCGTCACCGTCGACCGCCTGGGCGAGGTGGGCGACGGCGTCGTCGTCGGCCGTCCCGTGCTCGCGCTCGAGCGCTCGGCGGAGGAGGAGGGCGAGCTCCTCGGGCTCCAGTGGCTCGAGACGGAACAGCGTCGAACGGCTGAGGAGGGGGGCGTTCACTTCGAAGAACGGGTTCTCGGTGGTGGCGCCGATGAGCGTGAGGATCCCCGTCTCGACGGCCGGAAGGAGGGCATCCTGCTGCGACTTGTTGAACCGGTGGACCTCGTCGAGGAACAGGATCGTTCCCTGGTCGTGGTCGGCCAGGCGGCGCTGTGCCTTGTCGACGGCGTCGCGGACGTCCTTGACGCCGGCGCTCACGGCGCTCAGGGGGATGAACGCCTTGTTGGTGGAGGTGGCGATGACGTTGGCGAGCGTCGTCTTGCCCGTGCCGGGGGGGCCCCACAGGATGATCGAGCTGAGACGGTCGGCCTCGATGAGGCTCCGCAGCGGCTTGTGGGGGCCGAGGAGGTGGCGCTGGCCGACGATGTCGTCCAGGGTCGTCGGCCGCATCCGCGCGGCCAACGGCCCCTTCTTGGCGAGCCGGTCCTCCAGGGCGGCGGTGAACAGGTCAGGTTCAGCCATCGGGCTTAGCCTTGCAGGCGGTGAGTGAGGACCGGTTGCTGAGCGAGGACGAGGCTGCGCTGGTGTTCCGGCGCGCTGCCGAGCTCGAGGCGACGGCGCCGGGCCAGCAGCCGGCGTTCGACGCGATCACGCTCGAGCGGATCGGCGTCGAGGCCGGCCTGTCTCCCGCGGCTGTCCGCCAAGCGGTGGCGGAGCTGCGGGCCGGACGGCTCGAGCCCTCGGGTCGCCGAAGGCTCACGGCCAGGCCGGTCGCACCGGAGATCGTCATCGAGCGACGCGTCGGCGCGCCGGCGGCGAGGGTGAACGACCGCCTCGAGACCTACCTCCGGCACCAGATGTTCCGGGTCGCTCGCCGTCGCGGCAACCTGACCGTCTGGGAGCCGAACCGTGGCCTCATCGCCAACGTCCTGCGGGGTACCGATCTCATCGATCGCATCCGGCTGTCCAGGGTCGATGGGCTGCAGCTCCACGTCGAGCCTACCGACGCGGGATGTCACGTCCGCATCGTCGTCGACCTCGGACGGGCCCGCTCCCATGCACGGACGGGTTCGATCACGGGGGCGGCGCTCGGCGGCGCGGGCGTGGCCGCCGCCGCCGCCGGCATCGCCCTCGGCGCCGGCGAGCTCGCGCTCGCCCTCCCGTTCACGACCGCCGGTGGGGTGGGTGCGTTCCTGGGCGCACGTTCCAACTACGCCAAGAAGGTCAAGCGGGCGGTGGGCGCGGTGGAGCTCGTCCTCGACGAGCTCGAGCGGTAGCGCCTAGCTCGGCGGAGGCAGCGTCCGCAACCCGACGTCGGCCAGCACGCGGGCGTCGACGTGCTGGGGCGCACCGGTCATGGGGTCGATGCCGCTGCTGGCCTTCGGGAAGGCGATGACCTCACGGATGTTGTCCTCGCCGGCGAGGATGGCGACGAACCGATCGATGCCGACCGCGAACCCACCGTGCGGGGGCGCCCCGTATTTGAAGGCGCCCAGCAGGAAGCCGAAGCGCTTCTCCGCCTCCTCATCCGTGACGCCGAGGATCTTGAAGACGCGCGCCTGGATGTCCTCGCGATGGATCCGGATGCTGCCGCTGCCGAGCTCCCAGCCGTTGAGCACGAGGTCGTAGACCTGGCCGCGCACCTTGAACGGGTCGCTCTCCATGATGTCGAGGTCGTCCGGGTGCGGCATCGTGAACGGGTGGTGCGCCGCCAGCGGGTGGCCGCTCTCGCTGACGCCATCGAAGATCGGGAACTCCGTCACCCACACGAACCTGTACGGACCCTGGCTGACGGGCGGGCGGCCCAGGTCGTTGCGCAGCCCGCCGAGGATTTCCTGCACGGTGCGTCGCTCGTCGGCGACGAGGAACAAGAGGTCGCCCGGCTCGGCCTCGAGCCGCGCATGGAGCGCCGTCTTCTCGTCGTCGGAGAGGAACTTGGCGACGGGTGAGTCGAGCTCGCCGCCCGCCCTCACCTTCATCCACACGAGGCCCTTGGCGCCCCGCTGCTTCGCCTTGTCGGTGAGCTGGTCGAGCTTGTTGCGGCCGAGCTCGTCCGCGAGGCGCGGGGCTCGGATGCCCTTGATGCAAGACGCCTTGAAGGCGTTGAACTCGGTGGCGCCGAAGAGGTCGGTGAGCTCGACGAGCTCCATGCCGAAGCGGAGGTCGGGCTTGTCGACGCCGTACCGCTCCATCGCGTCGTGCCACGAGATGCGTTCGATGACAGGCCGCTGGCCGGTGATCGCCTCGGTGGCATCGCTGACCGCCACGCCGATGAAGCCGTAGACGTCCTCGGGCTCGACGAAGCTGGCCTCGACGTCGAGCTGCATGAACTCGAACTGGCGGTCGGCGCGCAGGTCCTCGTCGCGTAGGCAGCGCGCGATCTGGAAGTAGCGGTCGAACCCCGCCACCATCAGCAGCTGCTTGGCGATCTGCGGGCTCTGCGGCAGGACGTACTGCTTGCCCGGCTGCAGGCGGCTCGGTACGAGGAACTCGCGAGCGCCCTCCGGCGTCGGCGTCCAGAGCATCGGTGTCTCGATCTCCGGGAAGCCCTGACGGATCATCGCGTTGCGCAGGGCAGCGTTGACCGTCGAGCGGATGCGGAGGTTGCGCTGCATGCGATCCCGGCGCATGTCGACGAAGCGGTACTTCAGGCGGACGCTCTCGTCGGCGTCGATGCGGTCGCTCACCGGGAACGGCGGCGGCTCGGCCGTGTTGAGGACCTCGACCTCGCAGTCGCCGACCTCGACGTGGCCCGTGGCGAGCTGCTCGTTGACGGTCCCTTCGGGCCGCTGCCGGACGGTGCCGGTCACCTTGAGGACGTACTCGCTGCGGAGGTCGTGGGCGTGGTCGACGACGCACTGCACGAGGCCCGTGTGGTCGCGAAGGTCGACGAAGGCGAGGTGCTCGCCGTGCTCGCGACGGCGCGCCACCCATCCGCACAGCGTGACGGTGCGACCGATGTCCTCTGCGGTGAGCGATCCGCAGTAGTCGGTGCGGAGGGTCATGAGGTCGGCATTCGCTTTCGGATCTCGGGAACGGCGTCGGCGGGTTCGACGGGGGTCGGCTCGCCCTTCTCCTGCAGGGTGCGGATCGTCCACCCCTCGGGTTCGACGACGAGCGCGTGGGATGCGCCGCTGCGGATCGCCTGCTTCATCTGCGCCTTGTACGAGCGCTGGTCATAGGCACGATCGGTCCGGACGCCGGCTTGGCGGAGCTCGTTCGTGAGGGCCGCGGCGTGGACGGCATCCGGGGTGGTGTCGATCACGAAGACGTCGATGCTGGTGCCGGCGGACGGTCGGGTCTGCGCGTCGGCGTCGCCGGCCTCCGCTTGGGCGGCGAGGAGGATGCGTTCGATGCCGAGGCCGAAGCCGATCCCCGGGGTCGCCGGTCCGCCAAGCGCCTCGACGAAGCCGTCGTACCGTCCGCCACCGCCGAGCGCGAGCTGCGCGTTCGTGAGGGCCGTCGACTCGTACTCGAACGTCGTGCGGTTGTAGTAGTCCTGCCCGCGGATGAGGCGCGTCTCGACCCGGTAGTCGATCTTCAGCGCCTCCAGTCCGGCCTTCGTCCGCTCGAAGTGCGCGGCGCACGGCTCGCAGAGGTGGTCGAGGAGGCGGGGCGCCTCGTCGGTGACCGCGCGGCACGGCTCGCGCTTGCAGTCGAACAGTCGCATGGGGTTGTCGCGCCAGTGGTCGCGATGCTCCGCACACAGGTCGACTTCGTGGGCGCCGACGTAGTGGACGAGCTCGTCCCGGTAGGCCGGGCGGCACACGTCGTCGCCGATCGAGTTGATCATGAGCTCGACGTGGCCGAGCGCCACGTCCTCGGTCAGGAACTGGTGCGAGAGCGCGATGAGCTCGGCATCGAGGTCGGCGTCGGCCACTCCGAGCACCTCGACGCCGACGCTGTGGTGCTGCCGGTACCGGCCGGCCTGGGGTTGGTCATAGCGGAAGTGGGCGGTGGCGTACCAGACCTTCCAGGGGAGGGTCGGGCGATGCTCGACGTAGGCCCGCACGACGCTCGGCGTGCTGTCCGGACGAAGCGCGAGGTGGCGGTCACCCTTGTCGTGGAAGTCGTACATCTCCTTGCGGACGATGTCCGTCGTGGCGCCGACCCGCGCGTACACCGCGAGGTCCTCGAACATCGGGCCGACGATCAGCCCGAAGCCGGCGGCGGCGACCCGGGCGGCGAACTTGCCCACGAGCCCGCTGAACGCCGCCGAGTCGAACGGCGCCCCGCCGTTGCCGGGCGGCAGGACGTCGAGCGTCCCCTTCGGCGCCTGGTGCTGGGCGGGCATCGATTGGCAGGTTAGTGGTCGCTCCTGGCCACGCCATTCGGGCTTTTGACAGCCGGATCCCGCCGCCGAAGGCGGCGATCCGCTGTCAGAAGGGCTTGGTGGGGAATGTGTCGCACCCGCGCGAGAGGGTGGCGAGATGGACACGGAGGAAGCGCTTCGGGCGATGGCTCGGAAGCAGTACGCAATGGTGGCACGGCGGCAGGCGGCGGAGAACGGGGTCAGCTGGGAGGCGCAGCGATCCAGACTCCGCACCGGCACCTGGACGCTCGCGACGCCACGCGTGCTGCGACTCGCGGGCGCGCCACCGCATCCGCTCGATCCCCACATGGCGGCCGTGCTCGACGGTGGTCCGGGAACCGTGCTCAACCGCCGATCCGGCGCGCTCGTCTGGGGAGTGGCAGGGTTCCCGCCGGCGATCCCACAGGTCAGTCGCCGTCGTGGCAGCAGCACTCGACCACCGCACAACGGAGAGCTGCGGCTCCTCCGGTACCTCCCCGACGAGCTGACCACCGTCGTCTCTGGCATTCCGACCGTCACGCTCCCCTTCTTGCTCTTCCAGCTGGCCGGAAGCGAACGCGCGGACCGCGTCGAGCGGGCGCTCGACACGGTGTGCACGCGGAGCCCCGCCGTTCACCTTCGCCTCCATCAACTCCTGCCAGAACTCGCTGAGCACGGCCGCAACGGGATCGTATTGATGCGGGAGTGGCTGGATCGCAATCCGCCTGGTAGCCGTCCCGTCGCGAGCGGGCTCGAGGGCCGGTTTCGGCGAATCCTCGAACAGGCCGGCGAGCCTCCGCTCGATCGCCAGGTCGACGTCGGGGGCCATGAGTGGATCGGCCGCGTGGATTTCGCCGACCGATCCCTGAGCGCACTGTTCGAAGTCGACAGCCTCCTCCACCATTCCAGCGAGCTCGACATGGCCCACGACGCGGATCGGGACGCCCGTCTCCTCGCCGCGGGATGGGCGTCGGTCGACCGCATCCTCGAAGAGTGGGTCTGGTACGAGCCCGACCGGGCGGTCGCGGTCGTTCGCGAGGCCCGACGCCGTCTCCGGCGATCTGGCAGCCGGATCCCGCCGTCCGAGGCGGGATCCGCATGACAAAAGCTCAGGTGCCCTTTCCGGGGAGCATGCGGTAGGCGTCGTAGACGCTGTCGACGCGCTTCACGGCGGCGATGATCGAGTCGAGGTGGGACGGATCGGCCAGCTCGAACTCGAAGCGCATCCGCGACACCTGGTCGGGGCCGGTGTGGGAGAACGACGAGAGGATGTTCACGTGCGACTCCGACAGCACCTTGGTGACGTCCGCGAGCAGCCGCGTCCGGTCGAGTGCCTTGAGCTCCACCGACACCGTGAACGAGCCGACGGCCTCTCGGTCCCACTCGACCTCGATCAACCGGGTCTCCTGTGATGCCATGAGGGCCGCGGCGTTCGAGCAGTCGCCGCGGTGGACCGATACGCCTCGCCCGCGCGTCACGAAGCCGATGATCTCGTCGCCGGGGACCGGGGTGCAGCAGCGGGACAGCCGGATCATGACGTCGTCGAGGCCCTCGACGTAGACCCCGGTCGTGCCCGCGTTCGACCGCCGCCGCGGCGCCCGCACGGTCGCCGGGAGCTGTTCCTCGTGGTCGCCACCCCGAAGCTCCTTGGCCAAGCGCTGCGCCACCGACTGGGCCGAGACGTGGCCCTCTCCGATGGCGACGTGGAGCGACTCGAGGTCGGCGTAGTGGAGCTCCTCCGCCAGCTTCAACAGCACCGGCGACGACCCGAGCTTCTGTACCGGGAGACCCTCCCGCCGCAGCGCCTTGGCGAGGTCCTCGCGCCCGTTCTCGATGGCGTCCTCGCGACGTTCTCTCGAGAACCACTGGCGGATCTTGTTGCGCGCCCTCGGCGAGGCGACGATGTCGACCCAGTCGCGGGACGGTCCCTTGGCGACCTTCGACGTGACGACCTCGACGGTGTCGCCCGACTGCAGCTTCTGGTCGAGCCGCGCCATGTTCCCGTTGATGCGGGCGCCGATGCAGTGGTGGCCGACCTCGGTGTGGACGGCGTAGGCGAAGTCCACCGGCGTCGAGCCCAGGGGGAGCGTGAGCACGTCACCCTTGGGAGTGAAGACGTAGACCTCGTCCTGCTCGAGGTCGAGCTTCAGCGACTCGAAGAACTCGGCCGGGTCGACCGTCTCGGACTGCCAGTCGACGATCCGCTGCAACCACGCCGCATCGGGAGCTGCGGTAGACGGCGGCGTGTTCTCCTTGTAGCCCCAGTGGGCGGCGACCCCGAACTCGGCGCGGGCGTGCATCTCCGACGTGCGCAGCTGGAACTCGATCTGCTGGCCCTGCGGACCGACGACCGTCGTGTGCAACGACTGGTAGAGGTTGAACTTCGGGGTGGCGACGTAGTCCTTGAACCGGCCCGGGACCGGGTTCCACGTCGCGTGGATTGCGCCCAACGCCGCGTAGCAGTCCTTCTGGGAAGCCACCATCACGCGGATGCCCACGAGGTCGAAGATCTCGTTGAACTCCTTGCCCTTGACGACCATCTTCTCGTAGATGGAGTAGAGGTGCTTCGGTCGCCCGGTCACCTCGGCGGTGATGTGGTGGTCGGCCAAACGGTCGCGGACCACCTCGAGGACCTGCGCGATGTAGATGTCACGGCCAGGGGCCCGCTGGGCCACCATCTGCTCGATCTCGGCGTAGCGCTTGGGGTGGATGACGGCGAATGCGAGGTCCTCCAGCTGCCACTTGACCTCCTGGATGCCGAGCCGGTGCGCGAGCGGCGCGTAGATGTCGAGGGTCTCCTGGGCCGTTCGCTTCTGCTTGTGGTCGGCCATCGCTGCGATCGTCCGCATGTTGTGGAGCCGGTCGGCGAGCTTGATGTAGATGACCCGGGGGTCGTTGGCCATCGCCAACAGCATCTTGCGCATGGAGGCGGCCTGTTGGGCCTCCTTGGTCTCGAAGGAGATCCGCTCGAGCTTGGTGACGCCGTCGACGATGGATGCGACGACGGACCCGAAGTCACGGGACACCTCTTCGATCGTGATGCCCGTGTCCTCGACGACGTCGTGCAACAGCGCCGCCGCCAGGGTGATGTCGTCGAGGCCGATCTCCGCCAGGATCTGTGCCACGGCCAGCGGGTGGCTGATGTAGGCCTCGCCCGACTGGCGGACGACGTCGGCGTGGGCCCGTTCAGCGACCTCGTACGCGTTGCGGATCAGCGTGGCATCGGCCTTGGCGTGGCGGGGGTGCGAGCGGAAGGCAGCGAGGACGGGGGCGAGCTCGTCCGGGTCGGTGCTCGACGCGTGGCGGCGCCAGGGCAGCACCCGGCTCGAAACGCTGGTCACCCGATCCGTCGTCGCCACGCGCTCCTCCCTCCTCTCAGTCGTAGGTCAACAGTGAGACCACGTGCCGCCCGTCCAGCTTCCCGCGGCCGCCGAGGAACGCGAGCTCGATGACGAACCCGAGCCCGACCACGACGCCGCCGAGGCGCTCGACCAGACCGACGGCCGCCGCTGAAGTCCCGCCGGTCGCCAGGACGTCGTCCACGATCAGCGCCCGCTCGCCGGGTGCCACCGCGTCCTGGTGGATCTCCAGCAGATCCGTGCCGTACTCGAGTTCGTACTCCTCGCGCTCGATGCGCCAGGGCAATTTCCCGGCCTTGCGGACGGGGACGAACCCTGCACCGAAGCGGTACGCGACGGGCGCGGCGACGATGAATCCGCGCGCTTCGATGCCGAGGACCTTGTCCACGTCGAGGTCGGCGAACGCTTCGGCCACGCCGTCGATCGTCGCGCGGTACGCGGCCACGTCAGCGAGCAGCGGCGTGATGTCCTTGAACGTCACGCCGGGCTTCGGGAAGTCGGGGATCTCTCGGATGTGCTCCTTGAGCCAGCCGGCATCGCCCATGATCCCTGCAGGCTATCGGCGCTTGCCCTTCTTCCGGGGTCGAGGCGGTTGTCCGGTGCGTGGCCGGGGCGACGCCACGTTCGGCTTGGACGCGCCACCCCGAGCCGCCGTCGGCACCTGGTCGCGAGGCTCGCCGCCCGACGTGCCGCTACCGGCCGCCGCGGCTGCGGGCGTGAGGTGGCCGCCGAGGCCGCCGCGGGAGGCGAGGCGCTCGCGGATGGCGGCGTACCGGGGCTCGCGCTCCTTGAGGAGGGCCAGCACGGGTGAGGCGATGTAGATCGAGGAGTAGGCGCCGGTGAGGAGGCCGATGAGCAGCGCCAGTCCGAAGTCCTGCAGCGTCGTCGCTCCGAGGAGGAACGCCCCGACGAACAGGATCGAGACGATCGGCATGATGGCCACGAGAGACGTGTTCAGCGAACGCATCAGCACCTGGTTCATGGACAGGTTGACCATGTCGGCGTAGGACATGCGCCCGGACGCAGCAAGCCCCCGCGTGTTCTCCTCGACCTTGTCGAACACGACGATCGTGTCGTAGAGCGAGTACCCGAGGATCGTCAGGAAGGCGACGACGGTGGCCGGGGTGACCTCGAACCCGGACAACGAATAGATGCCGACGGTCACGAGGATGTCGTGGAAGAGGGCGGCGAGGGCGGCGATCGCCATCTTCGGCTCGAACCGGAACGAGATGTAGATCGAGATCACGATGAGGAAGGCGATCAGGGCGCGGATGGCCTTGCCGGTGATCTCGCTCCCCCACGACGGGCCCACCTCGTTGACGCTGACGAGCGAGGCGTCGATCCCCTCCGCCTTCGCCAGAGCGGCGCTGATCTGTTGATGCCGTTCCTTGCGCTTCTCGGCGGTGCCCCCTTCGGCGTCGGCCTGGACGCGCAGGACGTTCGTGCCGAGGACCTGGATCTTGGCCTCGCCGAGGCCGAGCGGACGGAGGGCGTCGCGGGCGTCGTCGACCGACGGTGACTCCGTCGGCACCTCCCACGCCGTACCGCCCCGGAAGTCGATGCCGAAGTTCAGGCCGCGAATGAACACCAGCGACACGAGTCCGATGGCGATGACGACGCCCGAGATGATGAACCACTGCTTCGTCTTGCCGACGAAGTCGAAGCTCGTCTCGCCGTGGTAGAGCCGGTGGAAGATGTTGCCCGCGGGCTTGGCTGCGGTGTCGCTCATGCCGTTCCCTCCGCCGCGGCCAACCCACGCGCCACACCGAAGAAGCGGGCCTCCGTGAAGAACCGGTTCCGGCCGAGCAGGGCAACGATCGGCCTGGTGAAGAACCAGGCGACGAGGAGGTCGAGCAGCGCCGAGATCCCGAGGAAGAAGGCGAAGCCGCGGACCGACCCGACCGTCAGGAAGTACAGGAGTGCGGCGCCGATCAGCGAGGACACGTCGGCGGCGAAGATCGTCCGATAGGCGCGACTGAAGCCGCGATCCACCGAGCTGCGGATGGACTTGCCGGAGCGGATCTCGTCCTTGAGACGCTCGAAGTAGACGACGTAGGAGTCCACGGTGACGCCCACCGAGATGATGATGCCGACGGCGCCCGCAAGCGTCAGCGCCAGCCCCGTCTTCTCGCCGAGGAAGGACACGAACGACCACAGCAGCGCGCCGGACACCGCGAGGCCCATCACGACGACGACGCCGAGCGCCCGGTAGTACAGGATCATGTAGATCATCACGAGGCCGAGCCCGAGCAGGCCGGCGATGATCCCCGCCCGCAGCGAGTCCTTGCCGAGCGTCGCCGACACGGTCTGGGTGCTCTGGGGCGTCAGCTCGATCGGCAGCGCACCGAACTTCAGGACGAGGGCGAGGTCCTTCGCCTCGCGCTGGCTGAACTGTCCGCTGATGTTCACCGACCCGGAGAAGTTCGACTCCTGCACCGTGGGCGCGGACCGCACGATGCCGTCGAGGACGATGGCGATCTGCCCGTGTTGGTTCGGAGGGAGCGGGGGGCATTCGGGGCCACCCGCGAAGCACAGGGCGGCGATCTCGTTGAAGGTCTTGTTGCCCTTGCTGGTCAGCTTGGCGTTCACGGCCCAATCGCCGGTGAGTCCCTGCGGCGGCTCCGCGGTCGCCGTCTTCACGATCGTCCCGGTGGCCTTGCTCGGCCCGAGGCGGTAGCGCCGGACAGCCGTCTTGCGATCCTCACCCAGCTCCGGAAGGACGACCTCGGACTCGGGGAGATCCTCCTCGCGGGTCGTCGTGCCCGCGATCGGCGCCGTCGTCGTGGTCGTCGGTGCCGCAGGATCGGGCGCGGTCGTCGTCGCGTCGGGTGGGGCGGTCGTCGTGGTCGTCGTCGCGTCCTCGGGGGGCAGGGGTTGGAGGACGGGACGGAAGCGGAGCTCCGCCGTCTGGCCGACGATCTCGAGGGCGCGGGCCTGGTCCTTCACGCCCGGGAGCTGGACGATGATCGACTGGCCCTGGGTGCTGATGTCGGGCTCGGCGACGCCGAGAGCATCGACTCGGCTCCTGATGATCTCGACGGACTGCTTGAGGACACCGTTGTCGACCTTCCGGTCCGGCTGCAGGACGACATAGGCGCCGCCCTGCAGATCGAGGCCGAGCTGGGGCCTGTGACCGGCGACGATCGTGCCGGCGAAAGACCCGATGGCGAGCAGGAGGATGAACGGCAGGCTGAAGCGCTTGATCACGCCGCGTCCCCGGGTTCGAGGTCGTCGGTGATGGCGGTGCGGCTGGCGATGGCGCCCCGGCGGCAGCGCAGGATCGTCCCGGGGGTCGTCTCGATGGTGGCCGTCTCCTCGTCGATGGTGACGATGCGACCGAGGATGCCGCCGATGGTCGCGACCTCGTCCCCGGTCGACAGCGACGTGATCAGCACGCGCTGCGCCCTGACCCGCTGCTGCTGCGGCCGGATCAGGACGAAGTACATCACCCCGAGCAGGAGGACGAGTGGGAGCAGGCTGCCGAGCTGGTTCATGGCCGGTCGGAGACCTTAGCGGCGAGGGTCATGCACGCGGTCCCACCCTCAGCGCCAGGCGCCGGCAACCTCGCGCCGCAGCTCGTCGAGCGTTCCCGCTTCGATCGCGGACCTCGCCCGCCGGATCAGATCGAGCGTCCACGCGAGGTTGTGCCAGGTCAGGAGCCGAAGCGCCGTGGGCTCACCGACCTGCAGCAGGTGGCGGATGTAGGCGCGGGACCAGCGGGCGCAGACCGCGCACCCGCATGCTGGATCGAGTGGGGCGCCGTCATCGACGTAGGACGCGTTCCGGATCTGGAGGCGACCCTCCGACGTCAGGACCGAGCCGTGGCGGGCGATGCGCGTCGGCAGCACGCAGTCGAACAGGTCCACTCCCCTGGCGATGCCCTCGACGAGGCCGATCGGGTCGCCGACGCCCATGAGGTAGCGGACCCGATCCGCAGGGAGCTCGTCGAGCGCGGCGTCGAGCGCCGGGAGCATCTCCTCGCGGGACTCGCCGACGCTGAGACCGCCGATCCCGTAGCCGTCGAAGTCGAGGGCGACCGTCCGCTGCGCGCTCTCGCGACGCAAGGCCAGATCGACGCCGCCTTGGACGATCCCGAAGAGCGACTGGTCGCCCGTGCGCCCGTGCGCGGCCTTGGCCCGCGCCGCCCACGACGCGGTCCGCTCGACCGCCGTGCGGACGACCTCCGACGACGACGGCAGCGGCGGGCACACGTCGAGGACCATCTGGATGTCGGCACCGAGGAGCTCCTGGGTCCGCACCGCCGACTCCGGCGTCATGCGGTGGAGGCTGCCGTCGTACGTGCTCTTGAACGTGGCGCCGTCGTCGTCGACGTCGGGCTCGAGGCTGAACACCTGGAACCCGCCCGAGTCCGTGAGCACGTGGCCCGGCCAGGCGGCGAAGCCGTGGATGCCGCCGTGTCGGTCGATGAGATCGGCACCGGGGCGGAGCATGAGGTGGTAGGTGTTGGAGAGCATCACCTCGAATCCGAGCTCCTCGAGATCGGCGGTGGTGAGGGCCTTCACCGACGCGCGCGTGCCGACGGGCATGAAGCACGGGGTCTCGAAGGTCCCCCGCGCCGTCGTGATCACGCCACGACGGGCCGCGCCGTCGGTGGCGGTGACGTCAAGCTTCAGCATGGGCGCGAAACGGGCCCCGCCCGCGAAACCAACATCGCGTCGCCGAAGGAGAGGAACCGGTAGCCCTCGGCGAGCGCCTCCCCATAGAGGTGGCGCCAGCGGTCGTGGCCCGCAAACGCGCTGAGGAGCACGAGGAGGCTCGACCTCGGTTGATGGAAGTTCGTCAACAGGACATCGACGACCTGGAACTCGAAGCCAGGCCGGATGAACAGGTCCGTCCGTCCCTCGAGCGCGCCCGTGCGGGAGGCGGACTCGAGCGCCCGGACGCACGTCGTCCCGACGGCGACGACCCGCGTCCCCGGCCGGCGACAGGCCTCGAGCGTGGCCTCGGGAACGGCGTAGCGCTCCTCGTGCATCACGTGGTCGGCGACCCGGTCGGCGGTGATGGGGCGAAACGTGCCGAGGCCGATCTTCAGGTCGACCGTGTGGACCTCGACCCCCTCGGCGCGGATCTCGTCGAGGAGCCCCGTCGTGAGGTGCAGCCCCGCGGTGGGGGCGGCGACGCTGCCGGGGTTCCGGGCGTAGACCGTCTGGTAGCGCTCGGGGTCGGCCAGCGGCTCGTGGATGTAGGGGGGCAGCGGGACCGACCCGTGCGTGGTGGGGTCGACGAGGAGGCGGACGTGGCGCTCGCCGTCCCCGCCTGTCTGGTCGCCGACCTCGACCACGGCCGTGCCGTCATCGGCCAGGAGGATCGTCCCCGAGGCAAGCCGCCGCCCGGGCCGGACGAGGGCGACCCAGCGCGCGGGGTCGCCCGGATCGACCTGCTCGAGGAGGAAGACCTCGGCGGCCCCGCCCGTCGCCTTCCGGAGCACCAGGCGGGCGGGCAGAACCTTCGTCTCGTTGAGGACGAGGACGTCGCCTGGCCCGAGGTGACGGGGCAATCCACCGACGGTGTCATGGTCGGGAGGGAGCTTTGGGTCAACGGCGACCAGCAGGCGGGCGGACGTCCGGGGCTCGGCCGGCGTTTGGGCAATAGCCCGTCGTGGGAGCACGTAATCGAAGTGCTCGGCCAGGACGGCGTCGCCGACGGGAGTGGGGTCGTCGGCGGCGAGGTGCATGGCTGGGGTGGTCACGGCACGAGCATTCTCGACCAGAACGGATCGCCAGCCGCGACGCGGGAGCGGAACCCCGAACCGGGCGCCGAGACGGCGCCGGCCCTACCCCTCGAACAACGCCGGCGGTGCGGGCGGGGCGGCTGGCGCGTCGAGGCCGAGGTGCTGCCACGCCGCGGGCGTGGCGACGCGCCCCCGTGGTGTGCGCATGAGCAGTCCGAGCTGCAGCAGGAACGGCTCATAGACATCTTCGACGGTCTCGGTCTCCTCGCCGACCGACACGGCCAGCGTGGACAGGCCGACGGGGCCGCCGCCGAAGCGCCGGCACACCGCGTCGAGGATCGCCCGGTCGACCTTGTCGAGGCCGAGCTCGTCGACGCCGAACAGCGACAGGCCCTCACGCGCCACCGACTCCGAGACCGTCCCGTCGCCCCGCACCTCCGCGAAGTCCCTCACGCGCTTCAACAACCGGTTGGCGATGCGGGGCGTGCCTCGCGAGCGCCCGGCGATCTCGTGGGCACCGGCATCGGACAACGTGACGTCGAGGATCCGCGAGGACCGCAGGATGATCTTCTCGAGGTCGCCGGTCTCGTAGTAGTCGAGGCGGGCGACGAACCCGAAGCGGTCGCGCAGCGGGCCGGTGATGAGTCCCGTCCGGGTGGTGGCGCCGACGAGGGTGAAGTGCGGGAGGGGAAGACGGACGGAACGGGCGGCGGGGCCCTTGCCGAGGACGATGTCGAGGACGAAATCCTCCATCGCCGGATAGAGGATCTCTTCGACGGCACGACCGAGTCGGTGGATCTCGTCGATGAAGAGGACATCGCCCTCCTGCAGGTCGCTGAGGATGGCGGCGAGGTCGCCGGCGCGCACGAGGGCCGGGCCGGACGTGACCCGCAGCCCCACGCCCATCTCGGCGGCGACGATGCCGGACAGCGACGTCTTGCCGAGGCCGGGCGGGCCGGCGAACAGGAGGTGATCGGTCGCCTGGCCGCGCCGGCGCGCCGCCTCCAGCATGATGCCGAGGTGCTCCTTGAGCGCGGGCTGGCCGACGAACTCGTCGAGGCGGCGGGGACGGAGCGACACCTCCTCGGCCGCCTCGATGGGATCGGGCTCGGCCGCGAGCAGCTCCTCCCTCATCGGGCCGCGACTGCCAGCTGCCGAAGTGCCGTGCGCAGCAGGTCCTCGACGACGCCTTCCTCCGGAAGGGCGCGCACCGCCTCCCGCACCTCCTCGACCCCATAACCGAGCGCGGCGAGGGCGTTGCGGACCTCGTTGCGGGGCGACGCTTCGGTGGCGGCCGACGTGACGACGGTGAAGTCGGTGTCGGAGGGCAGGTCGAGGCGGCTCTTCAGCTCGAGGAGGAGGCGGGCGGCCGTCTTCTTGCCGATGCCGGGAACGAGCGTGAGGGCGTCGACGTCGTCGCTCGCGACCGCCCGGGCGAGGGCTGCAGGCGAGTGGACCGACAGGATGGCGAGGGCGACGGAAGGACCGATGCCGTGGGTGCCGAGGAGGGCCTCGAAGGCGACTCGCTCATCGGCCCTCGAGAAGCCGTAGAGGACGAGGGCGTCCTCCCGCACGTGGGTGTGGACGTGCAGGAACACCGGTGACCCGAGCTCCCCGAGGATGCGGTGGGCCGACGTCGGGACCTGCACGCGGTAGCCCACACCGCCGACCTCGACGAGCACGTCGCCCTTGGCCGAGCGGTCGAGGAGGATCCCCCGCAGAGACCCGATCACGACGTACCCGCCCGCTCGGCGGCCACGAGCACCTGGCGCACCGCCAAGTGGGTCAGCGCGAGGGCCAGCGCGTCGGCCGCGTCGACGGGCTTGGGCACCATCGGCAGCGCCAGCAGCGACTGCACCATCCGCGCCACCTGCTCCTTCGAGGCGGCGCCGTAGCCGGTCACCGCCTGCTTCACCTCGTTGGCCGTGTACTGCGCGATCTCGCACCCGGCGTCGGCCGCAGCCACGAGGGCCAGTCCGCTCGCCTGCCCGACCGACATCGCCGTGCGAACGTTCGTCTGGAAGAACACCCGCTCGACGACGACCGCCGTCGGCTCGTATTCGCCGAGGAGCGCCCGGAGCTCGTGGTTGAGCGAAGCCAGCCGCTGCGGCAAGGGCTCGGTGGTGGGCGTGGTCAGGACCCCACAGGCGACGGCCCGCAGCCCCGCGCTCGTTCGCCCGACGACGCCGTAGCCGCAGCGGGACACGCCCGGGTCGATGCCGAGGACGAACACTCGTTCGACTGTAGCCAACCGGTGGGACGGGTTGGCGGATCCTTCGACCGGCCCGCAGCGCGAGGCCGACGACTCAAACGGCGGCGTCCTCCTGCGCGGCCTTCACCGCTGCGAGGAGCTCCTCGGTCTTGCGGAACGTCAGGCCCGCCGTGGCCCGGTGGGCATAGCGGATGCGGCCCTCGCGATCGATGACGAACACGGACCGCTTGTAGAACCCGACCGGACCGAGGATGCCGTAGGCCCGGGCAACCGACTTCTCGGTGTCGGCGAGCAGCGGGAAGGAGAACCCGTGCACGCCGGAGAACGCCTCGTGGCTCTCGACGGACTGCGGGGAGATCGCCAGGACCTGCGCGCCGAGCTCGTCGAACATGGCGATGTCCGACGAGTAGGTGTTGAGCTGCATCGTGCAGACCGGCGTGTTGTCGCCGGGATAGAAGACGAGGACGACCGGCTGCCCGGTGCACTGGGACAGGGTGTAGTCGCGGCCGCCGGTGCCCTCGAGGGTGAAGTCCGGTGCGAGATCGCCGACGCCGACGCGGGGAGGAGCCACGGACCGGAGCGTACGTCGGCTTACCTCCTTAGTACCGTGTCGGGCGTGCCCGTCTTCTTGTGCAGCGTGTGCGGCGATCGCTTCGACGACGCCGACGGCGGTGGTGAATGGAACGGCGAGATGGTGTGCGCGTCGTGCGAGCAGCGCACGCTCGGACCGGCCATCGACGCCATGACCGCGATCACGTCCGTGCTCGAGGAGGCGGGTCTCGCCGACGCGGACGTCGTGGCCGGAGCGGTCTACGCCGCCATCGTCCGCAGCGGGTGCGTGATCGTCGGCCTCAACGAGCTCGCCGAGCGCAACGCCGCTTTCCGGCTGGAGATCGAAGACCTCCGCGCAGAACTCGGGCGCTGAACGGATGCACCGCCTGACCGGCAGCCGGCGTCGGGAGCGCCGGCGAGCAGCCGGCACGTGAGCGGAGCGGCATCTCTGCGCAGCGAACCGACGAGACCGGTCGCTAACCCCCGAGGACGTCGATCACCGCCTCGTTGGCCAGCAGCTCCTCGTACTCGTCGCGGTGGCGGGCGATGAGCGCGGCGGTCGCCCGCTGCTCGCGGGCCACCGCCTGCTCGGCCTCCCGGGACTCGATCTCCGCCACCGCATCGAGGTAGCGCTGCGAGTTCCGGCACCGGCGGCACGTCACGTCCGCCGGCACGTCCGCCATCGGCAGCTCGCTCAGCCGCACGGACGGCCGGAGCTTGCAGGACGGGGCCACCACCTCGCCCCGCCAGTTGACGATCGGCCAGTGGCGACTCGACTTCAAGTCAAGCCATCACCGTCTCGAGGATCGCGTCGGGGATGTCGAAGTTGGCGTAGACGTTCTGCACGTCGTCGAGGTCCTCCAGCCCGTCGATGAGCCGCAGGACCTTGCGCGCATCTCCCTCGTTGTCGAGCGGCA
This sequence comes from Acidimicrobiales bacterium, assembly GCA_035525495.1. Lineage (GTDB taxonomy): Bacteria > Actinomycetota > Acidimicrobiia > Acidimicrobiales > CADCTF01 > DATLED01. The sequence goes on along the minus strand of DATLED010000029.1, from coordinate 51,178 downwards.
CCGTCTGCGTCGCCAGCATCGTCAGGTCGGCGGAGTCGTAGGTCATGCCGGCGTCCTCGAGCGCCTTCACCACCTGGTGCAGGCCCGAGGGTCCCGACGTCAGCTGCCACGTGTCGCCCTGGTCGGTCAGGTCCTCGGCGCCCGCCTCGAGCGCCACCTCCATCAGCGCTTCTTCGGTGACCTTCTTCGGCAGCACGATCACGCCCTTGCGTTCGAACTGCCACGACACCGCGCCCGGCTCGGCCATCGACCCGCCGAGCTTCGTGAAGACCGTCCGGACATCGGGTCCCGTGCGGTTGCGATTGTCGGTGAGGCACTCGACGATGACCGCCACGCCGGAGGGCGCGTAGCCCTCGTAAGCCACCGTCTCGTACTTGACGCCCTCGAGGGCGCCGCTCCCCCGCTTGATCGCCTTCTGGATGGTGTCGAGCGGCACCGACGCGGAGCGGGCCTTCTGGTACATCGTCCGTAGCGTCGGGTTCATGTCGGGATCGGCACCACCCTCACGGGCGGCCACCTCGACCTGGCGGATCAGCTTGGCGAACAGCTTCCCCCGCGACGCGTCGGCCGCGCCCTTCTTGTGCTTGATCGTCGCCCACTTGGAATGACCGGACATGGATGCAGTTTCTCTCTTTCTCGCTACCGCAAGAACAGCTCGTGGATGCGCAGGTCATCCGACAGCTCGGGGTGGAAGGCGGACACGAGGACGTTGCCCGACCGGCACAGCACGGGGTGGCCGTCGACCGACGCGAGCACCTCGACGCCGTCGCCGGCGGACTCGACGAACGGCGCCCGGATGAAGACGGCGTCGAACGGCGCGCCATCGACATCGAGCGTCGTCTCGAACGAGTCGACCTGACGGCCGAAGGCGTTGCGTCGCACCGTGAGGTCGATGGCTCCGAAGTACCGCTGATCCGGGCGACCGTCGAGGACGTCGGAGGACAGCAGGATCATGCCGGCGCAGGTGCCGAACGCGGGCATCCCCTCGGCCAAGCGGGCAGAGATCGGGTCGAACAGCCCGCTCGACTCCAACAGCAGCGACATCGTCGTCGACTCGCCGCCGGGGAGGATCAGGGCGTCGATGCCGCTCAGGTCCTCCGGGGTGCGGACCTCGACCGGATGCGCATCGAGCTCAACGACCGCGCGGACGTGCTCCCGGACCGCGCCCTGCAGGGCGAGGATCCCGACCTTCTTCACCTGGGGGCACCCCTACCACCCGCGGTCGGCCAACTTCGTCTCGACCGTGTTGGCGTCCTGACCCCGCATGGCGTCGCCCAGCCCCCGCGACACCTTGGCCACGATCGCCGCGTCGCGGAAGTGCGTGGTCGCCTCGACGACGGCGCGGGCCATGCGGGCCGGGTTCTCGCTCTTGAAGATGCCCGAGCCCACGAACACCGACTCGGCGCCGAGCTGCATGACCAGCGCGGCGTCCGCCGGGGTGGCGATGCCGCCTGCACAGAACATGGGTACGGGCAGCTTGCCGGACTCGGCGATCTCCTGGACGAGCCCCACGGGCGCCTGGAGGTTCTTGGCCCAGCCGTAGATCTCGGCGGAGTCGGCCTGGCCGATGCGCTTGATGTCGCCGAGGATCTGTCGAAGGTGGCGCACGGCGTGCACGACGTCACCCGTTCCGGCCTCGCCCTTGGACCGGATCATCGCCGCACCCTCGCTGATGCGCCGCAGCGCCTCACCGAGGTTGGTGGCGCCGCAGACGAAGGGGACGGTGAAGGCCCACTTGTCGATGTGGTGGAGCTCGTCGGCGGGCGTCAGCACCTCGGACTCGTCGACGTAGTCGACGCCGAGCGCCTCGAGTACCTGCGCCTCGGCGAAGTGACCGATGCGGGCCTTGGCCATGACAGGAATCGTGACGACCGATTTGATCCCCTCGATGAGCGCCGGGTCGCTCATGCGGGCGACACCGCCGTCGCGTCGGATGTCGGCCGGGACGCGCTCCAATGCCATCACCGCCACCGCGCCCGCCTCCTCGGCGATCTTCGCCTGCTCTGCGTCGACCACATCCATGATGACGCCGCCACGAAGCATCTCGGCGAGACCCCGCTTGACGCGGTCGGTGCCGGTGCGGCGGGTGTCAGGAGCGGAGTCGGCCATGGCGCGAGTCTACGGGCCGGGACGGTGCGACCCGAACTCGTTTGTGCGACTCGTCCCGCAACCTGAACCGGCGGTCAGGTGACGGAGACGGGCTCCGACCTGGGGGCGAGCGCGATCATCGTCGGGCCGGCGAGCAGCTTGATGGGCGCACCTGCAGCGTCCGTGAACGTGGTCATCGCTTCGTTCGACGGCTTCGACCACTTGGCCTTCACCTGCTTGCCTGCCGACAGGACGATGGCCTCGCCCTCTCCCACGACCACGGCCTCCTCGACCGGGAACCTGGACGAGTCGTTGTAGCCGACCCTGCGGTAGCCGACCTTCTGGATGACGACGTTCGTGAAGGCGAGGCGGGTGCCGTCGACCAGCAGGTGGGGCCGGCCGTTGCTCGACCGCTGCCAGGTGCCCGTCGCCGCGTCCCAGTCGAACGAGCCACTGGTCCTCCCGCCGTAGTCGATGCGCGCGCTGGCGGCGGGCGTGGCTCCCGCTGGCGCGAACGCTTCGCCGTCGGCGAGGAACGGGAAGGCGGCGGCGGGCGGCTGCGCGGCCGACCCGGCTTCCTTGCGCAGGCGGGCCGTCGCCGCGAACGTGGCGAAGGGACGCTTGCGACCCTTCGGGTTCACGAACGCCGAGGCGTCGTCGTGCTCGGTGACCGTGACGACCGGCGCGCCCTTGAGCCGGTTCAAGGTGAACGCGACGCCGTCGGAGAAGGCGAAGACCCCACGGAAGGCGGAGACGACGGGGCGATCGGTCGTCCGCAACGAGCGGATCGGACCGACGAGCTCGGATTCCTGGCTCTGGAAGATGGCGATGAAGCGGGTCACGCCGCCCTCGACCTTCTCCTCGACGATGAGGTCGGCCTTCTCGAGCCCGGCCTGCGGACGCCCCGACGGGGAGTTGTCGACCTTGATGCTCAAGGCCGGACGCCTGGCCGCGTCGTCGTCGACCGGGAGCCCGCTCAACGGGGCCATCACCTTGGAAGCGGCCGTGGTGGTCGTCTCCTGCGCCTCTTCATCGGCGACCAGGTCGGCGGCCTTCTCGGTCGCCGTCTCCTTCTGCTCGCCACACGCCCCAAGGAGGAGCGCGCCCGCGACGAAGCCGGCGAAGACCTTCCGTGAAAGCACTACAGAAGCTTCCCGTCGCCAGGCTTCGGCAGCTCGACCCAGGTCTGGCCCGGTGTGAGCTTCAACGGCGCCCCCGCGCCGTCGACGAACGTCGTCACGGCGTTCGCGTCCGCCTTCTTCCACCTGCCCTTGACGACCTTGCCGTCGGCGAGGAGCCAGGCGTCGCCCTCCCCGACGAGGTCGGCCTCGGGGACCAAGGTGTTCGAGCGGTCCCGGTAGCCGGTGTCGTGATAGGTGGTGAACTGGACGAGCACGTTCTTGGCCGTCACCTGCGTGCCCGCAGCGTCGACGTGCGGAGTGCCGTTCTCCGTGCGCGTCCACGCTCCGCCGGCCGCGTCCCACTTCCAGTCGACGAGCGTCTGGACCTTGTCCTTCCACTGCAGGTGCACGCCACCGGTCGGGTCGCCGGCGGATGCTTCGCCGTCGGCGCGGTAGGTGAACAGCGCCGGCGGGGCCGAGCCTTGCGTGCCCTCATAGAGCTTCGCCATCGAGGCGAACAGGTTGTAAGGGTTCGGCCGGCCGCTCTTGCGGGTGTAGGCACCTCCCTTGACGTCGACGCCGACGTCGGTGAGCGGCGCGGCGCGCACGAGCTTCACGAAGTCGGCGTTCGACCCCGACCACGCGAACAGGGGCTTGTTCAGAGCCGAGGCGATGAGGATGTCCGTCGTGCGGGCGGAGCGCACGGGGCCGACCTCGTCGGCGTCCTGGGAGTGGAACACGACGGCGAAGCGCGTGATCCCGCCCTCCACGCCTTCCTCGAAGACCACGTCGGCCTGGTTGAGGCCGGCCTGAGGGCGGCCGTTGGGCGCGTTGTCGATCTTGACGATCAGCGCGGGCCGTCCGAGCCGTGCGGCGTCGCCGCCTCCGACGCCGGTGAGCGGTGCTCCTGCGGGCGTGGCCACCGCCGTTGTCGGCGTGACGGTCGTGGTGGTCGCTTTGGTGGCGGCCTTCTTCTTGTCGCCACCACCACATGCGGCGGTGAGTGCGATCGTCGCCAACAGCGCGGCAGCGACGTGGAGGGGTCGGGAAGTGCGGGTCATGACATCAGAGCTCCCGGAGCGCCTGGATGCGCTCCTCGAGGGGCGGACAAAGAGGGTCGGTCGCTGGAGCATCGATCCAGAGGTGGGCGATCGCCGGATTTGGAGAACCCAGCTCGCAAGGATCGTCCCGGACCTTCTCCAGCGCGGAGATCAGCCCTGGAGGGTAGCGGGTGAGGGCCACGCCGGTGACATCGGCGAGCGCCTCGCGGGGCCCGCCGACGACCTTCGGAACGAGCCGGGGGGCGACTCGCCCCACTGTGCCGATGGCGATCGTCGACACCAACGTGTCGAGCGCCTTGATGTGGCACAGCTCGTGGGCGAGGACGCCCTCGAGCTCGATGCGGGTGAGCTTCTCGAGGAGGCCGGACGTCACGACCAGCGCCGCCGTCCTCGGGTCGCGGCCGAGGGCGAGGGCGTTCAGGGCCTCGTCCTCGAGCACGTTGAGCAACGGCTTCGGGAGACCCGCGGCGACGCACAGTCCTTCGACGACGTTGTGGAACCGCGCGTGCACGAGCGGATCGGCCGGGGTCGCGCCGACGCGGGTGAGGGCGTAGTCGTCGGCGGAGCGGTCGAGGGCGAGGACCGCTCCGACGGCCGACCCCACCGCCACCACGACGCCGACCAGCGGAACGCCGATGACGGCGAAGACGAGCCACACCACGACGAACGTCGCCGCGCCGACGCCGCCGAGCAACACGCGGGCGCGTCGCCGATTGGCGTCGACGCGGGGCTGGAACCGATCCGTCGTCGTGGAGGCCAAGGCGGTCAGAACTCGACCTTTACGCTGCCGCGGCCGCCTTCGTCCGCCTCGAAGTACTCCCTGGCCGCGAAGCCCATCGAACGGACGACGAACAGCGCGGGGAAGGTCTGGATCCGGGTGTTGTAGGCCAGCACCGTGTCGTTGTAGAACTGCCGCGCGTAGGCGATCTTGTCCTCCGTCGCCGACAGCTCGGACTGCAGCGCGACGAAGTTCTCGTTCGCCTTCAGGTCCGGATAGGCCTCGGCCACCGCGAACACCGAACGCAACGCGCCGGTGAGCACGTTCTCGGCTGAGGCCTGCTCGGAGGGTCCCTTGGCGGCGATGGCGTCGGCGCGCGCCCGGGTCACCTGATCGAACACCGCTTGCTCGTGGGCGGCGTAGGCCTTGACCGTCTCCACGAGGTTGGGGATGAGGTCGTAGCGGCGCTGCAGCTGGACGTCGACCTGCGCCCACGAGTTCTCGATGCGGTTGCGGCGCTTGACGAGTCCGTTGTAGGTGGCTCCGACGATCACGCCCCCGAGGACGACCAGGCCGACCAGCACGGCGAGCACGAGCACCCGGGAAGTATCCCACCCGCGCTACAGACCCCCGCGGCACCTGCCGAGAACTAGTCACTTCCGGCCAGGGGAAATGGTCCGGGCGAACCATGGCTTTCGAGCCGATTCTGTCGTTTCGTGAACTCCAATCATCCGGCAAGAGCCCTGGGGGCCAAATCTCATGCGTCTGTTTCGTCCGATCGCCGCTGCCCTGGCGACCACCGTCATCGCCGCTGGTGCCTTCACCGGCCCGGCCGCCGCTCAGGCTGCCGGCGTCGGCACCTCTCTCACTTCGACGAAGGTGCTCACCGCGCAGCTCGGTGAGAGCGGCCACCTGCTCGATCTCCTCCTCCTCGGCGAAGAGGCCCGCTCGACGATCGACTCCGCCGTCGCCCCTGCGGGCGCCTACAGCAAGCTCACCGCCATCACCGCCAAGACGGCGATCTTGCCGAGCAACCCGATCAATCTGACCCAGGGCGTCTTCGAGGCCCGCAGCGACGGGACGACCGAGGTCCCGATCGCGGCCTCACCGATCGGATCTCTCCTCGGGATCCCGGCGGCGCTCGCCCCTGTCCTGTCGGGCGGCATCGATGCCGGCCGGCTGACGGCGACGTTGAACGAGGGCATTGCCTCCTCGGGGCTGAACGCCTCCCTCACCGACATCAAGGCCGTCGGCGGGCTCGTCGCCCTCGGTTCGCTCAAGTCGAACCTCGACTCGGCCACCTCGGCCGCCTCGTCGAGCGCCACCCGCGGCGCCTCGGTCAACGATGTCACGGTGCTCGATCTCGGGTCGCTCCTGCAGGGTCTCGGCCTGCCGTTGGCCGAGCTCACCCCCGCGCAGGTCATCGCGCTGGTCGACGGCCTGGCGGCCCACATCGGCCTCCCGCTGCCCAGCGGGACGACGACGCTGGCGCAGGCGGTCAGCGCGCTCAACGGGGCCATCGCCGACCTCGATGCCACGATCGCCCTGGCCCCAGAGGTGACCAGCGACATCACCAACGCCATCGACGCCTCCACCGGGACGCTGCTCGGCAACGTCGGCTCCGTGAGCGGGGTCACCATCGCGCTGCCCTCCGCGACGCAGACGGTGTCCGATGCGGTCGCCACGGTCCAGGCGCTCGTCGCCCAGCTCCAGGCGCTGATCAACGGCCTGCTGGCCAGCGGTCTCTCGGCGCTCGACGGCCTGGCGCTGCTGCGCCTCCAGGGCGTGGACGTCAGCGTCACGACCAAGGCCGTCGACACGGTCGACGGCTCGGTCGCCTCGGTCGACGGCAAGATCGGCAAGATCTTCATCGGTGGGCTCGAGCTCCCGGGCGTCGACCTGCTGAAGTCCGCCGCCACCGTCAACGCCGCGGTGAGCACCATCAACGACAAGCTCGCCTCGGTCCTCGGCATCGTCAGCCCGGACCTCGCCGGTCTCGTCAAGGTCTCCGTGCTCGACCAGGTGACGAGCGTCGTCAACGAGGGTGGCTACACCCGCAGCCGCGCCGGCATCACCGCCGCATCGGCCACGGTGACCCCGCCGGCCAACCTGGCGGCGATCGTCAAGACGGTCACCGACCAGGTGTCCGTGGCCGAGAAGCTGGCGGCCTCCAGCGTCCCCGTGCCCGCCGTGTCCAGCCTCATGAACGACCTCGCCGGCTCGCTGAACCTGGCCGCCAGCGCCCTCACGTCACCGGCCAAGGTGCAGATCGCCTCGGTGCTGTCGGCTTCCGACTTCCGGGTCAGTGCGACGACGACAGGCGCCCCCGGGTCCGGTACCCCGTCACTGCCCCGCACCGGTGGCGGCAACGACCTGCTGCTCCTCGGTGGCCTCGCCGCCGTTCTGGCACTGGCCGTTCGCCGCTTCACCCGCACCCCCGAGCTGCGCCCGATCCGCATCAACCGCGACTAGGTCGCCGTCCGGAGCACCAGCGAGCAGCCGCCAGGTGAGCGGCTTCATCACCGAAGCGAACCGAAGTCAACGAGGGCTCCCCGCGGGGAGCCCTCGTTCGCGTTTACGGTTCGGGGATGCGCCGGCTCGTCGTGGTCCTGATCGCCGTCGCGTCGATCGGCGCCTGCGCCGACGACCCGCCGGCAGTCGAGACCGGCGCCACCACCACCACGACGACCACGCCCGCCGCCACGAGCTCCACGACGACGGGGGCCGCAGGGTTCGCCACGACGACCGTGTCGACGCCGCCGGAGAAGCGCGGTCTCCTGAAGGACGTCGGCGCCACCGCCGCGGGCGACGTCGACCGCGTCATTTTCACCTTCGAGGGCGATCTCCCCGGCTACCGGGTGGGCTTCGTTGACCGTCCCGTCATCCAGGACGGCTCCGGCGAGGAGGTCACCGTCGACGGCGAGTCGGTGCTGCAGGTGCACTTCGAACCCGCATCGGGTTTCGACCTCGCCGGGGAGGGCCGGCAGGTCTACACCGGACCGACGAGGCTCGACCTCGCCACCCGCACGGTCCTCGACGTCGTCCGCACAGGCGACTTCGAGGCCAACCTCGAGTGGGTGCTCGGCCTCGGAACGAAGGCGCCGTTCAAGGTTCGGACCGAGTCGTCCCCGAACCGAGTGATCGTCGAGGTGCGGGTCAGCCCGTGATGCCCGCGTACAGATCGAGGTAGCGCTCGGCCAACCGATCCATCGAGAACTCGTTGGCTCGCGCGTCACCCGCTTCCACGAGTCGTCGCCGCAGCGCTCCGTCCTCCAGGACGCGGGTCAACGACGCCGCCAAGGCTCGCGGGTCGCCGGGCGGGACGAGCAGGGCGTGGACGTCCGGGTTGGCGACGTTCCGATATCCCGGCAGGTCGCTGGCGACGATGGGCGCGGAGGCCGCCATCGCCTCGAGCAGCACCACACCGAAGGACTCGCCCCCGATCGACGGCGCACAGAACGCATCGACGCCGCGGAGGTAGCCCGCCTTCTCCTCGTCGGTGATCCGTCCGAGCCACTCGATCCGGGGGTCGGCGGAGAACCGGCTCCGCAGCTCCGACGTCTCGGGACCGTCCGACGCGACCAGGAGCCGCACGTCGCCCGGGAGGTGGGCCAGCGCCTCGAGGAGCGTGACCAGTCCCTTCCGCGGCTCGTGGCGACCGAGGAACAGGATCGACGGCCCGTCGACGGTGATCTCGTCCGCCTTGGCGAAACGGTCGACCTCGATGCCGTTGAACACGAGCTCGTACTCGCCGCCGACGGCCTCGACGGCGGTGGCCCGGGCATCTTCGGAGACGGCACACCGCATGGCCAGCCGGTTGGCGAGGCCCTTGGCGATCGGGCGAAAGGCGGCATAGGCGGCGCTGGCACCGGCCCGGTGGAACGTGCCGACGACCGGGCGGTCGCTCACGAGCAGGCTCGTCACAGTCGGTCCGGGAACGAGCGGCTCCTGGAGGTGCACGACGTCGAACTCCTCGTCCCGCAGCGCCCGGATCGTGCGGAGCGCGCACGCAGGGTCCGGCGCGATCGGTGCGACGCTGCCGTTGGCGGCCAGCGGGACCGACTTGCCGAGCGGGGTGACGCCCGCGTCCGGCGGCGGCCCGTCGCACGGCGCCAGGACGCGGACCTCGTGGCCGAGCGAGCGCATCGACCGGGCCAGTCCCAGCACCTGAGCCTGCACGCCGCCCGGTGGCGTGAGGCTGTAGGGGCAGACCTGGGCGATGCGCATGGTCCGCTCACGGTAGCGGTCACCGCGTCGGAGGCCTCGCTTCGGCGGAATGGTTGCGTCATCAACGATGTTGCGCGGGTCATGAACGTCACCCGCTTGAACCACGCCGTGCTCTTCGTCCGGGACGCCGACCGCAGCGCCGAGTTCTACGGAGACGTGATGGGGTTCGTGAAGGTGATGGAGATGCCTGGTGCCGTCTTCCTCCGCGCCGGGGGGTCGACGAACGACCACGACCTCGGACTGTTCAGTATCGGGGACGACGCCGCCGCTTCCCCCGCAGGGGCCGGGACCGTCGGGCTGTACCACCTCGCGTGGGAGGTCGACACGCTCGCCGAGCTCGAGCGGCTGCAGGAACGGCTTGCGCAGGCCGGCGCCCTCGTCGGCGCCAGCGACCACAGCTCCACGAAGTCGCTCTACGCCAAGGACCCCGACGGCATCCAGTTCGAGGTCTGCTGGGTCGTCCCCGCCGCGTTGCTCGATGACGCCGTCCTCGCCGGCAAGTCGTCGATCCGTCCCCTCGACCTCGGCAAGGAGATCGCCCGCTACGGCGCCGACCGCCTCGGCGGGATCGGCGTGTCTTGGGGAGCGGCACCGGCGAGCTCGTGACCCCACGTTCGCCGCGATCGGTACGAGGGAAGCGCCAGCGACGAGCGCCGCGCCGAGCGGCAAGGAGCGCCAGCGACGCAGAGCGAGGCCGTCAACTCAGCTCAGCAACTCGTAGTCGCTGGGCCAGTTGGGTTGCAGCAGGTGCCACTGCTCGGGGGCGCGGCGGATCAGCGCCTCGAGCTCGTCGGCCAGGACCTGCGTGATGCGGGCGGCATCGGCCCGCAGCCCATCGCCGGAACGGGTCGCGTCGATCGGCGGACGAACGATGCCGTGGTGACCCGCGCCCTCGAAGTACACCGCCGTCGGCAACAGCACGGCGCCGGTCCTCAACGCCAACGTCGCTGGACCCGCTGGCAGCGTCGTGCGCTCTCCGAAGAAGTCGACCTCGATGCCGTTGCGCTCGAGGTCGCGGTCGCAGACCAACCCGACCAGCTCGTTGCGCTTCAACGCCGCGAGCACCGCCGTCCCCGCCTTCGGACCATGGGGCACGACGGTCAGACCGAGGCTACGGCGGAAGTCGGCGAACCACTCGAAGAGCTCGGGCGGCTCCAGCGTCTCCACGACGACGGTCGCCGGGTAGCCGGCGGTGGCGAACCAGGCGCCACCGAAGTCCCAGCCGCCGAGGTGAGGCAGCGCCATGATCACGCCGTTGCCGGCCGCGAGTCCGTCCTCGACGTGGCCCACGCCCTCCCATGACATCCCGGCTTCGAGTCGCAGCCGATCCGTGTGCGACAGCCGGAACGACTCCATCCAGTACCGGGCGTAGGAGTCGAACGCCTGTTGGATCTTGCGCTCGAGCTCCCAGCCCGACAGCGCCCCGCCGTAGACCCGCTGGAGGTGGCGAGCGATCATCTGCCGGCGTCCGCGGAGGCCGAGGGCGAAGGGAACGCTGAGGCCGCGAGCGACCGCCTTCGCCACCGGAGCGGGCAGGGCGTTGGCGATGGAGGAGCCGGCCTTGTAGCCGAGGACCGCCGCCCGCTCCCCGAAGGAGCTCAGGGTCTGCGGCCGCCCACCCGGCGCGACTTCGCCGTCGCGTCGGAGGCGGGCCAGGTCCTGCGGGCGCGGCGGCGACGATCACGCACGGAGCCGCGGGCGCTCGAGCCACGCCACTCGGTGACCGACCGCGAACCGGTGGTCTCGCGCCAGGCGCGCCACCGCTCCGTGAGCTCGCTCGAGGGACGCTCGGACTTCTCGGGCAACTCGACGCTCGCCTGCTTCCACACCTTGACGAAGCGCTGGATCGCCGTGAAGAGCGTCGCCGCCAGCATGAACCACAGGACCGGCGCGAGCAGCACCGGGAAGGCGAGTCCGACAGCGAGGGCGATGATGCGCTCGGCCCGTTCCATGATCCCGCCCTTGGCGTCGTAGCCCAACGATTCGGCCTTGGCCCGCTCGTAGGAGACCAGCGTCGACGCGCCGAGTACGGCGAAGGGCAGCATCGGGGCGAGCCCGCCACGGTGGACGGCGAAGTGCCAGGCGATGCCACCGAGGACGAGCGAATCGGTGACACGGTCCGAGACCGAGTCGAAGAAGGCGCCGCGTTGCGAGGAGGTCCCGGATGCCTTGGCCACCGCACCGTCGAGCAGGTCCGGGATGGCCGCCAGCCCGAGCAGCACGAGCCCGACGAAGAGGTGGCCGGACCCGATGACGACCGCGGTGGCGCCGGCCATCACCAGGCCGGTGGCGGTCAGGTGATCGGCGCTGATCCCGGTCTTGCGGATGGCGGTTCCCACGGGCTTGACCCCCGCGTCCACTGCCGTCCGCCAACGTCCGTCGAACATCGATCTCCTGGGCTCCTCAAGGGGAACGGGACCCCCTCCAAGGTACCGCAACACCTCGGTAGGCTCGGTCATGCCGTCTTGTGACGGATGCCACAGAGGAAGGGGCTCCTGCCTTGCACAGCTATCCCTCGGCCCAGATCCGCAACGTCGCCCTCGTCGGCCATGGCGGATCGGGGAAGACGACGCTGGCCGAGGCGCTGCTGTTCACGTCGGGAGCGCTGAACCGTCAGGGGCGCGTCGAGGACGGGACCTCGACCTGTGACTTCGACCCCGAAGAGATCAAGCGGCGCATCTCGGTGGCCACGTCCTTGGCGGTGTTCGAGCACGAAGGCCACAAGATCAACCTCCTCGACTGCCCCGGCTACGCCGACTTCCTGCCCGAGGTCGCCGCCGCGCTCCAGGTCGCGGACCTCGCGGTGTTCGTCGTCAGCGCCGTCGAAGGCGTCGAGGTCCAGACCGAGATCGTGTGGCGGATGGCCGATCGACTGGGGATCCCCCGCATGATCTTCGTGAACAAGGAGGACCGCGAGCGCGCCGACTTCGAGCGCGTCCTGGCGCAGCTGCAGGACGCGTTCGGGCGCGGGGTGGCGCCGCTGGAGCTTCCCATCGGCGAGGAGGGAGCGTTCCACGGAGTCGCCGACCTCTTGACGGACACGGCGATCGTCTACGACGACGAACAGGGCCACCACCACGACGAGCCGATCCCCGCCGAGCTCGTCGACCACGAGCACGAGGTCCACGATGCGCTCGTCGAGGGGATCGTCGAGGCGGACGACGCGCTGATGGAGCGCTACCTCGAGGGCGAGGTCCCGTCGCCGAAGGAGCTCGAGGACACGCTCGCCAAGGGGGTCCTGTCGGGAACGGTCTTCCCGGTCATCTGCGGTTCGGCGCTCAAGGATGTGGCCGTTGATCGACTGGCCAAGTTCATCTGCGAGATCGGTCCGTCGCCCCTCGACCGTCCGCCGGCCCAGGCCGAGGTCCCCGCCTCCGTGGCGAACGGGCAATCCGACCTTCACGAGATCCCGTGCGATCCTGCGGGACAGCCGCTGGCCGTCGTCTGGAAGACGATCGTCGACCGTCACGTCGGGAAGGTGTCGTTGTTCAAGGTGCTCTCCGGGACGGTCGGCCACGACACGGTGCTGACGAACCCGCGGACCCACGGGGACGAACGTCTGCACACGCTCTTCACCTTGCGCGGGAAGGACCAGGTGCCGGTCGACGAGGTGCCGGCGGGCGACTTCGCGGCGGTGGCCAAGCTCGCCGACACCCGCACCGGCGACACGTTGGCGCCCAAGGGGACGCCGGTGACGATCGCCATCGGGAGCCCGCCGCCGCCCGTGCTGACGATCGCCATCGCCCCGAAGTCGAAGGGCGACGAGGACAAGCTCATGACGTCGCTGCACCGGTTGCAGGACGAAGACGGGTCGCTCACCGTCCGTCGGGACGACGAGACGCACCAAACGCTGCTGGCGGGGATGGGCGAGACCCACCTGGCGATCGCGCTCGAGCGGTTGCAGCGGAAGTTCGGCGTCGAGGTAGTCACCGAGGACGTGCGGGTGCCGTACCGGGAGACGATCACGGGGACGGCCGAGGCGGAGGGCAAGTACAAGAAGCAGGCCGGCGGCCACGGGCAGTACGGCGTGGCGTCGATCCGCATCGAGCCGGTCGAGCGGGGCGAGGGCTTCCAGTTCGTCGACTCGATCGTCGGCGGCGCCATTCCCCGTCAGTTCATCCCGGCCGTCGAGAAGGGCATCGCCGAGACGATGTCCCGCGGTGGCCACTACGGGCATCCGGTCGTCGACGTGAAGGTCACGCTCTACGACGGCAAGTACCACTCGGTCGACTCGTCGGAGATGTCGTTCAAGATGGCCGGGTCGCTCGGCTTCCAGGAGGCGATGGCGAAGGCCTCGCCGGTCATCCTCGAGCCGATCTCGTTGCTCGAGGTGATGGTGCCCGCGACCCATCAGGGCGACGTGATGGGCGACCTCAATTCTCGGCGCGGCCGCGTGCAGGGCACGGAGGCGGGCAACCAGGGCGACTCCGTCATCATCGCCATGGTGCCGACGTCCGAGTTGGGGCGCTACGCAGTGGACCTCCGGTCGCTGACCGGCGGGCGCGGCCGGTTCACCCTCCGGCACGACCACTACGACGTGCTCCCTTCCCACCTCTACGACAAGGTGGCGATGAAGCGCGACTGAGCCGTTCTACGAGGCGGTCGTCTTGCGCTGGTCGGCGGTGAACTCTGACCAGTCCTCAGGGTTGTCCTCGACGAAGTGGGCGACGACGGTCGCGTCGACCCCGTCGACGAGGACCAGCCCGCGCTGCGCCGGTGGGTCCTCCGCCGAGTACAGCAGGAGCCGCCACGTCGGTCGGCTGCGGAGGCCCCGCCACCCGAGCTGGGCCGATGCGTGGCCGACGGCGAAGCCGACCTCGCGTCCGGCGGCGGCCAGGGCGTCGGTCTGGTCGACCTTCAGCGGATAGCCCGCCGCGAGGTGGTAGAGGCCGATGGCGAGGAGGGCCACACCCACTGCCAAGAGGCCCTTGTTGACGAGGACGCCGTCACCCCGGGCGACGAACAGGATCACGAGCGCCGAGCCCGCGGCGACGTAGGTCAGCCCGGGGATGCGGCGGCGCTTGTTGTCCGGGAACGTGTACGGCCCGACGAAGCCCGACGCGTCGAGGTCCTCGGGGAGCGAGTCGCGATGTTCGTCGTCGTGGTCGGGCGGGGTCGGAGCCACACCGACATCATGGCCGACGGTACCGTGGCTCCATGAAGCGGCACATCCACCCCGAGTCCCTCGCGCGGGACTCCCGGTTCAACCGGATCACCACCGTCGAGCGCTTCAGCGACCCCCGACCGGTCGGCGACGAGCGCCGGATGGACCCGACGAGCCTCGAGGTCGCCGATCGCGCCCGCCGCCAGATGCACGGCATCTTCGTCGGCGAGATCCAGGCCCTCGAGGGTGCGGGCCGCACGGCGTGGGACTACGACGCGCCGGCCGACGTCCCCCTCGAGCTCAAGCTCGACATGGCCAGGCAGTGTTGGGACGAGGCACGTCACTGCGAGATCTCCTGCAAGCTCAACGAGCACATGGGGATCGAGATCGGCGAGTACGCCGAGGCGGTGACGCTGTTCGAGGCGGCGTGCCACGACGATCCGGTCTTCCGCCTCGCCGGCGTCAACCGAGCGCTGGAAGGCCTCGCCATCGACGTGTTCACGACGATGCGCGACTTCGGGCGCGCCATGAGCGATCCCGTCCTCGCGTTCTGCGAGGACTGGATGCTCGCCGACGAGGTCACCCACGTGAAGATGGGTTCGCAGTGGCTCCGCACCGTCACCGAGGGCGACCCCGACCGGCGAGCGCGGGCCCTTGAGTTCCAGCGCACGGTCGACGATCTCTTCAACTTCCGCGGCATCCGCGGTGAGGGCGCGGAGGCGTCGATCGTCCTCGCCCGCAGGTTCCGTGAGATGGCCGGCTTCACGACCGAGGAGATCGACGACATCGCGCAGATGTCGGCGGCGCAGCGGGTGGACGAAGGGGCGCCGGCCTGAGCATCCTCGACTCGCCGTTGCGGATCAACGGGGCCACGATCCGCAACCGGCTCTACCGGGCGCCGGTCCTCGAGGGGGCCGGTGACGGTGACGACGCCGCGTCCGTCTATGCGAAGCACTTCGTCGAGAACGCCCGGCACGGCGTCGGCCTCATCATCCAGGGTTCGTCCTGCCTGTTCCCGGAGGGCCGAACATCGCCGGGGATGACGCTGGTCGACACGCGGGACAAGGTGCTCCGGCTGGCGCCGATGGTCGACGCGGTCCATGCCGAGGGCGCTTCGATCTTCCTGCAGATCGGCCACGGCGGGATCTACGCGATGGAAGCGTGGCACGAGCCGTACGCATCGCGGCGAGTGGGGCCGCTGTTGGCCGCCGCTCCCCTGCCGTGGTTCCTGCGGGCCGCCGTCGCCGGGACACCCGTCCACGTGCTCACGGCGGACGAGGTACGGGCGATGGCGGTGAAGTACGGCGAGGTGGCGACGTGGGCTCGCGAGGCCGGCTACGACGGCATCCAGCTCGGTTCGGCGAACGCCAAGCTCCTCGACCAGTTCCTGTCGCCGTTCTACAACACCCGCGACGACGAGTTCGGCGGATCGTTGGAGAAGCGGGCTTCGGTGCTCCGGCTGATCCGTTCGGCGGTCGCCAGTGCCGCGGGATCCGATTACCCGTGCACCGTGAAGGTCCCGGCCGAGACCGGTCCGCCCTTGCTCGGGCGGCACTCGTCGGTCGACGAAGCGCTCCGCTTGTGCGAGCTCGTCGAGGAGTGGGGCTTCGACGCGGTGACGCCGGTCGGGGTGTCGGTCTTCCCGGACACGACGCTCTCACGGGGTGGCGTCCCGGACTCGCTCTGGACGAACCGGGCGATGGCCGATCGGTTCTTGCGTGCGTCGCCGCGCCGGTTGCGCAGGGGTGTCATCAAGGCGGGCTCGTGGGTGGGCGGGAAGCGGGCGCCGTTCGAGCCCGTGTGGAACAGGTCGCTGTTCACCGCCGCCAAGACGCGGGTGTCGATCCCCGTGTTCGCCGTCGGTGGGATCCGGACGACGGAGGAGGTGCGCGGCATTCTCGACGCCGGCCAAGCCGATCTCGTCGGCATCGGACGGCCGTTCTACGCCGAGCCCGACCTCGCCCGTCGGATCCTCGACGACGACGGCGACGTCCACGATCCCGGGCGGTGCGTGAACTCCAACAAGTGCGTGCCCGCGCAGATGCTCGGGATGAAGGGCGTCTGCTACAACCCCGACGTCGTCAAGAACCGGTCGGCCACGCCTCCTGCAACTTCTCCCACGTCGCGTCGAGGCTCTCGGGCAGGACGCGCGCCTCGGCGACGCTCGTCATGAAGTTCGTGTCGCCGTTCCAACGGGGCAGCAGGTGGACGTGGAAGTGCCCGGGGACGCCCGCACCCGCCGCCCGTCCGAGGTTGGCGCCGACGTTGATTCCCTCGGGCCGGTAGGCGGTCTTCAGCGCTCGGACACCCGAGGTCACCGCCGCCCACAGCCGCGGCGCCTCGTCGTCTCCGAGATCTTCGAGCTCGCCGACGTGGCGCACGGGCATCACCATCAGGTGGCCACTCGTGTAGGGATATGCGTTGAGGAGCGCGACGATCCCGTCGCCGCGCCACACGACCTTGGTTGCCTCATCGGACTCGTCGCTACCGAGGATGCGACAGAACACGCAACCCTCGTCACCGGGTCCGGCACCGCCTGAGGAGGCGACGTACTCCGTCCGCCATCCGGCCCAGAGCCGCTCGAGCGTCACGTCCCACTCCACCCATGCGTCTCCGCAAACGTTTCTGGGCGGGCTGCTCGACCGTAGAGGTCGAGGAGCCCGCCCAGAACGCGGCGCCACCCGGCCCAGAGCCGCTCGAGCGTCACGCGGTGGCGAAGTCCGGCGGCACCGCTTCGTGACGGAGCCGCTCGATGAAGTCGTCGACGCTGACGCCCCGCTCGGGCCGATCACTGCCGCGCACGTTCACCCCCACCGTCCCGTCGGCGACGTCGTCGTCACCGACGACGAGGATGTACGGCAGCTTCTCGAGCTTCCCCTTGCGGATGCGGGCACCGAGGGGCTCGTCCGCCTCCACCACGTCCACGCGGAACCCTTCGGCCTTGAGCTGGGCGACGAGCTTGGCCGCGTGATCGTCATGGTCGTTGCGGACCCCGAGCACGCGGACCTGCACCGGCGCGAGCCACGCCGGGAAGGCGCCGGCGTAGTGCTCCGTGAGGACACCGAAGAACCGCTCGACCGAGCCGAACAGCGCGCGGTGGATCATGATCGGCTCCTGCCGGGTGCCATCGGCGGCATTGAACTCGATCCCGAAGCGCTTCGGCGTCTGGAAGTCCAGCTGGATCGTCGACATCTGCCACGTCCGGCCGATGGCGTCCTTGGCCTGCACCGAGATCTTCGGGCCGTAGAAGGCGCCACCCCCCTCGTCCATCACCAGCTCGAGGCCCATCCCCGATGCCGATCGCCGCAGTGTCTCCGTGGCCTCTTCCCACTCCTTGTCCGTCCCGACCGCCTTGCCCTCGGGCCTGGTCGAGAGCTCCAGGTAGAAGTCATCGAGCCCGTAGTCGCGCAGGAGGCCGAGGACGAACGTCAGCAGCGATTCGAGCTCCCCTGCCATCTGGTCGCGCGTGCAGTAGATGTGGGCGTCGTCCATCGTCATGCCGCGGACGCGAGTGAGCCCGTGCACGACGCCCGACTTCTCGAAGCGGTACACCGACCCGAACTCGAAGAGCCGCAGTGGGAGCTCTCGATACGAGCGGCCGCGGCTGCGGAAGATCAGCGTGTGCATCGGGCAGTTCATCGGCTTGGCGTAGTAGGTCGCGCCCTCCATCTCCATGGGCGGGTACATGCCGTCGGCGAACCACTGGAGGTGCCCGGACGTCTCGAACAGCGTCGACTTCGAGATGTGGGGTGTGTTCACGAACTCGTAGCCGGCGGCCTCGTGGCGCCGGCGGCTGTAGTCCTCCATGAGGCGCCGGATGGTGCCGCCCTTGGGATGGAAGACGGGAAGGCCGCTGCCGATCTCGGAAGGGAAGCTGAACAGGTCCAGCTCGACGCCGAGCTTGCGGTGGTCGCGCTTCTCGGCCTCCTCAAGCATCGTGAGGTGGGCCTTGAGGGCTTTGTCGTCCTCCCACGCCGTGCCGTAGATGCGCTGGAGCTGCTGACGCTTCTCGTCACCCCGCCAGTACGCCGCCGCGACCTTCGTCAGCTTGAAGCTTCCGATGCGCTTCGTCGACGGAACGTGGGGTCCCCGGCAGAGGTCGACGAAGTCGCCGCTGTTCCGATACGCCGTGACGACGCCGTCGCCGCTGGCCCCTTCGCTGGCGTCGACGCCCTCGATGATCTCGCGCTTGTAGGGCTGGTCGGCGAAGAGGGCGATGCCTTCGTCGATCGAGTGCTCTTCGCGGACGAAGGCCTGGTCGGCGTCGACGATCTCGCGCATGCGCGCCTCGATGCGCTCGAGGTCGTCTGCATTGAAGGTGGCTCCGTCCGGAAGCTCGAAGTCGTAGTAGAAGCCGTCCTCGATCGGGGGGCCGATGGCGAACTTGGCGCCGGGCCACAGCTGCGTGACCGCCTGTGCCATGACGTGGGCCGTCGAGTGGCGAAGGACGTGCCTTCCCTCGGGCGTGTTGTTGGTGATGATGGCCACCTCGGCGCCGTCGCGCAGGGGCGTGTCGAGGTCGACCTCGTGGCCGTCGACGTTGGCGGCGACGGCGGCCTTGGCGAGCCTCGAGCCGATCGACTCGGCGAGATCCCCGGTGGTCGCGCCGGCCGGCAATTCCCTCGAGGAACCGTCAGGCAAGCGGATGGAGATCACGTCGGACATGGCCGCAGGTTACCGGCGGGCTCGCCCGCCCCCAGCTCGTTTTGTCAGCCGGATCCCGCCGCGTGCGGCGGGATCCGGCTGACAAAACCAGGGGGGGTAGGTGCGGGTCAGCGCTTCGCCCAGCCGGCCTCGAGCTCCGCGAGACCGATGTCGCCGGTGGCGCGGCGGAGGGCGGCGTCGATCTGGTGGTCGGTGTTTCCGGGCGACACGCGGGCCGATCCGAGCTCGCGGAAGAACGCGGTGGGGGCGGCGACGCCACGCCGCGTCGACAGGTACGAGATCGCGGACCGGCTCTCCTTGTACGCCTCGAGGATCTTCGGCTGCGACCCGGTGCTGAACTCGTAGTCGCGGGGCAGGCGACCGTCCGAGCCCCTCGGCTTGCGCTCCTTCGTCGAGCGGCCGGTGGCGATCCAGTCGGCGACGCCTTCGTGGACCCAGCCGGCGACGAAGGGGCCCGCGAGCGGTGCGCCGGCGGCGTGGGAGAGCTCGTGGACCAACGTCTCCACCTGGGACGACCGGTCGTACTTCGAGAGGTTCTGGTCCTGGATGTAGATGCGGGGCGCCGTCGGTTCCCACCCCTCGTCCCGCACGGATCCGTACGACACGAACGCCAGGAACTTGTCGAGGTCGATCGTCGACTGCAACAGCATCTCGAGCTCGTCCGTGTCAGCCGGGAGGATCAAGGGGATGCGCTGGGACCACGGCTGGTCCCAACGCGATCGCAGCACACCGATCGCTTCCTCGGCGATGGCGGACAGCGCCTCCGCCCGATCTCGCTGGGCGGGATGGAACACCGTCAGCAGGTGCTCGGTCGTCAGCACGTCGACGGGCGCGAAGTCCCACAGTCCGCGGGCGGTGTCGAGACCAACCGCAGACAGGTCGTCGTCACCCCCGACGAACCACTTCCCGTTGCGCTGCACGAACGTCAACCACAGGCTGTCGACGCTGTCCCGATCGTCGAAGCCCCGCAGGCGCAGCCGCTGGCGGGTCTCGGGCAACTGCACCGGCCCGCCGTACTTCAGGCCGAGACCCTCGCCGAGATCGCCGGTGTCGTCGACTCGTGCTTCGAGCCGGTACGACTCGATGGGCACCGACCGCAGTCCGTCGAAGAGGCGTCCCTGCGCCTCGCGGAACTCCTTGGGAGCGTCCGCGTCGACGGTCGCCAGCCACGCCCCCCGGTCCCCCGCCGCCAATGCCGCCACCCGCGCATCCAGCACCGCTTGCACCGTCCCCAGATCCGTTCGGGCGCGCTCAGTTCGGTATGCCGGACTGAGCGCGCCCAAAACCAGGAGGACTACGGCGACAAGCGCTCGCGTGCCCATCCGTCGCCCTCTCGTCGATACCGGATCCGGTCGTGGAGACGGTCGTCGCGGTGGTGCCAGAACTCGATCCAGGAGGGGTCCAGGCGGTAACCGCCCCAGAACGGTGGGCGCGGTACATCGGCGCCCTCGTACCGCGCCGTCACCTCCGCGAGACGGCGTTCGAGCGCGCCGCGGTCGGCGATGACGACCGACTGCTCCGACGCCCACGCGCCGAGCTGCGAGCCCCTCGGCCGTCCGGACCAGTACGCGTCCGAGTCGCTCTCGCTCACGACCTCGACCACACCTACCACCCGCACCGCTCGCGGCTCCCAGTGGAAGGCGAGCGCCGCTCGAGGGTTCGCGGCGAGCTCATGACCCTTGGCCGACGACCGGTTCGTGAACCAGACGAACCCCGTCCCGGCGGCGCCCTTCACCAGCACGGTGCGGGCGTTCGGCATCCCATCCGCAGACGCCGTCGCCAGCGTGACGGCATCGTCCCGCGGCGACAGCTCCTCCTTCCACCGGCGAAACTCCACCATCGGATCGGGATCGAGGTCGTCGAGGTCCACCGAGCTACAGGGTGACGCCGAGCAACGCCGCCGCATCCGCCACCGATGAACCCGCGGCGGACGCGCGGTCGATCGCCGCCAGTGCGGCCGGCGTGTCGAGATCGTCGTCCACCGCCGCCCGAACGCGATCGAGGAGCCCGTCCTCGACCGGACCTGCCGTCGCCGCCCGCCAGCCCTCGAGCCGCTGCGCGGCGACGGGCATGAGCCCGTCCGTCCACGCCCAACCGGAGCGGTAGTGGTGCGCCAGGACCGCGAGGCGGATCGCCTGCGGCTCCCAGTCCTCGAGCAGATCGCTGACGAACACGAGGTTGCCGAGCGACTTCGACATCTTCGTGCCGTCGAGGGAGACGAGTGGCGCGTGCAGCCAGTGGCGGACGAAGGGCTGTCCCGTCGCCGCCTCGGACTGCGCCGCCTCGCACTCGTGGTGCGGGTAGATCAGGTCCGTCGCCCCGCCGTGCAGGTCGATCGTCGTCGTCCCGAGCTCCCGCAGCGCCAGCGCCGAGCACTCGATGTGCCATCCCGGCCGTCCCGGTCCCCAGAGCGAGTCCCATGAGGGCTCGTCGGGTGCGGAGGGCTGCCAGAGGACGAAGTCGAGCGGGTCGGCCTTGTTCGGGTCGTCCGGGTTGCCACCGTTCTCCGCCGCGAGATGGAGCATCGTCTCCCGATCGAGGTGCGACACCTGCCCGAACTCCTCGAAGCTCGAGACGTCGAAGTAGACGGACCCCCCGGCCTGGTAGGCGTGGCCGGAGTCGAGCACCATCCCGATGAACCCGAGGACGTCGGGGATGGCAGAGGTCGCCCGCGGCTCGCTGTAGGCCGGCAGGAGGTCGAGGGCCTTCATGCACGAGTCGAAGCGGGCCATCTCCTCGGCGGCGAGGTCGAGGTAGAAGACCCCGAGCTGGCGGGCCTTCTCGAACAGCGGATCGTCGATGTCGGTCACGTTGCGCACGCAGCGCGTCTTGTGGCCGAGGTCGATGAGGCGCCGCTGCAGGACGTCGTAGAGGAGGTAGGTCGCGGCGTGGCCCAGATGGGCAGCGTCGTACGGCGTGATGCCGCACGTGTACATCGACACGACCTCGTCCGGCTCGAAGGGCACGACCTCGCGCCGCGCCGTGCAGTACAGCCGCATCGTCAAGGCAGGGCGATGCCGGTGAGCTTGATCGCCGCGCGCGTCTTGTACCGCACGTTGAGCTGGAGCAGCACCGCCGTGATCGACTCGATCGGCGCCGCGTTCGACAGGGAGCCGGCATTCAAGGGACGCAGATCGGGGATCAGGTCGACGAGCTCCGCGGTCGCGTCGAAGGCGTATCGATGATCGGAGCAGACGAGGACGTCCGCTTCGATCGGCTTGTTCAGCTCACCCAGCGCCTTCGCCGGGAGGTGCTGGAATGCGGCCGAGACCAACGCGCCGGGCGCCGCTGCCTGGACGTGGGCGGCCACCGACCCTCGCGGCGGGATCAGCGGTTCGAACTCGTTGCCGACCTTCTCCAGCGCGTTGGCCATCGAGATGACGACCTTGCCGGTGATGCGGCCGCTGACCGAAGCCACGGTCACCGCCGCCGCGTTCCACGGCGTCGCCACGATTACCACCTCGGCCGACGCCGCCCGCATGTTGTCGCCGGCCTCGAGGGCCAGCGACTTCTCGGGCCACTTCTTGGCGAGCTCCTCGCAGACCTCCTGCGCCCTTGCCTTCGTCCGGGAGCCGATGACCACTTCCAGACCTGCATCGGCCAGGCGCGCCGCCAGGCCGCTGCCCGCGGGACCGGTCCCGCCCAGGATCCCGACGTTCACCGTGCCGCTCTCGTGGACGCTTGTGAACGGAGACGCGGAGGTGATGGGTGGATCGGAAGCTCACTCACGACGGGGACTCTACGGCTGCCAGGTCGCGTACCACCGCCTCGCCGAGGCTCCGGGTCGCGCGGCGGTTCACCTCCGCGCCCGCGACCGCGCCGGCGAGCAGCGGGGCGAGGCTCGACAGGTTGCGCCCCAGACGCGCCAGCAACCGACGACGCACGAGGCGGACGAGCTCGTTTCGCGTGCCCTTGCCCAGCGCGTCGGCGACCCCACCCGGCGTCCGCAGCGCCATGGCCGTGACCCCGCGACGCTCCGCCCACGCCTTCACGAGAGAGACCGTCCGTTCGGCTCCTGTGCCCGTGACCGGACGGCCGTACACCTCGTGCAGCTCGCCGACGAGCTTGAGCTCGATGACCGCGACCGCGATCGTCTCGACGACGAGCTCGAAGGGCATGGCGATCCACGCTGGAGGAGCGAACGTCTCCGCACTCATCACCGCACCGGACACGCCGCCGATGGCAGCCGACGAGACGCTGGCCCGCCGAATGAGCTCGCCTGCCAGGGCCGCCCCGGAGAGCCCGCCGTTCTGGGCCTCGAGGACCGAGAGGTCGCGGATCGGGATGCGAGGGGCCACGTCGATCAGCGTCGACGCCAACCACTGGCCCGATGTCACCGCGCGCGCCCCTGCCTGGCGCGCCGAAGACGCCAGCAGCCGGGCGATCCGCAGCAGCGAGCCCGCGTCGGCGCGACCTTCCGCGAGGTCGGCGACGTCCTGCTCGGAGACGAGATGGAGGTGCTCGGGCGCGGCGTCCGAGGGATGGGTCATGCCGGTGGCCGGGGGCCTTCGAGGTACCGCGGGTTGGCAACCTCGAGCTTGGCGTGCACGGTCGCCTCGACGAACTCCCGCACCTCCTCGAGGCGGTCGTCGAGGGCGCCCGTGCGGATGGCTTCGGCCAGCTCGCGCTCGTCGGCCACCCCCAGCACCGACAGTCCCGCCTGGTGCGCCGCGAGCTGGTCGGCGCCCGCCTGAAGCTCGCGCTCGACCATCGCCAACACGTTGATGGCCACGCGGGTGTGGAACTGGACCCGCCCCTCGGTGGACTCGAGCACGTCCGCCTGGAGGAACTCGCGCACCGACTCGACGAGGCCCGCCGCGTCCGGGATGTCGTGGGGCTCGGTCACGACAAGACCTCCAACAGGTCCCACTCGACCTCGCACACGCGGCGGCCGATGGCGGCGAGCTCCACGGAACGCCGCATCCCGCTGGTGTGCGCGACGGTCTGCATGATGCACATGATCCCCCACTTCAACGTCCCGAGGATCTCCCACCACCGCAACGCCTCGAGGTCCACGTCGTCGCCGTACCCGGCCGCGAGGTCCTCGTAGGTCCCGAACCCTCCGACCGGGAGGTCGACACCGAAGCGCCACGACTTCACGCACAGCCAACCGAGGTCCTCCATGGGGTCGCCGGTGTGGGCGAGCTCCCAGTCGAGCACGGCGCGGACGCCCTCGGGCCCGACGATGACGTTCCCGTTGCGGAAGTCACCATGCACGACCGTCCTCCGGTTCCCGTCCGGCCGGTGCTCCTCGAGCCAACGGAAGGCGAGCTCGAAGGTCGGGTGGGGCTGACCGACGCTGTTGAGGACGGCGCGGTACTGCGTCACCTGGTCGACCTCCTCGAGGCCCTCGACGGCGTCGGGATCGATCGTGTGGAGACGGGCGAGGATCTCGCCGCACTGCCGCGCCAGCTTCGGACGGGCGTCGGCGTACTCGGCGTCGCGAAGGATCTTGCGAGGGATCGTCTCGCCGTCGACGTGGACCATCACGAGGTAGGCGGAGCCGAGGACCTCGGGATCGTCGCTGGCGTCGACGAGCTCGGGCACGGGCACGCCCGCCGCCGCCGCCGCGCGCAGGAGCTCCGCCTCCCGGACCATGCCGCTCTTCGGTGCTATCGGCGGGTCGCGCCGCAGGATCAGCCGGCGCTGATCGTCGAGCACGAACGCCCACGTCTCACGCGACGCGCCGCCCGAGAGCCGACGAAGGTCGGTGACCGCGCCGCCGAGACGGGCGCCGAGATCTGCCGCGAGGCGCTCGGACACGCCCTCAGCAGTACTTGACGAGCGTCGGGTACGGGTTCACGGGACCGCCGCCGCCGGGGTGGATCTCGAAGTGGAGGTGGGGGGTGCCCCTGGCGTTCCCGCTGTCGCCGTTGTAGCCGACGACCGTGCCGGCAGTCACCCGTCCGTCCTGTGCGTAGGAGCCGAGGTGGGTCCCGTAGTAGGTGTTGCCGTCCTCGCCGCTGAGATAGAAGGACAGTCCGCCGAGGCTCGAGTCGTGAAACTTCACCGTCCCGCCCACCGGCGCCACGATCGGCGTGCCGCGGGGATTGAGGATGTCGTTCCCCTCGTGAAGACGGCCCCCGGAGCGGGGCTGGCCGTAGTCGTTCGAGAACGAGTGCGGACCCTGCACCGGGCAGATCCAGTCCCCGCTGGCGATGACGCCACTCACCCGGCCGACTTTGGACTCCGAGCCCACGGTCGCGACCGCCGCGAGGTTGCTGCGACTGCGCGCCGCCTTCGCCGCCGCGGCCCGCTTCTCGGCGGCCGCCTTCTCGGCTGCGATCTTTGCGAGATACGCCTTCTCGACCGCCGCCAGCCGAGCCAGCTCCGTGTACGCCGCCGCCTTCTGCTTGCGCAACAAGGCCGCCGCGCTCTTCCGTTCGATGACCTGCCTTCGGACCGACGCGCTGCCGACCTCGAGGTCGTCGCGGGCGGCGCGGTAGTCGTCGACGGCCGCCCGGTCCCCGACCGTCACGAACCTCGCCATGGCGTTGCGGCGGGCCTGCTTCGACAGATCCGGATCGAAGACGAAGGCCTCCCCGACGTTGCTGCGGATGTAGGAGTTCACGGCGACCTGTCGCACTTCGCCCTCGAGGTCGGACATCCGGTCGCGTGTCGCTGCGGTCTTGGTCTCGAGCTCCTTGAGCTCGCGCTCGATCCTGGCGAGCGATGTGGTCGCGCTTGCGAACTTGGCCGCTGCCGCATTGGCGCGCGCTTGAGCCGCTCGGCGGTCCTTCACCGGATCGCCCGCACTCGCCGGCACAGAAGGCCAGAGGATCAACGCGACGGCGACGAACGCCGCCGCGGTTGCGCGGCGCATTGTAGGAGGCTAGCGAACGGGTCTCCCCCTTCGCACGTTCGCCCTGCGCAGTCTGGACCGCCAGAACAGGATCCCGCCGAGGGTGGCGGCGAAGACGGCGGTTGTGGCTTTGTCGAGCACGGTCGTCCCCTTTCGCCGCGGGTCGGCCGCCCCACCTCCCTGCGCTCCGAGGTTCCGCTTCACCTCCGCTGCGGAATTGAAGGCGGCCTCATCGTCGGTCGCTGAGGACGGGGACGCTGCTTCCTCACCCGCGGCCGCGAGCCGCGCCTCTGCCGGCGGGACCGTGGCCGGCGCGCCCTTGGGGGTGGGGCCACCTACGGCGGGGGTCGACGCCTGGGGAGAGGTTGGTGACGGGGCGGGGTTGGTGGTCGTCGGGGACTGGCTGGCTTCGGTGGCGGGCGAGGTCGCCTCGCTCGTCGTGGTCGTTGCGCTGCTCGTTCTCGCCGGTGGCTCGGGGACGTTGCAGGTCTGGCCGACGGTGGTCTTTTCGGGCGGATCGCCGCTGCCCCACTTCCAGGCCTCGACGTCCCCGTCGCGCACGACCGTGGAGCTGGCGCCGGCTCGGCTGGGTTGGTACGTCGCCTCGCCTGGTCCTGCCCGGTGGTAGGCCCAGTACCTGGCGGGGTCGCAGAAGCAGGCGCCGGTAGAGCAGCCCACGCCGCAGAGCATGCAGACGGCGAGGCCCTTGGAGCCGTACGGCTCGAAGCGGTTCGGACGGGTGTCGAGACGGCGGAGTGCCTCGATGCCCGAGATCTCGTCCTCGGGGAAGGCGAGGCACATCTTGCGGACCTGGCCGTCACCGGTGTCGATGACGACAGCCGCGTGGTGCATCGACGACGTCGACGAATCTTGCGCCTCGGCCGCTCGCGCCGCGCTCGTCGCCACCACGGCGAAGAGGACGAGCGCGAGCGCGAGGCGCGGCCTCATGCGGCTCGTCAGCGCGTGGCGCTGACGACCGGGGAGTTCAGCGGGCGAGCGCCCTCGGAGCCGAGGAACGGGGCGTTGAAGGCAAACACGCCGCCGTCGGACGCGACGAGGTAGTAGCCGTCGCCGCCGCTGCGGATCCCCGACACGATCGGCTTGTTGAGCGTGAGGTCTCCGGTCGATCCGGCGAAGACGGCGTCGCCAAAGGTGAAGACGCCACCGTCCGACGCGAACAGCAGGTAGCCGCCGCCGGTGCGGGACGCGACGCCGGCAACGATCGGCCTGTTGAGGACGAGGTCACCGGCCGACTCGTGGAAGGCGGCGTCGCCGAACGTGAACACGCCGCCGTCCGAGGCGAACAGCCAATAGCCCCGGCCCGATGCGCTCGCCTCGCCGCCCACGATCGGCTTGTTCAGCACGACGTTGCCGGTCGACCCGAAGAAGGCGGCGTCGCCGAAGGTGAAGACGCCACCGTCCGACGCGAACAGCCAGTAGCCGCCGCCGGTGGGCGTGGCCGCCGCCGCCACGATCGGCTTCTTCAGCGGCGTGGCGCCCGTCGATCCGAAGAAGGCCGCATCGCCGAAGCTGAAGACGCCGCCGTCGGTGGCGAAGAGCCAGTACCCCTTGCCCGTCGGTGTCTTCGCCGTCGCCACGATCGGCTTGTTGAGGACGAGGTCTCCGGTCGAGCCGAAGAATCCTGCGTCGCCGAAGGTGAACACGCCACCGTCGGCGGCGACGAGGCGGTAGCCCGTCGTCGCACAAGCCTGACGCGGCGCACGGACGATCGGCTGATACGACCTCAGCAACGCCTCCACGCTCTGCGACGTGGCGAAGGTGTTCACGCCGAACTCGTCGCCGCTGCCGGCGATGTGCCCGTCCGGAGCCTGGGCCTTCCGGAGGAAGTCGTCGGGCGACGCCGTCGTCGCCGTCACCCCTTGGGCGGCGCGCCAGCAGTTGGTCACGACGTCGTAGCCCGCGGCTTCGATGGCGAGGATCGCCTGGGCCGTCGAGTTCGGGTCGGGCGAGCCGAAGGCCGACCAGCTGCCGTCGGTGTTCTGCTGGCGGGCAAGGAACCCGAGGGCCTTGGCGACCGAGGGGTCCGACGGCGACACGCGGGCCGCCACCAGCGCCTGTATCACCCGGGCGGTGGTGTCGACGTCGACGCCGTCGCTCGACGGGTCCCCGCTGAAGTCGTAGCCCCCGGACGCCTGCTGTGCGTTGCGGAGGTAGTCGACCGTCTTCGCAGGGATGTCGCGGCCGATGGCGGCGAAGGCGAGGACGACCTGGGCGGTGGAGTTGTAGAAGTTGCCGTAGGAGCCGTTCGCCTTCCGTCCCGCGTCGACCACCGCGACGAGGTCGGTCGCGCCGTCGCCGTCGGGGTCGAAGGACCGCGGGTTGAGGCCGACAGCGATGGCGACGATGACGAGTTGGGCGGCTTTGCCGACGTCGACGCCGCCGTCGGCGAGGTCGTCGAGATACTCGAGCCCGTCGCGGCCGTTGCGCTGGACCGACTGGACGCGTGTGCGGGCGACCGCTGCGTCGTACGCCAGGGTCGTCTGCGCGGCCTCGGCGATGGCGAGCACGGCGTCGGGGGTCTCGAACCCGGGGAAGCCGGCCTCCCCTGATCCGAACCCGCCGTCGTCGCGCTGCTGCGACGCGATGAACGCGACGGCTCGGTCGGAGACCGACTTCGACCGCGCATCGGCCGCCGCGGCGGGCGTGAGAGCGCCCTGCAGTGAGGCCGAGCCGAGCGCGAAGACGAGCGCCGAGGCGACGAACGAACGTCGGAAAGACGTGGATGACATGGAAGTTAACCCTCCGCCGGCCCCGTTCCACGAGGGCCGCATGACGATGAAGGAACGCCGTTGGCCGGCGTGCGGAGGGCGGGCATCCTGGCTCCCGGACCCGAGGGTCCGATCACAGTTGCGGGTCAGCGCCGGACTTCCACCGGCTTCCCCCGTCCTCTGCCAGGCCGTACCGTAGTCGAAACGTGAACGCCTCTCCCGTCCCGGCGGTCGTGTGGTTGCTGTGGGCGCTGGCAGCCGCCGCCTCCGTGCAGCTGGCCCCGAACCCGCTCTACGTCGCTCTCGTGGTGGCCGTCAGCGCGCTCGTCGTGGAGGCCCACGCGACCGACGGTCCGCTGCGCGGGTCGTTCCGGGTGCTCGTCCTCGCGGGCGTGGCCTTCGCACTGCTCCGACTCCTCCTCACGGTGGGCACGACCCACGCCGGCACCGATGTCCTCTTCCGTCTTCCGGAGGCCACGCTGCCGTCCGTCCTCGGGGGGTTCACCGTCGGCGGCACCGTCGAGGGCCCAGTCGTGGCTCGTGCCGCCGCCGAGGGATGGGCGATCGTCGGGATCCTCGCCGCCTTCGGTGCGTTCAACGCGGTGGTGTCGCACCACGAGCTCGTGCACGCCGCGCCGCGCGCCTTCTACGAGGTCGGGTTGGCCATCACCGTCGCCCTCGCGTTCGTGCCCTCGACGCTGGCGGCCGTGGGTGCCGTCCGCGAGGCGGACCGCGCCCGCACGGGCGGACGGGTGGTGCGCCGAGGTCGGGTCCTGCGACAGGTCGTGCCCGTCCTCGAGACCGGTATGGACCGCGCCGTGGGGCTTGCGGAGTCGATGGACTCACGCGGCTTCGGCCACCGGCGGGCGACAGCTCTGGACGCCGTCGCCGGATGGCTCAGCCTCGTCGGGTTGCTGGCACTCGGCGCATGCTTCGTCGCGCTCGTCGCTCGCGCCACGGTCGTCGCCACCGCGCTGGCGACCGCGGGCCTGACCGGCGTGATCGCGGCGATCGTCGCGTCCTCGCGCTCGACCGGTCGCATCCGCTACCGCCGTCGTCGGCTGCGGCCTTCGGACTGGTCGATCGCGGCGGTGGCGTGGTTTGCGCCACTTGCGCTCACCGTCCTCTCGTCTCGAGGCGACGACTCGCTGGTGTGGCCCGGGTCGTCCCTGGGTGTGCCGGCGCTCAACCTCGTCGCCGTCGTCGCTCTCGCGACGTTGGCGGTGCCGGTTGCGGTCGCCAGGCCGGCGAAGTGATCGAATATCGCGACGTCGGATTCGCCTATCCCGACGGGCCGATGGTCCTCGAGGACGTCGACCTCGAGGTGCGGGACGGCGAGATCCTGCTCGTCGCCGGATCGTCGGGCTCTGGGAAAAGCACGCTGTTGCGAGCAGCCAACGGGCTCGTCCCCCACGCCACCGGTGGCCGCTTCTCGGGTGAAGTCGTCGCCTTCGGACGCTCCACGCGATCGCACCCGCCGCGCGCGCTGGCGGACGTCGTCGGCTTCGTGCACCAGGACCCCGAGGCCCAGTTCGTCGTCGACCAGGTCGAGGCCGACCTCGCGTTCGTCCTCGAGAACCTGGGGACAGAGGAGGGCGCTATGCGGCGACGCGTCGAGGAGGTGCTCGACGCTCTCGACATCGCCGACCTGCGGCGGCGCTCCCCTGCGTCGCTGTCTGGCGGCGAGCGCCAGCGCTGCGCCATCGCGGGCGCGCTGGCGGCCGCGCCCTCCGCCCTCGTGCTGGACGAACCCACGTCGCAGCTCGATCCGCAGGGCGCAGAGGACGTGCTCGCCGCCGTCGCCCGCCTCAACGCCGACCTCGGCACGACGGTGGTCATCGCCGAGCACCGACTCGAGCGGGCCGCGCCCCTCGCCGATCGTGCGATCGTCGTCGCCGGCGGACGGCTCGTCGGCGCGCCGGGCGCGCCGGGCCACGTGCTGGCGGCGTATGACGGCGCGCCGAGCGTCACGCGTCTCGGCCGGCTCCTCGGGTGGCTGCCGCCGCCGTTGACGGTCAAGGAGGCGCGGGCGCGACCGCGACCCCCGATCCCCGACCGTCCGCGGGATCGAGCCGTCGAGGCGCCAGGCGACGTGCTCGTCGCTGGGCGCTCGATGCGCATCGACCTCGGTGGTGTGGTGGTCGTCGACGGGGTCGACCTCGAGGTCCGACAGGGCGAGGTGGTCGCGCTGCTGGGGCGCAACGGGGCGGGAAAGACGACCGTGCTCCGCGCTCTCGCGTCGCTACAAGGGTTGTCCGGCGGTGTCGTCGAGAGCCACGCCCCTGCGGCCTATGTGCCCCAGGATCCGAACAGCCTGCTGTTCGCGCCGACGGTCCGACGCGAGCTCGAACAGACGCTGCGACTGCTGGGACGACACGACTCCGGCGAGGTCGACCGATGGCTGGCGCGACTGCACCTCGACGGTCTCGCCGACCGCCATCCGCGGAGCCTGTCCGGAGGGCAGCGCCAGAGGATCGCCGTCGCGGCCGTCGCCGTTGGGGGCGCCGACGTGCTGCTCCTCGACGAGCCGACGCGCGGCATGGACGCGGCGTCGCGCACCGCGCTCGAAGCTGCCGTCACCGAGCACGCTGCCGGCGGCGGTGCCGTCGTGCTCGCCACCCACGACATCGAGCTCGCAGCCCGGAGCGCGACGCGGGCCGTCGTCCTCGGCGATGGCCAGGTGATCGCAGCCGGACCGGCCCGCGGGGTCTTGGCGGGGAGCCTGTTCGCGCCCCAGGTCCTGCGCGTCCTCCCGCCGTACCTGACCGTGGAAGAGGTCGAGGCCGAGCTGTGGAGCGACTGAGGGCGGGCGTCGTCTACGCCCTCGTCGTGGTTGTGGGCGCCGCGGCGTTCCTCTATCCGTTCTGGCTGCCGCGCGGGACGGTGGGGATGCAGGCGCACGCCGGCGACGCCCCGCTCGTCGCCGCCCTCGTCGGGGCGCTCGCTGTCGCGGCCGTCGCCCTCGAGGTCCGGCGGGGGACGATGAACGGCGCCACCATCGCACTGCTCGGCGTCCTCGGCGCCAGCGCCGGTCTGCTCCGACTGCTCGACCTCCCGGGCGGGGGCAGCGGCATCTTCTTCCTCGTCGTCCTCGCGGGCGCTGCCTTCGGTCCGCGCTTCGGGCTCCTCCTCGGCCTCGTCGCCATGTCCACGTCTGCCGTCGTCACGGGCGGGATCGGCCCGTGGCTTCCGTTTCAGATGCTCGCCCTGGCGTGGATGGGCGCGGGAGCGGGCGTGGTCGGCCGTGCGACCGTCCGCCTCGGTCGGCCCGGCGTCGAGGTCGCGATCCTCGCCGCCTACGGGTGGCTGTGGGGCTTCGTCTTTGGCGCGATCATGAACCTCTGGTTCTGGCCGTTCTCCACCGGCGAGGGACCGCTCTCGTGGGCACCGGGCATCGGGTTGGCCGAGACCCTGCACCGCTACCGGGCCTTCTATGCGGTGACCTCGTTCGGGTGGGACGCCGCCGGCGCCCTGGCCAACGGCGTGCTCATCGCGATCACCGGGCGGGCCCTGCTCCCGTCCCTTCGGCGCTTCGCCGTCCGGTTGCGCCCCGTCGTTCTGCTGAACGACGTTTCAGGTTCGGTCGCCAGTGCAAGAACCGAAGTACATGTCCCGCATCCGCTTCCCTGATCGCGCCCTGCTGCTCAAGATCCTCGGCGGCATCGCGCTCGTGCTCCTGGTCGTCGTGGCGGTGCCGCCGCTGCGGAAGGGGGTGGCGCTCGGTCTGAGCAAGGCAATCGTGTTCGTGGCCACGCCCCTCGCGCCGAACATCGCCGACTTCAAGCAGCTTCCGCAGACCACGAAGCTCGTGGCCATCGACGGCAGCACCGTGGCCGAACTCGACAAGTCCGAGCGGCGGGAGCCGATCACCGTCGACGCGCTCCCTGACCAGGTCAAGCAAGCGGTCATGGGGGCTGAGGACCAGGACTTCTACCACCACGCCGGCGTGGACTCCTCGGCCATCTTCCGTGCGTTCCTGCGGTCCGCACAGGGGCGGACGCAGGGCGGCAGCACGATCACCCAGCAGCTCGCGAAGATCAACTACACGGCGAGGGAGCGAACGGTCTTCCGGAAGCTCAAAGAGGTCCTGTACGCGGCAAAGCTCGAGAAGAAGTACACGAAGGACGAACTGCTCGAGCGCTACCTCAACCAGATCTACTTCGGTCAGGGCGCATACGGCATCAACGCGGCCGCCGAGGTGTACTACAACACCTCTGCCGACAAGCTGACCGTGGACCAGGCGGCGTTGATCGCCGGGAAGATCCGGGCTCCCGAGGCGCTCGACCCCCGCGACGCCGAGGACGTGCCGGCCACCAGGCGTCGCCGCGACCAGGTTCTGCGCAACATGGGCCAGCAGGGGTGGCTGAAGCCCGCCGAGCTCAAGGCGGCGCTGGCCACGCCGGTCGAGCTCCCGCCGAAGCCCGCAGCCGACAACAACGGCCTCGGGAAGGCTCCGCACTTCGCGGCCTACGTGAAGCGGGAAGCGCGTGGCATCGAGGCGCTCGGCGGATCGAGGGCGACGCGCGACAGCCAGCTCTACACCGGCGGTTACACGATCGAGACGACGTTCGACCCGAAGGTGTTCGACGCGACGGTGGCGTCGGTGCAGGCCCGGTTGGGTGCTCCGGAGGACCCGTTCACGGCGGTGGCCACCGTCGTTCCGGGCGACGGTGCCATCCGCAGCCTCTTCGGCGGGCTCGACTTCTCGAAGAGCGAGTTCGACATGTCGTCCCGTGCCGCCCGGCAGATCGGCTCGTCCACCAAGCCGTTCGTCTACCTCGCGGCGCTGCGCAAGGGGATCGATCCGCGCACGACCTACGACGGCTCGTCGGGACGGGTCATCCCGTGTTATCGACCCGAGCCAGTGAACAACTACTCCGGCGAGGATCTCGGTGGCGCCATCACCGTCGACGACGCGCTGATCCACTCGGTGAACGTGGTGTTCGCGGAGCTCGGCTGCGCGGCCGGTGCCCGAGAGGTCAAACGGGTCGCGACCGACGCCGGGATCCCCGAGGACGCGAGCACGGATCTGGGCGGGTACTTCCTGGGCGGGTTGACCAAGGGCGCCAATGCGCTGGAGATGGCGTCGGCGTATGCGACGTTCGCCGCCAAGGGCGAGTACGCCGAGCCGTACTCGATCGCCAGGATCAAGGACCGCAACGGCAAGGTCATCTACACGGCCAAGCCCGAGACCAAGCCGGTGTTCGAGCCCGAGGAGGTCGGGGTGCTGAACAACCCGCTCCAGGGCGTGGTCAAGTCGGGCACCGGCGTCAACGCCAACATCGGGCGTCCGGTGGCCGGCAAGACCGGGACGACCCAGGACAACATCGACGCCTGGTTCGTCGGCTACACGCCGCAGCTGGCGACCGGTGTGTGGGTCGGGTACGAGAACAAGACCGAGCGCAAGCCGATGGTGAACATCCACGGCGTGCGGGGCGTGACGGGCGGGACCTTCCCCGCGCAGATCTTCTCCGACGTGATGAAGAAGGCACTCGCGGGCGTGAAGGTCGAGCCGCTGTTCACGGCGTCGCCCGACGACCTCGACCTGGAACTGGCGACGACGACCACCTCGTCGACCTCGACCTCCTCGACCACGTCCTCGACGACCACGTCCTCGACGACGGTCGAGCCGACGACGACCTCGGCGCCCGGCGGCGGCAACACGACGACGACGGCGCCCACGTCGTCCACGACGGCGCCGTCCCGCACGACGACGACCACCTCGTCGACCACGACGACGACCTCACGGAAGTCGACGACGACGACGAGCTCCTCGACGACGACGACCTCGTCGACCACCACCACCGCCCCCTGACCGCTTCATCGGTGAGTGGACCGCATCTGGCGGTCAGCTCACCGATGGACGCTCAGAAGAGGCGGGGCGGGCGGGTGGCTGGGCGGATCCGGGCGAAGCGGCCGATGCCGCCGGTCTTGACCTCGGCCGCGTCGACCGGGGCGCCGACCCCCAGCGATCCGAGGAGGCGGGGCGCCCGCACGGGCTTCCCGCCGACCCACCAGAGCGCGACGGCGAGCGCCAGCAGCAGCAGCACCGCCATCAACCGCTCGCCACGGGAGGCGTCGGGCCGGAACGGGTTGCCCACCACCGCGGCCGGAGCGGCCACCGCGCGACCCAGCGAGTCCACGGCGCCCCTCGTGCCGGCACCCGTCGTCGTGGCGAACCCGTCGGCGGAGAAGTCGCCGGAGGTGAAGTCGTCGAAGGACGCCGACCCGAGTTCGTCAGCGCCGACGGCTCCATCGACGGACTCGTCGAACGTCAGCGCTGGGTCCTCGAAGGATCCAGGATCGAACTCCGCCGTCGTCGCCTCGGATTCCGGTACCGAGGTCAGCGCGAGTGACGTGTCAGAGGGCGGCGAGACCGACAACTTGAAGGGCTTGGTGCCCTGTGGGACGAGCGCCACGTCGACGACGCCGGTCGACGTCATCGAGGCGGGAAGGGCGAACGCCACGGTGTCCCCGGCGTAGGTGGCGAGCACGCCGATGGTGCAGTCGTACTTCGGTGCCGAGTCGTAACGAGCGTTTTGGACGGGGTCCCACGCCGAGGAGACCGGGCACGCGTAGAGGTCGCCCGCATCGACGTTGACGCCTCCCGGCTGGGACGACGAGGTGGGGACGAACTTCAGGGTCAGCGTCCCTTCCGATCCTGCCGGAACGGAGTACCGGACGGCGCCGAAGGCCTCCGGTCCGACCGGCGTGGGCGCTGGCGCCGGTGGGGACGACACGATCCCGATGACGCCGACGATCGGCGCCGGGGTGGGCGCGACCGGCGCCTCATAGGCGATGTAGATCCCGTCGGACGGAGCACCCGGCGGAGGAGGCGCAGGCGCGCCACCAGCCGGCGACTGTTGCGCCTTGTTCCACCACCCGTACTGGAGAAGCACCGGCTCCTGGGAGACGTCGAACGTGCCGTCGGTCGTCGCCTCCTGCCCGGTCGCCGGAAGCGACGAGGCCAACCCGACGGCACCGAGCAGCAGAGATGTGGCCGCCAGCCGTGCGATGCGCCTGTGACTCACTTGGTGACCTCCTGTTGGCGGCGACGACGTCTCGCCCGGGGCTGACCGTCGTCAGGGCCCCCCTCGTGTTGACCATCTTCCTCGGCGGCTGCAGCTTTGCGCTTCGAGAGCTCCGTGCTGGCCCCGGAGCGGTTGATCACGTCGATGTCCCCGCCGAGGTACGACGAGACGACGCGAGGGTTCGAGATGACCTCGTCCGGCGTGCCCCGAACGACCACTGCCCCGAGCTCGAGGGCGATCATCTCGTCGGAGACCGAGGTGATCAGGGGCATGTCGTGTTCGATCACCAACATGGAGCAGCCGGTCTCGCGTTGGATGCGCTTGAGCAGCGGTCCGAGCGCCTCGGTCTCCTTCTGGGCGATGCCCGAAGAGGGCTCGTCCAGCAGCAGGACGGACGGGTCATGGGCGATCGACATCGCGAGGTCCACGATGCGCCGTGATCCGGTGGACAGCTCGGCGACGAACTTGTCGCGGAACGCTCCGAGGTTCATCAATTCGATGAGGTCTTCGACCGTCCACGCGACGTCTTCCTCGGCCTCCTGCACGGCGGGCAGATTGAGTGCCGCGGCGAGGTGATCCCGCACTTCGATGTGGCGCTCGAGCCCGATGGCCACGTTCTCGGCAACCGTGAGCGACGGAAAGATTCGAGCGTCCTGGAAGGAGCGACCAAGGCCCGCGGCCGCCCGACGGTCGCCGCCCCAGCCCGTGACATCGACGCCTTGCAGGTGCACTCGCCCCGCGTCGAGCGGAAGCAGGCCCGACAGGAGGTCGAAGATCGTCGTCTTGCCGGCACCGTTCGGGCCGATGAGACCCAGGATCTCGCCATGGGCGAGCTCAAAGCTCACGTCGTCGACCGCGGTGATGCCACCGAAGCGCTTGACCAGTCCGTCGACCTTCAGGATCGGCGGCTTGGAACGGTCCGGGCCAGCCGCACCCTTGGCGGCAACGGCGGCCGTCTTCGACGTGGCATCGCCGTCCATCGAGCCAGCGCCCTGGAGGAACACGGAGCGGAGGATGTCGGTCCGCTCGAGCAGCTCTTCGGTCGGACCCGAGAACCGAACCTCGCCCTTCTCCATGAAGTACGCCTTGGTGGCGATGGTGAGGGCGACGTTCACCGACTGCTCCACCAAGATGATCGTGCAACCAGAGGCGTGGATCTTGCGGACGATGTTGAGCAACTGCTCCACGATCGTCGGGGCAAGGCCGAGGGACAGCTCGTCGATGATCAGGAGCTTGGGCTTGGCCACGAAGGCCATGCCCAGTGCCAGCTGCTGCTGTTCGCCGCCGGACATGTTCCCGGCGAGCTGCTCCCACCGCTCCTTGATGCGCGGGAACATCTCCAGGACCTCGTCGATCCGCTTCTGGACATCCGCCGGATCTTCGTCCTGGAAGAGCCAGGTGCCGGCCCTGAAGTGCTCGGCCACGGTGAGCGTCGGGAAGATGGCCTTGCCCCCCGGGACCTGCACGATGCCCGCCTTGGCCGCCTGGACGGGATCGGCGTGCGTGATGTCGCGTCCGTCGAAGAAGATGGCGCCACCGATCGGGTCGACGAGCCCGCAGATTGCCTTGAGCAACGTCGACTTCCCTGCGCCGTTCGTTCCGAGCAAGGCGATGATCTCGCCTTCCTTCACCTCCATGTCGACACCGAAGAGGATCTGCACCGTGTCGTACGCGACATCGACGCCACGGCACACGAGCAGGGTCTTGTCCGCGCCGCCGGCTGCCAGCTCTGCCTTCAACCTGGCCGCCGTGGCCAAGGCGTTGGCCGCCTGTTCCGCGTCGCGGTTCACGAACCTCTGCGCCGAGGCGCCGATCATCCCTGCCAAGGCGACGATTCCCGCGAGCACCACGACCACCACCCGAAGGCGCGTGGCCGAGTCGTCATCGCCGGCGCCGATCAGGAGGATGAAGCTCAATCCTCCGCAGCCGTAGATGAGGATGGCCCACGCGTACGCCTGCGCCCGGATCTTCGGCGGGGACACGAGGCCGACGAGGGCGAAGTACGCCGGTTGGTAGGCGCCGACCCCGATGGACAGGACGAAGGCGGACACGTAGCCGAAGACGACCCACTTGATGGCCCCGAGGAGCACCAGACCGGCGCCGAACTGGACGAAGGACAAGCCGGTGATCACGGCGAGTCGGTGCAGCTTTCCGGCTTCGGACGCGCGCCCGGCGAGTCGGGACCCGAGAACGAGGCCGGCCACGTTTCCGGCACCGAAGAGGAGCTGGACCATCCCGCGGCCGAACGGCCCGACCCCGTACACGCGGTCGAAGAAGATGCCGAGGATGTTGCCGATCTGCAGGGCTCCGACACCGAGGAAGAAGGCGCCGAGCCACAGTCGACGCAGCGTCTTGACGGCGAAGAGCTGCCGACGCGCCTCGCCGAAGGGCGTCGTCTCATCGTCGCCTTCCGCCTCCGCAGCCAGGTCCGCATCGATCGACTCGCCCCGCTTGGGCTCCCGGAGACGGGCGACGGCGAGGAAGATGAAGACCGCGGTCGGGATGGCCAGGATCCAGAAGGCGGCCTGCCAGAACAACGCGACCGCGACGAGGCCGGCGAGCGGCCCGCCGATGTTGCCGATGGAGTTTGCGGCCCGATGCACTCCGAAGACCCGCGGCTGGTTCTCCCGCGGGTAGTAGTCCGCGAGAAGGCTCGGGTGGACGACCTCGTTGATGATCCGCCCGAGCCCCGAGCCGAGGCGTACGAGGTAGAGCAGGACCAGGCTGGGGACGATCCCCGTCATCACCGACGTGACACCCCAGAGGATGGCGGCCGCGATCGACAGGCGCACACGGTTGAAGCGATCGGCCAGCACTCCGAGGGGCAAGGCCGCCAGGAGCGTGAAGACGCCGGTGATGGCGCCCAGCGTCAGGATCTGGGAGTCAGAGACGTGGAATCGATCACGGATCTCTGGGATGAGCGCGCCGAACGCGACGCGATCGAACTCGTCGACCAGGTTCAGACCGAAGAGCACGAGCAGGGGTGCCGTCGGGAACCCGCCGGTGATCGCCTTCAATCCCCGGCCCTTCGTCGGGCTCGCGGGCGTGGCGGACAGGTCGGTGCCGGCAGCCGTCATGGGTGGCTCCTCAACGCCGACCGTCGCGGGCTCGCGCGAGGCGCCGTCGCCCGCCTCCATCGGCGGGCGCGCCGCCACCCACGAGGGCCGGCTCTCCAGGCTCTCCAGGTCGAAGGTGTTCGTGCTCGGCGGCGTCCCGCAGGGCGAGCGTCACGCCGCAACTGGGGCAGACGATCGACGGCGCCGTCGAGATGTCGAAGGACTCCTGCTCTTCGACGTGGTGCTCCGCCGACGTGATCACATCTTGCTGGTCGTCACCGGTCTCGACTCGCTTGTCGGCCAGGAGCGACGGCACGAGGATGTCGTGGCGGTTGGCCACCCAGCGCAGGAATCCGTCGCGGACCTTGAACGCACCCTCCGCGATGCCGCCGGGGAGGAAGAGGAGGACGAGCACCAGACCGGGGCCGGTGACGAGGAGCGACAGGCCCTTCACATAGGTCTCGCCATAGATTCGCAGGCTCTGGATGAGGATGGCTCCGAACACGGCCCCGGGCAGGGAAGTGACCCCGCCGATGACGACGGCGGTGAAGATCAAGATGCTCGGGCCGATCCCGTAGCTCGACTGGTCGACGGCTCCCTGCTCGTACGCCAGGAGGACCCCACCGAGCGCGGCGAAGGCGCCGGACATGGCGAAGGCCGCCAGCCGATTCCGCGAAAGGTTGATGGCGTAGGCCGGAGCCGCCCGGCTGTTGTCGCGCATGGCGATCAGAATTCGCCCCGCGCGGTTGCGACGGTAGGAACGCGCTGACAACAACACCAGCACCAGGAAGACGAGGCACAGGTAGTAGTAGTTGCGGTCCTGGCTCATGTCGATGCGCTGCAACAGCATCGGCCGCTCGATCCTTGAGGTCCCCGTCGCCGGAAAGAAGAACTTCCGCGCCGGGTAGCGAGGGTCGAGCAGGTAGCCGGACACGGTGCTGGCGAAGGCAAGGGTCGTCACCGCCAGGTACAGACCCTGGATCCTCAGGGCCGGAACTCCGACCAGCACCGCCACGACGGCCCCCGCCAGGGTGCCGGCGACGATGGCGACGAAGAAGTCGATGTTGTGCGAGGCCGCCAGCCCGCCCCCGACGAGGGCGCCGACGCCGACGAAGCCGAACTGCCCGAGGCTGATCTGGCCCGCCCATCCGGTCAGGATGACGACAGACACGGCGATGATGCCGTAGATGAGGATGGGTGTCGCCCGTGAGAGCCGGCCAGGCCCCAACACCAGGGGCGCCACGAGCAGCAAGGCAGCGAGGAGAACGGACAGGACCGTCTTCACCGCGACGACCTCTCGCATCGACCGGAGCTCACTGGGGATCGGGCGGAACTCCTTCATGGCCGAGAAGCTGGAGACGCCACTGTCCTGCGCGCGCGAGAGGCTCCCCCGCTGCAGGAGCAGGGCTCCGAGGATGAGCACGAGCATGATGGCGCCGGCCAGGGAGTTCTTCCCGGTCTTGGACACCGAGGCCTGATCCAGCATGCCGATGGCCACGCCGGCGCCCAGGCAGACGGGGACGCTCTCCATCTTCCCGATGACGGCCGCGGCCAGCGCGTAGAGCAGCACGATCGGCCCGAGCGTGCCGTCCAGGGGCACGCCCACGAGGGTCGAGCGCAGGAAGATGGTGACGGCCGCGAAACCTCCGGCGAGGATCCAGGCCACCGTCCCGACGCGGCGAACGGGGATTCCGAGCAGGGAGGCCCGGTCGGAGTTCTCGGCCGCCGCTCGCAGCGCGATGCCGATGCGAGTGAAGCGGAAGAACGCGGCGAGGCCCGCCACCAGCACCGTCACGGCGATGAGCGCGAATGGGTAGTCCCCGCTGAAGGTCTGATGGCCGATCTTGGCGGTCAGGTGCAGGAACGGCGTCTTGACCTCGGAGATGAAGGCGCCCTTGTTGCCGCCGGGAGGAGCGATCCAGCGCGGCAGGAACAGCGCGATGAACGCCAGGAGCTGTGAGATGCCGATCGTGACCACGACGAGGATCAACCGCGGTGCCTTGGCGAAGCGCCGAATGACGACGATGTCCACGAGCCCGCCGAGCACCGCGCCGCCGACCACCGCCAGCGGGAAGGCCAGGAACCAGGTCACACCCTTGTTGACGATCAACAACACCCCCGCCACGGCCGGAATCGCTCCGAGACCGGCCGCTGCGAAGTTGATGATCCGGTTGGTTCGGTAGATCAGGATGACGCCTGCGCCGATCAACCCGTAGAGCGATCCGAGCGCCAGCCCGTTGACGATGATCGAGTACGGGGCGTCGAAGACGACCCGGCAGACGAGCACGACTGCGGCGAAGGCGCCGAGCGACTTGACCACCGCCACCGACCGCCTTCCGACGGTGGTGGAGGAGAGGTCGCTGAATCGGTCCTTCGCGGTTTCGAGCGCGGTTGTCATCGCGGCTTGGGCGGGATCGCAGGGTCACCGGCCTGGTACTCACCGACGCCGTACCTGCGGTCGCCGAGCTCGTGGTAGCTACCCGCCTTGCCGTTGAACTCCGACTTCTCCGACTGGCTCCAGTACACCTCGGACATGTCGAGGGACCAGGCGTAGCTGCCCGGCTTGAACCCCCGGCGGTTGAAGTGGAAGTCGAGGGTCTCCGGGCTGCCACCCCGCACGCCGGCAGCGAAGGCCCCCTTCTCGACATTGGCCGGCGTGAGCGTCGGACCCGCCCCCTGGATCAGAGACGCATCGAGCATCAGGTAGTTGA
This sequence comes from Acidimicrobiales bacterium, assembly GCA_035525495.1. Lineage (GTDB taxonomy): Bacteria > Actinomycetota > Acidimicrobiia > Acidimicrobiales > CADCTF01 > DATLED01. Next base: position 9,865 of record DATLED010000029.1, on the reverse strand, counting down.
GGTCGGCGATGTTCGTCACGTACTTGTTCCAGTCGATGCTCCTCGTCCCGCCTCCCGCCTTGTAGACCCGCACCGCCTCGTTGTCGCTGACCGGGCGCAGTTGGGGCACGCTCGCCAACCCGAAGGCGTTCTCGAACTGGTGGCAACCGGCGCACAACGTCCCGCTCGTGTCGTAGCTCTGCCCGGCGGCGTCCGCGTCCATGCCGCCGAATCCGACGATCACCTGCTCCGGGAAGTAGGACTGCTCTTGGCAGGTGCGGTAGAGGAAGACCGGTGCGACGGCATCGCCGAAGAAGGCGATCGTCGTCGACTCCGGCGCCTCGCGCATCTTCGCCACGCCAGCCGTGCGTTGCTCCTGCGCTCGCGAGATGTCCTGGGCGTAATAGAACTCGTGCTCGACCCTCACTCCGCACTTCGCCAGCTCCGGCTTGAAGACGCTCGTGATGGTCCCCTGGTTCTCGGGGTCGTCGGTACTGATCACGCCGAGGACGCGGGGCTTGCTCTGGATGTCGTCGACGGGTGGGTTCTGCGACGTGCTGTCGGGTCCGGTCGCACCCGCGAAGACGGCTTTCTTCCCGGCCAACTTCCGGCAGTACCACTCCGCCGCCTGCTTGGCCGCCACCGTTCCGGATATCGCGACATCCCAGTGGTAGGGACGACGCTGCTGGGAGAACGAGTCGCGGAAGTGCTGGCCGCCCACGTTGACGACCTTCTGGGCGCTGAGCTCGTCGAAAGCAGGTGAGGCGAGCGGCGTCCCCCACTGCACGAGGAAGGGCTGCTTGTCACGCACGATGTCGCGCATCTCGCCGCGGAGGCAGACGTAATCCGGAGGCACCGTCTCGCACTTGCCCTTGAACTCCTCGACCACGAGCTTGCGGCCGTAGAACTCGAACTTGGAGTTGATGTAGCTGACGGCCTTCTGGGTGAACTCGGAGACGTCGCTGTCGCTCGGGTTGGCACCGATGGCGTCGAGGATGGCGTCGACGGCCGCGTTCGGCTTCCCGCGATAGAGGATGACCTTGACTTCCTTGTCGGTCACGCCCTGATAGGTGGCGCCGGGGTTCTTGCCGGTGAACTTGGCCACGCACTTCGGCGCCCAGTAGTAGATGCCGGGGTCGAACTGGCGACCGTCCACGCAGTGGCTGGTGTCCCCGGACGCTGCCGTCGCACCGGGAGCGGCCCCGCCACCGCCGCTGGCCGCCCCACCTCCGGCCACCGCGCCGCCGCCGGCGGTCGCCCCGGGCCTGGCAGCCGCCGCGCCGCCACCGGTCGTGGCGCCACCGCCGCCCCCGGCGGCGGCAGTTGCGGGATCCGTGACCGCCCCGTCGGCGGGCACCTCGCCGGGCACGGTCTCCTCGGTCAGGGCCGCTCCACCATCACCAGCGACGTCCCCGGATGGGGTGAAGGCACCTCCTTCGGCCGCCACCGTCGTCGGTGCTGTCGACGGGACCGTGGCGATGATCAGGAGTTGGACGGCTGCGAGTGCGGCGAGCGGTGCATACCGTCGCGCCAGCGTGCTGCGATTCACGAGGACTCCCGGGGTCGATGCTGACTGGGTGTTTCAGTGTGCCCGCAGTCACAGCCTGATGGGCGTCACCCCCCGCGGTCAATTCAGCGGCGTTGCGTGACGGGGGTCAGCGATGTCGGACGTCTGGCCCCTCGGAGTCGACTCCGCCTTCCGCGAGAACGTCCGCCGTCTCGACGGTGCCGCCGAACAGGCCCCCGCCCCGCGGTCCGCTCCCTCGCAGTCGACGGAGCAGCCGCCGCACATCGGTTCGCTCCTCTCCGCTCGGCACCTCGAGGCGGGCGAGAGCGAAGGCGGCCGCGAGCGTGCAGGCCGCAGCGACGACCCAGATCAGCCGGTAGTCGTCGAAGGCGTCGACGAGCCCAGCGCTGGCGTAGGCGGCGAGCGAGGTGACGAGGCCGACAGGACCGGCGACCATCCCGATGCTCTCGCCGAGGCTCTCCCCGGGCGGGATCAGCCGGAGACCCATGGGGATGCCGGCGACGACGGCGGCGACGGTCAAAGGGATGGCGACGGTCGCCAGCGCGGCGAACATCCAGAGCTCGGTGACGAAGACGTGGGCGAACGTGGCCACCCCGCCGACGATCGCGGCGGTGACCGCCAACGTCCGGGGGTGCGCCCGGCTGGCCAGGAACACGCCAGGCACGCCGGCGATGATCCCGAGCACGGCCGTCAGGATGGAGATGTCGACGAGCTGCGGTGCGCCCGCGCCCAGCACCTCATGGGCCCAGACGGGGAACAGGCGGCTGGTCGCGGCACCCGCGGCAGCGAGCAGGACCCCGGCGACGACGAGCGGCTTGGCGTTCGGCAGCGCGAGGAGCCGGTTGAGCTCGACCCGCCACGAGGCGCGTGCCGCCCGTTCCGCGGCCAGTGCGCTCGCAGGTGCCTCCCGCACGAGGGACGCGATGGCGATGGCGCCGAGCAGGAGCCCGAGCGCCGCCAGGCGGTAGGTGAGGCCCCAGGTGGACGGGTCGTCCTGCTTCCAGGTGAAGCGGATGACGGCGAGGATGCCCGCACCCGGCAGCGCCGTCACCACTCCCATCGTCAGGACGGCGCGGATCCACCGGCTCCGGCCGAAGACGTCCGGCGTGACCGCGAACCGGGCGACCCGCTGCACGATGGCCGCCTCGCGGGCGAGGACGATGACGAACACGAGCGGCCAGTAGCCGCGCACGACCGTGAAGGCCCACATCGCGACCGCCGCGACGACGAGACCGCCGACCATGTACGGCACGCGTCGGCCGAGCTTGGCCAGCGTCCGGTCCGAGAGGCGGCCCGCAATGGGGAAGACGAGGAACGAGAGGTACTTGTGAACCGTCAGCGCGAACGTGATCGCCAGCGCGCTCGAGGCCCGCGTCGCCACCAGCAGCGTGAGGTAGGTGCCCATGACGAGCCCGAACGGCTGCGTGAAGACCCTCGACAGCGTCAGTCCGACGAAGCTCGAGCGCCGGTGGTCCCGGGCGGCCTCCTGCACCGCCACGTCCGGGACGGTGGTCGTCACGCCGCCGGGATCGGGCTGGTGTCGAGGACGTGCCGCAGGAAGTCGCGGTCCCCCATCAGGGCCGAGTCCGCCAGGTAGAGCTTCCCGTAGCGCTCGAAGTAGAGGAGCTGCTTGAAGAGCATGAAGTTGGCCTGGGCGAAGCCGGAGTCGGCGAAGCCCGTCCCGATCACCCGCTGACGCAGGTCCTTGAGCATCGCCTTGCGAGCCCGCTTCTCGGCCTTGGTGCGGGGCGCCTTGCGGCCACCGCCACCGACGGGTCCGTTGCCGGGTCCGCTGAAGGCGCCGGTGAGGTCCACCTCGCCGAACGGACGGGTGAGGAGCGCCTCGATCTCGTTCTTGGCCTCGTCGGGAATGCCGCGAGTCTCGCCGCCCTCTTTGGCCGCGAACGGCGCCATCTCCGAGAGGAACGCCTGGATCTCGGGCCACGCGGTGACGTCTCCCAGGACGGCCTCGACGAAGCGGCGGAACAGCCGGTGGGTGGGGCCGTCGAGGCGCCCGACGATCCCCCAGTCGATCATCCCGATGCGCCCGTCCCGCAGCAGCATGAGGTTGCCGGCGTGGATGTCGCCGTGGAACATGCCGAAGCGGATGCCGGTCAGGAACCAGCAGCGCAGGAGGTCCTGCACGAGGGGAGCGGGATCGTGGCCGAGCTCGTCGATGGCCGCGAGGTCGTCGATGGCGACGCCATCGAGGAACGTCATCACGAGCACGTCGGTCCCGGAGAGCTCGTCGACGGGCTCGGGGATCACGATGCGGTCGAGGCCGCCGTCGGCGACGAGGCCGGCGAAGTGGACCATCGTGCGCGCCTCGTTGCGCAGGTCGAGCTCCTCGGCGACCTGGGTGCGGAACCCCCGCAGGAAGCGGTACAACGGTCCGGCGACGGGCACCCCCTGAAGTGCCAGTCGCTTGAAGAGCGGCTCCATCACGTCCAGGTCGATGGCGACCTGCTCGGCGATCCCCGGGCGCAGCACCTTGACCGCCACCTCGCGGCCGTCGTGGAGGACGGCCCGGTGCACGACGGCGATCGACGCCGAGGCGATGGCTTCGGTCTTGAAGGCGGCGAACGTGTCGCCCAACGGACGGCCGGTCGTGCGCTCGACCGCGGCCCGGACGGCCTCGAAGGGGACGGACGGCCCGGTGTCGAGGCAGCCGCGGAACTCGTCGGCCACGGCTTGGCCGAACGCGCCCGGGGACGACCCGATGAGCTGTCCGAACTTGAGGTACGTCGAGCCGAGGTCATCGAAGACGGCGCGCAGCCGCCGTCCGACCTCGGCGCTCTCGACCGGCCGCTTGCGGGCCCGGTCGACGGCGATCGGTCCGAGGTGGCGGGCGAACGTCATCGCCGTGAACGCGCTCCGTTGGACCCACCGACGGGGCGACGTCGCCCGCAACTCGATGGGCACCGGCGGTTCGTACATCGTGACGCTTCCGTCAACAGCCTCCATACGCACAGGTTCGCCGTCCATCGGCGGTCACCTGCCCCCAGACGCGCTTTGGGCGCGCTCAGTTCGGAATGCCGAACTGAGCGCGCCCAAACGGAGTTGCTACAGCTGCATCGACTTGATCTCGAGGAACTCCTCGAGGCCGTACTTGCCGGCCTCCCGACCACGACCGGACTGCTTGAAGCCGCCGAAGGGCGCCATCGGATTGAAGCCGCCACCGTTGACGTCGACCATGCCGGTGCGGATCTGGCGGGCAACCTGCTGCGCCTTGTCCTTGTCGCCGGCCCAGACGGCGCCGGCGAGGCCGTAGATCGTGTCGTTGGCGACCTGGATCGCCTCCTCCTCGGAGTCCACGGGGATGATCGACAGCACCGGGCCGAAGATCTCCTCCTGCGCGATGGTCATGTCGTTGCGGACATCCGAGAAGACGGTCGGACGGACGAAGTAGCCCTTTTCGAGACCCTCGGGCTGCTCGGCCCCGCCGGTGAGGAGCTTGGCCCCCTCTTCGATGCCCTTGTTGATGTAGTCGCGCACCCGCGTCTGCTGGGCGGACGAGACGAGCGGACCGAGCCGGGTGGTGGCCTCGAACGGATCGCCGGGGGTGTAGGCCTCGGCTGCCTTCGTCGCCAGCTCCTCCACCTCCGCCAGCTTCGAGCGGGGGACGATCATCCGGGTCAGCGCGGTGCAGGTCTGGCCCGAGTTCAGGAAGGCGCCACCGACACCGGCGGGGACGGCCTTGGAGAGGTCGGCGTCCTCAAGGATGATGTTCGGCGACTTGCCGCCGAGCTCGAGCGCCACCCGCTTGACGGTCTGGGACGCGACCTCGGAGACCCGCTTGCCGGCCCGGGTCGAGCCGGTGAACGACACCATGTCGACGTCGGGGTGCTCGGCGATGCGCTCGCCCACGACCGGCCCGACGCCGGTGACCAGGTTGAACACGCCGTTGGGCAGTCCGACGTCGTTGATGACGTCAGCGAGGATGAAGGCGTTGAGCGGCGCGACCTCGGACGGCTTGAGGACGACCGTGTTGCCGGCGGCCAGCGCCGGCGCCACCTTCAGGGCGATCTGGTGCAGTGGGTAGTTCCACGGAGTGATGGCGCCGACGACGCCGACCGGCTCCTTGACGATCAACGAGTTGCCGATCGTCTCCTCGAACACGAAGCTCGAGAGCAGGCCCTGCATCCCGCCGAAGGTCATCAGGGGGAGGCCGGCCTGGATCATGTTCGACATGTTGAGCGGCATGCCGACTTCCTTGGAGATCACGTCGGCGATCTCGCCCATGCGGGCCTGGAGGCCCTCGGTGATGCGCTGGAGGTATTTGCCGCGCTCCTCGACCGAGGTCGTCGACCAGCCGGGGAAGGCGGCCTTCGCAGCGGCGACGGCCTTGTCGACGTCGTCGGTCGTCCCCTCGGGGATGCTGCCCATCACCTCTTCGGTGGTGGAGTTGATGACGTCGATCGACTTGGTGCCGGTCGATGCGACCCATGCTCCGTCGATGAACAGCTTGTCCCGGGTGATCATGCGGCCTCCTGATATGGCACGACGAGTGCGAAAAACACCCTACTTCCACGCTCTGACACGTGCGAGGGGGCGGTTACTTCGGTAGTCTAACCATGTGAGCATCGAATCGGTGGCCGCCGCCCGCGCTGCAGCCCGCTTCAGCAAATCCATGGAGGTCGCGCTCTCGAGCGTGAACCTCTCCCTCCCCCAGTACCGCCTGCTGGCCTTCCTGTCGGGAGGACCCGAGCGGGCGACGGCGCTCGCGGGCTGGCTCGACGTCAGCCCGCCATCGCTCACGGCACTGGTGGACGGGGCCGTCGCCCGCAAGCTCGTCGAGCGGGTTGCCACCGAAGAGGACCGGCGCTGCGTCCGGCACGTCATCACCCAAGAGGGCGCTGCCGCGCTCGCCGAGGCCGACGACGCCGTGGCCGCCCGACTCGCCGCCGTCACCGGCCACCTCACAGCGGCCCAGGCGAAGAAGGCGCTCGAGGGGCTCGAGCTCCTCGGCAAGGCGATGGACCTCGCCCGCGCCGTCCGCAGCGACGACAAGCAGCCCGTCGGCGGCCGCTCTTGACGACCCTCCTGGAGCCGCCGAGCGAGACGCCCGCGACCGCCGTGGCCAGCGGGCGCGTCCCGCGGCCGCCGGCCGCGCGGTTCGGGGAGCCCCGCGGCTCGATCGACCCGGACCGCGAAAAGTCGTGGTGGCGGCGCATGCTGCCGGTCGTCCTGTCGCATCGCCGCATCGTGCTCTCGGGACTGTCGTGCGCGCTCGTGACGCTGTTGCTCCAGCTCGCCATCCCCCGTCTCGTGCGCATGGCAATCGACCGAGCCGTCGTCCCCGTGTTCGCCAGGGACATGGCACCGACGCTCGCCCGCCAGCGCGGCATCCCGGTCGAGGCACTCCTGGCGAGGATCCCGCCGGCCAAGCCGCTCGTGCCGTTCATCCTCATGCTGCTCGGCATCGCCCTGGCCCGGTTCGCCATCGGCTTCGTGTACCGCTACAACCTGCAGCGCACGAGCTTCGCCATCGAATACGACCTGCGGAACATCATGTACCGCAAGTTCTCGACGCTGTCGTTCTCGTACTTCGACCGGATGCAGAGCGGCCAGCTCATCTCCCGGTCGAACTCCGACATCCGCTCGGTGCAGATGTTCCTCTCGTTCGCGCCGACGATGGTGATCTCGATGGTGACGTTCCTCGTCGCCTTCGTACTGATGGCGTCGACCCACTTCCTGCTCGCCGTCGTCGCCGTCATCACGCTGCCCGGCGTGTACTTCGTCGGTACGAAGATGCGCTCGGAGATGTTTCCGGTGTCGTGGATCGTGTCGGCCCGCCAGGCCGACGTCGCCACGATCGTCGAGGAGAACGTCACCGGCACGCGGGTCGTGAAGTCGTTCGCCGCCGAGTCCGACCAGATCAAGCTGCTGGCCAACGCCGCCGTCCGCCTGCGTTGGGCGGCCTCCCTGCAGGTCGACATCCGCGCCAAGTACTCGCCCTACATGCAGAACCTGCCGCGCCTCGGACTGGCGATGGTCCTCCTGTACGGGGGCCACCTGTACCTCCAGGGCGCCATCAGCATCGGCACCATCGTCGAGTTCAACTTCTACGTCGTCATGCTGCAGGCGCCGTTCATGATGCTGGGCTTCCTGATGATGATGGCCCAGCGGGCGGCGGCCTCGGCGGGCCGCATCTTCGAGATCCTCGACGAGCCTGCGGAGATCGTCGACCGCGCGGGCGCCATCGACCTCATCGACCCCGAGGGCGACGTGGTGTTCGACGACGTGTCGTTCTCCTACACTGCTGCATCGCCCGCCGGCGACGGAGGCAATCGCAGCCCGCTCGTGCTCGACGGGTTCGAGTTGCACATGGCGCCCGGGGAGACGGTGGCGCTGGTCGGCCGGACCGGCACGGGCAAGTCGACGGCGGCCCGCCTCCTTCCTCGCTTCTACGAGGTGACGGGCGGTGCGATCCGCATCGACGGACACGACGTGCGCGATCTCACGGTGGAGAGCCTGCGGTCGCACATCGGCCTCGTCCTCGACGAACCGTTCCTCTTCTCCGAGACGATCCGCAACAACATCGCCTACGGCCGTCCCGACGCGTCGCAGGAGGAGATCGACGCCGTGGCCGCGGCAGCCGGGGTCACCGAGTTCGTCGACAAGCTGCCGGAGGGCTTCGCCACGATGGTGGGCGAGCGCGGCTACACGTTGTCCGGCGGGCAGCGCCAGCGCATCGCCATCGCCCGGACGCTGCTCGTGAACCCGCGGATCCTGATCCTCGACGACGCCACCTCGGCCATCGACGTGCAGGTCGAGCACGAGATCCACGGCGCCCTCAAGACGCTCATGAGGGGACGGACGACGTTGATCATCGCCCACCGTCTGTCGACCATCTCCCTCGCCGACCGAGTCGTCTTGTTGCAGGACGGGCGGATCACTGCGGACGGCACCCACGCCCACCTCATGGCGACCGTGCCCGCCTACGCCGAGGTGCTGGCGCGTGCCGAGGAGGAGTGGCACGAGGCCCATGACCCCAAGCCGGAGCCCGAGCTCCCGCCGCGGGCGCGCGTCATGAAGCGGATGATGGAGAACGGTCCCCTGGGCGGCGGCGGCATGCCCGGCGTCGGGCTCCCGATGGGCGGTGCCTGATGGCGTGGGGCGGGGGCTTCGGCGGCCCTGTCGGCGGCGGTGGCGGGTTCCGTCCAGGGCAGGCCGCGCCCGGCTTGCCCTTCGCCGGCATCCCGCCGGAGATGATGAAGGGTGTCGAGCGCCTGCTGGCCAAGGAGCCTGCGCACCCCGACGAGCGCATCGACTTCTCGAACGTCCCCCCGAAGGACAACAAGGGCTTCACCCTCAAGAAGCTGCTGCGGCCGCACTGGTGGGCCCTCGTCGTCGGCATCCTGCTCGTCGCCGTGGAGACGGTGTCGCTGCAGATCGGCCCGCAGCTGACACAGCGGGCGATCGACCGCGGCATGCTCGCCGGCGACTTCGGCATCGTGAAGCTGATGGCCGCGTTCTACCTCGGCTCGATCATCCTCAACGGGCTGACCTCGGCGGTCCGGGTGGCCTGGACCGGTCGGCTCGGGCAGCGGCTCATGCAGTCGCTGCGGGTGCGGGTCTTCGCACACATCCAGCGGCTGTCGCTCGACTTCTTCACCGACGAGAAGGCGGGCCGGATCATGACCCGCATGACGAGTGACGTCGAGGCCCTGTCGGAACTGTTGCAGGACGGGATCATCAACCTGATCGTCCAGCTGTTCACGCTCGTCTACGTGATCACCGTGCTGTTCTCGATGAACATGCACCTCGCTCTGGTCGTCACCGTGATCATCGTGCCGGTGATGACGGCGATGACGCTGTGGTTCCGCAGCCGTTCCGAGAAGGGCTACGAACGGGTGCGGGAGCGGATCGCCGACGTGATGGCCGATCTGCAGGAGAGCCTGTCCGGAATCCGGATCGTCGCCGCCTACAACCGGCAGCGGTACAACGAGGTCAAGCACCGCAACATCGTCGGGGACCACAAGGTCGCCAACGAAGGCGCGGCGCGAGTGGCCGCCGTCTACGGGCCGGGGACCGAGGCCGTCGGCACGGCCGCGCAGGCGCTCGTCCTGCTGATCGGTGGGCGGATGGTCTTCAAGGGCACCCTGCAACCGGGCCAGCTCATCGCCTTCGTGCTGTACGTGTCGGCGTTCTTCGCGCCGATCCAACAGCTCGTCCAGCTCTACAACACGTACCAGTCGGGACAGGCCGCAGTGGCGAAGATCCGCGACCTGCTCGCCACGGCTCCGACGGTCCTCGAGAAGACCGATGCGATCGAGCTGCCGGCGATCGAGGGCGAGATCCGCTTCGAGGACGTGGAGTTCGGTTACGTCGACGGGCAGCCCGTGCTGCGGGACC
>DATLED010000017.1:0-59057 GCA_035525495.1 Acidimicrobiales bacterium | reverse complement strand
CCCCCGAAGGCCGACGCCGGAGGGCCAAACCTCCATCTCTCGCACAGCATCGCTTCCAAAGTCGTCTCCTACATGACTCCTCCTTCAGCGTTCATGACGCACTGCCTCCTAACGCTCGGCTATGAGGTCCGCACGGGTATCTCCAAAGGGCCGGTCGATGGCGTCGGAGGAGATTGCGATTGGCTGCCCCAGATCGACAGCGACTTCGCTCGTCGTCGCGCGGATAAGGGACGGGAGTCGAGCTGTCCAACAGGCGGCCATGGGCCAGCAGTTGCGCTGCTATTGCTGACGACACGAACCTGTTCGGTCGTGGTCTGTCTGGCCGCCGGCGTTCTTCAGGCGCACCCGCTTCCCGGCGGCGCGTTGCACGGTCGCGGGGACGGTCGCAACAGTGGCGCCGGTTGCGGCGTCCCTCTGAGGACCCCGGTGCGCAAGAGGAGCACTTGTCCTGGACGCAGCCGATTCGGGTTCCTTCCGATCGTCGCCGCGTTGTCTTGGTAGATCAGTTCGACCTCATCCTTGACGGCCTGCGGCGTGGCGCTCCGTCCGAACGTGGATTGCCGCGCGCGAGCGATTCGCCAGAGCCACTCACCTCGCCTGACTACGTAGCGTTCAAATACTGGCTCCGGGTCCGGCGGGAACGGCTCGAACATCGGCTCCTCAAGTGGCGTCTCCTGCGATACGGCGGGTGTGGCAAGGCCCGCGGCGAAGACGAGAGTGACAACCATGGTGATCGCGGCGAGGCGCACCCCAATACGATGCCACCCGTCGGCGACCGGACCACGAACTCGACGGTTGTCGTCCCGGGCCATCGGAGACAGGTCCGTAACTATCTACTGACGTTGGATGCGTCGGCCGACTTTCTGGTCCCGGTCGAATCTCGATACTCAGGCGCAGATCGCGGTGCGGAGGATCATTCCCGGCCGAAGCCGATTGGGATTCCCTCCGATGACGGCTTGATTCTGTCGGTAGAGGAACCTGGCTCGGACGGCGACGTCCGCTGTCGCGGTCACCGGCGGCGCGAGCTTCCGAGCGATCTTCCACAGCCAGTCGCCCTGCTGCACGACGTAGGTGGGGACCACGCAGTCGCGTCCAGGTACCTCGAACCTGTCGACCGACTCCTCAGCTGCTACCGGCGACGCCGCGAAGAGCACCACTGTCATTAGGAGTCCGGCGGCCAGGCGGTTGCAGTACACGTGCTCAAGTGTTGCGCCAAACGCGGAGGGCCGCCTTCGAGCCCCAGGAGGCTGCTCAGGTGTCCGGCTGCCAGCGATCGTGGATCCTTCGAGGTGACTCAGGCCGCTCGCCGCCGAGGTCCGCACGGGTAGCCCAGATGGGCCGGTAACAGACGCTTGCTCGAGGCGATGATCGCTGCCCCAGAACTACGGACCCTCGACAGGGCATTTTGGAGCGGGGAACGTGAGTTACCCGACGTGCGCCTACTGGTGGAGGTGAAGGCCCGGCACGTCTTCGAAGAGGCTGTCGGCGGTGAGTAGTGACGCCCCGATGTGGATCGCTGAGGCAGCGACCCACAGGTCGTTGGCGTGGCGCCGATCGTGGAGGGCGTGGCCCGCGACGCGACACGCGAACCGGAGCCCGGCGGCTGCAGTGAGAAGCTTGTCGGAGACGGGTACCACGGTGGCGGCTTGGATCGACTCCTCGAGGCGAGTGCGTCGAGGTTCGCCCCAGCCTGCGACCAGGGCTCCGTAGCGGAGTTCGCTGACGGTGACGGCTGCCAGGAAGATCTGGTTGCCCGTCATCAGGGCGACGTAGGCTTCGAGTCGCACCCGGCGGCGTCGGCTGAGGGCGGCGCTGAAGACGCCGGTATCGACGACGACTCTCAAGAGGCGAGAGCGGCGGCGAAGGCCTCGTCCTCGTCGTCGGCAAGCGGCTCGATCACGAGCGCGTCCACCGATGTGAGCACGGGCGCCGCCGACAGCTGATCCTCGGTGAGATCAGCCGCCAAGAGGGCGGTGCCCTGGCGGTCGTCATCGTGGCGTCCAACGGCGGTGCTCACGACGACCATGGTAGGTCAGCCCCCGGCGACGAAGGCGACCACGACGTAGGCGGCGTGCTTGTCGAAGTTGGTGCGGCGGTGGTCGTAACCGACGGTCGTTCTCGGGTCGGCGTGCCGGGCCGCGATCTGGACGTCGCGGAGGGGGACACCGGCTTCGAGGGCAGCCATGATGAACGCACTCCGGAGCATGTGCGGGTGGACGATCCCGAGCCCGGCTCGCCTCGCGATGGAGCGCACCCACCGGTGCGCGGTGCGGCGGTCAAGGCGCTGCCCGTCAGCCCGACGAAGGATCGGTCCCTGCTGGCGTTCCCCGATAGCCAGGTCGATGGTCCGGGCAGTCCGTGGCACGAGCGGGATAGTTGCTGGCTTGTTGCCCTTCCCGACGACCCGCAGCACCCGGTGGCCGCGCTCGAACGCGAGGTCTTCGATGTTCGTGGAGCAGCACGCCTCGCTCACCCGCAGCCCGTTGAGTCCGAGCAGCACGGCGAGCGCGGCGTGGGCGTGGTCGTAGCGCTCGGCGGTGAACAGGAACGTCCCGAGTTCGGATCGCTCCAGACCACGAGCCCGGGACTCGTGCACCTTTGGGCGTTGCACGTATTGGGCTGGGTTCGACGTGATCCTCCCGTCGATGTGGGCGAAGCGATACATGCCGCATACCGTCGAGAGCCGCCGGTCGATCGTCGTGGCCGCCAGGCCCTGTTCTTCCATGGTTCGCACGTACAGCTCGATCTCTGGCCGCGTTGCGGCGAGCACGTCGAGACGGTGATCGGCGGCCCACTGGAAGAAGACTCGAAGGTCATAGCGGTACGCCTCAAGCGTCCTGGCTCGGTACCGGGCGAGGAATGCCGCTGCGGCGAGGTGAGCTTCGTCGATCGCCACCTCGCCGAGGTCGTGACCGGCCGCGAGAGCACGAGTCGAGGGATCGAGAGTGGACATGGCTGCCTCCGATGTTCAGGGGCAAACCAGAGAACACCTCCGGCGACATCGCTGCTGGCTGGGCGCGGAACCGGTCATTCGGGGCAGGTTCCCCAGAAGAAGTCGGGTCGCAAATAGGCGAGAGCCAGACAGTCAAATACGTGCCGTTGGCGGTCACTCCAATCGCGCTTCAGTCTCGCAGTACTTGAGCGCGGGCTTGGCGTTCATGAACACCCACTTGGGGTCATGCCCCTTGCCGAAGTGGGAGCAAGCGCTCTAACTCCGATGAGCTGGTCCTGGTCACGTCGTAGGTTGCCCAGCGTGAGCGTGGATGCCGTCCTTCGGCGGTTCGGCATCAGTGATGCAGGTTGGCGCCGCCTCGGACGCGGCAACGTGAACGACCTGTGGCGGGTGCACGCGGCCGCCGGCGACTACGTCCTGAGGCGCACGCCCGTGGAAACCCTCCTTGAGCACACCGAGCGCGAGCACCTCGTCCTGCGGCACCTCGCGGATGCCGGCTGGTCGGTATCGATGCCCGTCGCGGTCGAGGATGGGTCGACCTCTGTGAGGATCGACGATCGGACGTGGTGGCTGGCCCCGTGGCTGCCGGGGCGCAGACCGCCGATGAACACACGCACTGCGGCCCGGATCGGGACGCTGCTCGCGAACCTTCACGGCGCGCTCGCGCCACTGGCCCCCTTGCCGGCCATTCAACGCGATTGGCGTCACTATCCGCGGACGATCATCGAGCGCACGATCCCACGACACGGCTGGCGGTTCGCTGAGGCGCTCGTTGACCTTGAGCGAGCTGACCCCACTCGAGGTGGGCGCCTTCGGCGCGAGCTCGACAGAGTGACAGAGGCGCTCGCCGACGTGCCCGTCGGCGCGACGGTCGTCGGTCACGGTGACCTCCACACTGGCAACCTGCTGGTGCACCGTGGGACGACGTCAGTGCTCGACTTCGAGTTCAGCGGACTGCAGGAGCGGGTGAACGACGTGGCCATCGCGGTGTGCCACGTCGACGGAGACCCGCGACTCGGCGGAGCCATCGTCGACGGGTACGGCGCGCTGACCGACGAGGAGCGGCGCACGGTGCCCCTGTTCTTCGACGCCCACCTGCTCAGCCACTCGACGTGGGTCACGTTCGCCTGGTCGATGGGCGGGGCAGGACGTTCGCAGAGCGATGTGCTGGCCGAGCTCGACAAGACCCTCGATCAGCTCGGCACTTGTCGCGCGTAGCCACGGCGCCGATCCAGCGTGCACCTATCAGCGCGCGGCTCGGGCACACCTGACCACATGCGTCCCGCACATAGCCGGTGACTTCAGCGATCCGAGTTCCCCGTGTCGCTAGTTGCCGACCGCGCTTGACGCGTCCCCCATGGGCCGATGTGCTTGATTGCGCCGGCATCGAGGCGGCATGTCCCAGAACCGCGGCCGATTCGCCGTCTGAGGCCGTTACTCAGACGTCTCGACGAAGCGCTTCACGAGACCGTCGAGGGTCTCGACACGCTTCTGCATCATTCGCTTCATCATGATGGGCCAGAGGATGCTGCCGAGCGCGTTGGGCTCAATTTTGATCGATTGGTTGAGTCGGGTGCCGTCACCGTCGGCGCCGAGCTCGAACCGGTGGTGCATTCGGCCGAACGGCATCTTGACGTGGTGCTGGATGAGCCTGTTCGGCTCGAACTCCTCGTACGTGTACTCGACGGACCCCATGCCCTTGAACTTGCCGCGGAACCGAGTTCCTTTGGCGATCGGACCTGCTGTTAACTGTTCGTTGGCGCGCATCATCTCCGCGTCGTATCGCATCTGGACCTGCGGATCGGCAAGAGCGCTGAACACCTCTTCGACCGGCCGCTGGATCTGGATGCTGTCGCTCACGCTGGGCATGGAGTACCCCTATGCAATTGAAGAAGTCGGCTGCCCGGAGCTGCACATCGTCATCCCAGCGTAGGCGACGTGTCGGCGCTGGCTCCGATAGACGCGCGTACCCGAGTGGAGGCTCGTGGGTCGCTCGTGGTATTGCCGACGACCTCAGCGCCTCCGATGGGCCGGTCGATGCCGCCAGAGGAGATCGCGACGGGCTATCCCAGAACGACGGCGACTTCGCTGGTGCGTGGCGCGGGTCAAACGAGCGGAGTCAAGCTGTCCCACTTCGGCTCGTACGCCCACGTGTCGCCGACCGGGAGCTCCTTGGCCGCCTTCGCCAACATCGGCGAGACCGGCGGCGGGACGGGCAGGTCCATCGTCGACATGCCCGCCTTCCTACACGGTCAGCGATCGGTGAGGGCGCGGGCGATCTCGGCGACACGGGGGTCGTCCTCGATGTCCTCGAGCGACATCGGCAGCGCGACCGACCAGTTCGTCTCGTCGGTGGTGCCGGGGTAGTTCGGACGCTCCTCGACGCCGATGGCGTCATCGAGGGTCGCCGTGAGGATCGCGGAGGGCGCCTCGGCCAGTAGCTCGTGGACCCGCTGGGAGACCTCGGTGACGGGCGCGTCCGGGGCCAACCCGGTCCACTCCTGCACCCGGTCGCGCAGCGCCTCCGTCGACTCGTCGTTCGGCGACATCCGCCGCAGCCGCTGGGCCTCGAGATCCGAGCCGGTCCAGAGTCCGGCGATCGTCGGCAGGTCATGCGTGGTGACCGCGCCGAGCGCCTTCGACGGGAACGATGACGGCGGTTCGTCCTCGAACCAGAACAGCCGGTACGACAGGACGTTGCGGTCGGCCAGCTCCTCCCGCATGGAGTCCTCCACCGTGCCGAGGTCCTCGCCCACGACGTAAGCGCCCGCGCGGTGGCTCTCCAACGCGAGGATGTCCAACAGGTCACCGAACGGGTAGCGGACGTAGGTGCCGTGCTTGGCCGACGCGTGCTGCGGGATCCAGTAGAGGCGGAAGAGCCCCATCACGTGGTCGAAGCGCAACCCGCCGGCGTGGCGGAAGCCGGCGCGGACCGTCTCGATGAACGGCTCGTAGGCGGCGTCGCGCAGCTTCCACGGATCGAACGGCGGGAGCCCCCAGTCCTGACCCTGGGTGTTGTACTCGTCCGGCGGTGCGCCGACGGAGATGCCCGGCGCGAGCACGTCCTGCCACAGCCAGGCGTCGGCGCCGCCGGGGTCGACGCCGATGGCGAGGTCCTGCATCAGTCCGATCGTCGAACCTGCGGCCTCCAGCTGGCGGTCGACGAGCCACTGCACCCAGAGGTGGAAGCCGACCTTCCGGGGCTCGTCCTTGGCGAACTGACGCACCTCGAAGGTCGTCGAATGCCGGTAGTCCACCGGCCACATCCGCCAGTCGCCGCCGTGCTCCTCGGCCAGCGCGCAATGGACGGCGAAGCGGTGCAGCGTGTCGCCCCCGGCGCGCACGAAGGCGTCGAACTCGTCGTGGGGCTCGAAGCCGGCGTGGATGCGGCGGAGGGCGTCGAGCTTCAGCTCCAGGACGGTGTCCCGATCGATCGCCCGCGACTCGTTGAGCCCGCGTCCGGCGGTGGCCAGCTCCTCGAGGTCGACGCCGGCGACCGTTGCACCCGGAACGTCCTCGATGCGCAGGTACAGCGGGCTCCGGAAGCAGCGGCTGCTCGGGTAGTAGGGGCTGGACTGCTGTGAGCCGGGGACGGGGATCGACGCGTGCAACGGGTTGAGGAGCAGGAGCTCCGCGCCCTTCGACGCCGACCACTCGCCGAGGCGGCGGAGATCGCCGAGATCCCCCATGCCCCACGACTTCGCCGACCGCAGCGCGTACAGCTGCACGGCCCAGCCCCACGCCTTGAGGTCCATCGGGAGGTGGCACTTCCCGGGGGTGACGATGAGGCGCACCCCGCGACCGTCCGTCTCGCGGTAGAGCCAGTGGTAGCCCGGCGGCGGCGCGACCAGCGAGCCGGCGACGCGGTCGCTGCCGCCGTCCTCGGTCTGCAGCTCCCACCGTCCGGCCACGTCGACGCGCTCGCCCTCTCGGACGATCCACACCGGCGGCCCGGCGGCGGGCCGCTCGGCGTCGGCGCCCATGGCCTCCAGGATGGCCCGCACCGTCGACGCGGGTGCGTCGTGCCACTCGTCGTCGATGTCCTTGTAGCCGGGGTCGACGCCCCACGGATTCGGTTCGTGGTCGTCGTTCGGCGAAGGCTGGTCGGGCATGTCCGGCCGACCGTACCCAGCCTCCGGTTCGCTATGCACAGATGCCGCTCCGCTCACGTGCCGGTTGCTCGCTGGCGCTCCCGACGCCGGCCCCCGTTCTCCGTCGTAGGCGTCGAGGGTGTCGAGGGTGTCGGCGCCTAGTCTTCGACCATGGCTGACGTC
The DNA here is from genome assembly GCA_035525495.1 of Acidimicrobiales bacterium. Taxonomy (GTDB): domain Bacteria; phylum Actinomycetota; class Acidimicrobiia; order Acidimicrobiales; family CADCTF01; genus DATLED01. The sequence continues at coordinate 51,830 of DATLED010000017.1, read as the reverse complement.
GTCGTGATCGGGTCAGGACCCAACGGACTGGTCGCCGCCAACCTCCTCGCGGACCACGGCTGGAAGGTCGTCGTGTGCGAAGCACAGGACCGGCCTGGCGGCGCGGTGAAGTCGAGCCAGCTGATCGAACCGGGCTACGTCAACGACGAGTTCAGCGCCTTCTATCCGCTGGCCGCGTCCTCGGCGGTCATGCGCGGCCTCGCCCTCGAGGACCACGGGCTGCGCTGGCGGCGGGCGCCGATCGTGATGGCCCATCCCGCGGCCGACGGAGCGTGCCCGATCCTGTCGACGAACCTCGACGTCACCGTCGACACCTTGAACGGCATCACGCCTGGCGACGGTGATGCGTGGCGCAAGCTGTTCGAGCTGTGGGAGCGCGTCGAGGACGGGATCCTCACGTCGCTGTTCACGCCCTTCCCTCCGGTCAAGGGGGCGCTCAAGCTCGTCGGCGCCCTCAAGCCGTCGGAGCTCCTGGCTTTCGCTCGGTTCGCCACGTTGCCGGCACGGCGCATGGTCGAGGAGGAGTTCACCGGCGAGCCGGCCCGCAGGTTGATCGCCGGCCACGCGTTGCACGCGGACTTCGCACCGGAGACCGCGATCGGCGGGTTCTTCGGGTGGATGCTCTCGTGCCTCGGCCAGTCGGTCGGCTTCCCGGTGCCGGAGGGCGGCGCAGGGAACCTCGTCACCGCGATGATCCGGCGGCTCGAGTCGCGGGGTGGCGAGGTGCGGTGCTCGACGCCGATCACATCGGTCGTCGTGCGCGACGGACGCGCCGTCGCCGTCGTCGCCGCAGGCGGCACCGAGATCGACGCGTCGAAGGCGATCATCGCGGACACGTCGGCGCCGTCGTTGTACCTGGACCTCGTCGGTGAGTCGAACCTGCCCCCGTCGACGGTGAAGGACATCCGCCGCTTCCAGTGGGACCTCGCCACGATCAAGGTCGACTGGACGCTCGACGGTCCGATCCCGTGGACGGCGGAAGCGGCGCGGCAGGCCGGGACCATCCACGTCGCCGACAGCCTCGACCAGCTCACGACGATCGCCGCGCAGTACGCGACGGGCTGCATCCCGTCCCGTCCGTTCCTGTTGGTGGGCCAGCAGTCGATGACGGACCCGAGCCGCCAGCCCGCAGGGAAGGAGACGGCGTGGGCCTACACGCACATCCCGAACGTCGTCCGGGGCGACGCCGGCGGTGACCTTTCGGGGTCGTGGGACGAGGCCGAGACCGAGGAGTTCGTGAAGCGCATGGAGGACGAGATCGAGCGGCTGGCGCCGGGGTTCAAGGCGCTGGTGCGGGGCCGCCACACCCGCAATCCCGCCGACCTCGAGGCGGCCGACTCCAACCTTGCCGGCGGCGCCGTGGGGAGCGGCACGGCCCAGCTGCACCAGCAGCTGGTGTTCCGCCCCGTGCCCGGTCTCGGCCGGCCGGAGACGCCGATCAAGAACCTGTACCTCGGCTCCGCCTCCGCCCATCCCGGCGGCGGTGTCCACGGCGCGCCAGGGGCCAACGCCGCCCGCGCGGCCATCGCCCACGCCCGCGCCCGCCGCCTGCTCCTGCCCTTCTAGAGCAGCGAGCGGCGCATCTCGAGCCGAGTGCCCTGGCGCAACGGCGCCGTCTCCAGCTCGACGTCGGTCATCAGCCGACGGATCATCTGCAGCCCGCGCCCCGACGTCGCCATCGGCACCGACGGACCGAGGGGCTCGTTGAGCGTCGACGTGGGCAACCCGACGCCGTCGTCCTCCACGATCACGACGACCTCGTCCGCGTCGAGGCGGGCGGACAGGTGGAACGACTCGGGGGCGCCGGGGAACGCGTGGCGCATGACGTTCGTGCAGGCCTCGTCGAGGGCGAGCACGACGTCGTCGACGACCTCGGTCGCCACCCCCATCTCGTGGAGGTAGCCGGACACGACCCGGCGGGTCTGCGAGATCAGCCGTGCATCGGTTGGCAGCGTGAGATCGACCAGGAACTCCATGCACTCTCCTCCTCGTCGCCATGTCTCCCCGAACGCCGGTCGGGAAACGTTTCCGGCGTGAACCACTACGTTTCGCCGCCGTGCCCGTCGCCGTGACCACCGATGGTGTTCGGGTCGCCTTCACCGACCTGGGCGGCACCGGCGACCCGATCCTGTTCGCCCACGCCACCGGGTTCCACGGCCACGTGTGGAGACCGGTCGCCGCCGAGCTCCGCGATGCCTTCCACGGCGTCACCTTCGACGAGCGCGGCCATGGCGACACCGCGGCGTCCGAGGCCGGACAGAGCTGGCTCGGCTTCGCCCGGGACGCGCTGGCCGTCGTCGACGAGGCGGGACTCGACGGGCGCCCGTTCGGTGTCGGTCACTCCGCCGGGGGCGCCGCCCTCCTCCTGACGGAGCTCGAGCGCCCAGGGACGTTCCGCGGCCTGTGGTGCTACGAGCCGATCCTGCCGCCGCCGAGGTCGCCGGACGCACCCCCGTTCCCGTCCAACGCCAATCCGCTCGCAGCGGGCGCCCGCCGCCGGCGCGAGGTGTTCCCGTCGCGCGCCGCGGCGTTCGAGAACTACGCCGGGAAGCCGCCGTTCTCCGTCCTCGACCGGGCTGCGCTGCGCGCCTATGTCGAGTTCGGGTTCGATGACCTCGAGGACGGCACCGTCCGGCTGAAGTGTCGTGGCGAGGTCGAGGCGGCGACGTACGAGATGGCCGGACGCCACGGCGCCGTCGAACGGCTCGCGGAGATCGCCTGCCCCGTCGTCTTCGCCTCGGGCGCGCACACCGACACCCCGTTCGGACCCGACCTCCTCGGGCGGCTGGTCCAGCGCATGCCCGACGCCCGCAGCGAGGTGTTCGACGACCTCGGGCACTTCGGGCCGCTGCAGGACCCGGCGGCCATCGCGGCCTCGATCCGGCGGGCGTTCTCCTCCTGATCCCGGTCACCGCGCTGGCGGTCGCCCTCGGTGCCGTCGCCCAGGGGGTGACCGGCCTCGGGTTCTCGTTGGTGTGCGCGCCGATACTCATCGCCCTCCTCGGCCCGCGGGAGGGGGTGCGGACGGCGCTGGTGCTGAGCATCTTCCTCAACGTGGCGCTGCTCGCTCGCACCCACCGCTCCGTGCTCGTGCGGGAAGGCGCGGGCCTGCTCGTGCCGGCCGTGGGCGCCACACCGTTCCTGGCGTGGGCATCTCGGCGCATCGACGGCCGCGTGCTGACGATCGTGGCCGGCGTGCTGACGGTGCTGAGCGCGGCCGCGCTGCTGTCCGGACTGCGCTGGCGGCGGGGCGCCTCGGCGGCCTGGGGTGTGGTCGCCGGCGTCGTGAGCGCGGCGATGAACGTCGTCGGGTCGATCGGCGGACCCGCGCTGGCGCTGTACTCGGTGAATGCGGGATGGCGGCCGGCGAGGGCCCGATCGACGCTGCAGGTCATCTTCCTCGCCAGCAACGTCGTGGCCCTGGCCAGCCTGGGGTTGCCTTCATCGAGAGACGCCACGCGGTGGACCGCCCTCGGTACCGCCCTCGTCGCGGGATGGATCGCCGGGCTCCGGTTGCACCGCCGGGTGCCGGAGGGGGCGGCCCGCACGGCGACCCTCGGCGTGGCCGCCCTGGGGGGCGTCGTGGCGGTGGTGCGGGCGGTCATCTGAGCCCTGACCAGGACGTTCGGGGAAATCACACGCGTGTCACACCCCTGGCGTACCGTTGGGGCGTGAGCCTCCCTTTGCCCAGTTCGCTGAGTCCCTCGAAGGTCTCGTCCTTCAAGGATTGCGCGCTCGCCTTCCGCTTCTCGGCCATCGACAGGCTCCCCGAGCCGCCCTCGCCGTGGGCCACGAAGGGCACGCTGGTCCACCGCGCCCTCCAACTCCTGTTCTGGGACGAACCGGCTGGGTCGCGTACGCTCGCGGCCGCACTTGCCAAGCTCGAGACGGCCAAGGCCGAGATGACCTCCGACCCGGAGTTCACGGGGCTGGCGCTCGACGACGACGAGGCCGCAACCTTCTTCGAGGAGGCATCGGGGCTCGTCCGCAAGTACTTCGAGCTCGAGGATCCGAACGAGGTGCGGGTGCTCGGCGTCGAGCTGAAGCTGGAGGCGCGGGTCGGCGGCCTGCTGCTGCGGGGGATCATCGACCGCCTCGAGCTCGACGCCGACGGCGAGCTCGTGATCACCGACTACAAGACGGGCCGGTCACCTCGTGTCAACTTCGAGCTGTCACGAATGGCCGGCGTCCACTTCTACGCCTTCCTCTGCGAGCAGGTCCTCGGCCGCCGGCCCGCGCGCATCCAATTGCTCCACCTGGCCGAGCCCGTCGCCATCTCGCTCGCCCCGAGCGAGCAGTCCATGCGCGGCCTCCGCAACCGCACCGCCGCCGTGTGGGCCGCCGTGGAGCGCGCCTGCGCGACCGAGGACTTCCGTCCCAGGGTCGGCAAGCTCTGCGACTTCTGCGCCTACAAGGCGTACTGCCCGGCCTTCGGTGGCGACCTGTCGGCCGTGCCCCGTCGCGACGTGGAGCTCGTCGGGGTCGCATGAGCGGCGGACGGGTGGTCGGCCTGCACCTGACTCCATCCCGGTTTGGGCGCGCTCCGTTCGATATGACGAACTGAGCGCGCCCAAACGTGATCGGCGGGGAAGGATGACCCTCGCCATGCCCCTGCCGAAGATCACGTTCCGCATCCCGAGCTCGACGCGCCTCGGCCAGGCCGTCGACGTCTTCGACAAGGCCGTCGACTCGCAGTTCGACCGCGTCCGCGGCAACCCCGTCATCGACCGGATCTTCTACGGCGCCTCCGAGCTTGGTGACCACGGCCTCATCTGGCTGCTCCTCGGCGCCCTGCGCGGACTGCGGAGCGAGCACGACTGGCACGCCGCCGTCCGGCTCGGCCTCGGGGTCGGACTCGAGTCCGCCCTCGTCAACCTGGGCATCAAGTCGCTGTTCCGCCGCCAACGCCCGGCATGGGAGCTCGATCGGCCGATGCACCTGCGGCGCCCCCGTACGAGCAGCTTCCCCAGCGGCCACTCGACGAGCGCGTTCACCGCCGCGGCACTCCTCGGCGACCAGGACCGCCTGAAGCCCGTCTACTACGTGGTCGCCATCGTGGTCGCCTGGAGCCGCGTGTACGTGAAGATCCACCACGCGTCCGACGTGGTCGCCGGGATCCTCGTCGGAGCCCTGCTCGGGAAGCTCGGGAAGCGGCTGTACCCGCTCCCCTACCCCCCGAACGAGGAATCTGTGCGCCAGGCGCGGGGTTGAGACCGGCATGACCACGTCGTTCGCCGTCTCCTGGGACTATCGCTGCCCGTTCGCCCGCAACGCCCACGAGCACCTGGTCGAGGGCCTCCGCGCCGGCGCAGATTGGGACGTCACCTTCGTCCCGTTCTCCCTGAACCAGGTCCACGTCGAAGAAGGCGGCCTCGACGTCTGGGACGACCCCTCGAAGGCCGACGCGCTCCGTGGCATGCAGGTGGGGATCGTCGTGCGGGAGCGGTTCCCCGAGCTCTTCCTCGACGTGCACCACGCGCTGTTCCGGGCGCGCCACGAAGAGGGCCGTGACATCCGCGAGGAGTCCATCCTGCGCGAGGTCCTCGCCGAGAACGGGGCCGACGCCGACGCCGTGTTCGCGGAGGTCGCCGACGGGTGGCCGCTCGAGACGTTCCGCAAGGAGCACGAGGCGGCGGCCGGGAGTCACAAGGTGTGGGGAGTGCCGACCTTCATCAAGGACGACCAGTCGGTGTTCGTCCGGCTGATGACCCGTCCCGCGGGCGATGCCGCGCTGGCGACGAAGACGATCGAGCGCGTCATCGACCTCGTCGGCGGGTTCCCCGGGCTCAACGAGTTCAAGCACACGTCGATCCCCCGGTAGCCATCGCCGTAGGCTCCGTCTCATGATGGCCGAGCCTGCAGTCCGGACCGTGCGGTCCGAGCGTCGGATGTCCGACGCCGAGGCGCTCATGTGGAACCTGGAGAAGGACCCGAGCCTGCGCTCGACGTTCCTCAACGTCACGTTCCTCGACTCCGTTCCGGACTTCGACGGCTTCCGGGCCCGCATCGCCCGGGCCGTCCAGGAGCTGCCCCGACTGCGCCAGAAGGTGGTGCCCTCGGCGGCGCGCCTGGCGCCGCCGGCGTGGGTGGACGACCCGGCCTTCGACCTCGACTTCCACGTCCGGCGCATCGGGCTGCCGTCGCCCGGCACCGACCGCCAGCTCCTCGACTACGCCGCCGCCCACTTCTCGGATCCCTTCGACCGGGCGCGTCCGCTGTGGCGATACACGATCGTCGAGGGCCTGACCGACGGGCGGGCGGCGTTGTTGGCGAAGATGCACCACACGATCACCGACGGGGTCGGCGGCATCCGGCTGTCGGCGATGTTCATCGACCTCGAGCGCGACGCCGCAGATCCCATCGTGCCGGAACCCGTGCCCTTCGCCGACTCGCCCGAGGGGATCGTCGCCGACGTGCGCGAGGCCCTCGCCCACGGGTTCCGGCGGCAGCTGGGGCTGACGCGACGGGCTGCGGTCAACGCCGTCGATGCCATGCTCCACCCGCAGAGGCTTCCCGGCCAGGCGATCGAGCTCACCCAGATCGGCCGCTCGTTGTTGCGCCAGCTCGTCGTCAACGACCACTCTCGCTCGCCGCTGTGGACGGGACGGCGCTCGCTGTCCCGGCGGTTCGAAGTGCTCACGGTCGATCTCGACGGGTTGAAGACGGTGGCGAACGCGCTGGGCGGCACCGTCAACGACGGGTTCGTGTGCGGCGTCGCCGGGGGCGCAGGCGCGTACCACCGCGAGCGGGGCGTCGAGGTCGACGAGCTGCGGGTCTCGATGCCGGTGAACACGCGCACGGACAAGTCGGCCGGCGGCAACGCCTTCACGCCGACGCGGGCGCTCGTGCCCGTGGGCAAGGACTCCGTAGAGCGCTTCTCGGTGATCCGCGATCGCCTGTCGGCGACGAAGTCGGAGCGCGGGCTCGGCGCCACCGACGCCTTCGCCGGGATCCTGAACGCGCTGCCCACGTCGGTCGTCGTGAACTTCGCCCGACAGCAGGTCGAGACCGTGGACTTCGCCACGTCCAACCTCCGGGGCGCACCATGGGACCTCTACATCGCCGGCGCCGAGATCCTCGGCAACCACCCGATGGGCCCGACCGGCGGGACGGCGTTCAACGCCACCGTGCTCTCCTACCGGGGCGGGCTCGACATGGGGCTCAACATCGACACCGCCGCCATCGATGACCCGGCGCTGTTGCGGGACTGTATCCGCGACTCCTTCGACGAGCTGCTCGCCGTCAAGGCCTGACCGCCTCTCCCTCAGAGATAGCCGCCCTGGCCCGGCTTGGGGTTGGGTGGGGGCGAGGCGAGGTCGCCTTGGCCGGCCTGCGCCGTCGGCACGGGTGGCCGCGTCTGGCCACCGAACTGGGCGGCGATCTTCTGGTCCCACTCGTTCGCCGTCGACGCCACCATGTCCACGGTGAAGCGCAGCTCGTCGGGTGTGACGTGGTCGCCCAGCAGCGTCTCGTCGAACCAGATCGCCGAGTTGTCGGCGTCGATCGAGAAGCGGCCGAACATCAGCGAGAAGTTCAGACGGGAGAGGAACAGCCCGAGCTCCGAGGTCAACGTCATCCCGGCGTTGGTGATGGCGAACACGCGGATGATCGGGGGCGGACGGCCGGGCAGGGCACGGGGCGCCACGAACACCCGCACGTGACCGAGGTCGAGGACGTAGTCCCCATCACCGTCGCGCTCCGGGGCCTTGCCGCCGTTGATCGACGACACCACGGGCTCGATCAGCGCTCGCATCTCGGCGATCTTGTGCTCCGCCAGCCGGAACTCACGGGCGCTGCCATGGCGGACGTCCACCGCCGTCGAGGGCGAAACGCCGAGCACCGACTCGAGCACGCCGTCCACGAGCGCCGCCGCGGCCTCGGGCGTCGGGGGCGCGACCCCGGTCTTGAAGCCTCCGCCGACCCCCTCGGCGGTGTCGCTCGCAGCGGGCGTGAGGCCGAGGCGCGCCAACGCCGCCACCTGCTCCGGTGAGTACGGAGACAGCTCGTCGCGCGCCGACACCTCGACGGCGAGTGACCCGTCCTCCTCTCGGAGCACCTGTACGGCGTCGAAGGGCGGCGAGGGCACGCCGACGACGAGGAAGTCGAGCGGCGCCAGCGCTGCCACCTGCCCGGCGATGAACGTCTCACGGGCGGTCGCATCGGCATCGGTCACGGGGACAGACCCTACGATCAACGACATGGACCTGGCGGACAAGGTCGTCGTCGTCACCGGCGGCGCGAGCGGCATCGGACGGGCACTGGCGCAGCGTTTCGCCGCCGAGGGGGCACGCGGCATCGCCGTCAGCGACCGGGACGGCGATGGCGCGCGCGTCGTCGCCGAGGGCATCGGTGCGCCGCAGGCCTTCGCCATCACGACCGACGTGAGCGTCGAGGCCGACGTCCGGGAGCTCGTGCGTGCGACGGAGGAGCGCTACGGCCCCATCGACCTGTTCTGCTCGAACGCCGGCATCGCCACCGGCGGGGGCGTCGAGGCGCCCAACGACGCGTGGCAGCAGATCTGGGACATCAACGTCATGGCCCACGTGTACGCGGCGCGGGCCGTGCTGCCGGGAATGTTGGCGCGCCGCGAGGGCTACCTCCTCAACACCGCGAGCGCCGCGGGGTTGCTCAGCCAGATCGGTTCGGCACCGTACGCGGTGACGAAGCATGCTGCGGTGGCGTTCGCGGAGTGGCTGTCGATCACCCATGGCGACGACGGCATCAAGGTCTCCTGCCTCTGTCCGCAAGGCGTGAAGACGAACATGCTCGGCAACGGTGGCGCCCTCCTCGGTCCGACCGCGATCGAACCCGAGCAGCTCGCCGGCGACGTCGTGGAGGGACTGCGGCGCGAGGAGTTCCTGATCCTCCCGCATCCCGAGGTGCGCGAGTACTTCCGCCGCAAGGGCGACGACTACGAGCGCTGGCTCGGCGGAATGCGCCGCCTCCGCGCACGCGTCGGCCCCACGCCGTTCTGATCGAGGTGGGAATCCAACGTCTCGGTCTCGAACCGGGCGAAGCCGTCCGCTTCCGACGCCCCGATCGGGGGCGCTGGCAGGACGGTGTCGCCACCGGCATCGAGCGCGACGGCAGCCTCGCGGTGTCCGATCGTGACGGTGCCCATCGCGCCGTCCCCGTCGAGCTCGTCCTCGTCAAGGCGCGGGGCAGGGGCCGCGGTCGGTGGGAGCCGCTGCTCGAGCGCGCCGCACGCACCGTCCAGCTCCACCTGTTCTAGCGACCGACTGGGGAGGCTCAGCCTGCGACCCAGGAGGCGGGGTCCACCGGAGCCCCCCCGTTGCGCACCTCGAAGTGGAGGTGACTGCCGGTCACGTGACCGGTCGTCCCGATGGCGCCGACACCCTCACCAGGGGCCACGACCTGTCCGACCGAGACGTCGATGCGCGACAGGTGCGCGTACAGCGTCGACACGCCGTTCCCGTGGTCGATGAGCACCATCTGCCCGTAGCCCCCGTATCCCGTTGGCGCCGGCCCCGCGTGCAACACGGCGCCCGAACCCGCCGACACGACCGGGTCGCCGGTCTCGCCGTCGAAGTCGATGCCCGTGTGGCGATGCGTCCGCCGGCCCTCGCCCCACCAACCCGTCAGTGGCCCTCGCGCCGGGCGCACCAGGCTGCCTGGCGTGTTCGTCGACCGCGAGGCCTGCTCCGCCAGGTGCCTCCGGTACTCCAACTCCGCGACCGCCGAATCCTCCATCCGCAGCGACGCCAACGAATCGTCGCCAGTCGCAGCGGGCCCACCAGGCGCGACGGCCTGAGCGACCAACGACGCCGAAGCGAGGTTCGTCGATCCGGTGTGGCGCGGCCCGTCAGGAGCGAATGCAGTGAAGGCCGTCAGGCCGCCGGCGACGAGCCCAGCCAGAACCGCGCACGCGCGCGAAGAACGGGAAGGGAAGTACGGGATCCGTCGAGGTTAGCGGTACAGGGGACCCGGAGGGACATCGACAAGGGCGTCGAGGACGGCTTGGACCGCCTCGGGACCGTACGACACGCCCTCCTCGTACCCGTCGGCGAACGGCACGGGGAAGTACCCCTGCCACAGGGGGGACAGCCCCGCAAGCAACACCTTGTCGCCGCCGCGAGCGTCCTCGACCTGACGACCGAAGGCCTGGAAGGCCTCGCCGGGGATCGACACCAACCGGACCGGCCCGATCCCCCACTCGATGAGCTCGACCCGCATCGTGTCGCCGCGTCGGCCGCGCGCCAGGTTCGTACCACCGATCGGCACCTCGACGTTGCGATCGGCGATCACCCGCACGCCGCGGTCGGCCAACCCCTCGGTCGAGCCGAGCGCGCCGTCCACCACCTCCGCCACCTCGGCGCCCAGCTCGGCGGCTTCTTCGAACCCGTCCCGCCGGCAGTCGTTCCCCTGCCGATGGACGTGACGCGGGTTGACGTCACCGAGCGCGCCCGACAGCAACATCGCCGTGCCCCCCGAGCGCTCCTGCAACGCCTCACGGAACGGGTGCACCCAGTCCGCCGAGACGGCCAGGCACTCGGGACCGAGCGCCACCGGATGGATGGCGAGATTGGCGAGCGTGCCGATCCGAGCGCCCCCTCCCTCCTCCACGACGTCGAGCACCGAGAACCACGGGTCGTAGGGGTAGCCGCGCCGATTGATCGACAACCCCTCCGGCAACGACCAGCGCCCGTAGCGCAGCTCGGCGGCGCGCGCTCCCTCCCGAGCCGTGACCGCCGCCGACGCGCAACCCTGGGACAACGTGTCGCCGTAGCCCTCCGGGACGTGCCAACCCAGCGCCTCCGTCCCGGCCATCGTCGACGGAGCCGCGTGGGTGTGGGTGCTTGCAAGGAGCACGGCGGACTCGTCGAGGCCGAGCGCGGAGGCCACAGCGGCGCGCGCCGGGTTGGCGAACTCGGGGGACATCCCCATGAGATCGCAGACGACGAGGCACAACGTGCCCTGGTCCGACTGCAACACCAAGGCGCGCGCCGTGAGGTCGTCGTGGACCTCGGTCGCGTCCTGGATCTCGGCGAAGCCCGCGAGGCGGACGGGGGTCGGCGGAGTGATCGTGGCCGTCCCGAAGCCGGCGTCGAGGGTGCTCACGGGGGCGGACGGTAGTGCTCCGGGCGCCGGTACGCTCTGCGCCGTCATGCACCGCCGGCTCGTCGACGCGACGGTTCTCCTGACCGTCGTCGCCTCGATCTTCACTTGGCTCGCCGCGCTCCCCGCGGCCGCGGTACCGATCACCACGGCGCCCGCCCTCAGCCGCCCCTCGACGGGGTACTGGCTCGCCGCCGCCGACGGTGGCGTGTTCACCTACGGAGACGCTGAGTTCCACGGTTCGGCCGGGGAGATGAAGCTGCAGAAGCCGATCGTCGGCATGGCGGCGACGTCGACTGGATCCGGTTACTGGATGGTCGCCGCCGACGGGGGCGTGTTCGCCTTCGGCGGCGTCCTCTACCACGGCTCGATGGGGGCACAGCGGTTGAACAAGCCGATCGTCGCCATGGCGGCGACGCCGACCGGACAGGGCTACTGGCTCGTTGCCGGCGACGGCGGCATCTTCGCCTTCGGCGACGCGGGGTACTTCGGGTCGACCGGCGACCTCGTCCTGAACCAGCCGATCGTCGGGATGACCTCCACGCCCACCGGGAGGGGCTACTGGCTCGTCGCTCGGGACGGCGGCATCTTCACGTTCGGCGACGCCGCGTTCTTCGGCTCGACCGGCAGCATCAAACTGAACCAGCCGATCGTCACGATGGCGGCGTCTGCGACGGGCAACGGCTACTGGATGGCAGCAGCGGACGGCGGGATGTTCACGTTCGGCGACGCCGAGTTCCTCGGCTCCACGGGTTCGATCAAGTTGAACAAGCCGATCGTCGGCATGACGCCGACCGGGCTCGGGAACGGCTACTGGTTGGTCGCCAGTGACGGAGGCATCTTCACGTTCGGTGATGCGCCGTTCCTCGGTTCTGCAGGAGGCTCACCCCTCAACTCGCCGATCGTCGCGGTGGCGCCGAGGGCGAAGCCGGGGCGGGTCGAGTCGGCGATCTTCTACTACCCCTGGTACGGGAACGGGGCCGACGATCCGCAGTGGTTCCACTGGAACAACGACGGCCACAAGCCGCCCGACGACATCGCCTCGAACTTCTTTCCCTCGCGCGGCGCGTACAGCAGCAATGACCTCTCCGTCGTGCAGTCGCACATGGCCGACCTTCGAGCAGCCGGTGTCGACGAGGTCGTGGTGTCGTGGTGGGGACCGAGGTCCTTCGAGGACCGTGCCCTTCCGGGCGTGGTGTCGGCGGCGCACCAACACGGGCTGCGCGTGGCCATCCACGTGGAGCCGTATCCCGGGAGGACACCCGACCTCGTGCAGCGCGACGTGCTCGCGTTGTCGTCCCGCTACGGGATCCGCGAGTACTGGATCTACCTGTCCGACGGGCCGTCGCCGGAGTCGTGGCAGACGCTCACTTCGGTGTTCCAGGACATGACGTTCTGGGCGCACGGGCACGCTCCGTCGAACGGTTTGCGCGGCCTGTTCCAGGCGTACGCCGCGCGTGCCGGGTTCGACGGCGTCTACACCTACGACCCCGTCCAGTACGCGCCGGCGCAGTTCGAGACGTTCTGCACGTTGGCGCGAGCTCGAGGGTTGCGGTGCTCGCCGTCGGTGTCGCCGGGGTACGACGGTCGGCGGGGCGTGCCCGACCCGGTCGTGCTGCCGCGCCTCGCCGGTGACCGCTATGACGGCTCGTGGACGGGGGCGTTCGCGGCCGGTGCCGACGTCATCTCGATCACCTCCTACAACGAGTGGCACGAGGGAACGCAGATCGAGCCGGCGCGGGCGGGTGTGTGCCTCAAGCAGGGGCAGCCGCCGTACTGCTACACGTCCTACGACGGCGACTACGGGCTCACCGGCGCGGCGGCGGAGACCGTCTACGTCGGGCGGACGCGGTTCTGGACGGACGCGCTGCGCCGCTAGTACTGGTTGGTGCGCGACTGCATCAGCCCCACGCCGCAGAGCGAGAGCATCAGCGCGGTGCGAGGTTTTTGATGGCCTGCCGTCCGTCGATCCCGAATGGGAGGATGGCGAGGACGGGAGTCGTGACGCCGTTGTCGACGTAGCGCTGCAGGTGCTCGCGGCACTGTTCCGGCGTGCCGTGGACGATCAGGGCGTCGACGACGCTGTCGGGGATGGCCGCGACGGCCGCCTTGCGATCGCCGGACTTCCACGCGTCCCACATCGGCTGGAGTCGGTCGCCGTTGCCGAGCCACTCGTGGAACGCGGCGTAGACCGGGACGTTGAGGTAGCTGCTGATGAGGAACCGGCCGGCGCCACGGACGGCGTCGGCGTCAGGGTTCGGGCACACGAAGATGCGGGCGATGATCTCGGGCTTGCCGTCCTTGTTCGCCCTGTCCCAGCCCTGCTGGACCTCGGGCGTGACCTTCCTGACGTCCTCGGCACCGAGCCAGTTGATGATGGCGCCCTCGGATTCGCGCCCGGCGAGGCGGAGCATGCCTGGGCGAAGGGCGGCGATCAGGATCTCGGGCGGCGTGACGACCTTGCGACCCAGGCGGAAGCCCTTCGACGTGAACGTCTGGTACTCGGTCTCGACCTTCTGGCCGGTGAGCGCTTCCTTGAGGAACCGGGTCATGTCCTTGGTTCGCTGGTAGGGCTCCTCGAACGGGATGCCGTTCCACCGCTCGACGATGACGTCGCTGCTCGTGCCGATGCCGAAGGCGAAGCGGCCGGGCGCGGCTTCGGCGAGGGCGGCCACGCTCTGGGCCATGATGGCCGGCCCTCTCGTGAAGGCAGGGATGATGGCAGTGCCGAGACGGACCTCGGGGATCCAGGCGGCGGCCATCGCGAGGGGCGTGAAGCCGTCGGTGCCATTGGCCTCGCTCGACCAGAAATCCGTGTACCCGAGGTCGGCGCACTGCTGGAGCTGGTCCCGCTGGTCGGCCAGCGCGCTGCCGTCGAAGGGGATGGTGATACCGAAACGATCCATGCGATCGGACCCTAGTTCGGGCATGTTCTCGCAGGTCAGGTGTTGTACTTCGTGTGAGACACCGCCTCCCCCGCATTCTTGTCACACCCCCCGGGCACACTCCCCTCATGGAACTCCAACTGCTGCTGATCGAGGAGCGGGAGGCCGACTACCGCCTCGACGACCGCACCCGTGAGATCGGCCGGCGGGGCATCGCCGCCGCCCGGGAGGCCCTCCGCAAGGCTGCCGCCGCAGAGGCACAGCCGCGGGGCCGCAAGACCGCCGCTTAGGCTCGGGCGGCGTGGAGCCGCTCGACGTCTACGACCCGGCCTTTCTCGCCGACCCGTACCCCGCCTACGCCCGATTGCGCGATGAGGATCCGGTCCATCAGGTCCAACCGGGCGCGTGGCTCGTCTCGCGGTACGACGACGTCACCCGCATCCTCCGGGACCACGACCGGTTCTCCTCGTCGCCGATGAACATGGGTGCGCCGGGGTTCAAGTTCCTCATCGGGTCCGATCCGCCCGACCACACTCGACTTCGACGACTGGTGAACAAGCCGTTCCACCCGGCGGCCATCGCGCACCTCGAGCCCCGGATCCGCTCCATCTGCGCCGACATGGTGGACGGGCTCATCGCCGCCAACGAACGAGGCGAAGCGGACCTCATCGAGCACGTCGGCTATCCGCTGCCCGTCATCGTCATCGCCGAGCTGCTCGGCATCCCCTCGGAACGGCGAGCCGACTTCAAGCGGTGGTCGGACGCCATGTTGGGTGGCATGTCCGAGGACTTCGACCGCGGCTCCGGCGGCCTGGCGGCCATGGAGATGTTCGCCTACTTCAACGAGGTCATCGAAGAACGTCGGTCCCACCCCGGCGACGACCTGGTGTCGCTGCTGGTCGGCGGTTCAGAGCCGCTCAACAACCAGGAGCTCCTGATGTTCTGCATGCTCCTGCTCGTGGCGGGCAACGAGACGACGACGAACCTGATCTCGAACGGCGCGCTGGCGCTGTTCGATCGACCCGAAGCCGTTGCCGCACTGCGCGCCGACCCTTCCCGGATCCCGGCGGCCATCGAGGAGGCGCTGCGCTTCGACGCGCCTGTCCAGGGATTGATGCGGGCGACGACCGAGGATGCGACGCTCAGCGACGGGACGACGGTTCCGAGGGGCAACCTCGTCACGATCCTCTACGGATCCGCGAACCGCGACGAGCGGAAGTACGGCCCGACGGCCGACGACTTCATCGTCGACCGATACGCCGGCCTGAAAGGCGTCGCCGATCATGCCGGGTTCGGCGCGGGCATCCACTACTGCCTCGGCGCGCCCCTGGCCCGGCTGGAGGCCAAGGTCGTCGCCGAGGCGCTGCTGGAGCGGACGCGCGGGATGCGCCGCACGGGCGAGGGAGTCCGCACGTCCAACCTGATCGTGCGGGGGATGAAGTCGTTGCCGGTCGCCTTCGAACCCGTCGGCTGAGCTCGACGAGCCCGTTTGGGCGCGCTCATGCCGGGATGTCGGCATGAGCGCGCCCAAAGCTGGAAGACGGCTTCCGGCCTAGATTCGGGCCATGACCGACGTCGTGATCGTTGAAGCCGTCCGCAGCCCGATCGGGCGCCGCGGCGGTGGCCTGTCCACCGTCCACCCGGCCGACCTGCTGGCCCAGGTCCAGAAGGCGCTGATCGAGCGCAGCGGGATCGACCCGGCGACCGTCGACCAGATCGTCGGCGGGTGCGTGACCGCCGTGGGCGAGCAGTCCTTCAACATCGCCCGCACGGCGTGGCTCGCCGCCGGCCTGCCCCTCACCGTCGCCGCCACGACCGTCGACGCGCAGTGCGGCTCGAGCCAGCAGGCGACGAGCCTCGCCGCCAGCCTCGTCGGCAGCGGCGCCGCCGACATCACCATCGCGTGTGGCGTCGAGTCGATGAGCCGCATCCCGCTTGGCAGCAACACCAGCAACGGCCCCGGCCGCGCCATCCCGAAGAGCTACTACGCCAACTACGAGATGACGTCGCAGTTCGAGGGCGCGGAGCGCATCGCCGAGAAGTGGGGCATCACGCGCCAGGACACCGACCAGTTCGGCTTCGAGAGCCAGCAGCGGGCGGGACGAGCGTGGAGCGAGGGCCGCTTCGAGCGCGAGGTCCAGGCGATCACCGCCCCGGTCCTCGACGAGGAGGGCAAGCCCACCGGGGAGACCAACACGGTGTCCCGGGACGAAGGGCTGCGGGAGACGAGCCTCGAGAAGCTGGCGACGCTGAAGCCGGTCGCCCGCGAGAACGGCGTCCACACCGCCGGTACGTCCAGCCAGATCAGCGACGGTGCCGCGGCCGTGCTGTTGATGAGCGCCGAGAAGGCGGCGGCCCTCGGGCTCAAGGCCCGCGCCCGCATCGTCGGCCACTGCCTCGTCGGCGTCGATCCCGTCCTCATGCTCACGGGGCCGATCGACGCCACCCAGAAGGTGTTCGAGAAGACCGGGATGACGATGTCGGACATCGACACCGTCGAGATCAACGAGGCGTTCGCGTCGGTCGCCCTGGCGTGGCACCGCGAGCTGAACGTCGAGGACATGTCCAAGGTCAACCCCAACGGTGGTGCCATCGCCCTCGGCCATCCCGTCGGCTGCACGGGCGCCCGCCTCATCACCACGGCGCTGCACGAGCTCGAGCGCATCGACGGCACGAACGCCCTCATCACGATGTGCTGCGGTGGCGGTCTCGGCACCGGCACGATCATTCAGCGCATCTGAGGCATCGAGCGGACCTAGCCGAACATCGCCTTCAGGTGCTTCCGGAGCTGCGGGTTGCCCTTCAGCGCCTCCCGGATCTGCGGCGCGTCGTCCGGACCCAGCATCAGCGGGTGCCGCTGCCACGCGCCCTTGAGGTTGTAGAAGCAGAACCGGATCGCCTCCATCCCGTCGTGCTCACCGCCCTCGTAGCGCATCAGCTGGATCGAGGGCTCCATGTGCTCCTCGGTCCAGCACGCCTCCTCCACGATCTGTCCGCTCCCCCACTCGTACTTGAACGGTCTGGGTACCTTTCGTGCCATGCCTGCTGAGGATAGGGAGCTCACCGGCCGCGAGGTCGTGTTCCTCCTCGGCGCGCTCGAACGAGCGAGCGTGCGGTGCTGGGTCGACGGCGGGTGGGGCGTGGACGCGCTGCTCGGACGGCAGTCGAGACCGCACGACGACCTCGACGTGGTGGTCGTCAGCGAGGACGTTGCGAAGGTGATCCGGGCGCTGTCCCCGTTGCACTTCGTGATCGCGGAGGACGACCGTCCGCGGCGACTGGTCCTTCGCGACCACACCGACCGTCAGATCGACGTCCACCCGATTGAGCTCGATGCCGACGGAACGGGCTGGCAACGGGGCGCGGCGGCCGACGGTGGCGACGCCGCTTACCCGGCGGGCGATCGTGGGATGGGCGAGATCGAGGGACGGCCGGTCCCGTGCATCAGCCCGACGCTGCAGCTCGAACACCACACGGGGTATGAGCCGACGGCCAAGGACCGGGCGGACACGGCGGCGCTGCGAGAGACGTTCGGTCTCTAGCCGGCGGCGAGGTTGGTGAGGGCGACTCCGTAGCCGAGGTCTTGGAGTTGGCGGATGAGGTGGTCGCGTCGCTTGTCGGTGTCGGTCCGTTTGGCGAACCAGTCGCCGCCGAGCTCGTCGTAGTCGCAGTCGTCGGCGAGTAGGTGCCAGCAGATGACAAGGATTGAGTGGCCGACGGCGACGGCGGCTTTGCGTTTCCCGATGCGCCGGACGAGTCGCCAGTACTGGGCCGCGAGGTAGGTGTCGCGGGTGTGGGAGGCGGCGACGGCGCACTGGTTGAGGATCTCGCCGAGCCAGCGGTTGCCTTTGTTGGTGGTCCCGGACTTCCGTTTCCCGCCGGTGATGTTGTTGCCCGGGCACATGCCGGCCCACGAGGCGAGGTGACCGGCAGTCGGGAAGCGGGTCATGTCGACGCCGATCTCGGCGATGATGCACTCGGCCGCCCGCTTGCCGACACCGGGGATGGTGTCGAGGTGGTCACGGGCGGCCGAGAAAGGGTCCATCACCTGGAGGAGGCAATCGCCGCTCTCGACGCCGAGGTCGACAAGGTGATCGTGACGTGATCCATCGTGATCTTGAGGATCGTCGCGTGATGAGGCCGGAACCGACCACGGAGCGCTTCGCGCAACTCCGGGATCTTCTTGCGCAACGTGCCTTTGGACATCTCGGCGAGCACTTCGGGGTCGCGTTCGCCGTCGATCAAGGCGGCGAGCATCTGGCGGCCAGACACGCCGAACACGTCGGAGGCGACCGAGTCCAGCTTGATGCCCGCATCCTCGAGCGTCTTCTGCACTCGCTGCTGTTCGGCGGTGTGGTTCTGGATCAGCCGTTTGCGATAGCGGGTCAAGTCGCGCAGCTCCCGGATCGCCGGAGGAGGCACGAACGACGAACGCAACAAGCCGTGCTCCAACAGCTCGGCCAGCCAGGCGGCGTCGGCCATGTCCGTCTTGTGTCCGGGCACGATCTTCACGTGCTTGGCGTTGACCAGCTTCAGCTCGAACGCCCGGTCCTCGAGGACGTACCAGATCGGCTTCCAATACGGGCCGGTGGCTTCCATCACCACCTCGATGACCCCGTTCTCGCTCAGCCAGTCGGCCAGCGCCTCGAGGCTCGACGTGAACGTCGGGAACACCCGCAGCTCGACCGTCCGACCCCCCGACGGCGACGGTGTGCGCACGCAGGCCACGACCTCGTTCTTGCCGACATCAAGCCCGGCGCACCGATCGACGATGACATCCATCCCTCCCCCTCTCGTCGCAACTGGAGTGGGTCCGGCAGGGCCAACCGATCTCGAACCTGTAAGTCGTGCTCGAAGCAACATGTCGCAGTGCCGGGAAGGCCCCAGGCGTCAATCTCTAGCTCGGGCTCACCAGCACCAAGGAAAGCCGTGCTCAGCCGGACCCACACCAGATTCTCATCAACCGCAGTCGCACTGCATGGGCGCCGGGATCTCTAGCCGGCGGCGAGCTGCCTCACGGCGGCTTCCAGGGCCACGTCGCCGACGACGTTGTCGAACCGCTGCTTCACGGTGCCGTCGCCGCCGACGAGGAAGACCCACGGTTCCTTGGTGTCGCCGACGCCGTTGCGGGGCGAGATCCACTCCGCCGCCGCCGGGTTGACGAGCTTCTTCTCGAAGTCCTTCCAGACCTCGAGGTGCACGAACGCAACCTTGTCCCCGTAGCTCGCGGCCAGAGCGGCGACGCTGTCGGTGATCGGTCCGCAGAACTGGCTGACGCAGTAGACGGGCGTCGACACGACGACGACCGTTGGCTTCCCGGCGGCGAGGGCGGCCGCGACGGAGGTCGTGTGCAGCGCCGCGTCGGGTGCAGGCGCGCCGTCGCCGGCGCGGCTGTCGATGGCCGCCGGGGCAACGCCGGCGGCGCCGGTGACCGGGTTGTCGGTGCGAGGCGCGGGCTGCCCAGGGAACGGGAGCTGGGGCTCGGCGACGACCTCGAAGCTCGAGCTCGCCTCGATCGCCTTGCCGTCGATGGTCGCGTTGACGCGGACGCCCCAGTAACCGGCCTCGTCGAAGTTCACCTTCTCGGCGGCGTACACGCCGATGCCTTCGGACGGGCGGGCCTCCCGAGGGCCGTGCTCGTTCGGGTCGAGGTGCTGTCCGGCGACGGGGAAGAACGTCGCCGGCGCGTCGAACTTCTTCTGCGGCGGATCGATGGGGTCGTTGCGGGTGCCGAGGTAGAAGAACTCGAGGTCGACCGCGCCGAAGCTCACGATCTTGCCGGTGCCGTTGCCGGCGAGGGCGGCGAGGAAGCGCTGGTCCTGGCCGGCGACGAGTTCGTAGCTGGCGACCTGGGCGACGAATGGGGCGTCCTTGGCAGTAGCCGTGTCCTCGCGGCCGTCGGCCGTCGTCTTCGTGCTCTTGGCCGTGTCCTCCCCGTTGCCGCCTCCTCCGCAGGCGGCGACGACGAGGCTGAGCGCGAGGAGCATGGCGCGGAGGGACCGGCGTCGCATGGGTGCAGTCTCGCCGATCAGGGGCAGGTGTCCGGGGCGGTGTCGCCGGTGAGCTCGATGGCGGCGGCGACGGCGACGGCGAGCTGGCGGAGGTCCTGGGTGGTGCCGCCGGCTTCCACCCGTTGCTTGGCCTCGAGGAGTCGGGCGGCGGCCGGCCGGTCCTCGCGCTCGACGGCGGCCGCCAGCTCGTGGAGGCCGGCGTGGACGTCTTCGAAGTCCCGCCGCGCGGTCGTCGGTTCGTTTCGGACGGAGGCGGTGACGGCTGCACAGACCCCGGAGTGGACCCCGCCCCAGCGGCCGGTCGCCTTCGGACCTGTGTCGTCGCCGTTCCCGAGGCCGTTGCAAGCCGTGGGGACGAGCGCGAGCGCCACCAGGATGGGGAGCGCGGCCCGTCGACGGATCACCCCTCCAAACCTGTCACATCCCCATTGCACAATGGCAACGTGCCCCGCCCCCTCCGCGCCCGCCGCCTCGTCGGCATCGCACTCGTTGCGCTGCTGATGCTGGGTGCGTGCGGCGAAGGCGGGGCATCCAACGCCAGCGCCGCCCCCGGGCAACCCGGGTCGGCCATCGTCGTCAAGGTCGTCGACGGCGACACCATCCGGGTGCGGTTCTCCGGGCGGTCGACCCAGGAGTCGGTGCGCCTGATCGGGATCGACACCCCCGAGACGCATGGTCCTGGCGGGTTGCGGGAGTGCTTCGGCAGGGAGGCCACGGCCAGGACCACGGCGCTCGTTCCGCCGGGCACCGCGGTGCGCCTGGTCCGCGACGCCGAGGCCCGCGACCGCTACGCCCGCCTCCTCGCCTACGTGTACCGAAAACACGACGGCCTGTTCGTGAACCTCACGCTCGCCCGCGAGGGGTTCGCGGCACCGCTGTCGATCCCGCCGAACATCGCCCACAGCGCCGAGTTCGTCGACGCCGCCGGCGACGCCCGCGACGCGGGCCTCGGACTGTGGGGGAAGTGCGGTGGTCCCGACAAGGCGCTGTAGCCCCGCTCGCCGCTTCCCGGTCGCCGTAGGCTCCGGGGCGTGATCCGGACGTGACGGTGCTTGCCGAGGACCTCGGCCACGCCCCCGACGCCAAGCTCCTCATCATCAACTGCGACGACCTCGGATCGAGCCACGCCGCCAACGTGGGCGTCTACGAGGCGCTGCGCAACGGCATCGGGACGAGCGCCACGCTGATGGTCCCATGCCCGTGGGCCCGGGAAGCGGCCAGTCGCTACCGGGGCGAGGACGTCGGCGTCCACCTCACCCTCAACGCGGAGTACGACCTCTACCGGTGGGGCCCGATCACCCACGCGCCGTCCCTGCTGGACGGGGACGGCGGGTTCCCCCGGACGGTCGAGGACGTCTGGGACCACGCCGACCTCGACGAGGTCCGGCGCGAGCTGCGGGCGCAGGTGGAGCGGGCCATCTACTGGGGCTTCGACGTCAGCCACCTCGACAGCCACATGGGCACGCTCCAGCTCCGCCCCGAGTTCTTCGACATCTACCTCGAGCTGGCCGTCGAGTTCTGCCTCCCCTTCCGTCTGTCCGGTGCAAGCACGGAGCAGGCCATCGGCTTCCCCTTCCGCCGGCTCGCCGCCGAGGAGGGGGTCGTGTTCCCCGACCACTTCATCCGCATCCACGGCCCCGGCAGCCGCAACACCCTCGAACGGCTCCTCGGCGACCTGCGGCCGGGCGTCACCGAGGTGTACGTCCACCCTGCCGCCGACACGCCGGAGCTCCGCAGCCTCGCCCCGGACTGGTTCGCCCGGGTCGACGACCACCAGCTCGTCACCGAGGACCGGACGTTCCGGGCGCTGCTCGAACGGGTCGGGGCGCAGCTGATCGGCTTCCGCGCCCTGCGCGACCTCATGCGCAAGCGGGCCGCCTTGGTACCTTCCACGACGTGACCGACTTCGCGTTCACCGAGCTCCTCCCGATCGATCACCACCACACCGGGACGGTGTGGCGGCACCTCGGCACCGACGGCGTCGAGGTCGTCGAAGGACCACGGGGACAGCGGTTCGTCGAGCTCGACCCCGAGGCGCTGCGGCGCCTGACCAGGGAGGCGTTCCGGGACATCTCCCACCTGTTGCGCCCGAGCCACCTCCAACAGCTCGCCAACATCATCGACGACCCGGAGGCGTCGGGGAACGACCGGTTCGTCGCCACCGACCTCCTGAAGAACGCGTGCATCGCCGCCGGAGGCATCCTCCCGATGTGCCAGGACACGGGCACCGCGATCGTCATGGGGAAGAAGGGCGAACGGGTCCTCACGGGCGGCGGCGACGAGCAGGCCATCGCCCACGGCGTGTTCGACGCCTACACCGAGCTCAACCTCCGCTACTCCCAGATGGCCCCCCTCACCACGTGGGACGAGATCAACACCAAGACGAACCTGCCGGCCCAGATCGAGCTGTACGCCACCGGTGGCGAGGAGTACGAGCTGCTGTTCATGGCCAAGGGCGGGGGTTCGGCGAACAAGAGCTTCCTGTTCCAGGAGACCAAGGCCGTCCTCTCGCCGACCAAGCTCCTTGCCTGGCTCGACGACAAGGTGCGGGCCCTCGGCACCTCCGCCTGTCCGCCGTACCACCTGGCCCTCGTGATCGGCGGCACCTCCGCCGAGTACGCGCTGAAGGTCGCCAAGTACGCGTCGGCCCGCTACCTCGACACGTTGCCGAAGGAGGGCTCGCCGCTCGGCCACGGGTTCCGCGACGTCGAGCTCGAAGCCGAGGTGCTGGCGCTCACGCAGCGCTTCGGCATCGGCGCCCAGTTCGGGGGCAAGTACTTCTGCCACGACGTCCGGGTGATCCGCCTGCCCCGCCACGGCGCGTCGTGCCCCATCGCCGTCGCCGTGTCGTGCTCGGCCGACCGCCAGGCGCTCGCCAAGGTCACCGCCGAGGGCGTGTTCCTCGAGCAGCTGGAGCGCGACCCTGCCCGCTTCCTCCCGGACACGACCCACGACGACCTCGAGGCGGTCGACGTCGTCCGCATCGACCTCAACCGCCCGATGGGCGAGATCCGATCGGAGCTGACGAAGTACCCGGTGAAGACCCGACTGAGCCTCACCGGACCGATGGTCGTCGCCCGCGACATCGCCCACGCGAAGATCGCCGAGCGCCTCGACGCCGGTGAGTCGGTGCCGCAGTATCTCCGGGACCACTGCGTCTACTACGCGGGACCGGCGAAGACGCCGACGGGGTACGCCTCGGGTTCGTTCGGACCGACGACCGCCGGTCGGATGGACTCCTACGTCGGCCGCTTCCAGGAGGCCGGCGGGTCGTTGGTGATGTTGGCCAAGGGCAACCGGAGCCAGGCCGTCACCGACGCCTGCGCTGCCCACGGCGGGTTCTACCTCGGTTCGATCGGCGGCCCCGCCGCCCGGCTCGCGCAGGACTGCATCACCAAGGTCGAGGTCCTCGAGTACCCCGAGCTCGGCATGGAAGCGGTGTGGAGGATCGAGGTCGAGGACTTCCCGGCCTTCATCGTCGTCGACGACAAGGGCAACGACTTCTACCGCGACGTGTCGCGTCCCATCGATCTGAAGACCCGCAAGCCCTAGCTCCGGCGGAGCAACAGGGTGCGGAACGTCCGGCTGACGGACGCGCCCGCGGCGTTGGCGTAGAACCCCACCGGGCCGACCCAGGCGACCTGGACGGACTCCAACCCCGCGGCCATGAGATCGGTGGCGATCGCGCCGAGCAGGGCGTTGCCGAGCCCTCCGTGTCGACGTTCGGGATCGGTGCCCATGGGACCGAGCCAACCGAGCCGGTTCACCGAGTGGCAACCGAAACCGACGACGGCGCCGTCGGACGACGCGATCGCGAGGTGGCAGCTGGCGTGCTCGACGGCGCGCCGCGCCTCCGCCACCCAGTTGGGCCAGTGGCGGTCGACGAACGCCAGGCCGGAGGCCACGTCGTCCTCCTCCAGCGCTCGCCGCAGCTCGATGCCTTCGGGCACCTCGGCGCGATGGCGCGTCGGATAGGCCATGTTGACCTCGCACCCGCGTGGCGCGAACCCGAGCGACTCGAAGAGGCACAGCGCGGCGGTCGCCTGCACGTCGACGCCGGGCCACAGGTAATACGGCGACCCGCCGCCGACGCCGATCCCATCACAGCCGTGCTCCTTGAACGCCCAGTCGCGGATCGCCGACACGAGCGCCGACCCGAGACCCCGCCTGCGGGCGTCGGGACGGACGGCGACGAGCTGCACGAACCCGACCGACCGTCCTCCCACCGGACGGACGAGGCCGGCGGCGGCACCGGCACCGTCAGCGCTGCCGACGACGATCGTCGGCGATTCGCCGTCCCACACCACGGCGCGGAGCTCGTCCTCCGTGAGGTTCTCGCCGGGCAGGGCAGCATCGCAGAGCGAGGTGAGCTCGGCCGCCCGTGTCTCGTCCCATCGCTCGAGCATCCCGGAGGACGACCCTAGCGACGGAGGTCAGTCGACGGGGACGAGCCCGGCGACGATCGCCGGGTTCGACGACGACACCACACCTGGCTTCTTCTCGGCGGTGATGGCCATCGCCTGGTAGTCGGCACCGGCGGCCACGATCGTCTGGTTGGGGTTCGATCCGAGGACGCCCAGGGACACGCGGGTCTCGCCCTGCTGGCCCCAGAGCTGGTACGTCTCGTCGTCGGGCAACTTCGGCAGCGAGTGGCGCACGAGGTAGGCGCGTCCATCGAGGATCACGAAGTCGGCCGATCCCGTGCCGCTGGCGGCGGCGAGGTGGACAGACCTCCCGTCGGGGGCGCCGGCGGCGCACTCCACGGGCGTCACGCACGACGTCGAACGAGACCGGATGGTGGTGACCCCGAGGGCGGCGATGGCGATGACGACTGCGGCCATCGCCGTGAGGCGCGCTCCCTGCGTCTCCCATCGGGAGCGCTTGATCGGGATGACGCGTGCGAGCTCGAGCCGCGGTGGCGCCTCCTCGAGCGAGGCCTGGATCTTCTCCCAGACGCCTGGCGGCGCTTCGGCCCCGCCGTAGGCCAACAGTGCCGCCGTCTCCCGGAACGAGGCCACCTCGGCGCGGCAGCGAGGACAGTCGCGGAGGTGATCGTCGACGGCGATCGTCTCGTCGGGTTCCAACGCATCGAGGGCGTAGGCGCCGAGGAGGTCCTCGGCCTCGGTGTGCTGCAGCATCGTCATCCGTCCAATCCCCCTGCATTGATGCCGGCAGCCGCCAGCTCCGTCGCCAGGCGGCGCATGCCTGCCCGAATGCGACTCTTCACGGTTCCCTCCGGCTGGTCCAGCATCTCTGCGACCTCGCGGTAGGTGTGCCCGCCGAAGTAGGCGAGCTCGATCGCCCGGCGCTCCTCGACGGGGAGTTCGGCCACGGCACCCTTCACCCGATCGGCGACGGCGAGATCCCAGACCTCGTGCTCCACGTCGTAGCCGCTCGCGGCGGTGCGACGCGCGTCGGTCTCCTCGCGGCGTCGTCTCGACGACTCGCTGCGCAACAGGTCGACCGAACGGCCGTGGGCCTGGGCCAGGAGGTAGGAGCGGAGCGACCCCCGCTCGGGGTCGAACTTGTCCGGCGAGTTCCAAAGACGGAGATACACCTCCTGCACGACCTCCTCGCCGAGCACGGTGTCGCCGGTGACCCGTCGGGCCAGCGCGTACACCGCGCCGGCGTGCCGGCGGTAGGCCTCGGCGAGTGCGTCTTCGCGCCACCTGCCGATGGCGACGACGAGTGCCCCGTCGCTTGCGTCCTTCAGGCTGGGTGCCATCGTCGCATCTACGGTACCGGAGCGGTTCACGGATGAATGTCGTTCCATCACATCCACGACGAGCTGGGGCGTCGTACTCCAGCGTGATGATCTCGAACCCCATGCACCGCAGGATCGCTGTGGCCACCTTCGTCCTCGTGGCCTTCGGCGCCGGAGCGTGCAGCGACAGCGACTCGAAGTCCGCTTCCCCGTCCACGCCTTCGACGTCGGAGTCCGCGGACTCGGCACGGCCGGCCGCCGGTGCCGGCGACACCGTCGCCATCAAGGACTTCAACTACCAGCCCGGTGACCTGAAGGTGGCCAAGGGCACCAAGGTCACGTTCACCAACGAAGACGGCTTCGCGCACACCGTGACGGCGAAGGACAAGTCCTTCGACAGCGACAAGATCGATGCCAAGGGAACGTTCGAGCACACCTTCGACGAAGCCGGCGCCTTCCCGTACCTGTGCGCCATCCACAACTCGATGACCGGGACCATCACGGTCTCCTGAGCGCACGCGCTTCGAGCACCTGAACGAATCCTCGAGGAGAAACCGCGCCATGGAGATCAGCGAACGTCATCTTCGCCAGATGGCCAGCGATGTGGATGAGCAGCATCGGGAAGGCATGGGCACGATGGCGTCGGACATCGCCGAACTGCACGCAGAGACCCGCGCCTTCCGTGCGCACGGCAAGGCCCTGCTCGAGACGGCGGGGGCGTTGGCGATCGGTACGTCGGTCCTCACCGTCCGCAACCTGCTTCCGGCGGGCGCCGCCGAGCTCGCCGATGGCGACATCGCGGCGTTCGCCGAGAGCGTCGAGCTCGCGGCCGTCGAGGCCTACAGGGCCGCTGCCGGCAGCGGCAAGTTGCAGCCGGCGGTCGTGGAGATCGGAACGATGTTCGCCGGCCACCACGCCGAGCACGCCAAGGCGTTCGGCGGCGCATCCGGCGGCAAGGCCACCGGCAAGCCGAATCCGAAGCTTCTCGAGGCGGTCGGCGGCCAGCTCGAGGGCGCGGTCGACCAGGAGGCCATCCTCGAGATCGCCTACGGCCTGGAGAACGCCGCTGCGGCCACGTACCTCTTCGCCCTCGGCGCCCTCGAGAGCGAAGCGGCACTGGCACTGACGGCGTCGATCCTCGCCGTCGAGTCGCAGCACGCGGTCGTCCTGGGCTCCACCCTCGGCAAGCCGCTCACCGAGTTCGTCCCCTCGTTCCAGACCCAGGACGGCGCCGTCGACCCGGCCAAGTTCCCGGCTGCCTGAGAGAAGCGCAGATGGACATCAGCAACGACGACGTCGGCCGCGAGGCGAACGAGTCCCAGATCGCGCACACATCCGCCATGAAGTCGATGCGTGGGCTCGTCACCCGTCTGTTCGGCGAGTCCGAGGAGTCCGGCTTCGCCAAGGCGGGCTTCGTCACCGGCGGGCTCAACCGCCGCAAGTTCATGCAGATCGGCGGCCTCAGCGTCGCCACTGCCGCCGTCTTCGCCGCCTGCGGCTCCGACGCCAGGGACGAGTCGAGCACCACCATGGGCCACGGCCCCGGCAGCAGCAGCGACAAGGGCGACATCCAGATCCTGCGCACCGCCTCCTCGCTCGAGGTGCTCGCCGTCGACGTGTACCAGAAGGCGATCGACAGCGGCCTCGTGAAGACGCCGGCCGTGGGCGATGCCGCCAAGCTGTTCCAGTCGCAGCACCGGGAGCACGCCGAGCTGTTCCAGGGCGTCACCAAGAAGCTCGGCGGCGACGTCTTCGACAGGCCGAACCCGGTGGTCCTGCAGAGCCTGCAGGGCCCGATCGGGGCCCTCAAGGACGAGATGGACGTGCTCCAGCTCGCCCTCATGCTCGAGCAGGCGGCGGCTGCGACCTATCAATCGACGGTCGGTGCCTTCAAGGACCTGTCCTTGAACCAGGCGGCCATGAGCGTCGGCGGCGTCGAGGCCCGCCACGTGGCCGTGCTGTCGATCGTCCTCGAGTTGGCCCCGGCCCCGAAGGCGTTCCAGACGACCGACGGCGCCGTCGCCGCCGGCACCGGCGTCTAGCAGTTCTCGGAGCGTCGGTCGCGGCGGACGCCAGCCCCGCGACTGACGTTTCGAAACCCCGCCGCAGAGCGAGACCGAGAACTCAGTACTCCGTGATCTCCCGGATCTTGTCCTGAAGCTCGCGGTACTCGGGCGACGACGTGATCGGGAGCAGGGCCATGAGCTTGGCCATGTTGCCCTCGACCTTGACCCGCCCCTGCATGAACGCCGCCTGCTCGTCGAGCTCGCCCTGCTGCACCTTGAGCGCGTCCTCGTAGGACTGGGTCAGCGTGAGCTCGGCGTCGTCGAGGATGCCGAGCTCGTTCTCCCGGAGATGGCCGTCCTCGAGGATCCAGTAGTAACGGATGTCACCGTCCGGACCGCCCGTGATGACGTACTGCATGCGAGCAGTCGCGCCGGGCCGCTCGGGTTGGTCCTGCGCCAGCTTCGTCTGGGCGTCCATCCATTCCTGCGTGAGCCACTTCGGCATCAGGCGTCTGCTCCTTCCGTGACCCCGGCGAAGAGGTCCTCCTCGTAGGTGCCCTGGGCGCCGAGGCCCTCGGGCACCGGCACGCGGCTCTTGGCCAGCACGTAGTCCTCGACGGGATAGACGGTGTTGGAGACCTCCGGCGGCAGGCCGAACCAGAACGGCGACGTCGGGTCGATCTGGGTGGCGTGGGCCAGCAGCGCATTGCGGCGCACGTCCATGTGACCGGACACGTCGATCTTGGTGGTGATGCGCTCGTCCTGGCTCGGCCGATTGAGGAAGCGATCGCCGAAGGGGCTCTCCATGCCGAGCTCCAGGAACTTCTCGTGCATCGCCACCATCCGCTGACGCGACCACGCGGTGTAATAGAGCTTCTTCGGCTCCCAGGGCTCGCCGAGGTCGGGACGGTACGACGCGTCACCGGCGAGGTCGAAGGCCGGGAGCGAGATGTCGTGGACCCGCAGGTGATCGGGGTGCGGGTATCCCGTCTGGTCGTCGCCGTAGGTGACGATCACCTGCGGCTTGGTCCGTCGGACGATCTCCACGAGCCGGCCGATGGCCTCGTCGAGCTCGGCCCGCCAGAAGCACTCCGGGTCCTCGTTGGCCGGCGTGTCGGGCATGCCCGAGTCCTTGTAGCCGAGGTGGATGACCTCGCGGTACCCGATGATCTCGGTGGCGCGAGCGAGCTCCTCCATCCGCACCTCGGGCAGATTGTCCTTCACCTCGGGCTTGTCCATCGCCGGGTTGAGGATGTCGCCGGCAGCGCCGTCAGTGGCGCAGACGAGCACGGTGTGGATGCCCTCGGCCGCGTAGCGGGCGATGGTGCCGGCACCCTTGGAGGACTCGTCGTCCGGGTGGGCGTGGACCGTGAGGATGCAGAGACGGTCTGACATGGGAGGGAGGTTAGTTGTGGGCATGATGCAGACGTGCCGGCCGTCTCCCTCCGCCTGGATCCGACGGTCACTGCCCCAGGCCGGCGGGCCGGCCATCTCGCAGACGAGTTCGACGCCATCAGGTCCGAGCTCGGCATCGAGGACGGGTTCCCGGAAGATGTGCTCGCCGAGACCGACGCCGGCATCAAGGCCGGACCGTCGATCCCGGCCACCGTCGACCTCCGCGAGGTTCCCTTCCTGAGCATCGATCCTCCGGGTTCCATGGACCTCGACCAGGCACTCGCGCTGTCCCGGCGATCCGGCCCGGGCGGCGGGTTCGTCGTGCGCTACGCCATCGCCGACGTCGCCTCGTTCGTCCGGCCGGGCGGCGCCATCGACATCGAGGCCCGGAGGCGGGTCGTCACCGTCTACCTCCCCGACCGCCGGGCGCCGCTGCACCCGCCGGCGCTGAGCGAAGGTGCAGCGTCGCTGTTGCCGGGCCAGGAGCGCCAGGCGCTCGTCTGGACGATCGAGCTCGACGCCGCGGGTGCACCGACGAGTGTCCGGCTCGAACGGGCAACGGTGCGTTCCCGGGCGCGGTTCACCTACGAACAGGTGCAACGACAGCTCGACGCGGGGTCGGCCGAGGAGCCGATCACGCTGTTGCAGGAGATCGGTCTCCTGCGGGAAGCCGCCGAAGTGGCGCGAGGCGGCGTGTCACTGCCGCTGCCCGACCAACAGGTCGTCGAGATCGATGGGCGGTACCGCCTCCAGTTCCGCGCGCCGCTGAGGACCGAAGGGTGGAACGCGCAACTCTCGCTGCTCGCGGGGCTGGCCGCTGCCCGGCTCATGCTCGACCACGGCGTCGGCCTCCTGCGGACGCTCCCCCCGCCGAACGACGCGACGGTGGCTGCGTTGCGCCACGCCGCCCGCGCGCTCGGCGTTCCGTGGCCCGGCGACGGCGCCGCGCCATATCCCGAGTTCATCCGCTCCCTCGACCCGACGGTGCCGGCGCACGCCGCATTGGTGTCGCGGGCCGCGCGCTTGTTCCGGGGCGCGGGCTATCTCGCCTTCGGTGACAGGGCGCCGGTTCCAGACGGTGACGCCGCCGTGCACGCCGCCGTGGCCGCGCCCTATGCCCACGTGACGGCGCCCCTCCGACGACTCGTCGATCGGTTCGGCAACGAGGTCGTGCTCGCACAATGCTCCGGCACGGCCGTGCCGGCGTGGGCCATGGAGGCGTTGCCCGAACTGCCGGCGCTGATGGACCGCGGGCGCCATCGCGAGAACGCAGCCAACGGGATGTCGCTCGACCTCGTCGAGGCCGCCGTGCTCGGTGGATGCGTCGGCGCCGAGGTGGACGGCGTGGTGATGTCGACCGGAAAGGGCAACGCCTCGGTGCAGGTGCGAGAGCCGGCCGTCGTCGCGTCCATCGACGGCGACGACCTGACCGCCGGCGACGAGGTCCGGTTGCGGGTCGCCGGCGCCGACGTGGCCAAGCGAAAGGTGTTGTTCGAGGTGATCGCGACGTAGGTCAAGGGTGTCGTCACCAGTCGTAGAACGAGCGGCCCGTCAAGCGACGGGTCAACGAGCGCAGCGGCCGCCAGTCGATCCCGCACGACTGCAGCACCTTCGTCGCCGCGCACCCCGGGAAGAAGAACAGCCCGAGCACGAGGTGCACGGCGGTGATGACATCCGCCGATCCGTTCAGGTCGATCGCCTCGTTCAGCGCCGCATCGAGGAGGTGCTCGGCGAACGGGAGCCGTCGAGACTCCGGAGCGCCCACGCCCGCCAACGCACTCAGCACGGTGCGCAGGTGCGGACCCATGACCTTCAACAGGTCGTCGTCGGCCGTCTCAAGGAGGCCACGCAGCAACACCAGATCGTCGACGGCTCCGTCGCCCCAGCCGGCCGTCTCGGCGGCGACGGACGCCGCCGCGAAGGCGAGGGCGGCCTCGGGATCGAGCCGATCGGCCAGCACGCGCGAAGGGTACTGTCCCCGAACGTGAACGTCCTCGAGATCAGCGACGCCGGCCGGGTCCGCACGCTCCGCCTCAACCGACCCGAGAAGAAGAACGCCCTGTCGAGCGAGCTCGCCTGGTCTGTGGTCACCGCCGTCGAGGAGGCGGCGCGCGACGACGACGTCTGGATCATCGCCATCACCGGTACCGCCGATGCCTTCTGCAGTGGGCTCGACCTCGGCGGTACGGGGGAGGACGCGTCGCCGTTGTCGGGGCACTCGGCGTTCCTCGACGACGTCAGCTGGGTCGGCCGCTTCCCGCTCGTGCTCCGCCAGCTGTGCGACAAGCCTGTCGTCGGAGGCATCAACGGCGTCGCCGCCGGCGCCGGCCTCTCGCTGGCGATGTCGTGCGACGTCCGCCTCATGGCGCGCCGCGCGCGGCTCATCGCCGGCTACCCCCGCATCGGTGGATCTCCCGACGGCGGTCTCACGTGGACCCTCCCCCAGGCCGTCGGCTACGAGCAGGCGATGCGCTTCCTCCTGGAGAACCGAACGGTGGGCGCCGACGAAGCACTCGAGCTCGGGATGGTCGGCGAGGTCACCGACGACGACGGGTTCGCGGATCGCCTCGCCGAGTACTGCGCGCTCCTGGCCGAACGGTCGCCCATCACCGCCCGCTTGACCAAGCGAACGCTCGGCAAGGCGACGACGTTCCTGGACCTGGAGTCCCACGTTCGCTTCGAGCTCCAGAGCATCTCCCGCGCCTTCCGGAGCAACGACGCGCAGGAGGCCCGCAAGGCGTTCTTCGAGAAGCGCGAACCGACGTTCGAGGGTCGATGAGGTGACGATCACCGACCAGCAGCAGGAGACGTACCAGCGCGACGGGTTCTTCCGCATCGAGGGGTTCGCCGACCGCGCGATCTGCGACGCCATGCTCGATCGGGTCGTCGAGATCGCTCGCAGGGCTGCCGCCGGCGAGAACGTCGACCCCGCGTTCGTGCTGCCCGAGGCCAACCTCGAGGGGCGGCCGGGCAATCCGGAGGACCTGGTGTCCAAGGTGTTCCGGCTGCATCGCGATCCCGTGTTCCGATCGTTCGCGACCGACGAGCGCGTCACCGACCTCGTCGCCGACCTGATCGCACCCGACCTCGACTGCTTCCTCTCGCAGTTCATCTTCAAGGCTCCCGGCGCGTGGGGCCAGCCCTGGCACCAGGACTCGTACTACTTCCCATTCGACCCGCCGCGACCGGTGGTCGGGATCTGGTTGGCTGTCACCGAGGCGACCCTCGAGAACGGTTGCCTCCACATCATCCGCGGTTCCCACCAGGAGCCGATCCACGAGCACATCCCCGACCGTCGGGCCGGAGCGAACTACGGCTACGTGGAGATCGTCGATCACGACATGTCGCAGTCCGAGCCCGTCCTGATGCGGCCCGGCGACCTCCTCGTGTTCGACAGCCACCTCATGCACCGGTCGACGGACAACGTCTCCGACGGGATCCGCGCCGCGATGGTGTACCACTACGCGGCGGCCGGGACGACCGACCACACCCTCGACCGTCAGCGCCACACGATCAACGATTGGGTGCCCGCGAAGCGACGTCCTCAGGCGCAGCTCGCCTGACCTCGGCCGCTGACCACTTGTAGGACGGCTGGCGCGACTGGGGGTCGAACGATGCCGCCGTCAAGCGGTTGGTGTCGGCGTGATGCATCGGCAGGAAGATCTGACCGGCGCCGACGTTCGGGGTCACGGCGGCGCGCGCCCGGACGTGGTCGCGGGCGGTGGACACGATCACCTCGTCGTCGGCGAGGATGCCGCGCGCCTCGGCGTCCCCAGGCGAGATGTCGACGTACAGCTGCTCCGGCGAAAGCGACCGGAGGATGGGCGACTTCGAGGTCCGGGTGCCCGTGTGCCACTGCGCGGAGCTCCCGCGACCGGTCATGAGGATCAGCGGGTGGCGCGACGTCAAGGGTTCGTCCGGCTTGCGGTCGTCGCCGAACACGAACCGCGCCCGATGCGTTGGTGTGAAGAAGCGGCCGTCCGCGAACAGCCGCCGCTCCGTCCCTTCGGCGTCGGGTGGCGTCGGGCACGGCCACTGCACCCCGCCGTGCCGCTCGACCATCTCGTAACCCGACACGCCACTGAAGTCGAACGGCCGCCCGGCGGAGAGCAAGCGCAGGATGCCGAAGGCGGCCTCCGGGTCCGTCCACCGCTCGACGAGTTCGCCGCATCCCCACGCGTCCGCGAGCAGCCGGAAGACGTCGAAGTCGGCCATCGCCTCCCCCGGAGGGTCTGCGACCCGTCGCACGACGCCGATCCGGCGCTCCGAGTTGATGAACGTGCCGGTCTTCTCCCCCCAGCCGGCGGCGGGAAGGATCAGATCGGCGCGCTGTGCGGTCTCCGTCGACTGGTACATGTCCTGCACGACGAGGAAGTCGAGGCGATCGAGCACGTCGTGGCCGTGGGTCTGGTTGATCCACGAGTGGGCGGTGTTCGTGGCGACGATCCAGAGCCCGCGGATCCTCCCCGACACGACGCCTTCGAGGATCTGGTCGTAGGCCAGGCTCGGACGGTCCGGGATGCGACCCGGTTCGATCCCGAGAACGCCGGCGACGAGTGCTCGGTCGGCGGCATCGGCGAAGTCGCGACCCCCGAGCAGGTTCGTCGTGTTCGAGAACAGCCGCGACCCCATGGCGTTGCACTGGCCCGTGATCGAGTTGGCGCCGGTGCCGGGCCGCCCGATGTTCCCGGTGAGCAGCGCGAGGGCGATGATCGCCTCGGCGGATCGCACACCTTCATGGCTCTGGTTGACCCCCATCGTCCACCAGAACGACACCCGACGACCCTCGTGGACGGCGGTGGCGAACCGGTCCAGTTCGGCCACGCTCAGCCCGGTCCTCGCGGCCACGTCGTCGAGGGGGTACCGCGCGACGTGGGCCGCGAACTCCTCGAACCCGTCGGTCGACGCGGCGATGAACCCCTCGTCGATCCAGCCGCGTGTGATGAGCAGGTTGGCCAACCCGTACAGGAGCACGAGGTCGGACTTCGGCCGGAGGGCGTAGTGCTGGGTGGCCGCCATCGCCGTCTCGGTCTTGCGGGGGTCGACGACGATGATCTCGGGCCGGTGGGGGTTGCGGCACACCCGCTCCCAGAGGATCGGGTGGGCGACACAGAGGTTCGACCCGAGGAGCACGATCACGTCCGACTCCTCGAGGTCGGCGTAGGTGTACGGCGGAGCGTCGAACCCGAAGGTCTCCTTGTGGGCCACGACCGAGGTCGCCATGCACTGGCGGGTGTTGCCGTCTCCGTGCACCATCCCCATGCCGAACTTGGCGACGGTGCCGAGCAGCGCCATCTCCTCGGTCGGGATCTGTCCGGTGCTCAGGAAGGCGACGCTGTCGGGACCGTGCCGTCGCTGGACGTCCTTGAACCGCGAGGCGAAGGCAGCGCCGGCCTGCTCCCATGACACGGGTTGGAGCCGGCCCCGCTGGTCGCGCAGCAGCGGGCGGGTGGCGCGGTCGTCGGCCCGCAAGGGCGTCAGCGCCTCCCATCCCTTCGGACAAGCCATGCCGAGGTTGACCGGGTACGACGCCGTCGGCGTGATGTTGACCGGGCGCCCGTCGCGGACGTGGACGTCGAGGGAGCACCCCGTCGAGCAGAACCCGCACACGGTGGACACGGTGCGGTCCGGTGCGAGGCGAGCCGGCACCTGTCCCAGCCCGAAGCCCGGGCGGACGCGCGCCAGCTCGTCGGTCAGCACGCCCCCCCGCTGGCGGACGAGGTCGCCGAGGAGGCGACCGAGGCGCGTCATCGGAGCTCGCCAGGCATGCGGGGCGCGACCGCGACCCGGAAGAAGAGGTGCCGTTCGAGCAGCTCCCCGCCGACCAGGAGAAGGAGAGCGGCGACGGTGGCCGTGGCCGAAGCGATCGACCGGTCGCGCGACGCGAGGACGACCGCTGGGATGGCGATGCCGCCGAGGCCCCCGAGGAGGCACCGCAGCTGGAACTGCCCCCACAGGTCCCTCCGCAACAGGAGGGCCGACCGCTGCAGTTCGCTCCCCACACCGACCGGCAGGTGCCGGAGCACTGCTCCTTCGCGCGCCAGCTTCGCCGACATCACCAGGATGACCGTGGCGCCGATGGCACCGCTCGGTGCCGCAGGCGAGACGACCCCGCTGGTCGCCATCGTCGCCAGCGCGCCCGTCGCGACGCCCGACATGGCGAAGGTGACCGACGAGCGCCGCGCCTGCCACCACGCACGACCGGTCACGGCGTAGAGCATCACGGAACAGGCCACGCCGGCGATGCCGAAGAGGAGCGCCAGCCCGCCCATCGCGAGGGTCATCGCGGACGTGGGTGCCTTCACGGCGCCAACCGCGTAGGCCGGAGCGAGTGACCCGAAACCGGCGAAGGCGACGACCTCGCGGCTCAGCCAGGAGTGGGAGATGCCGAGGACGGCGCGGAACGCGTAGCGCGGCCTCCCGAGGTGCAGCGTGCTGGCGACGAGGGCGACGACGGCGACCGACGCGGCCATGACGGCGTGGGACGCGGCCGATGCCGACGGCGCGCCGAGGGCGCGTGCACCGACGTCGACGGCGACGGCGCCGACGGCGAGCTGGCTGAGCACGAGCATGGCCGCCAGCGGC
Organism: Acidimicrobiales bacterium; assembly: GCA_035525495.1. Classification (GTDB taxonomy): domain Bacteria; phylum Actinomycetota; class Acidimicrobiia; order Acidimicrobiales; family CADCTF01; genus DATLED01. The sequence continues at coordinate 16,168 of DATLED010000017.1, read as the reverse complement.
GGGTGAGGGTGGGAAGGACGAAGCGAGAAGTGGTCGGCGGCACGGACGTCTTCGGGCCACGCCCGCGTGGTGCGGTACGTCGTCGTCGGCGCGGTGAGCGCGGACGGCGGCGCCCCGGGCACGAGGGCGGCGTCGGCGACGGACGTCGCGGCCGCCACTGCCGACTTGTCGACGATCGTGATGCGGATGGCCGAGCTGGGACAGCTCTGCACGCACGCCGGCGCCTCCCCGACCTCCAGCCGGCCCCGGCACATGTCGCACTTGCGGACGATCCCGCGCGCCTCGTTGAACCGCGGCACCTCATAGGGACACGTCAGCGTGCAGTAGCTGCAGCCGATGCACTGGTCGTCGAGGTGGCTGACGATGCCGGTCGCCTCGTCCTTCTCGTAGGCGTTCACCGGACAACCCGTGAGGCACGCCGGCTCGACGCAGTGATGGCACGCCGTCGTGACCGTCTGCTGGAACGCGATCTTGCCGCCGCCCTGCAGGAGGCCGACGGAGCGCCACGACTCGTCGTCATCGAGACCGTTCAGCGAGTGGCAGGCGACCACGCACGACTTGCAGCCTGTACAGGCATCGAGGTCGACCTCGAAGGCGTACTGCTCCCCCTCCGCGGGTCGTGCCAGCGGGATGAGATCGCGGTAGTAGCGCGCGTTCGCGGGAAGCTCGTCCTCTTCGTGCTGTCGGGCGAAGGTGTCGACGGCCGTGAGCGTCACGGGCAGCGCACCAGGACCCGCCCTTCGTCGCAGCGAACCTCGAACACCTCGACGGCGACGGTGGGCTCGTCGAGGCACCGGCCGGTCTCGAGGTCGAACGACTGCTTGTACATCGGGGAGGCGACCTTGGCCACGTCGCCGCGCGACCCGACGATCCCCCTCGACAAAACGAAGGCGGAGCTGAACGGGTCGAAGTTGGAGATGGCGTGCACACGATCGCCGGGCGCGAGCCGGAACAGGGCGACCTGGCGACCGCCGACGAGGACGCACGCGCCCCGGTCGATGGCGAGATCGGCGACATCGCAGACGCCGACCCAATGCTCGAGGTGGAGGAGGGTGTCAGTCATCGGATGGCCTCCAGGGGGACGGGCTTCTCGGTCGGCGCGGCCGGGCGGATCTGGCCTCGCGACCGGACGAACACGACGTTGGGATCGACGCCGTCGTCGTTGAGGAACGTGCGGAAGCGGGCCCGCAGGCCCGGGTCGGCGAGGGTCTCTCGCCACTCACACGCATAGGACGCCACGTGCTGCTCGATGGCGGCGTCGAGCTCGGCGCCGATGCCGAGGACGTCGTCGATGACGACGCGACGGAGGTGGTCGATGCCACCTTCGAGCTTGTTGAGCCACGTCGCCGTGCGCTCGAGCCGATCGGCCGTGCGCACGTAGAACATGAGGTAGCGGTCGACGTAGCGGACGAGCGTCTCCTCGTCGAGGTCCTCGGCGAAGAGCTGCGCGTGCTGGGGCTTCATGCCGCCGTTTCCGCCGACGTAGAGATTCCAGCCCCGCTCGGTGGCGATGATGCCGAAGTCCTTGCTCTGTGCCTCTGCGCACTCCCGGGCACACCCGGAGACCGCCGACTTCAGCTTGTGGGGCGCACGAAGACCGCGATAGCGGAGCTCGAGCCTGACGGCGAGCGCCGTGGAGTCCTGCACCCCGTAGCGGCACCACGTCTGGCCGACGCACGACTTCACCGTTCGCAGGGCCTTGCCGTACGCATGCCCCGACTCCATGCCGGCGGCGATCAGGCGCTCCCAGATCGCCGGCAGCTGATCGACGGTCGCCCCGAACAGGTCGATGCGCTGACCTCCCGTGATCTTCGTGTACAGACCGAAGTCGCGGGCGACCTCGCCGATCACGATGAGCTGTCCGGCCGTGATCTCGCCCCCGGGGACGCGGGGCACCACCGAGTACGTCCCGTCCCGCTGCAGGTTGGCGAGGAAGTGGTCGTTCGTGTCCTGCAGTGACGCCTGCTCGCCGGCGAGGATGTGCCCACTCCCCAGCGACGACAGCATCGACGCCACCGCCGGCTTGCACACCTCACAACCCCGACCTCGGCCATGCGCTCTGATGAGCTCGGAGAAGGAGCCGATGCGGTGCACCCGCACGAGGTCGAAGAGCTCCTGGCGGGAGTACGCGAAGTGCTCGCACAGGTCGTTGCGCACCTCTCGCCCCGCGGCACGCAGCTCGAGCTTCAGGAGCTCGGTCACCAACGGGACGCATCCGCCGCAGGTGCTCCCGGCGCGCGTGGCCGCCTTCACGGCGGCGGCGTCCTCGGCGCCCGCGACCACGGCGGCGCACACGGCCGCCTTCGACACGCGGTTGCACGAACAGATGGTGGCGCCGTCCGAGATCGACCCGACCCCCGCCGCGGGGGTGCCCACCTCGCCGGCCGACGCCGGGAAGAGGAGAGCCTCGGGGTGATCCGGCGTCGGCATGTCGCCCCGCGCCATCTGCACGAGCGTCTGATAGGCGGTGGCGTCCCCGACGAGCACACCGCCGGTCACCGTTCCCGAGGCATCGACGACGAGCTTCTTGTAGACGCGGGTGCGGGGATCGAGGAAGACCACCTCCTCGGAGCCGGCGCCGGCCGCGAAGGCGTCGCCGAAGCTGGCGACGTCGACGCCGAGGAGCTTCAACTTCGTCGACAGATCGGCACCCTCGAACGTCGACGCGCCCCCGAGCAACTGGTCGGCGGCTACCGCGGCCATCTGGTAGCCGGGGGCCACCAGTCCCCACGTGCGTCCCGCGATGTGCGCGCACTCTCCGATGGCGAGCACGGACGGGTCGGACGTGCGGCAGCGCGCGTCGACGACGACGCCGCCGCGTTCGCCGATGTCGAGCCCAGCGTCCCGGGCGAGCGCGTCCCGAGGTCGGATGCCGGCGGAGAACACCACGAGGTCGACCTCGAGCCGGCCTCCATCGGCGAAGCACATGGCGCTGACGCGTCCGGTCGTCGCGTCTCGGTCGAGACCCGCCGTCTGCGCCCCGGTGCGGACGATGACCCCGAGGTCCTCGATCCGGCTCCGCAGGATCGCCGAGCCGGCGTCGTCGAGCTGCACCGGCATCAGCCTGGGAGCGAACTCGACGACGTGGGTCTCGAGACCGAGGGAGCGCAAGGCGTTGGCCGCCTCGAGTCCGAGCAGGCCCCCACCGACGACGACACCGACGCGCCGGCCCCTGGCGTCGGCGGCGATCGCCTCGAGGTCGTCGAGGGTTCGGTAGACGAACGTCCCCGGGGCGTCGTTGCCGGGGATCGGGGGCACGAAGGGGGAGGAGCCGGTCGCCAGCACTAGCGCGTCGTACGCGACGGACGTGCCGATGGAGGTCGTGACCGTCCCGGCGCCCCGGTCGATCGACACGACCGCCTCGCCGAGGCGGAGGTCGATGGCGTGGTCGTCGAAGAACGCCTCCGGGACGATGGAGAGGTCTTGGGCCGTGGCGCCGGCGAAGAAGGAGCTGAGGGCGACCCGGTCATACGCGGCGCGACGCTCCTCGCCGAAGACGATCACGTCCCACTCGTCGCGGCCACCGCCCGCCACGAGCTCCTCGAGGAAGCGCTGGGAGACCATGCCGTGGCCGGCGACGACGAGTCGACGACGGGCGGCCATCAGAGCGCCCCCTCGAGGCTCCAGGTGGAGCGCCACACCCGGCGCCGGGAACGCACGATCAACGACGCGCTGGCGGCGGCGAGCGCGAACACGGCGAAGCCCATCGCGAACCCGCCCGTCAACTGCGTGAGGGAGCCCAGGCCGAACGGCAGGAGGAAGCCGCCGACGCCGCCCGCGGCGCCGACGAGTCCGGTCATCTGGCCGACGCGGTCGGGGAACCGTTGGGGGACGAGCTGGAAGACGGCGCCGTTGCCGATTCCCAGCGACCCGAGCGTGGCGAACAGCAGGACGATCGTCGGCGCCAGCGCGGGCAGGGTGGCGAGCACGACGCCCGCCGCGGCCACTGTCGCGAGGACGCCGATGAGCACGCTCGTCCCACCGACGCGATCGGACACGGCTCCGCCGACCGGACGGAGGAGCGAACCGGCGACCGCGCACAACGCCGCACAACCGCCGGCGGCGACCTTCGTCATCGAGAACCGATCGGTGAAGTAGATCGGCAGGTAGTTGGCGAGCCCGACGAATCCGCCGAACGTCGCCATGTAGAAGAGGCAGAGCCACCGGGCGTCGGGTTCCTCGAGCAACGACAGGATCCCTCGGGCCGGACGTGCCGGCCGGGTGGGAGGCTCCTTGGCGAGCACGGCGAAGGCCAGCCACGCCAACGAGACGGGGATCGCCGCGAATCCGAACACGGCATGCCACCCGACGTGCTCGGCCAGCCTCGGCGCCGCCAGGGCGGCGATGATCGTGCCGGAGTTGCCCGCCCCGGCGATGCCGAGGGCGAGACCCTGGTGCTCCGGCGGGTACCACCGACTGACGAGTGGCAGCGCGATCGCGAAGCTGGCGCCCGCGATGCCGAGCAGCAGTCCGATGCCGAGCACCTGCGCGAAGGAGCCGCCGGCGAGCGATGCCCACGCGAGGGGGACGAAGGTGAGGGCCATCGAGGTCAGGCCCGTCGCTTTCATGCCGACGCGCTCTGCGAGCGATCCCAATACGAGGCGGAAGGCTGCACCCCCGAGTGGCGGAAGGGCGACCATCAATCCCTTCTGGGCGGGGCTCAGCGCGAGGTCCTGGGCAACGTAGGCGCCGAGGGCACCGAGCAGCACCCACACCATGAACGAGACGTCGAAGTGGACGAGGCCGGCTACGAGGCTCGGCAGGTGGCCGCTCTTTCGGAACTCGGTCGAAGTGGTCATGGGCCCAACGAACCAGGTGGGTGTTCGTCGTCCGTTTCGCCGTTGTCAACCTTCGGCGACGGACCGCTGTCATCGTGGGATCCTTGCTGTGCGCGAGCTGTAACACGAGCTTCGATCTCGCGTCAGAGAGACGTTAGGGGCCGTTCACGAGCCGTCGAGGTCGGAGGAAACCGGCAGGAAACGAAGCGCTCCTACGGTCCTCGACCATGAGCCCGGGCCGATTGCAGGGCTTGACCATCGGGATCACGGCGGACCGCCGAGCCGACGAACAGGCCCGGATGTTCGAGCAGCGCGGCGCCAGGGTGCTGCACGGACCGGTTCTCCGAACGGCACCCGTGGACGACCAGCAGGGGGCTCGGATGGCGATGGCCGCCCTCTTGCGCGACCCGCCCGACGTCTTGGTGGCGAACACGGCACTCGGGATACGCACGTGGCTCTCCCTCGCGGATGGCTGGGGCGTGACCGACGACCTCGTGACCGTCCTCTCGCAGGGGTACGTGACGGCGCGGGGACCGAAGGCGGCCGGCGCCCTCCTCACGATCGGCGTCGCCGTCGACTGGCAGGCGCCCTCGGCTGTGCTCGACGAGCTCGTCGACCACCTGCTCGAGCGGGGCGTGTCGGGGCGCCGCATCGCCCTCCAGGTCGACGGCGGTCAGACGCCGGCGGCGGTGGCTCGCCTGCGCGCGGCCGGCGCCGAGGTCGTCGAGATCGCGACCTACCGGTGGACCCTGCCGAAGGACCGGGGTCCCGCGCTGCGCCTCGTCGACGCCGCCTGTAACGGCGGTGTCGACGCGCTCACCTTCACCGCCGCACCAGCCGTGCACAACCTCTTCGCGCTCGCCGACGAGGCGGGCGCGGGCGACGAGCTCCGCGCCGCCCTGGACGGTCCCGTGCTGACGATGTGCGTCGGCCCGGTGTGCCGCAGGGCGGCCCTCGATCGCGGCGTCGCTTCGGCCCGAGAGCCGACGATGGCTCGTCTGGGCGGCATGGTGAAGTCGTTGGCCGACGAGCTCGATGCCCGTCGTCGATCCGTCCACGTCGATGGCCTCGCCGCGATGGTGCAAGGAGCGCTCGTCTCGGTCGGCGACGCCGAGGTGACGCTGGCCGCCCGTGAGCGGGCGTTGTTCGAGGTGCTCTCGCGCCGTCCGGGTGCGGTGGTCGCGCGCCGGACGCTCCTGGCCGAGGTATGGGGCACGCCGAACGCCGATGCCCACGCATTGGAGGTCACCATCGGGCGGCTTCGGCGGCGCCTCTCACCGACGGGGCTGGGGGTGGAGGCCGTCTCGCGCCGTGGTTACCGACTGCGGGCCGTGGGCGGCGAGTAGCCGTCAGCCGGCGAGGCCGAGCCGCTCGAGCGTCACGCGGAAGGCGCCGAAGAGCTCGAGCGACGACAGCTCGGAGGCGGGGACCCAGCGGACCTCGGCCGTCTCCCACGTTAACGACGTCGGCGGGTCGAAGCGATCGGCGACATCGACGACGAGCGTCCAGTACGACCAGCCGCCGTGGTCGTCCTCGTGGACCTCGGCGACCTCGAACTCGTGCTGGTGGAGGGGTACGCCGATCTCCTCGTCGAACTCGCGCAGCGCGCCTTCGAGCGGCGACTCGCCTTCGTCGAGGGCTCCACCGGGAATGGCCCACGTCCCACCGAGATGGGTGTGCATCGAGCGCCGAGCGAGGAAGTACCACGGGTCGCCGCCGTCGCCTTCGATGTGGCGGACGAGGACGCCGGCAGCGCCGAAGAGGCCCCAGCGACGGCTGCCATCGGCCAGCGTCACGAACCCGTCCCCGGACATCCTCATGTCCGACCGAGCCTACCGACGCGGCACCGGATGGAGCCGGAGCGTTGCGAAGTGCTCTATCGTCGAGCCATGCGGTCTCGTGGTTGACCACTCGGGTTTGACGCCGACCTTTGCGGCAATCGCGGACTCGCTCGTCGACGACTTCGATCTCGTCGAGATCCTGGAGCTGGTCACGGAAACCTGCATCAACGGGCTGGGGGCATCGGCTGCCGGCCTGATGCTCGCGAACGCCGCGGGAGGGCTTCAAGTCATGACGTCGTCGTCCGAGGCGATTCGCCTGCTCGAGCTGCAGGAGATCGCGGCTCAGGAAGGCCCGTGCCCGGAGTGCTTCGCGCAAGGGCAACCCGTCCTGAACCAGCGGCTGGTCGACGCCGTCGAGCGTTGGCCGGGCTTCGCGCCCAGTGCCCTTGCGGCGGGCTACGGATGCGTCGAAGCACTTCCGATGCGCACCCGCGGTTCGACGATCGGTGCCCTCAACCTGTTCCACCGATCGGAGACGGGCGCGAGCCCCGAGGCGCTCATCGCGGCCCAGGCGCTCGCCGACGTCGCGACCATCGCCATACGCCAGCACCGCGTCGCGACGGACGCCCGATCGCTCACCGGCGATCTGCGCGAGGCGCTCGACTCTCGGGTGGTGATCGAACAGGCGAAGGGGGTGCTCATCGGCCGTTCGGCCGTCGACGTCGACACGGCGTTCGAGGCGATGCGCAGCTATGCACGACGCCGGCGCCTGAAGTTGCGCGCGGTTGCCGAAGGAGTCCTCGCCGGCACGATCGATCCTCTTGATGGCTGAGCGGTGACAAGGGTGCCAGAAGGCGCAGCGGGGTAGGACGCCGGTACCAGCGGGACCCGGGCCGCTATCGCGGCGCTCGCTAGCCTGTGCTGCGAGGGGTTTGCCATGTCCAGAGCTGTGCGTCGCCACCCGGCGAGTGAAGCGCGGATCTCGCTCATCAGGCGCTCGTGATGGTCTCCAAGCGGTTGTTGGAGATCCTCGACGGCTTCGTGTTGGCGACGGCGGAGGGCGAGGCGGAAGCCCTCTGTTCGGTGGCCCGAGAGCTCCTGGCGATGTCCGGGGCGGGGGTGCTGCTCCGGGGAGACGGGAACCAACTGACGCTCTGTGCCACCGAAGCGGCTACCGCTCGCCTCCACGACCTGCAGTTCACCCTCGGCGAGGGACCGTCGGTCGAATCGGCGCACGCCGGCGTCCTCGTCGAGGAACCCGACCTCGTGGCCGTGCCCCAACGGTGGCCGCTGTTCGCGCCGAAGGCGGTTGAGCTCGGCGTGGGAGCCATCTTCTCGGCTCCCCTCGGAAGTTCGGAAGGCTCGTTCGGATCCTTGACCCTGTGGCGCTCGACATCCGGAGCACTCGAGGAGCACCAGCAGGTCGACCTGGAGCTCATCACCGGGGTCATCTCCCGCATCGTGCTCGAACAGCACTCGTCCGGGAGGTTGGCGGTCGGGTTGATCAGTCCCCACGCGGCGCTCGAGGATGTCGTGCATCAGGGCGCGGGCATGCTGTCCGTGCAGCTGGACCTCCCGGTGGCCGACGCCCTTCTCCTCCTGCGGGCCCACGCCTTCGCCTCGGGGAAGGAGCTCCGTGAGGTCGCCGCCGAGGTGCTTGACGGCCGGCTCCACCTCGCCCTCCTCGACTGACGAAAAACCGTACGTTTGGCCGCGCGGGATACGGGTACACTGCGTGCACTCGCGCTCACGAGGAGCGCGGTCGCTGCGGGGCGGCTCCGCAGCGCGAGCCGCCCCGGACCCCGCCGGCTCAGCTGTCCCGGAAAGGACGCTGAGATGCTGGATGGCGACGCCAACTCCCGAGCGCAGGGTTCCGATGCGGGGTCGACGGCCCTCGTGCTCGTCGGGTACCAGAACGAGTTCTTCGCCCGCACGGGTGCCCTCCGCGACGCCTTCGAGGACACGGGAACGGCCGATGCGGCACTCGCAGCAACCGTTGATCTGATCTCCGCCACTTCGCAGACGCCCCTCACGATCGTCTCGGTCCCCATCTGCTTCAGTGAGGACTATCACGAGCTCGCCGACCCCGTTGGCGTCCTCGCCCGGATCCAGGCGGTTCGAGCCTTTCAGGCGGGCAGTCCTGGCGCCGGGATCTGCGAAGAGCTCCTTCGATTCGGGGATCGAGTCGAGGAGGTCGCCGGCCGGCACGGGTTCAGCGCATTCGGCTCGACCGGGCTCCAAGGCCTCCTCGACGCTCGGGGCACGCGCGACGTCCTCGTCGCTGGGGCGCTCACCTCGCTGTGCGTGGACTCCACGGTGCGAGCCGCCGTGGAGCACGGGTTCCGAACCTCGGTCGTCCGTGACTGCTCGGTCGGACGCACGAGGTACGAACACGACTACTTCTGCGAGCGCCTCTTCCCGATGTACGCGACGGTGACGGACTCGCAGCACATCATTCGAATGCTTGCGGGTGCAGCCGCGTGATCGGCAACGATCGGCGGCCCCATGCCGCCGATATCGAGGTGCAGGTCCGGTATCGGTTGATCGAGGCGCTGCAGGAGCGAGAGCAGTTGCTCGCCGAAGCGCAACGGGCCGCGCACCTCGGCAGTTGGTCGAAGGACTTGAGGACGGGCGAGGTGCATTCGTCCGATGAGTGGTACCGGCTGTTCGGGCGCGTCCGCGGTGTCGGAGACGTCGGATGGGAGGCCGTCCGGACGTTGACTCGCGCCGACCATCGCGGCCGTTGCGATGCCATCGTCCGCACGGCCGTCAGCACGGCCACCCCCTGCACCTTCGAATGCCCCGTCGTCATCGATGGCGAGGAGCGCTGGCTGCACTTCGTCGTCGAGATCGACACCGACGCAGCGGGGAAGCCCGTTCGGCTGCACGGCATCACGCAGGATGTGAGCGACCGCCACCGGGCCGAGGAGTCCGTAGAGGCGATGCGCGGACTCTTCCAGGCGATCGTCGAGAACACGTCGGACATCGTGACGATCCTCGACGAGCGGGGCGTCATTCGGTACTCGAGTCCCTCGAACGTCCTCGGTCGGTCGATCGGGTCGCTCGACGGCACGCCGATCATCGACCTGTTGCACCCCGACGACGTCGAACTGGCCACTGCCGCGGTGGCGCGGCTCCGAAGCGACCCAAGCGGGTCGACCATCCGCATCGAGCTCCGTCTCCAGCATGCGGACGGCTCTTGGCGCACCTTCGCCTCCACCGGCAAGAACCTGCTCGAGGACCCTTCGATTCGCGGGTACCTGTTCATCACCCACGACATCACCGAGGAGCGCCGCCTCCAGTTCGAGCTCCGGCACGACTCGCTCACCGGACTTCCGAACCGCCTCGCCCTGGAGGACGTCGCCAACGGTGTCTTTGCCCGAGCAGCGCGCCGGCGTTGGACCACGGCGTTGATGATCATCGACGTCGACGGCTTCCGGCGGATCAACTCGGCTCACGGCCACCACGTCGGCGATCAGGTCCTCGTCGAGGTCGCCCGTCGACTGGAGGCCGGGTTCCGCCTCAGCGACGGAGTCGCGCGAGCCGCCGTCAACGTCGGACGGGTTGCCGGCGACGAGTTCCTCGTGCTGTGCGAGCAGGTCGACACCGTGGGATCCATCACTGCCCTGTGGGACCGAGTTCAGGTCGTCCTCGCCGACCCGATCCGCGTGGACGCGCTCTCGGTGCCCGTCAGCGTGAGCATCGGGATCTCCGTGGTCTCTTCACCGCCTCACGACTTCTCGGTGATGGTCGAGGAGGCCGAGACCGCGCTGCGCGTGGTGAAGAAGCGGGGCGGCGGTGACTTCGAGCTCTTCGACGATGCTCTCCGCCAGGCCGAGTCGGCGAGGGAGGAAGCGAAGCGACGGCTCGAGGGTGCGCTTCGGGAGGATCGGTTCCGGCTGCACTACCAGCCGAAGGTGTCGATCTCCACGGGAGTCATCACCGGCGCCGAGGGCCTTCTCCGGTGGGAGGACCCCGAGCGCGGACTGATTCCACCGTTCGAGTTCATACCTCTGGCGGAGCAGTCCGGCCTGATCGTCCCGATCGGGGCATGGGTCATCGAGGAGGCATGCCGTCAGATCGCCATCTGGGAGTCGTCCTTCCCCGACCGGCCGCCGCTGATCATCTCGGTGAACGTGTCCGCGCGGCAGTTCGGCCCGGCGTTGACGGACACGGTCCGGCGCGCCCTCCGCTCAGCTGGCATTTCTGCGCAACGCCTCTGCCTGGAGGTCACCGAGAGCATCCTCATGGAGGATGTCGCCGGTGCCGTCGAAACCCTGCGGGCACTGACCGAGGTCGGGGTGTCCCTCTCGATCGACGACTTCGGGACGGGCTACTCGTCGCTGGCCTATCTGAAGCAGTTCGAGCTCGACGAGCTGAAGATCGACAAGTCCTTCGTGGATGGTCTCGGGCACGACAAGGACGACACCTCGATCGTCGCGGCGATCATCGCGCTCGCGCACGCCCTCGAGTTGTCGGTTGTCGCTGAAGGCGTGGAGACCCAGGAACAGGCGGACCGCCTCCGCTCGCTCGGTTGCGAGGTGGCACAGGGATACTTCTTCGCACGGCCCGCGCCCGCCGAGACGATGTCCGCACTCCTGGCGAAGGAGGCTGCGGACAGCTGGGAGCAACGCGGGGAGCGCCCGGGCGGTCAGGCAAACGCCTACCGGGCCGAGCGCGTCCTGATCGTCGACGACTCGTCCGAGGTTCGGCTCCTCGCCAGGTTGAGCCTCGCGTCGGTAGGGTTCGAGGTCAGTGAAGCGACCGACGGTCTCGAAGGCGTGCAGCTCGCGAAGGAACTGCGCCCGGACTGCATCCTGTTGGACGTGATGATGCCCGGCCTCAACGGGATCGACGCGTGCCGGGCACTGCGAGCCGACCCCGCCACCGCCGGCGCCACGATCGTGATGTTGACCGCCAACGCCGAAGCCGCCGACAAGGTCGAGGCCTACTCCTACGGGGCCGATGACTACATCATCAAGCCGTTCGCGCCCCGCGACCTGTCGCATCGAGTTCACGCCGCGATGCGACATCGAGCGGAAGCGCGCCAGGTTCCCGACTGATGGGTCCCCTGCCAGATGGCCGCGATTCGCCGTCGGGCCACGACGTCGCGCTGATCGAGGACGAGCAACTTCGCCAACTGGTTGCTCTCGACCCCGACGGGTCGCTGACCTTGGTGGAGCAGATCCTCGCCGAGTTCGACGCCAACCTCGGTGAGCGTTTCGCCCAACTGGCCACCGCATCGGTGGAAGGCGACGCCGATGCCCTCGGTCGAGTCGCTCACGCGTTGCGTGGAGGTTGTCTCCAGTTCGGCATGGTGCGCGCCGCGTCATACTGCGCCACACTCGAGGAGCATGCGAAGCGTGGGGAGACATCCGGGTGCGGCGAGCTCGTTGGCATGGTCACGAGCGCGGTGACGGAGAGTGTGCAGCTCATCCCCGCGCGCCTGCAGGCGATTCGTGAGGCCCCGGCGAAGTGATGGAACCTGGGGCGCAGATCAGTCCGGCCACCGCACGCGACGAGGCGGCGGGGAAGCACTTGCCCCTGCGCGTCGTGATCGCCGAAGACGAAGCAGCCATCGCCACACTTCTCACCCTCAGCCTGGAATCCGCCGGCTACGTCGTCACGAGCACGTCAGATGGTGAAGCGGCGCTCGCGAAGATCCTCGAGACGCTTCCTGACGTCGTGCTGCTCGACATGATGATGCCGAAGATGGACGGCACGGAGGTCGTGAGGCGGATGAAGGAGACGCCCGCCACCTCGAGCATCGCGATCATCATGTTGACGGCGAGGTCCGACGACTCCGACGTCTGGGATGGGTGGGCCTCGGGGGTCAACTACTACCTCACGAAGCCGTTCGACCTCGAGGCGGTCGTCCGCTGCGTCGGCGAAGTCGCCTCCATGTCGAGGGACGCGCCGATCTCGGAGGAGGAGGACGGCCGGTAGCCTCCGGTCAGAAGCCCGCTACAGGATCGGATGGGGGAAGCGATGCAGGACGTCGTGGGCAGGGTCGCCGTCGTCACCGGCGCGGCGAGCGGGATCGGCCGGGCGATGATCGATCGGTTCGCGGCCGCGGACATGAAGGTCGTGCTCGCCGACATCGAGGCGGAGGCTCTGGACAAGGCCGAGGCAGAGGTCCGCTCCGCAGGTGCCGAGACGCTGTCGGTCGTGACCGACGTGTCAAGCCGCTCGTCGGTCGACGCCTTGGCGGCCGCGGTGGTCGACCGGTTCGGGGGCGTGCACGTGCTCTGCAACAACGCCGGCGTCTCGGGCGGTTTCGGCGGGGCGCTCTGGGACACGACCGAACGCGACTGGGCCTGGGTCATGGGCGTGAACCTCATGGGTGTCGTGCACGGGATCCAGGCGTTCCTGCCGGGGATGGTCGCACGCGGCGAGCCGGGACACGTCGTCAACACCTCGTCCGTGCTCGGATTGGCGACGGGCGGCGGGTCCATCTACGGCGTCACCAAGCACGCCGTCACCCGGTTGTCCGAAGGGCTCTGGTACGACCTGCGCGCCGCCGGGGCGCCGATCGGGGTGAGCGTGCTGTGTCCTGGGATGATCGCCACGCAGATCATCTCGTCGGGCCGGAACCGTCCGGACGAGCTGCGCAACGACGCCGATCCGACGGGGCCCGAGGTCGAGCAGCGGGTGGCGATGGTGCAGCAGCTGTTCGCCAAAGAGGGGATGCCGCCGAGCGAGGTCGCCGACCTGGTGTTCGACGCCGTGCTCGCCGAGAAGTTCTCTGTGCTCACCCACCCCGAGGCGGAGAAGGAGACGGTGCGGGCGCGCTTCGAGGCGATCCTCGCCGAGTCCGATCCGCCGCCGCCCCGCACCGATGGCGGCTTCATGTCGATGGGACGCCGCCGGCCGTCCTAGCCCTCTTCGTTCTGGGCGGGTTCGACGACCGCATCGGTCGTCGAACCCGCCCAGAAGCGGTCGGTCAGGCCGGCGGGCTGCTCTCGGGTGGCGCAGGCGGAGGCTCGGTCGTCGTGGTCGTGGCCGCCGGCTCCGGCTCGGGCGGCGCCGGTGGTGGTGGCGCGGGCTGCGGTTCCGGCCGGGGCGCGAGCGCCAAACGGGCGTAGACCCGGGCGCCCGACGGGGTCGGATGGACGCCGTCGGACCCGAGGATGCCGGGGTGCCCCGACGCCTCGTGCCAGTCCGCCAATCGCATCCGCTCGACCGCCCCCACGTTGTCGCCGATCACCTGGTTCGACTGGGCCTCCCACGTCTTGGGCACCCGCACGTTCACGACGACGACGTCCGGCACCTCCGCGGTGATGCGCACGAGGCGGTCGAACTGCGCCTGGGTCAGCGGGCCGTTGGTCCCGATGTGGACGATGAGCCGCTCGGTGAGGGCCAGCGTGCCGTCGTCGCGGTAGCGCTCGAGGGCCGAGAGGGTGGCCTCGTTCTGGCGGCCCACGACGGCGTCGACCCGGGTTCCGCTGCCGCCCTCGGCGAACAACGCGTTGCGGGCCGCCACCATGACGGAGTCGCCGACGGCCAGGGCGGCGAGGTCGGGCGGCAGCGGTGGCAGCGGTGGTGGGAGTGGCGGGGGCATCGCCTCGGTCGTCTCCACGGAGGCGGGCTGGGGCGTCGGCCTCGGGGCGCGAGGGCGGCCCGGCTGCGGCACCGAACTGGCCCCCGGGGACTCGGGCGGTGGGTGCGCATCGATGGCGTCCGACGGGGGTGCGGTGGCCGCGACGAGCGCCGGCTCGGCTTTCGGACGTGTGGCAGCGCCGACGAGGGGCGCGGACGACGGTCCCATCGCCGACACGATCTGCGGATCGGTCTCCCACCACTGACGCTCGGGGCCGTCGGCCGTCGCCATCGCCATCGCCAGCGCGGCGACGGCGCCGAGCGCCAGCCCGACCCGAAGGCGGCGCTCGTCCACCCGCCTCGCACGCCACCACGCCGCCAACCGGCCGAAGCGCACGGGCTGCTCGACGAACCGCCAGGACAGCTCCGCCAACACGCCGATCAAGACGATCCGGCCGACCACCAGACCGGGCCCGTGCCAGGGCACGTCCACCGATGAACGGGTGAGCTCCTGCACCGGCCAGTGCCAGAGGTACACGCCGTAGGAACGGGTCCCGAGCCAGCGCATCGGCCGCGACCCGAGGATCCGCCCCGTGACCGAGCGCTGGTGCGCCGTCCCGACGACGAAGCACGCAGCGGCGACCGCGACGACGAGGAAGCCTCCGTGGTCGTAGAGCCACGGCGACGTGTCCGTCGTCCCGAGGGCGGCAGCGGCGAGGACGGCGGCACCACCCGCGGACGCCAGCTTCGAAACTCGCCGGGGCAACGTCCGCAAAGACCGACGCCCCGCCAGGACCGCCGTGGCCACGCCGACGAGCAGCCCCGCGAGGCGGGTGTCCGAACCGAAGTAGACCCGGGAGGGGTCGTCGCCTGGGGACCACAGCATCGCCATCCACACGGTGGACAGGACGGCGAGAGCGACGACGCCGGCGAAGAGCCATTCTCGGGAACGGACCCGACGGAGCGCCGGTCCGAAGGCCAGCGGGAACAGCAGGTAGAACTGCTCCTCGACAGCGAGCGACCACAGGTGGCGCAGGAGCGGGGCGCGGCCGAGGACCTCGAAGTAGGACTGGCCGGCGACGATCTGCCACCAGTTGCTCGTATAGATGAGGGCGGCCAGCAGGTCACCGCGGAGCCGGGGCACAGCGTCGGGCGCCTCGGCCAGGGCGACGAGCGACGTGGTGACGAGGAGCAAGGCCAGAGCCGGGAGGAGCCGGCGGGCCCGTCGGCGGTAGAAGGCGGCGAGCTGGATGGCCTCGGTGGTCTCCCACTCCTTGAGGAGGCCGGCGGCGATCAGGTAGCCGCTGACGACGAAGAACACATCAACGCCCAGGAACCCTCCGGGGAGCCACGTGGCGCCGGCGTGGTACGCAACGACCGCGGAGACGGCGATCGCCCGGACGCCCTCGATCGAACGGACGCGCCGGCGGCGGGGGGATCGTCGGTCGTCGTCCATCGTGTCGCACAGAGAACCACGCGCGGCGCCGGGTCGTTGTCGCACCCTCGTGTTTCACTGCATCCATGGGGTTGGGTGCGTTGATCGAGGCGGTGGACGGGCTGGTCGTCGACGATCCGCGCTCGTTGTCCGATGGCGGTTCGATGGTCGAGCTCCGCCGGCTGGGTCGCGCGCTGCGGGACCTGCCGATCGCCGAGGAGGCGTGGCTGGCGGGCAACCTGACCGGCGATCACGTCTCGGTGTGCTCGCGTCTGCGCGAACGGCGCGCACGGCGGAGCTGTTGGCACGAGACGAGTGGCTGCTGGTGTCGAACGCCAAGACGTTGTCGTTCAAGGCGTTCTCCAAGACGGTCACCCACTGGTTGCAGCGGGCCGACCCGGACAGCGCCGACGACGGCGACGCCCGCAAGGTCGACGCCCGGAGCGTGCACCACTCCCAGAGCTTCGGCGGCATGTGGTTCACGCGGGGCGTGCTCGACCCGATCCGCGGATCGATCGTCGCCAAGGAGCTCGAACGGCTCACCATCGCCATGTTCGAGGCCGACTGGGCCGTGGCGAAGCAGCGGCTCGGACGGGAGCCGACGATCCTGGAGCTGAAGCGGACACCGGCGCAGC
>DATLED010000002.1:0-3748 GCA_035525495.1 Acidimicrobiales bacterium | reverse complement strand
GCGTCAGAGCTGGCCGACGCTTCCGACCTGTTCGTGGTCGGCAGCGGGCTTGCCCACATCGCGGCCATGGAAGCGGCGCTGAAACTCAAGGAGATGGCCATCGTCCATGCCGAGGGCACGGAGACCTGGGAGATGGCCTCCGGAGCGGCGACCATCGTCGGCCCGGGGACGGTCGTGGTGGCGCTCGCCCCGAACGGCCCGGGGCGCGATGCGACCGCCGATGTCGTCGCCCACGCCGCCGAGTGGGGTGCGCGCGTCATCGAAGTCGGCCCGACTTCGCTCACACCCGGCTCGACGCTCCTGCCGCTCCCCGCCGCCGCGAGCGAGGACCACGCTCCCCTCACGGCGGTGCCAGCGATCGCGATGCTCGCGTTCGCGCTGGCTCGCCGCCGCGGCCACGACCCCGACCACCCTGGCTGGGTCGAGCGCTACCACAGCCAGGGCCTTCGTCACATCCTCGGCGTCTGAGGAGGGCCGGCGATGCGGATCGTGCTCATCGGCGCGGGCTCGGTGGAGTTCACCCGGAACCTCCTCGGCGACATCCTGTCGTATCCCGAGCTCGCCGATGCCGAGATCGTCCTCCACGACATCGATGCGGACCGCCTCCGGACGGCTGAGCGCATGACGGAATACGTCGCTCGGGAGCTCAACGCCACGCCGCGGGTCGAGGCGCACCTGGACCGTCGGGCGGCACTCCCCGGTGCGGACGTCGTCATCGACACCATCCAGGTCGGTGGAGCCGCAGCGACGCAGATCGACTTCGACATCCCGGCGCGGTTCGGCCTGCGCTACACGATCAACGACACCATCAACGTCGGCGGGGTCATGCGCGGCCTCCGAACCATCCCGGTCGTGCTGGGGATCGTTCGCGACATGGAGGCGCTCTGCCCGGACGCGTGGTTCTTGAACTACACGAACCCCATGGCGATCCTCGTCCGGGCCGTCGCCGAGCGCAGCGAGCTCCGTACGACGGGGCTCTGCCATAGCGTGTTCTGGACGATCGACGCCCTCGCCGGCTACCTCGACGTTCCGCGCGAGAAGATCGATCACGTCACGGCCGGCGTGAACCACCTCGCGTGGGTCCTGCGCCTCGAGCAGGACGGCGTCGATCTGTACCCGGCGCTGCGCGCCGCCGTCGACGCCGGGCGGGTGCCGCCGGACGACCTCGTGCGCGCCGAGCTCTATCGCCGGTTCGGCTACTACCCCACGGAATCGTCGGAACACCATGCCGAGTACAACCCGTGGTTCATCCCGAAGGGCGATCTCGCCGAGCAGTTCAACATCCCGATCGGCGAGTACCTGGAACGCGTCGCGAACAACCTGGCCGAGTACGACGACACGAAACGCCGGCTCGATGCCGGCGAGCCCTTTGAGATCGAACGCAGCGGCGAGTACGCGGCCGTGATCGCCCATGCCAAGGCGACGGGTACCCAGGCGCGGATCGTCGGGAACGTGATGAACGGCGACCGGCTCATCCCGAACCTTGCGGATGACGCTTGTGTCGAGGTCCCTTGCGACGTCGACGGGTTCGGAATCCACCCGATCGCGACCGGCCCGCTGCCGGCGCAGCTCGCCGCCTACGTCCACCCCGCCGTCGACACGCAGGCGCTCACGGTCGAGGCGGCTCTCGACGAGAACCGGGACGCGATCTATCACGCCGTGCTCTGCGACCCGCAGGTCCAGGTGCGGCTCACCCTCGACGAGGCGTGGCGGATGACCGACGCGCTGATCGACGCAGAAGCCAGATGGCTACCGGCATGGCTCGGGGGAGCGGCCTGAGGCCGTCCCGACAGGAGGAGGAGACAACATGACGAACACGACCAGCCACGAAGGGCGTCGATCGGTCGCGGCCCTGCTGGCCGCGCTGGCGATCATCGTCGGGGCGTGCGGAACGTCGACGGCGCCCCCGAGCGCTGCTCCGGCGAGCAACCCTGCCGTCAGCGACGCTCCGGCTTCGGTCGATCCGGGGGGCAGCCCGGCCGCGTCCGGCGGCTACACGGGTCCGCCGGCGTCCATCGAATACTCGATCTGGGGCGACCCCGCGGAGATCGACAGCCAGACCAAGCTCGTCGAGTCCTTCGAGGCGATCAACCCGACCATCGACGTCAAGGTCTCGGTCGCGGACTGGGACAGCTACTGGGAGAAGCTGCTCACCGGATTGGCGGGTGGCGCCGCACCGGACGTCTTCGCGATGGACGGTCCGCTCGCGCCCGACTACCAGGCCCGTGACGTCCTCCTGGACCTGACACCGCTCATCGAACGTGACGGCTACGACCTCGGCCAGCTTGCGGAGCAGGGTGTCGGCGTCTTCAAGACGGCAGACGGCAAGCAGTACGGACTGCCTCGCGACCTGAATGTGGGGGTCCTCTACTACAACAAGAAGATGTTCGACACCGCGGGGATCCCCTACCCCGACGAGACGTGGGACTGGGCCAAGCTCGTCGAGGTCGGGAAGAAGCTCACGCTCGACCCGAACAGCGACGGAACCGTCGATCAGTGGGGGCTCTACACCGAGACCAGCGACATGGAAAACTACTGGCTGTCGCTCGTCTGGCAGAACGGCGGCGAGTTCTTCGGCGCCGATGGCAAGACGACGGCGCTGACCTCGCCTGAGGCCGCGGGCGGCCTGCAGCGACTCCAGGACCTCATCTACAAGGACAAGATCATGGCGGAGCCTGCGATCTTCGCCGACCTTGGAGACGCGTTCGAGCAGGGCAAGGCCGCGATGGAGATCAATGGATCATGGCTCGTCCCAACGCACCAGGCGGCCGGCATCGATCTCGGGATCGCACCGATCCCGTCCGGACCGGCGGGACGATTCACGGTCGTCAACCCGACGGGCGCCGTCATCTACAAGAACACGAAGGCCCCCGATGCCGCGTGGGAGTTCGTGAAGTACCTCGCCAGCCCGCCCGCGCAGGAGCAGCTCATGCAGCTCAAGGCCTCCCTGCCGGTGTCGAAGGAGGTCCTCGCCGGACCCTACGCAAGCTCGTTCGACGGTGCCAAGGTCTTCGCCGACAGCCTGGCGTACGCCAAGGCGAAGCCGTCGTTCGCGGGCTACGAGGAGTACACGACGATCCTGCAGACCGAGCTGGACGAGAACGTGTTCAACGCCCCGAACAAGACTGCGAAGGAGGCGCTGGACACCGTCGCCCCACAGCTCGACGAGTTGCTCGGGAACTGAGCCGAGTCCACGATGTCGCGCTCGATCGCACCGGGGCCGCCGATCCCGACGCCTCGGTCGACCGGGCGGCTCGGGCGCGACACGTGGTGGGCATGGCTCTTCCTCGCGCCGACGATCCTGGGTCTCGCCGTCCTCTCGGCGGGTCCCATCATCGCGTCCTTCGGGATCAGCCTCACCGACTGGGACCTGCTGTCTCCGGCCAAGTTCGTCGGCCTCGACAACTTCGCCACTCTGGTCTCGAGCGATCGATTCCTGCTCGCGCTTCGCAACACGGCGTTCTTCACGCTGACGTCGGTGCCGCTGGGTCTGATCCTCGCGCTCGGACTGGCGTTGGCGCTCGACCAGCCGATCCGCGGCATCGCCATCATCCGGACGGCCTACTTCCTGCCCGTGGTGACATCGACCACCGCGATCGCGCTCGTTTGGCTGTGGATCTACAGCCCGCAGGGCGGGCTGCTCAACACCATGCTCGGCACGTTCGGGATCCCGGCGCAGAAGTGGGTGAGCGACCCCTTCTGGTCGATGCCGTCGATCGTCATCATGAGCGTGTGGCAGGGGCTGGGC
>DATLED010000078.1:0-63630 GCA_035525495.1 Acidimicrobiales bacterium | reverse complement strand
GCGCCTACCTCAAGCAGTGGATCACCCGGGCGCTCCGCAGCCGCATCCCCGCCTTCGTCAACCTCGCCGGCCAGATCCGCCACCACTTCGAAGGCATCGTCGCCGCCGTCGAACTCGGACTCTCCAACGCCCGACTCGAAGGCATCAACTCCAAGATCCGCCTCATCCAACGACGCGGCCACGGCTACCACTCCGTCCAAGCCCTCGCCGCAGTGATCTACCTCTGCCTGGGCGGAATCACCATCGAACTACCCACACGACCCTGAGGAGGGGCACGTATGTGCGTGCGACTCTGGCGTCGGCGAGTTCCACGCCACACCTTCGCTGGTTCGCCCGAGCCGAGCCGCAGATGAAGGGGAAGGGGATGTTGGTCCTCGGTTCGATCGTCATTGGATCCTGCCCGCCGGCGGGAACCGCTCGGGGGTGCCGCAGGCGAGCACGAGGAGACCGATGACCGCGAAGAGGGCGTTCAAGCGCCGTGTCCGCGCGAGAGCTGCGAAGACTGGCGAGAGCTATCAAGCGGCGCGTCACCGGCTCCTCGCTCAGGCCGAGGAGCCGAGACTGATGACCGACCAGACACCGACCGAGACCACCCGCCTTGCGCTCCACGCGCTGAGAATCGGTCCGTGGCTTCCCACTGCAGACGCGCTGGAAGCACAAGCGGACCTGATCGTGGAAGCGACCGCGCGCAGCGCTGCCGGCGGCGCCCGGATCGCCATCTTCCCCGAGAACGCGATGGCATCGCCGCACAAGCGCCACGTCAGCAGATCGGCACCCGAGATCGACGAAGCCGACTGGACGAAGGTCGACTGGCACGCGCTTCGGGCCCAGCTGACGCGCGTCGCAGACGCGGCCCGCGACAACCACATCTCCGTGATCGTTGGCGCCATACACGACCTCGGCAAGGGTCGACGACCCCACAACTGCCTCTATGTCATCTCTCATACGGGAGAGCTCGAGACCCGCTACGACAAGCGCTTCTTGTCCACGACGGAGATCACGTACATGTACACACCGGGCACCGAGCCCGTCCTGGTGCAGCTGGCGGGCCTGCGGATTGGACTCGTGATCGGCCTCGAGGCGCTGTTCCCCGACTTCTTCACTGCTTATGCCGACGACGGTGCCGACCTCGTCGTCGCTGCTTCTCACGGTGGTGGCATCTTCGAGCAGCTCATCCGCTCCTACGCCGTGGTCAACGTGATGCCCGTCGCACTCGTCATACCGCCCCTGCCCTCGGACGCCTCGCGTACCGGCGTGTACGGCGTCGACGGTTCGATTGCGGCCGCGGGGGATAGCAGCGACGAAACGATCGTGTTCGCCGACATCCCGACTCGCCGCGCCAATGAGACGTTCCACTACAAGGCGCGCCACGGCTTCTACGAGGACCGCCTTCTCCCTACCGAGCCAAGAAGCCTGATCCGCGATCGCTTCTGACGCCGTCCCTCCTTGACCAACATGTGCGATGCGGAGTTGGACAACCTCCCTCCCGCCGGGCCGCCGATACGGCCTAATGGGACTCGCCGGACAGGTCCGAACGATGCGCACAGCGGCGGGGCCGACCGACGAGTCTAGGAGTTCGCGGTGATCGGCGGGGCTGTTGTGTGAAGACAGAGAACCCGGTGATCCGCGAGGGGCCAGCCTTCACGAAGTCCTCGCTGTACCGAGCCCGATGGCGGCTACCACCCCGAGCACCACTGCCCACCTGGCAGGTAGTAGACCTCGCGTCCGGCGTAAAGGACGACGGCGGCACCCGCCCAGGTCGACTGGCCCGAACCGAGCGCGGCGACGACCCGCACGACGACGACCCGCGCCCCACGCACGTCAGTCGCCCAGGCCGAGGGTCTCCATGAACTTGGTAACCTTCCCCGCCGCCAGCTCGTCCTTGCCGCCGGACTCGAGGAGGCGGCGCCCTTCGACGAGCTCGAAGTGCATGGTGTCCGGCGACTTCTCCCATGCGACGCCGGCCTCGAAGCCGTGGCGCAGCATCGACTTCATGAACGTGAGGTTGAAGCCGTGCTCGGAGCTCCACTCTTTCTTTTTGGCCGCCTTTTCGCCGCCCGCCTTGTCCGGCGTGAAGAACCCGCCGCCCTCGGTCCCGCCCATCAACCCGAGCAGCTGGGTGATGGCCGGGTCCCGCACCGACTTGGCCTTGAGGACGAAGCCGCCGGCGTCGGTGAGCAGCGCGTCCTTGGCGCCCTTGAGGCTGAGCAGTTTCAGCTTCTGGTCCAGCAGCTCCTTCACCGCCGCGTTCCCTATGGCCTTGGCCGCCTTCGACGCGCCGCCGCCCAGCCGTTCGGTCGTCTCGGCCAGGTAGGCCTTGCGTTCGGCGATGTCCTCGGACTTGGCGGCGCGCGCGTCGACCATCGCCGACAGCGGATCGGCGACGGCGGCGAGCTTCTCCTGCGCGGCAGCGATGCCGGGCGAGAGTGCGGCGAGGTCCTTGCGAAGAACCGCGATCGTCGAGTCGTCGATGCGCCGCGCCCCGCCTGGTTTGGGCGCCGGCGCCTCGACCTTGGCGCCGGGGAGCAGCGAGCCGAGCTGCGACTGGACCCCGCCGAGCTCGGTCCGTACCACCTCGACGCTCTCGCCGAGCTCGGCCAGGTCGCCCCTCCAGCGGCTAGCGGTGTCGACGTCGGGCCGGCCTCGCCCGCCGGAGTCGGCCAGCCAGGCCTGCGCGGCGGCGATCCGGACGGCGATGCGGTGCAGCCGGGTCTCGATCGACCTAATCGTCCGCAACACGGCCTTCGCCTTGGCGACGTGCGGCCGCGCCTTTTTGTCGATGCGGGCGAGCTCGGCCGCCAACGACTTGAAACCGAACGCGCCCGTGAGCTTGTCGAGGTCGACGTCCTGCTCGTTCGCCTTCGCCTCGATCCTGGCGAGGCGGGCGTCGAGCTTCTTCGTCCACGGTTCGAAGATCGTGGCCAGGTTGGCCCGCACGAACGCGGCTTTGGCGTCGAAATCGGCGACCGCGGCCGCGATGGCGTCGGCGACCTTCTTCACGCTCTCCTTGGTGCGGCCCTTGCGCAGCTTCTCGGCCTTGAGCGCCTTCTGGGCGGTGACGATGGCCCACCGCGCCTCCTCCACCTCCCGCAGCGGCTTCATCGAGTCGGGAGGCAGGTCGGTCTTGAACTTCTCCGACGCGGTGACGAGCCGCTCGTACTCCTTCTCGAAGGTGGCGATCAGCGCCTCACCCTCCGCAGGGTTCTCGCCCTTGCCCATCGCTTCGACGGCGTCGTGGCGGCCCTTCCACGTCCCGGCCTTGATCGCCGGGGGGCCGTTGTCGGTCACGGTCTCGAATAGGGCGTGCAGCTTCGGGTCGAGGACGTGGGGGGCGCTGTACGCGTTCCAGTCGATGGCGAAACCCATCGCGTGCGTCATCATCCCGGCGCCGGGGCCGGCCTTGGAATCCTCGTGGAGGTGTCGCCCGCGTAGCGCCTGACCGACGGAAGTCCTCGGCATCGGCGAACCCTTCTCCTCGACGTCGGCCTTCACCGCGAGTAGGCGCTCGCGGGTGGAGACGTGCGCCCAGAGGTCGGTGCCGGGGATGGGCTTGATGTCGGTGAACAGCCTCTGGATCGCCCCGTCGCTGCCGAGGTAGGGCCGCATGTTCCGCATGAACGTCGTCCGGTTGGTGCTGCGCTTGTCGAGCAACTGCTTCTGCTTCTCCGGCGTCTTGTTCTTGTCGAAGAAGTCCTCGGAGAACCCGTCGATCTGCGTCGTGATGTAGGCCGGCAAGGCGTCGATCCAGGCGATGTTCGGGGAGATGCCCTTTTCCTCGGCGTCCTGGGGATCGGTCGACGGCCCCAGCTTGGCGGCGACCGCGGCGTTGCCGGCGTCGCGCTGGAGGTCGAGCACAAGCTCGTGCATTGGATTGGCGCGCGGCCGCACCCGCTCCGGCCGGCCCCGGTTCGGGACCTCCTTGACCAGTGCGGCCCGGGACCGCTCCCCCATTACGAACGATGGTAATCGCGGTTCAGGCGTCCGTGAAGGCCCGCAGCTCGCGCTTGAGGTTCACGGCGAACCGCGTGCTCCGGAGACTCGACCTCACGGCTCCTTCCGACGGGAACCTGGGTGCCGCGTCCACGTCGACGTGGTCAAACATCAGCAGCCGGTTGAAGAACCTATAGAAGGCAAGCCTCAATTTGGGTGAGCCAGGCGTGAGCCGGCGGGCGCGCTTGGTGTCGTGCGTGAGGCCTCGTTCGATCTCGGATCGGCGGAGTGGTGTGGTGCCGATGGCGCCGGCCACGGTGGGGTGCCCCACGTCGACGGGAAGTTGCTGATCCCCCGCAAGGCCGTCGAGGCACTCCTCTCCGGCGAGCGCCGCGCAGGTTAAGTTGACATCGAGCGAGCGCAAGTTATATTGACAGGTGTGCGCGTCGCCGAGTCGGCCCACAAGCACGGGGCCGCCGTTGAGGAGATTCGCCACGCAGTCGCCAACGCGATCCGCTTCCACGACCTCGATGAGGGCTTGGTGATGATCGTGGGCCCGACGGCGACTGGTGCCTTGATCGAAGTCGGTCTGGTCGCCGCTGACGACGATGACCCGATTGCGGTGCACGCCATGGCCGCCCGAGCAACGTTTCTCTGACGAGGAGGTAGCCGATGCCCCGAAACGCGAAGAGCATCATCACCCACGCCGACGAGCTCGCCGACGCCTTCGACGTCGCCGAGCCCAACCCCCTCGACGACGAGCAGCACGCCGCGGTATTCGACCTTCGAGACGCAGTGGTCGAGCGCGGTCGGGCGGAAGCGAAGGTGCAGGCCGCCGTCACTCGGGCGAGGGCTGCCGGCGTCTCGTGGTCAGTGCTCTCGACCGTCCTCGGCACGAGCCGTCAGGCTGCGCAGCAGCGCTACGGAGCGACAGACAACGAGCGGCCATCGTCTCGCTGAACGCGTGTGACGCGAGCGCCCAGGGACAGCAGACTCGATCGCACGCACCGCTGATCCGACGGCCTCCCCGAACGTCGAGGCCTCGCGATCGAAGTCAACCGACTGGATGCCGTCGCACGTCGCAACGGTCGCGTCGTCGCACTCCGAGCCGTGCAGCGCGTCGAGCGCCGTGGCGTCGAGGAGGTCGGCACCGACGACGGTCGCGCGAAATCGGAAGGTCGCCACCGCTCAGTTCGCTCCTGAGAGCATCTGGTCCATGATCGCCGCGGCGTCGCGGTCGGAACCGGGGATGAAGTGGCGGTAGGTCCGCAGGATGTTCGCCTCGGTGCATCCGAGTCGCTCGGCGACGACGGAGATCGGGACTCCCGCTATGAGCATCTGACTCGCCGCCGTATGGCGGAGGTCGTGGAGGCGTGTCGGCTTCACGCCAGCTTTCTGGCTGTACTTGGCCCACGCGTGCGTAGGCCACGACAGGTTCCAGTGCGACGTGCCGCCATCGTCGGAGAACACGAACGACCCAGCACCAAAGGACGCACCGACGGCGAGGGCCTGCTCGATCGAGCGCTGGCGATGCTCCGTCAGGACCTTCACCGTCGTCGGCCCAAACGAGACGACGTACGGGCGGTCGGCCTTCGTGCCCTTCTCGATGAGGCCGTCCTCCGACTCGGCGATGGCGGAGGTGAAGGTCGCGGTTCCGCCACCGAGGTTGACGGCTCCCCACCGGAGGGCGACGATCGTTCCCCGGCGGGCGCCGACGGTTGCGGCGAGCTGCACGTAGGCGGCGAAGGCCGGTTCGGCGACCTCCCGGACTGCTCGAACGTCGTCCATCGTCGGGATCACGAGCTTCGTCGGCTTGATGTGGGGTGGGTCGGCGGAGAGCGCCGGGTTCGCCTCGACGATCTTCTTGCGGAGCGCCCAGGAGTACATCGCGCGGATCTGGCTGTGACAGCGGACGACGACCGAGGGCGACAGCGACCGCTCCGTCTCGAGCAGGGCGTAGAGGTCGTCGAGGTCGAGGCCGGTGACTTCCTTGGCGTCGCGCGCGCCGAGCGTCGGGAGGATGTAGTTCCGGAAGTTGTCCGCGTGCGTCTTGGCGGTCTTCGGCGACCAGCCGATCCAGTCGCCGGTGCGTTCGTTCTGCCGTGGGCGGTTCGCAGCCTGCCATCGCTGGGCGAGCACTGCGACGGTCAGCACGTTCGCCTTTCGCTTCCGGGCCGGCTCCGGCGTGCGGCCGTTCTCGACAGCGGCGATGAGCTCGGCCAGCCGCGCGTCAGCCGCCTTCGCGCCCGCGCGGCTGTTCGCCGCGTGCACCGTCTCGTTCACGTAGTGCTGCTTGCCGGTGTCGTCGTCGATGCCGGCAAACACCGCCAATCGCCACGCCCCTGATCGCCAACGCTTGTGGCCCCTCATGGCCATTTACATTGGCAGAGTTCATTGGCAAGCGCCCGGATGCGCGAAGCAGCCCCGGCCGAAACCGGGGCTGACCTGCGCTTTTGTGGAGCGGACGACGAGATTCGAACTCGCGACCCTCACCTTGGCAAGGTGATGCTCTACCAACTGAGCCACGTCCGCAGTGTTGCGCCGACGATCATAGCGCCGGCCAAAGGCCCTGCCGGCCGTCAGCGGACCTGCTGCTCGGCGGCCTTTCGGAGCTCGTCGAGCGCGGACTGGAGGCCGTCGGCGATGTCCCATACGTCCGCGACGGTGTCGGCGCACGCGACGAGACCGAAGAACATCGTCCCCATGTACGACATCACGGTCATGTTGAGCCCGCCGCCATCCGCGATCGGTCCCATCGGGTACATCGCGACCATGCGCGACCCCGCCGAGTAGAGCGGGAAGTTCGGCCCCGGTACGTTCGAGATCGTCACGTTGAAGAGTGGGCGATGACGATCGGCGAGCTTCATGTTCGAGTACAGCCGCGCTGCTCGAGCGGCCACGGCCGGCGCCGCGAATTCTGCCCAGTTCATCAGCGTCTCGGCGCCGATCGCCTTCTCCTGCTCCTTCGCGCCCTCGGTTCCACGGGAGATCGTGCGGAGGCGCTCGACTGGGTCGTCCTCCGCCGTCGCGAGCGAGACGAGCATCTGTGACACCTGGTTTCCCATGGCGCCCTTGAGGTCCTCGGTCCGCACCGAGATCGGAACCATGGCGACCAGCGACTCCGACGGAAGCTCGTCGCGATCTGACAGGTACCCGCGCAACGCGCCCGAGCACAGTGCCAACACGACGTCGTTGACCGTCCCGCCCAGCGCGTTCTTGATCATCTTGACGTCGTCGAGCGGGATCTGGGTGAAGGCGAACTTGCGTCTCGGCGTGATGGCGCCGTTCAATGACGTGCGCGGCGCCGCGAACGGTGCCGGCGGCGGTGTGATCTCCGGCCGGCGGTTGCGGCGCCGGAGCGTCACCGCGGCCTCCACCGTGCGACGAGCCGCCTTGAGCCCGAGCACCGGCTGCCGCGAGAGCGACGACAGCGCGTAGCCGACGAGCTCGAGGTCGGTCGGGATCCGGTCGGGCTTCCACTCGGTGTCGGGCTCGATCACCGCTGGCTCGGGTTGCAGGTCGAGGAGGTTGACGGTCAACTCGTTGCCGGACACGCCGTCGATCGCTGCGTGGTGTGTCTTGGTGACGGTCGCGATGAGGCCGTTCTCGAGCCCTTCGACGACGTACATCTCCCACAGCGGCCGCGACCGGTCGAGTGGCCGGCTCATCACATCGGCGGCGAACTCCGCGAGCTCGTTCTCGCCACCCGGCGCCGGCAGTGCGGCCCGTCGCATGTGGTAGTCGAGGTCGAAGTCGGGGTCCTCGACCCACAGCGGGTGGTGAAGCTGGAACGGGATCTCGACGAGACGCCGGCGGAACGGGGGCAAGAGGTGCAGGCGGGACGCCACGAGCTCCTTCACCCCGTTGAACGTGTACCCGCCCGGCACCGTCGACGGGTCGAAGACGGCCGTCGACGCGACATGCATGAGGTTGCTGGGCGATTCCAGATACAGGAAGGTGGCGTCGAGTCCGGAGAGCCTTTGCATCACCGCATTGTCGCGAAAGATGACGCGGGCGTCACTTCAGCAATTTGGACAGGCGTCGATCCGCCAGCGGCTTCCCACCCGTCTGGCAGGTCGCGCAGTACTGCAGCGATTTGGTGGCGAAGGAGACCTCACGGATGACGTCCCCGCACTCCGGGCACGTCTCCCCCTTCCGTCCGTGGACGCGCATCCCGCCCTTCTTCTCCGACTTCATCTCCGACGCCGCCAGTCCGGTCGAACGTTGGAGCGCGTCGGACAGGACACCCACCAGTGCTGCATGCAGCGCCGCAACCTCGTCCACCGTCAGCTTGTTGGCCGGCTTGAACGGCGAGAGCTTCGCGAGGTGGAGGGCGTCGTCGGAGTACGCGTTGCCGACCCCCGCGATCACGCGCTGGTCGGTCAGGACACCTTTGATCTGGCCGCCGGTGGCGCCGAGCAGATGCGCCAGCAGCTCGACGGTGAAGGTCGGCTCGAGCGGATCGGGGCCGAGCGTCGCCACGTGCTCGACGTCCATCGGGTCGCGCACGACGTAAGCCGCCAGCCGCTTCTCCGTCGCGGCCTCCGTGACGTCGAAGCCGCTGCCGTCCTCGAACCTCACGCGCAACGCCAGCGGCCCCTTGGGATTGAGCTTCGCCGGTCCCTTCGGAAAGGCGTCGCGCCACTTGACCCATCCGGAGCGGGAGAGGTGGATCACCAGCCAGGGACCGCCATCGGTGCGGAGCTGCAGGAACTTCCCCCGCCGCGTCGCGCCGACGAACACCTTTCCCGCCAACGCGTCCACCGGCGGGTCGTAGGTCTTGAGCGCGGACAGCGACGCCACCTCGACGCGCTTGATCACGCGCCCCGCGCCGATGTCGGTGAGGAACTGCACCAGCGACTCGACCTCGGGCAGCTCGGGCATCTCGCTTCGCCGTTCCTAGCGCCCGCTGTGCCCGAAGCCGCCGAGCCCGCGCTCGGAATCCGGGAGATCGTCGACGGCGCGGAACGACGCCTGCTCGACGGGATGGATCACCAACTGCGCGATCCGGTCGCCACGCTGGATCTCGTAGTCGGCCAAGGGGTCGAGATTGACGAGGAGCACCTTCACCTCGTCGCGGTAGCCGCAGTCGATGAGACCGGGCGAGTTCAACACCGTCACGCCGTGCTTCAACGCGAGGCCGCTGCGAGGTTGGACGAACCCGCCGTAGCCCTCCGGCAGCGCGAGGGCCACACCTGTCGCCACTGCGGCCCGCCCGCCGCCGGCCTTCAGGACGACCCCTTCGCGCGCCACGAGGTCGCAGCCCGCATCGCCGGCCCGCGCGTACGTCGGCAGCGGAAGGTCGGGGTCGAGCGCGACGACGGGCACGTCCATCGACGCCAGCCTACGGAAATCGCTTGCCACGGAGGCACCCGCCCATCCAAGCTGCGCGGCGAACCCGAGTCGGAGAGGAGGAAGCAGTCATGCGAACGCTTGTGCGAACCGGAGCCGATCGCGTCCCTGCTCCGCTCCCCTCCCCCCCGGCCATCGCCGTCCAAGGCTGACCGACGGAGGGGACCAACTCCGCAAAGGAAATCCCCCGTTGCTCATCCTCGACCCGTTCCAGCGGCGTGCCGCTTCGGCGATCGACCGCGGCGAGTCCGTACTCGTCGCTGCACCCACCGGTGCCGGCAAGACGCTCGTCGCCGACCACGCAATCGATCGCGCGCTCGCACGCAATGCCAAGGCCTTCTACACGACCCCGTTGAAGGCACTCTCCAACCAGAAGTTCCGCGACCTCGTCTTCCGACTGGGTCCCGATCGCGTCGGGCTGCTCACGGGTGACCGCGCCGTGCGACCCGATGCCCCCGTCGTCGTGATGACGACCGAGGTGCTTCGCGCCCTGCTCTATGACCGCGGGCCGATCCTGTCGGGGCTCTCGGTGATCGTGCTCGACGAGTTCCACTACCTGCAGGACCCCGACCGCGGGCCGGTGTGGGAGGAGGTCGTGATCCACGCGCCTCGCGACGTCGCCATCGTCGGGCTCTCGGCGACGCTGCCCGATCTGCCCGAGCTCCACCGGTGGCTCGTCTCGACGCACGGTCCGACCGAGCTGGTCGTCGAGGAGCAACGTCCCGTCACCCTGCAGTTCTTGTACGCCGTCGGCAACCTGCAGGGGACGCCGCCCCTCGTCCTCCCGATGTTCCTCGACGGTCGCATCAACCCCATGGCCGAGCTGCAGGACGGCACCCGCAAGGTGAGCCGCGGCGAGGGCAAGCGGGTCCGCGACCGGAGCCGGCCGGTGACCCCGAGGCGGAGCGAGTTGCTGAATCATCTTCGGACGACCTCGATGCTGCCCGCCATCTGGTTCGTGCTCAGCCGGAACGGATGCGACCGCGCCGTCGCCGACCTCGTCACGGAAGGGGTGCGGTTGACGACGCCGGACGAGACCGACGCCATCGCCGACCTCGTGCGCCGGTCGACCGAAGGACTGAGCGCCTCCGAGCTCAAGACGCTCGACAGCACCGGCTGGCGCCTGGCCCTGGCCTGCGGGATCGCGGCCCACCACGGCGGGCTCGCCCCGGTGCAACGCGAGGTCGTCGAACTGGCGGCAGCGGAGGGACTCGTCAAGGTCGTGTTCGCGACCGAGACCCTGGCGCTCGGGGTCAACCTGCCGGCTCGGACGGTCGTCATCGATCGGGTGACGCGAGCGAACGGACCGCACGGCGGAGAGACGCTGACGACGGCGGAGTTCGCGCAGCTGGCGGGGCGAGCCGGACGGCGTGGGCTCGATCGGGTCGGCAACGTGATCGTGCCGTGGTCGCCCGACATCGGATTGCATCGCGTGACCGGACTCGCGGGAGGACGGGCCGACGTGCTCGTCTCGCATTACCGCGCCACGCCCGCCATGGTCGCCAACCTCGTCCACTCGTACGCACCGGAGGAGGGACGGACGCGGTTCCGGCGTTCGCTGGCCCACCACCTTCTGCGCAACAGCCTCGTCGACCTCCGGGAGACGTTGGCCGATCGGGTCGCCGCCCTCGAGGAGCTCGACGAGGAGGGCGACGTCGCCGCCGACGACGCGGTGACCGAGGACGACGGCGGATTGGGGTCGCGGATCGCCGCCGTCGTCGCCGGGCTGGCCCTGGGCGATGTCGTGGTCGATCCCGGACGGGCGAGCGTCGGGCGTCTGGCGGTCGTCGACTCGCCACGCGTTCGCCGAGGGCAGCCGACGATCGACACCGTGCGTCCGGACTGCCGGAGGGTCGTCGTCGCGGCGCGCGACTTCCGACTGCCGCCTGTCGTCGTCGCTCGCGTGGATCTGTCAGATCTCGGGCCTGGCGCGCGCGGGTTCGCCCGCAGCGTCGCCGCAAGGATCCGCGACCTCCCAGCCCAAGACCATCCGACGGCGCCCCCGCCCGCGCACGTCACGCGGAAGTCCGACGCATCGATGGCGGTTCGCCGGCAGCGCCTCGTCGAGGAGATCGGGACGATACGCGAGCGGTTGGAGCACGAGGCGGCGGCGCACGAGCACGAATTCGACGCGGTCGCCGATCTGCTGCGGCGCCGCGGACACCTCGATGGATGGGCCCTGACCCAGTCGGGGCGGATGGTGCGCCGCCTGTTCCACGAGCGCGGGCTGCTCGTCGCGGAATGCCTCGCCGCTGGGATCTTCGACGACCTCGACCCGCCGTCGCTCGCCGCCGCCGTGTCAGCGTTCCGTTCGGGGACCCGACAGGAGCTGGCACCCTCGCCCTTCCCGACCTCGCAGCTACGGGAACGTTGGGTCGGCATCGACGCCATCGCGTCGGATCTTCAGCGGACCGAGTCCGACAACGGGTTGCGGATGACGCCGGCTCCGGACTCGGCGCTCCTGACGCCGACCCACCGGTGGACGGCCGGAGCGCCCTTGGGCGACGCGCTCGCAGGGACCGCGCTCGGACCAGGCGACCTTGCGCGAGAGGTCCGACAGGTGCTCGAGCTTCTCGAGCAGATCGTGGCGGTCGCACCGCCACCGATCGCGTCGACCGCGTCGACCGCGATCGATGCCATGTCCCGGGGAGTAGTCGTCGCGACCGCGCATGTCGAAGGTCAAACATCGTCGGTGGCGGGTACGAGAAGCCCATGACCAATGACAAGGACGACAAGATCGACGACGCCAAGGACGCCCTCAAGCGCGACTGGGAGCAGACGAAGTCCGACATGCCGGGCATGGAGGGCAAGGATCTCGACCAGGACGCGCACGAGACGGTGAAGCAGGCCGCCGGTGCCGAGGACGTGCCGGCACCCGATCAGAAGACCGACTAGCAGTCCTCTTCTCCTTCTGGGGGAGCACGGGCGCGGGCGCCACTAGCGTCTGCGCCCGTGCTCGTCTGGATGGACCTCGAGATGACGGGACTCGATCCCCGTCGCCACGTCATCGTCGAGATCGCCACGTTGATCACGGACGACGACCTGGTCGTCGTGGCGGAAGGTCCGGATCTCGTCATCAATCCCGGCGCGGCGGCGATGGGCGGGATGGACCAGGTCGTGCGGGCGATGCACACCAAGAGCGGGCTGCTCGGCGCGATAGAGGCGTCGGCCGTGACGCTTGAGGAGGCGGGAACGGCAACCATGGCGTTCCTGCTCTCAGCCGGCGTCGAGGCTCGTTCCGTTCCGTTGTGCGGCAATTCGATCGGGACCGACCGGCGGTTCCTGTCGATTCACCTGCCCGAGATCGAGGAGTTCTTGCACTACCGGTCGGTCGACGTTTCGACGATCAAGGAACTCGCCCGTCGCTGGTACCCCGAAGTCGTGGCGGGTGCGCCCCCGAAGGCGGGCGGGCATCGGGCGATGGACGACATCAAGGAGTCTTTGGTCGAGCTGCAGTACTACCGCACCTCGGTGTTCCGCTCGCCCCCGTCGTCCCCGTCGCCTCCGTCGGCGGCGACGCCGTAGACGAACTCCTCACCCATCACCGGGCGGCACGCACGACCGCGACAGGATCGGCGGATGTCCCAACTCCTGCGAGTGCAGAACTTCTTCCTGTCGATGGACGGGTTCGGGGCCGGCGAAGGCCAAAGCCTCGAGGCGCCGTTCGGAAGTGCCAGCCCTCGAGATGGCGGCGGCGTCCGACTGCCGTCCGATCTGGCATCGTGGGCGTTCGCCACCGCGAGCTGGCCGAACCGAACGGAGCCCGGCGGATCCCGAGGGCTGGACGACTACTTCACTCGCGACTTCAGCCGGAACATCGGTGCCGAGATCATGGGTCGCAACAAGTTCGGACCGCAGCGGGGCCCGTGGCAGGACCTTGACTGGAAGGGGTGGTGGGGAGGCGACCCGCCCTTCCACACCCCGGTCTTCGTTCTCACCCACCATCACCGACCCACCTTCACGCTCGCCGACACCACCTTCCACTTCCTCGATGCGACGCCCGAAGAGGCTCTGCGGCAAGCCAAGGCCGCCGCTGAGGGGCAGGACGTACGGCTGGGAGGTGGCGTCGCCACGATTCGGCAGTTCCTCGACGCGGATCTCGTCGACGCCATGCATGTCGCCGTGGCGCCGGTCGAGATCGGCCGAGGCGAACGACTCTGGACGTCCCACGAGGTTCTGCTCGACCGGTTCCACCTCGAGTCCGTCCCCAGTCCCAGCGGCGTCACCCACCTCCTCTTCTGGCGGAGGTGAAATCGGTGCGGCGGAACCGCTCACCAGGATCGACGGGCGGCCCGACGGAGGTCGACGTCACCTCCGACGCGGTGCGCTCGCCCTTCGACGGTTCATGCCGGCAACCGTGACCGGTTTCGGCGTGCCGCCAAGGACCGTGTTGCCGGACATTCGGGCAACAGCCGGTTCCCGTTGAGTCGTCGTGGAGTGCCCGATGAGCACCCCGTGGCACGCTCGCCTCGGCGGGAGCCGCCGACGGCTGCTCTCAGAACGCACCACGCACAAGGGAGCAACGCATGCAGGCTGAACGGATCTCGGTCTACGTCTACGCCCACGACCCGATCTCGCAGGCCGGACTGGCCACGCAGCTGCGGGCCCGTCCCGAGATCACGATCGTCGAGAACGACATCGACTCGGCGATGGTGGCCATCGTCGTCGTCGACGAGGTGGACG
This sequence comes from Acidimicrobiales bacterium, assembly GCA_035525495.1. GTDB lineage: Bacteria > Actinomycetota > Acidimicrobiia > Acidimicrobiales > CADCTF01 > DATLED01. The sequence goes on along the minus strand of DATLED010000078.1, from coordinate 49,665 downwards.
AGGAGACGACCCGGGTCGTCAAGGCGATCCAGCGCACCAACGGCATTCCCCGCGTCGTGCTCGTCGTCACGCGGCTCGACGATGCCGGCATGCTGGCGGGCGTCGAGGCTGGAGCCTGCGGCCTCCTCCGCCGCAGCGAGGCGCAGCCCGAGCGGCTCGTGACCGCCATCCTCAGCGCCGCGACCGGTGACGGCAGCGTTCCCCCCGACCTCCTCGGCCGACTGCTCGAGCACGTCGGCCGCCTCCAGCGCCAGGTGCTGTCACCGCTGGGACTGACCATGTCCGGCCTGACCGAGCGCGAGATCGAGGTCCTCCGCCTGATCGCCGACGGCATGGACACCGCCGAGATCGCCGGGTCGCTCTCCTACAGCGAGCGGACGATCAAGAACATCATCCATGACGTCACGGCGCGGCTGAACCTGAAGAACCGCTCCCACGCCGTCGCCTACGCGGTGCGCCAAGGGCTGATCTAGATGATCCACGAGGTCGACGAGACCTTGCGCGGGATCGTGAAGCGCGACGTCATCAACGGCTCGGACATCGAGGTCGTGTTCGACGCGCCGACCAAGGACTGGGCGTCGCGCCGCAACACGCCCACGATCGACATCTACCTCTACGACATCCGCGAGGACACGAAGCGCCGCCAGGCCGGCCTCGTCGACGTCCGCGACGACACGGGCCGGGTCACGGGGAGGCGTCCGATGCCGCGGGTGTACAAGTTCTCCTACCTGATCACGGCATGGACGCAGCGTCCCGAGGACGAGCACCGGCTGCTGTCGTCGATGCTGGCGTGCTTCCTCCGCAACGACCGCATCCCCGTGGACTGGCTGGCGGGCACGCTGCAGGAGAACGGGTGGCCGCTCGACGTCACCATCGGGCTCCCTCCTCCCGAGGACCGCGCGCTCTCCGATGTGTGGTCCGCGCTCGGAGGAGAGCTCAAGCCCTCCCTCGATCTCGTCGTCACCACACCGATCGACACCGAGCGGTTCATCGAGGCGGCCACTGCCGTCGAGGCCCCGCCCAGGTTCAACTGGAGCGGCGGCGGCCAGGGAGGAGGCCAGTCCGAGTCGGTGCAACAGGCGCCGGGCAGCGACGGGAACACCGAGGTCGCCCGCGTCATGCGCATTGCCGAGAAGGAGACGGACGAGGCCACGGCGGGGAACGGCAAGCAGGGGTGACGGCGCCCGACGCCGGCGAAGCCGCAGGTCCTTCGCTCACCTACCTCCTCGGTCGCCTCGGCGTGCTCGAGGCGCGGGTTCGCCTCACGGTGGCGGCTCGGCGGGCGGAGGACCCCGCGTCCGACGATCCCTTCCGCGGCCTGTACCTCAGCGACGAGCAGGTCGACCGGCTCTTGGCGGGCGCCGCCCTGCCGCCGCCACCCGACCCCGACACCCGAGCCCACCTCGAGGCACTCGAGTCGCAAGCCGACGAGGGCGAGGCCGCGGGCACGACCCTCCGCCTCCGCGACCTCGCCCGCAGCTTCGGGCTGAGCCCGCTCGACGTCGAGCTCCTCCTCGTCGCCATCGCGCCCGACCTCGACAGCCGCTTCGAGCGCCTCTACGGCTACCTGCACGATGACGTCACCCGCCGCCGGGCCAGCATCGGCTTGGCCTTGGAGCTGGCGGGCTTGCCTCCTGCCGGCGGCCCGGCGCGGCAACGATTGACGCCGAGCGGCCCGCTGGTGGCGTCGGGCCTCGTCACCATCGACGACAGCGACCGTCCCTTCCTGACGCGCTCGTTGTCGGTTCCTGACCGCGTGACCGCGCACCTGCTCGGTGACGACTCGGACGACCATGACCTCTTGCACGTGCTCACGCCGGCGAGTCCCGACGCCGCTCCGGACCCTTCTGCGGTTGCGCGGGCGCTCGGCTCCGGAGCGAGGTTGCTGTACCTCCGGGAGAAGCCCGGGTCGTCCGGTCGCAGCCTCGCGGCGGCGGCCCTGGAGCTGGCGGGCCGGCCGATCGTCGCCGTCGACCTCGGCCGGCTCGGACCGACCGAGGATCCCGCGGTCGTCGCTCGAACCGCCATGCGCGACGCGCGTCTCCGGGGCGCAGGACTGGTTGCCGGGCCTGTCGAGGCGCTGGCCGAGCGGGGCATCGGAGCCGTGCGCGCCTTCGCCGACCCGGCTGCGGCGCCCGCCGGCGCAGACGCCCAGTTGCTGGCGCCCGTGCTGCTGATCGGTCGCCGCTCCTGGGAACCGTCGTGGAGCCACGACGTCCCCGTCCTCATGGACGTCGATCCTCCGACGACATCGGATCGCGCCGCGCTGTGGCTCCGCACGTTGAACGGATCCTCTGGCGGCCTCGATGCCAGCGAGGTGACGCGTCACTTCCGCCTGACGCCCGAGCAGGTCACGCGGGCAGCAGAGGCAGCACGACTCCAAGCGACCGCCGCAGGCACGACGCTCGGTCTCGACCACTTGCGCTCGGGCGCGCGCGCCCAGAACGCGGCGGGACTCGAGAACCTGGCGAAGCGGGTCGTGCCCCGCGTGGGATGGGAGGACCTCGTCCTCCCGGACGCGACCCTGCTCGGCCTCCAGGAGCTCGCCAACCGGGCCCGCAACCGCGACCGGGTGATCGACGAGTGGGGCATGCGTCCGGGCGGCGGTCGGGGACGCGGCATCACCGGCTTGTTCGCCGGCGACTCCGGCACCGGCAAGACGATGTCGGCGGAGGTCATCGCCGGCGTGCTCGGGCTCGATCTTTACTCGATCAACCTGGCGACGGTCGTCGACAAGTACGTGGGCGAGACGGAGAAGAACCTCGAGCGGATCTTCTCGGAGGCCGACGGCATCAACGGCGTCCTGCTCTTCGACGAGGCCGACGCCATCTTCGGCAAGCGGTCCGAGGTCCGCGACGCGCATGATCGCTACGCCAACATCGAGACGGCCTACCTCTTGCAGCGGATGGAGTCCTTCGACGGACTGGCCATCCTCTCGACGAACCTGCGCGCCAACCTCGACGAGGCCTTCGCCCGACGGCTCGATGCCGTCATCGACTTCGCGCTGCCCGACGCGGACTTCCGCGAGCGGCTCTGGGAGCGCTGCCTCGGTCCCTCGGTGCCCCGCGGTGACGATGTCGACCTGCGATTCGCGGCGGAGCGCTTCGAGCTGTCGGGTGGCAACATCCGCTCGATCGCGGTGACCGCCGCCTACTTCGCGGCCGAGAGCGGCAGGCCCGTCGGCATGCTCGAGCTCATGCGGGCGACGCAGCGGGAGTACCGGAAGCTCGGGCGCCTGTGCGTCGAGTCCGAGTTCGGTCCCTGGTACTCGCGGGTCATGTCATAGCCATGTCATAGGCCCGCGTTCCCTTTCGGGCAACGACGTCGCCTCCCTGGGCACCCTCGACCACCGTACACTCGTCGAAGATCCCTCGGAGGTGCGCGCCATGGCCGATTTTGAGCTGCTCCAAGACATCAGTGTCGGCACGAAGCCGAAGGAGTCCAAGGAGACCGAAGGGGGAGAGGTCGACCACTCGGCGGTCGCCAAGGCCGTCGAGCACGGCCGCGCCGACACCCTGGGCAAGTCCGGTGCGATGCACCTGCAGCGCATGGCAGGGAACGCGGCGATGGGGGCGCTCGTCCAACGCAAGGCGTCCGGCGAGCAGGACCAGGAGGGCGGTGGTTCGCCCGTCCACGACGTCGTCGGCAAGGGCGGCGGGTCGTCCCTCGACGCTGGCGTGCGAACGCAGATGGAGGCCGGCCTCGGCCATGACTTCAGCGACGTCAAGGTCCACACGGGACCCGACGCCGCGAACGCGTCGAAGTCGGTCCAGGCGCAAGCGTTCACGGTCGGCAACGAGATCGTCTTCAACGAGGGCAAGTACAACCCGACGAGCCCCGAGGGCCAGCGCACCATCGCCCACGAGCTCACCCACGTCGTGCAACAGCGCGAGGGCGCCGTCGACGGGACGCCGCGGGCGGGTGGGATCAGCGTCTCGGACCCGGGCGACAAGTACGAGCAGGAGGCGGAGTCCACCGCCGACGCCGTCATGTCCGGCGGTCACGAGGGTCACGACCACGGCGCGGGCGGTGGCGGCGAGTCGGCCGGCGTCCAGCGCGAAGCCGAGGACAACGCTCCCCTGCAGACGTTGCGCGACGACACCGCCGTCCAGCGGGCGCCCGACGAGGACGATGGCCCCGCCGTCGACGACGAGCCGCCGACCGCCCAGGCCCTCCATGACGACACCGCCGTCCAGCGCAACGAGGACAGCGAGGAGGAGTAGCGCTCCTCGATCCAGCCGACGCCCGCCGCGAGGCGGGCGTCGCCGCGTCATGGCAACCGATGCGCGCCCGCCGTTGTGCCCGATCGTGCACCTGCCGCTTCCCTCACCTCCGCCCGTTCGCACCTGGCTGGAACGGCTCAGAGCGGCCAGCCTCGTAGGTGATCGTCCCCGGTCGGTGAGGAGGAGGCCCCTATGCCTCAGTATCTGTCCCCTGGTGTCTACGTCGAAGAGCTCGACGGCGGCGCCCGTCCGATCGAGGGTGTCGGCACCGCTGTCGCCGCCTTCGTCGGACTCGCGGAACGTGGCCCGTTCAACGAACCCACGCTCGTCACGAACTGGACCCAGTTCGTCACGACGTTCGGCGAGTTCATGGAGGGGTCGTACCTGGCCCACTCCGTGTACGGCTACTTCCAGAACGGCGGCGGCATCGCCTACATCGTGCGCATCGGCGGCGATGGAGAAGCGGCGACGCCCGGCGCCCGCGGTGAGCTCGGCGCCGGTGACGGCAAGCCTGCCCCGTACAAGATGAACGCCATCGAGGCCGGCGCCGCCGGCAACGACGTGACCGTCGAGGTGCAGCATCCCGAAGGCGAGGGCGCGCCGGACGACGTGTTCACAATCGTCGTCAAGAAGGGCAACAAGGTCGAGGAGACCTTCCCGGACCTCACCACCAAGAAGGGCAAGCAGAACGCCGCGCAGGTCGTCAACGCGACCTCGAAGCTGATCCGTCTCGAGGAGGCCGTCTCCGGCGGCGCACTCGAGCGTCCCGCCAAGGGCAGCGCGTCGCTCTCCGGTGGCAGCGCGTCGGCCGCTCCCGCCCGCACCGAGGCCGGCGACTACGTCGGCGACGTCGCCAATCGCACCGGCTTCGGGGCACTCGAGGCCATCGACGAGGTCACGATGCTGGCCGTCCCGGACCTGACCGCCGCCTACGAGCAGGGCCACATCAACGGCGAAGGTTTCCAGGCGGTGCAGCTGGCGATGATCAGCCACTGCGAGCTCATGGGTGACCGCATGGCCATCCTCGACCCGCCCCCCGGCATGAACGCCCAGCAGATCAAGGAGTGGCGGGTCGACAAGGCCGGCTACGACTCGAAGTACGCGGCGCTCTACTGGCCCCGCATCAAGGTGCTCGACCCGATCTCGGGACAGAACATCTTCGTGCCGCCGTCCGGTCACCTCGCCGGGCTCTGGGCCCGCACCGACAACGAGCGTGGCGTCCACAAGGCGCCGGCCAACGACGTCGTGCGGGGTGCGATCTCGCTCGAGATCAACATCACCAAGGGCGAGAACGACCTGCTCAACCCCGAGGGCGTCAACTGCATCCGCGCGTTCCCGGGCCGCGGGATCCGCGTCTGGGGTGCCCGCACCCTCTCGAGCGATCCGGCGTGGAAGTACATCAACGTCCGCCGCCTCTTCAACTACCTCGAGAAGTCCATCCAGGTGAACACGGACTGGGTCGTCTTCGAGCCCAACGACCGCGACCTCTGGGCGAAGATCCGTCGCACGATCGCCGGCTTCCTCGTGATGGAGTGGCGCAAGGGCGCCCTCTTCGGCGCCAATCCCGACGAGGCCTTCTACGTCAAGTGCGACGACGAGACCAACCCCGCCGAAGGCATCTCGCTCGGCCAGGTCGTGTGTGACATCGGCGTCGCTCCGGTGAAGCCGGCCGAGTTCGTCATCTTCCGCCTCCAGCAGCTCGAGGGCGGCGTTTCCCTGGTCGCCGAGTAACGGCCACCGGACCAAAAGACCGACTGAGAGAGAGAAGAGAAGCCAGATGGCCGATCCCTTTGCATTCGCCACCGGTGACGCACTCGTCGCCAACGCCTTCGGCTGCGAGATCGACGGCGCGGCGCCGCTCGTCATCAAGGAAGTGAGCGGACTCAAGCAGGAGTTCGACATGATCGAGGTCAAGAGCCAGACCGCCAAGGGCGCGTACCAGCTCAAGAAGATCCCGGGCCGACCGAAGCCCGTGACGATCACGATCACCCGTGCGCTCACCGACGACATGACCTTCGTCGACTGGATGACGAAGATCGAGAACGGTCTCACCGACCGCAAGGACGTCGTCGTGAAGGTGTTCTCGCCCGGCACCGACAAGGCGGTCAAGACCTTCACGATCAAGGACTGTCAGCCGAGCAGCCTCGAGGTGACGACGCCCCAGGCCGGTGGCACCGCTCCCCTCGAGGAGAAGATCACGCTCATGGGCGTGTCCATGAAGACCCAGAAGTAAATGAAGCGGACGATTCCTGGTACCCCCGGGACCGTCCAGCAGCCGGAAGAGACGGAGTACCAGGCGGGGGCGTCGGCGATGCCGGCGCCCCCCCTGCGCACCGAGTACCCGTTCGAGCTGCCGCGCGGGTACCTGGACTCCCGAGGCATCCTTCACAAGCACGGGATCATGCGGATGGCGACGGCGCGCGACGAGCTGCTGCCACTCTCCGATCCCCGCGTCATCGCCCGTCCCGCCTACCTCACCGTCATCATCCTCGGACGGGTCATCACGCAGCTCGGCGACTTCACCGACGCACAGATCGACCACACGATCATCGAGGAGCTGTTCGCAGCGGACCTCGCCTTCCTCCAGGACCTGTACCGCCGGATCAACCAGGAGGGACACACCCGCGCTGCGGTCAAGTGCCCCAACTGCGAGCACGACTTCACGGTCGATGTGGCCGGTGGTCGCCCGGGGGGATCGTGACGTACGCGGTCGAAGGTCTCTACGAGGAGATCGCGTACGTGGCGTACCACTTCCATTGGTCACACGAAGAGATCATCGATCTCGAGCACTTGCGGCGGAAGGCATTCGTGCGGGAGATCGCCAAGATCAACCACCGCCTGAACGAGCTGGCCGAGCAGAACGAGGACTGAGAGGACCACGATGCGCCTCTTCCGTCGACGCGACGAGGACGACACGCCGGGCCCCGCGGGCTCGGCGACGGTCGCGCCTGGGACCGGATCGGTGTCTGCGTCTGCGGTCGATGACGGGGTGGCCCGTCCGCCGAAGGAACGAACCGGCGACTGGATGACGCTGCCGCCGTTGGCGCCGTCGTTCTCATCGATGCCGACGACCTTCCGCGTGCAGAGGCTCCCGGAGATCCTCACCAGTCACGTCGACCCAAGGCTCAGCGGGGGGTCCCTCGGCCACGCCGTGTCCGCCGACGGGCCGAGCGGCTCGATCGGCGGGCTCGCCACCCACACCGGAGACATCTCCTCGTCCGCAGGCATGGGCGAGCTCCCTCTTCGCGAACCACGGCACGCCGTCCCCGAGCCGGAACGGGTCGTCGAGGTCCGTCGCCTGGCCGACCCGCCGGCCTCGATGCCGACGGTGTCCGCATCGGCACCCCCGCCGGCGCGCCTGCCCGAGCCGACAGTGACCCGCTCGCTGCTGGAAGTCGCGCCGCTGGCGGCGCGGCCCGCGCCCGCACGCCCGCTGCCCGTCGCCCGCGTCGTCGACACGACCGCCGCCGCAGCAACGCCCGCATCGGCGGGCTCGGCGTCGGCGACCACGATGCCGGAATCCGCCTCCTCCCCCGCTTCGACGGAGGAGACCGATCACCGGATCGGTGGCTTCGGCGTCCCTCTCGACGGCGACGGCCCTGCGATGATGCCGACCGTCGACGCGACCGACGACGTCCCGCGTGTCGCCGCTCCGGCCGAGCTCGCCCCCCCGATCCAGCCGCGCCGCATCCAACGCCGCGCCGACGGGTCGACGCCGTCGGCGCCGACGACGTCAGCGCACGCGCCGCTCGTGGGCGACCGCCTGACGGCCGCGGCGGCCCTCGACGTCCCCCCGGGCCTCGCAGAGGTCCCGTCCATCGCCGCCGGGGGTGACCTCCCACTCGCCGGCCGTTCCCCGGCGTCGTCGACGGGCACGCCCCTCCCGCTCTCGCGGCTGGCCGATTCCTCGCCATCGTCGTCGTCCTCGTCGCCCGTGGCGCCCGCAGCAGCACCGACGACTTCTTCCCCACCTTCGGCATCGTCCCCGCAAGCCGGACCGTCGTTCCCGGCGGCTTCGGTGTCGACCCCGCCGGCCTCATCCTCGACACCGACGTCAGCCGCGGCATCCTCGACGGCCGAGTCGATGCCGGCGCTTGCCGACCCGGTCCTTCCTGTCGCCCGCCTCGCGGATGGCACCGTCCGCTCGACTTCCCCCTCCTCGCCGAGGGAGTCCGGAGCGACCTCCCCGCTCGTCGGCAGCTCCCCCCTGACGTCGTCGAGCGCGACGGCACCGGAGCCCGACGATCCCGGCACCGACGCACCGGGTTCGTCGTCGCCGCTCCCCCTGCACGTGCTGCCCGCGGCCCCGACATCGAACGTGACCGATGCGCCGACCGTGATCGAGGCGCCGATCCAGCGCCTCACCGACACCGCCGCCGCCACAGCGACCCCTTCCTCGGCGTCCGATGGGCCCACGACCTCGCTCGTCGGCGGCAGCCCGCTCGTCGCCACGACGGGCCTCGCGGCGGACCACGAGTCCGGCGAACTCGTCGAGGCGCCCGACGGACCCGGCGAGCTCCCGCTTGTCCAACCCGCGACGACCTCGGCCCCGACGGTCGGCGGAGGCGGCCCGATGGTGAGCGTCCAGCCGATGGCCGAGGGCTCTTCGGCCACCGCCCCCGCGGTCCCGACGGGGACGGCGGCGCTCCCCCTCGCGCCGAACGACCTCGGGGGCACCCTCCAGCCGCCAGCGATGTCGTCGCCGTCGCCGTCCTCGCCGCAGGCCGCACCCGCGGCCAGGCCGGCGGCCGACGTGCAGCGGCGCACGGAGCCCGCAGCGGTCGCGTCGGCTCCCCTCTCCTTCGTCCGTCCGGTCGGTGTTCAGCGGACCGTCGCGACCACCAGCACCGCCACCCCGATGACGACACTGGCGGCACCCGCGACCGCGGCGACGTCGGCGCCCCTCCCGGTCCAGCTGCGGCGCCTCGGCTCGACCGACGCTTCGGGCGCGCCCCTTGCCCCGTGGGCGTCGGGCCCATCCACCTCCGCGGCGATGCCCCTCGGATCCGTCCAGCGCCTCGACGGCGCCAACAACGGATCGGCTGCATCCCCTTCGTCGCACTCACCCGTCCCCGCCCGGCCCCCGGCGTCGGACCTCCCGCTGCACACGCCCGCGGCCTCGATCCCATCGGCGGCTGATGTCGCGGTGCGCGCCGGTCTGGCGGTGCGCGGAGCCGACGGATCGCTCTTCTCCACGTCGGCTCCGGCGCCAAGCGTGCAGCGCACCGCCGAAGGCGCCCTGACCCTCCAACGCTCGCTGGCGACCACAGCCGCGGAGGTCGCCACCGGCGTCGGGACGGCCACGGGTGACGCCGCCGGGGCGGGCGTCGGCACAGCCGCCTCGACCGGGCCCGCCTCCGCCGCTGACGATGGCGCCGGCGACAGTGGCGCCAAGGACGCGACCGCCGAGAAGAAGCAGCGAGCCGCCGAGGCCAAGAAGCTCTATCCGTACATCCGCTCGGCCCTCGAAGCGGACATCCGCCGCCAGATCGAGGGCAAGTCGCGCTCGAGCCGGTTCCGGCCATGACCGTGACCACGAACACGGGAGGTCCCCATGCCTAGCCTGCCCGGCGTCCCCACGCCGCCGTCGATGCCCTCGATGGAGGCCGCGGCCTCGATGGCACCATCGATCCCGAAGCCGCCGGCGATGCCGTCGCTCCCGTCCATGCCGCCCGTCCCGACGCCGCCGGCGATTCCTGGCGCGCCGACCGCGCTCGCCAATGCCGCCAAGGCCGGAGGGGCGGCGAGCTCGGCCAAGAACGGCAAGAACATGCAGGACCCCGCGGTCTCGATCCGCTTCCATCTGACGGTCGAGGCCCTGCCGATCGGGTGGTGGAACAGCTTCGAGGGGCTCGGCATGGAGACCGCCGTCATGCAGCTCGAGGAGGGCGGCAACAACGCCTTCGTCCACCAGCTCCCGAGTCGCCTCAAGTACTCGAACATCAAGCTGAGCCGGCCGATCAACGAGGAGAGCCACCTCGTCGCCAAGTGGTTCATGGACATCGCCAAGGTCGTGACCCGCGGCAAGAACGCCTCGGTGAAGGCCGTCGACGGTGCCGACAAGACGATCGCCGAGTGGCACCTCTTGGACGTGGTCCCCGTGCGGTGGACCGGTCCGACGTTCAACGTCGAGAGCCCGAAGATGGCGACCGAGACGCTCGAGATGGCGTTCCATGGCTTCATGGGCGACGCCGCGAAGGGAGCCTGAGATGCCGACCACCAAGCAGCGCGCCCGTGCCACGCTGACGTTCCTCGAGCCGAGCGGCGCCGGTGCCGAGAAGACCGTCGGCAAGCCCATCGAGTTCCCGTTCAACCCGGCGACCTTCAGCATGACGAAGGGCGCGAAGTGGCAGCAGAACTCGAACAAGGACGGCCTCATGCCGGCCGAGTACCACGGCCCGATTCCCTCGAGCATCTCCGTGAAGATGTTCCTCGACGAGACGGACAAGGAGACCGGCGACATCTCCAAGGTCGTGAACACGATCCTCGAGAAGGTCAACCCCGACCCCAAGTCCATAAGCAAGGACAAGCCGTCGGCGCCGTACGCCCGCTTCCAGTGGGGCGCCATCATGTTCACCGGCTACATCGCGCAGGCCGCCGTCGAGTACACCCTCTTCCGCGAGAACGGCAACCCCGTCCGTGGCACCGTCACCCTCACGCTGAACGAGTTCGGCATGGCCGAGAAGGCGCAGAACCCGACCTCCGGCGGTGAGCCGGGGTCGCGCGCACGTCGTGTCGTCGCCGGCGACACCCTCGCATCGATCGCCTACGACGAGTACGGGTCGGCGGCCGACTGGCGCACGATCGCCAACGCGAACTCGTCCATCTCCGATCCACTCCGGCTCCAGCCGGGCACGTCCCTCGTGATCCCCCCGCCGGCCTGATGACCACCGCCTTCCGCACAACCCAGCATCCCGTCCTCACGACGAACCGGCAGGCCCTGCCGCCCGCCGTCCACACGAAGCTGCTCGAGCTCGAGGTCGAGAGCACGTACAACCGCCACGACCTGTGCGTGGTCACGTTCGACATCGACGCCAACAGCGAGATCCCCGCGGCGCTCGAACTCGGGAAGCCCTTCGAGATCGGGTTCCGCGGCGAACGGGCGACCGCCAAGATCTTCGAAGGAGAGATCACGGCCCTGGAGTTCGACTCGCGCGACAACCGGTCGGTCTTCATCGTCCAGGCCGAATGCAAGTTCCACCGCCTCTTCCGCAGCGATCACGTCCGCACCTGGGTCGACAAGTCCGTCAGCGATGCCATCAAGCAGATCTGCAGCGAGGCCGGCCTCTCGGCGGGAACGATCGAGAACACGACGTCGACGATCCCCTTCCAGATGCAGCAGAACGTCACCGATGGGGACTTTCTGCTCGAGCGCGCCCGCGAGCTCGGGTTCCACACGCGGATGAAGGACGGGAAGTTGTTCTGGGGCAAGGTCGGCGACGGGGGCGACACGGGCGTGACCCTCGAGCTCAACGACCACCTGATGGGCTTCAACTGCCGCGCCACCGCCAACACGTTCGTCCAGGAGGCGACGGTCCGTAGCTGGGATCCGGTGCAGAAGAAGATGATCGAGGGAAAGGCGAGCTCCTTCAACGGGCGCAAGGACGCCAAGGTGGCTGGCGCGTTCGACTCGCCGAAGGTCCTGCTCAACCGCTCCGACCTCGGCAGCATCGCCGAGGCGAAGGCGTCCGCGCAGGCCGCTGTGGACCGCGCCAACGAGCACAACCTCCAGGCCGAGGGACGGTGCTGGGGCGACGTGCGTCTGGCCGTCGACAAGGAGGTGAAGATCAAGGGCGTCAACAAGCGCTTCGACGGCAAGTACCGGATCAGCCACCTGCGTCACCACTACAGCCACGACGAGGGGTTCACCACCGAGTTCTCGTGCCGCGGTGTGACCGATCAGTCGTTGAGCGCCCTGGTGGGCGAGACCGCCACAGGGTTCGCGGCGTCGACGCCAGATCGCAGCGTGTTCGACGGCGTCACCGTCGGCATCGTCACGGACAACAAGGACCCCGAGGAGATGGGACGGGTCAAGGTGAAGATCCCGTCGCTCGAGGACTCGGCGGCAACCGGCTGGATGCGGGTCGCCTTCCCCGGCGGTGGCGGCAAGTCGGGCCACCACGGTTGGTACCTCCTGCCGGAGGTCGAAGACGAGGTGCTCGTGGTCTTCGAGCAGGGCGACGTCCGCCGCGGCTACGTCATCGGCGGCCTCGTGAACGGCAAGGAGAAGCCCTTCTACAAGAACGGCGACGTCATCGGGGGCGGCGGGGTGAACCAGCACGCCTTTCGGCTGAAGTCCGGCGCCCACTTCGTGTTCAGTGAGAAGACCGGCGCGGAGTTCATCGAGCTGAAGAACAAGGACGGCAACTTCCTGTTCAAGTTCGATGAGAAGAAGGGCATCGACCTGACCAACAAGGTCAACGGAAAGAAGATCGCCATCAGCAACACGGGCGACATCACGATCACGGGCGAGTCCGGCAACATCACGATCGAGGCCAAGGCGGGCAAGCTCAACCTCAAGGCGGCGCAGGACATCACCATCGAGTCGAGCGGGGGCAAGGTCGCCATCAAGGCGGCGAAGGACGCGACCATCGATGGCATGAACGTCAAGGCCACAGCTCAGATCGGGGCCGAGGTCAACGGCACCGCGACGGCGAAGCTGGTGTCGTCGGGTCAGGCGGTCGTCAACGGCAAGTTGGTCATGATCAATTGACCGCAGCCGACTAGACCTCGAGGAGCGACGGACACATGGCAGAGGCATTCATCGGGCAGGGACTCTCGTTCCCCCTCAAGACGACGGCGAGTGGATCGATCGCGCTCGTCGGTCAGGATCAGGAGCTGAGGGAGTCGATCCGGCTGATCCTCGGGACGGCATACGGCGAGCGCCCGATGCGCCCCGAGTTCGGCTGCGGCATCCACGACCTCGTGTTCGCGCCCGCCGACTCGACAACCGCGGGCCAAGCGGCCCACGAAGTTCGCCGATCGTTGCGTCGATGGGAGCCGCGCATCGACGTCGAGGACGTCGATGTGAACTTCGACGCCTCCAACGCGTCGCTCATGTACGTCAGCGTCACCTACAAGGTCAAGGGCGGCAACGACCCCCGGAACCTGGTCTTCCCCTTCTACACGATCCCCGCTGAGGAGTAGTCCGATGGCCCTACCCGCACCGCACCTGGATGATCGGACGTTCCAGAACCTCGTCGACGAGGCCAAGCGCATGGTGCAGCAGCGCTGCCCCGAGTGGACCGACCACAACGTCTCCGATCCCGGCGTCACTCTCATCGAGACGTTCGCGTACATGGTCGACCAGCTGATCTGGCGCCTCAACCGCGTGCCCGAGAAGACCTACATCAAGTTCCTCGAACTGCTCGGCCTCCAGCTGCGCCCGCCGTCCGCGGCGCGCACCGGCGTCACCTTCTGGCTGACGGCGGCGCTCGAGCAGACGATCGTCGTCCCTGCGGGCACGCAAGTTGGGACGCCCCGCACCGACATCGAGGGCCTCGTCTTCACGACGACCCAGGACCTCTCGATCATCCCGAGCTCGCGCGCCTACGTGGCCACCGAGATCGAGAACCTCCAGGTGAACCACACCGACACGCTCGACAACGGTGCTCCCTTCCACTGCTTCGCCCGCACGCCGAACGTCGGCGACTGCTTCTACATCGGCTTGTCCAACGCCGTGCCGGGCGGTGTCGTCAGCATCGACATCGCCGCGGACATCGAGGGCGTCGGCGTCGACCCCCGGTTCCCGCCGATCGTGTGGGAAGCCTGGAACGGCAACGGGTGGGTCGAGGTCGACCTCGAGCGCGACACCACCGGCGGCCTCAACCGCGATGGAGAGGTCGTCGTCCACCTCCCCGCCGACCACACCCCGCACGCCGGCATCCTCCGCCTGAGCGGCGGGTGGCTGCGGTGCCGCGTGGTCGAGAGCCAGGAGTGGCAGCCGGCATACAGCGCGTCGCCCCGCATCCACGCGCTCACCGCCTGGACGAGCGGGGGCTCCGTCGAGGCCATCAACGCCGACATCGTCACCGATGAGATCGTCGGTCTCTCCGAATCCGTGCCCGGCCAGCGCTTCGTGCTGCAGCATCGGCCGGTCGTGCCGATCGAGGGCGGCTACACCGTCGACGTGTCCGCCCTCGCCGGATGGGAGGAGTGGACGCAGGTCGAGACCTTCGCGCTGAGTGGTCCCGACGACCAGCACTTCATGCTCGAGGAGGTGACGGGCGAGATCGTGTTCGGTCCCGCGGTGCGCGAGCCCGACGGCACGCCCCGCTACTTCGGCAAGGTGCCCGAGAAGGGCGCAGCGATCCGCATCCGCGAGTACCGCACGGGAGGCGGCCGCAACGGCAACGTCGCGACGGGCACGATCAGCGAGCTCCACACGCAGATCCCGTTCATCGCCGGCGTTTCGAACCGGCGCGGTGCACTGGGCGGCGGTGACGGTGAGGACATCGAGAACGCCAAGCTGCGCGGCCCGATCATGCTCCGCACCCGCCATCGTGCGGTGACGCGCGACGACTACGAGCGGCTCGCCGAGCAGTCGACGTCGCAGGTGGCTCGCGCCCGCGCCGTCCCCGCCGGCACCGAGGACGTCGATCGCGGCGCCGTCCGCGTGCTGATCGTCCCTCAGGTCGAGGATGGTCCGAATGGCAGCCTCGACTTCGGTCAACTGCTTCCGTCGGACGAGGTCCTCACCACGGTTCGGGACTACCTGGACGAACGTCGCGTCGTCGGCACCCGAGTGGCCGTGGAGTCGGCGGCCTACGTGCCGATCAGCATCGTCGCCCGGATGCGGGCCAAGCCACGCTACGACGTGCGCAAGCTCGAGCAGAACGCGCTGTCGGCGCTGTACCGCTACTTCCACCCGGTCGTCGGTGGCCCCGACGGCACCGGCTGGCCGTTCGGGCGCGCGGTGGCGCCGGGCGAGGCCTACTCGGTGCTCAACGGCGTGCCCGGCGTCGAAGCCGTGGAGGACGTGCGCCTGTACCCGGCGCTCCCGCTCGAGAACCGGCGCGAGGGGCAGGTTCCCGTCATCACCCCCGAACCCAACGCGCTCGTGTTCTCCTGGGATCACCAGGTACAAGTTCGACCGTCGTGAGGGACGGGAGGAGCGGGAGCGACGCAGTACCCTCTGGGTTGCACGGCGGGCGAGGAGGCGGAACATGCGGGGTCTGATCGAGGGGCTGGAGACGCCCCATCCCATCGGGATGGAGCTGCCCGGCCTGTTCCACGACGACGACTTCAGCCAGCGGTTCACCGCGGCCCTCGACGAAGTGCTGGCGCCGATCTACCTCACGCTCGACGCCATCGAGGCCTACGTCGACCCCTGGCTCGCGCCCGCGGACTTCCTCACCTGGCTCTCGGAGTGGATGGGCATCCCCATCGACGAAGACCTGCCCGAGCAGCAACAACGAATGCTGGTCGCCAGCGCGGCGACGCTCTATGGATGGGCGGGGACGTCGAAGGGGATCGCCGATCTCGTCGAGGCCTACACCGGCACGCGGCCGGAGGTCGAGGACACCGGCGGCACCTCCTGGTCGTCGACGCCGGGCGGTGACCTCCCCGGCAACGAGCAGTTCGCCGTGACCGTGCGGCTCCGCCCCGAGGATCCCTCGGCGATCGACGTGGCGAGGCTCGAGCGACTGCTCTCGGGTTTCGTACCGGCGACGGTCCTGACGACGGTCGAGGTCGTGGGCGCCGGTGGCCAGGGGAGCTCGGCGTCATGATCGTCTGCACCAACTGCGGCAACCACAACGAGGACAACGACGAGTTCTGCGGCTCGTGCGGCAAGTTCCTGGAGTGGGTCGGCGAGCGGATCGAGACGCCGGCGGCGCCGACGCCGGTCGTCGAGGACGCGGAACCGGACGCGAGCAAGGCGGGTTTCGTCGACCGGGTCAAAGCTGCCGTGGGCATCGACGCGCCGGTCGGTGTCGGCGCGGGCGGCGCGGGTGGCGCGGGTGGCGCGGGGTCGCTCCCCGATGCCCCGTCCGAAGAGGACGAGGCGCAGGCGGCGCTCGAAGCCGCGGCGGCGGAAGCGGCGGCCGCGGAGACGGCCCGCCTCGAGGCCGAAGCGGCCGAGGCGACGCGCCGCGCCGCAGTGGCGCAGGAAGAAGCGAGCGCGCGCGCGGCTCAGCAGGCGGAGGCGCTGCGCAAGGCCGAGGAAGAGGCGAGGGTTCGCGCGGAGGAGGAGGTCAAGGCGAAGGCCGAGGCCGAGGCGCGCCGGACGGCGCAGATCGAGGCGGACCGGCGGGCGCGAGAGGAGGCCGAGACCCGTGCGGCGGCCGACGCCGAAGCGGCTCGCCAGGCGGAACAGGCGCGCCTCGCACAGATCGAGGCCGAGCGCGAATCGGCGACGGCGGCGGAGCGGGCGGCGGCCGAGGCCGAAGCCGCTCGCCAGGCCGAGCAGGCGCGCGAGGCGCAGGCGGCCGCCGACGCGGCCAAGCGCGCCGAGGACGAGGCGAAGGCCGCCGCCGAGCTCGAGGCCAGGGCTCGCGCCGAAGCGGAGGCCAAGGCGCGAGCCGAGGCCGAGGCCCGCAAGGCGGCCGAGGAGGAGGCTCGGCTGAGGGCCGAAGACGAGGCGCGCGCGAGGGCCGCGGCCGAGCAGCGAGCCCGCGAAGAGGAGGAGGCGCGCAAGCGCGCCGCCGCCCTCCTCGCACGTCCGAAGGCTCCGGTGACACCGATCGAGGAGGTCGCACCCGCACCCGACCCGTTCGTGACCGAGGCGCCCGACCACACGGCTGCAGCGGCGACGCACGCCATGAAGCCGATGGCGCAACAGCCGCATGCCCAGCAGCCGTCGGCCGTCAGACAGCCACCGCGACCCGATCCGAAGATCACCGCCGCGGAGCAGACGATCAAGGAGGGCGACCTCGTCTGCAGCCAGTGCGGCTCCGGAAACGACCCGTCGCGCAAGTTCTGCCGCAAGTGCGGCAACTCGCTCGCGCAGGCCGTCGCGGCCAAGAAGCTCCCGTGGTGGAAGAAGCTCTTCGGTGGCAAGAAGGTCCGCACGTCGAAGGAGGCCGGCGACCGGGAGAAGAAGAAGCAGAAGGCGCGCGACGCCTCCTTCCGCGCGCAGATGGCCGTCGTCAATCTCCGCAAGGCGTTGATGTTCCTGGCCATGTTCGGCATCGGCGGCTCGCTGATCGCGATCCCGTCATTGCGGGTCGACGGCATGCGGATGGCCAAGGACGGCCTGCGGTCGGTGCAGGACATCTTCAACCCCCAGATCTCGCCGGTGAACGCCATCGGCGTGAGCGCCAGCTCTTCCGTTCCCGGCAAGGACCCGAACCTGGCGGCGGACCTCGTCGTCAACTCGTTCTGGGCGGAGGGCGCAGAAGGGGACGGCGTCGGTCAGACCATCTCGTTCACGTTCGCGGAGAAGACCGACCTCACCAAGATGCTGATCACCGCGGGTTCGACGGACACACCGGAGAACTACCTGAACAACCCGCGGCCGAAGCAGCTCCACGTGGTGTTCGACAACGGCGGCTCGACCGACATCACGCTGATCGACGCCGAGTTCCGCAAGAGCCAGGGCTTCAACCTCAAGGGCGCCAAGGGGGTCACCAAGGTCGACATCTCGGTGTCGTCGGTCTTCCCGGGTCGAGGCGGCACCGAGACGGGCATCGCCGAGATCGAGTTCAAGAAGAAGGGCTGAGCGGCCGGCGGCGTTCCCGCCACCGCTCGACGACCTCGTCGACGTCCAACGGACTGACCGAGGTCGGCGGCCCGTCGATCGGTGGCATCCGGTTCATGGTCCGGATCCGGCCGTTGAGCTCCTCGGCGACCGTGCGCACGCGGGCCTCGGTGGGTTCGCGTGCCAGGCGGTCCTGCAGGTCGTGGACCTCCTTGCGGAGGGCGAGGGCCGGGTGGGCCGGCACCGAGAGGTTCTCCCGACGCAACAGGCCCTTGATCCACCAGAGCTCGTCGGTGGGTTGATCGAGGTCGGCGATCGGTCGGCCCTTGCCCGCGAGGTCATCGAACTCGCCCCGCTCCTGGGCCTCGCGGATCTGCTTGTCCACCCAGGTCTCGAAGCTCATGTTGGCGGGCTTGCGTTCGGTCACGCTGCCTCCTGTCCGTACTCGTGAAAGTATTCACAAGCTGCTGGGAGTGTGCGCCCGATTCGCGGCACTGTCAACCCCACTTCCGGCTTTTGACAGCGGGAGCCCGCCGTGGTCGGCGGTCTCCAGCTGTCAAAACGGGCGAAGGTTCAGACGCCGAGGTCGCGGAGCACGGCGTCGTAACGCTCCTGGCTCCGGCGGGCGGCCGCGGGGTCGCCGGCGGCGGTGTTGGCCGCCACGAGCAACCGCCACAGCGCGTCTCGGTACTGGTCGATGCGGAGGCCTCGGTCTGCTTCCGCGGCGGCGTCCGCGAATCTCTCCGCCTCGACGAGGAGCTCGGCGCGGAGGTGCGACGCGTCGGCCGCGGCCAGGCGCAAGCGGTCGCGTTCGGAGGTCACCCACTCCGCGGCGCCCTCGTCGGCCAGCAGCTCGCCGCGGTACAGCTCGAGGGCGCGGCCGAGTGCGTCGATCGCCTGGTCGCGTTCGCCGGCGGCGCGGGCGTGGCGGCCGATGGCGCACTCGTCGTCGAAGGCGATCAGATCGACAGACCCTGGCGTGAGCGCGAGCCGGTACGTGTCGCCGTCGCGCACCACGATCGCGGCCGCTCCGCGGGCGACGCCCGGCTCGAGCAGCTGGCGCAGCGATGAGATCGCGACCTGGAGGTTCCTCGTCCCGACCCGCACGTCGCCCTCGCCCGGCCAGAGCCAGTCGACGAGCCGGTCGCGGTGGACGGGTCGTCCGGCGTGGAGCGCCAGGACCCGCAGGAGGGAACGGACGCGCGGCTTGATCGGACCGAGGTCGAGCGGCTCACCGTCGAGGCTCACCTCGAGCGCGCCGAAGCACCGCAGGCGGAGCGCCGAAGTCGACACGGGCGCGGGCGCGCGTTCCTCCCCGCCGACGAACGAAGTCACGGCCAAGCCGGTCGCGATCGAGGCCGCGGTGGCCGCCGTCCGGTGGCGGGCGGCGTGCGAGGGATCGGCGATCGCCGCGGCCGAGGCCGCCAGCACGACCGGTCCCGTCAACGACGCCGATCGCAACGCTCCCAACGCCCGCCGAGCATCGGCCTGCGCCTCGTGGCCCGCGCCCAGGGCGAGGGCAGTCGCCAGCGCGTGCCCGGAGCGAGCCCACGCTTCGAGGACCGGCGCCCCCACGGCCTGGAATCCGTCGGCGGCCTCGGCGAGGAGCTCGCGCGCCTCGGCACCGGTGCGGACGTAGCCGAGGCCGACACAGAGCTGGGCGAGCGGCAATCCCCAGACGTCGTCCTTGGCGACGATCGACGACAGCGCGTCGCCGTTGCCGGAGCCTTGGAGGGACGCTGCGAGCCGGGTGCAACCGACGAGCCACGGCACTCCCGCCTCGTCCGCCGCCTCGGACAAGCGGGCGAGCTCTGCATCGACCGGCTCCCCCGCGAGGGCGCGGGCCAGCGCCACGCCGATCTCTGCACCCAAGGCCATTGCCGGGGAGACGTCGTCGCGGATGGTCACGGCGGTCAACGTCGTGGCCGCGTCGTTCACCCGACCGTCGAGCAGCTGCGCCAGGCCCAGGGTCAGCGCCCCCACCGCGCCCGGCAAGCGGGCCGCCTCGCGGGTGGCGACCCCGATCGGATCGCGGACGACTGCGAGGCGCAGGAGGCCCGTCCAATCCGTGGGCGAGGAGACCGCGGGGGCGAACCACCCCTCGAGCGCGAGGCGCTCGCGGCGGCTGGCGTCGCCCGGCTGGCCCGGACCGGACGCCGACTCGGCCCGCCGGTAGGCATCGAGCGCCGTCTCCCAGCGGCCCTCGGCGATCGCCCGCCTCGCCGACGCCAGCAGGAGCCAGGGGTCGTGATCGAGCAGCGTCGGCGGCAGCGCTTCGAGCCACGCCCCCGGCCGGTCGATCACCTGCTCGCCGCGGCCGCCCAACAGGTTGGTCGCGGCCGGCCAGTCCTCTGCCCGACAGTACGCCCGCAGCGCCTCAGGCAGGTGGCCGTGACGTTCGAGCAGCCGTCCCGCCGTCTCGTACCGGCGCCGCGCCTCCACCTCTCCGATGGACTCGACGAGTGCTGCCTCGAGGTGGGAACGCAGGACCTCGTGGTAGCGGTACGCGCCCTCGTCGTCGAGCGGTGCGGTGAAGATCTGGCGCTGCTCGAGCTCCGCGAGGAGGGCGTCGCTGCTCGTCGACCCCCGCAGCTCGTCGCACAGTGGCGCCGTCAGCCGTCCGAGCACGCACGTCTGGAGGAGGAAGTCGCGCACGTGCAGCGGTAGCTCGTCGAGGACGTTCCGGGCCAGGTACTCGCGCACCAGCCGCGATCGCATGCCGAGCTCCTGCAGCATCCGGCGACGCTCGAGGTCGGGCTTGCCACGGGTGGCGAGGTGGAAGAGCTGGAGCCCCGCCGCCCAGCCCTCGGTCCGACGGGCCAGCTCGGCCAACTCGTCGGGTCGCAACGGCGACCCGTAGAAGTCGAGGAACAGGCGCTCGACCTCCCAGGACCGGAAGCGCAGCTCCTCCGGTCCGATCTCGAACAGTTCGCCCGAGACCCGCAGCCGCGACAGGTTGAAGCCTGGCGCCCGGCGCGTCCCCGCCACCATGACGACGCCCGGCGGCAGGTGGGACAGCAGGCGCTCGAGGGTTGCTTCGGCCTCGGTTCCCCAGAGGGCGTGGAGGTCGTCGACGACGACGAGCGCGCGGTCGCCCTCCCAACCGTCGATCGCCTCGATGACGTCGTCGACCGACTTCCATCCTCCCTGCAGCCCGAGGGCGGACACCAACCCGCGCTCGAGATGGGCGACGGCTGCCTCGGCGGAGGCGTCGGCGGGCTCGGCGCGGTACCAGGCGACGGGCACGGCGGCAGCGGCCGCGAACTGCGCGAGGAGCGTGGTCTTGCCCGAGCCGGCGGGGGCGACGACGAGCCCGAGGCGGTGGTCCCAGACGGCGCCGAGGACCGCGTCGAGGCGTTCGCGCGTGAGCGCCTTGATCCGGGGTATCCGGACCTTCGCCCCCAGGACGCTCTGGCCACCTGCAGTCATCTACCTCGCCCGCCGCGATGTCCCGGCCAGGCGGCCGGTGCCCGAAAGGGTACGCCAGGCTTCCCCGTCACGCACCAGGGATCGGTGGATTCTTCCGCAGCCGGAGAATTCGGAGCAGTCGGAGGCGGTTGTAGCGCTGCGCGGCGATGCACGGACCGTTGGCCACGACGGCATACCCGACCATGACGACGCCGACCGGCCACGGGTTCCAGACGAAGAACAGGGGGGCGCAGGCCGCCGCCAGCCAGTGGCCGAGCTCGGCGCGTCGGGTTTCGCGGGCGAACATCGCGAGGTCGTCGTTGCTTCCTCCGGTGAGGTGCCTCTTGTCGAACCCACCTCTGAAGAGGGCGCCGGCCTCCGGGAGCCGGCGCTTCCACCGCTTGATGCGGAGGGCCCGCACGTAGAGGACGCCGTCCGCCTCCACCCCTCGGGCGCGGGTGAGGAGGGAGTCGTGGTCGAAGCGACGGGCCGGGAGACGGTGGACGAGGTACCCGGTCGACGCGTGGAAGCACGCCCAGGCGACGACGTCGACGGCGACCAGTGCGGGATCGGACAGCGTCACGTCCGGATGGTCCTCCCCCGCCACCGGACCTCGTGGCGGACGAACGTGAGGATGGCAGAGCGCAGGAACACGCCGATGAAGAAGGCGAGCGGGACCGGGTAGACCGCCGCCGTCGACATCGAGAAGCGGCCGACCCGGCGGAGCAGGATGGTGAGCTGTGCGGCATATGCCGCGTAGAGGACGAAGGCGGCGGGTCGCGGCGCGAATGGCGCGGCGATCAGGCCGGATATCCAGAGCAGGACGAGCACCGACGTCGTCGGTCGCGTGCCCGCAGCTCCCCCGGCGAAGTTCTTGGTCCATCCCTCGACCAGCTGCGCGACGCCTTCCGGATACATCCGGAACCCGAGGGCGCCTCGTCCGCCGAAGAGGTGGACCTCGCCACCCGCAGCCTGGACGGCGCGGGCCAGCGCGACGTCGTCGAGGACGGCGCCCCGGACGGTCGGACCTCCGTGGCCGCCGCTGCGCTCGTAGAGGTCGCGGTCGAGGACGAGACACGGACCGAAGGCGCCCGTCGCGCGACGCCGGCGGCCGAGCGGCGTGAAGGCGTCGACGGCCATCGGCGCGAGGAGGTTGAAGAACGCGTTCAGGTGTTCGTACGGGCGCTCGACGGCGTGCCACGGTTGCACCGATACGAGGCCGCCCGTGCGGTCGTGCTCGGCGAGGATCCGCTCGATGCCGTCCGGTTCGGCGACGACGTCTGCATCCATGAAGACGAACCGGTCGGCCGTGGCGGCTCGTGCGCCCAGGGCGCAGGCGTTCGTCTTGCCTGTCCATCCCTCGGGCGGCGACGCCGCGATCACGACCTCGGCGCCGTGCGCCGCCGCGACGGCAGCCGTGGCGTCGGTGGATCCGTCGTCCACGACGATCACGTCGGCGCCGGCGATCGACGGCAACAGCCGCGCCAGGTTCTCGGCCTCGTCGCGCGCCGGCACGACGACGACCGTCCGCTTCGTCGTGGCCACACCCGGACCGACGCGCGGCAGCTTCCAGAGCAACCACCACGCCACCCCCCACCGCACCACCTCCACCATGATGCGTGCCGAACTCACTCCCCGACGCTACGCAGAGCGAGGCCGACGACAGGACCCGGCGGCGCAGAGCGAGGCCGACTGCTCAGAGCTACTCAGCCCACTGCTTGACCTTCTCCAGGGTCTTGGCCGGGTCGGGTCCCATCGGCGTGGCGTTCAGGATGGTGACGCCGGCGTCCTTGTAGGCGGCGATGCGTTCCTTGACGTAGCCCTCGGGGCCGATGAGCGATGTGGCGTCGAGGAACTCTGCCGGGACGGCGGCGGCCGCCTCCTTCTTCTTGCCCGAGAGGTACAGCTCCTGGATCTCGTCAGCGGCGGCGTCGAAGCCGTAACGGCGAAAGAGCTGGTTGTAGAAGTTGCGGTCGCGGGCGCCCATGCCGCCGACGTACAGCGCGATGCCCGGGCGGGCGTTGTCCCGCAGGTGCTCGAGGCCCTCGCCGATGGCGACGGCGCCGCCGGCGACGGTCTCGAGCGGGCCGAGGTCCGACGCCCGGTTGGCCGCACCCTTGGCCAGCGACTCGCCCCACACGTCTCTGGCCTTCTCGGGCCAGAACAGCGTCGGGATCCAGCCATCGGCGACCTCGGCCGTCATCTCCACGTTCTTCGGACCGAGCGACGCCACGAAGATCGGGATGCGATCGCGCACGGGATGGGTGATGAGCTTGAGCGCCTTGCCGAGACCCGTCCCCTGTCCCTCCGGCAGCGGCAGGTGGTACTTCGGCCCATCGTGCTCGAGGACCTCGCGGCGCCAGACCTGACGGCAGATGTCGATGATCTCGCGCGTGCGGCCCAGGGGCGCGTCGTAGGGGACGCCGTGGAAGCCCTCGATCACCTGCGGCCCGCTGGCGCCGAGGCCGAGGATGCATCGACCGTTGCTCAACAGGTCGACGCCGGCGGCGGTCATCGCCAGCAGGGTCGGCGTGCGGGTGTAGATCGGGAGGATCCCCGAACCGATCTGGACCCGCTCGGTGATGGCCGCCAGGTACCCCATCAGCGACACGCCATCGACGCCGTAGGCCTCGGCGACCCACACCACGTCGACCCCTGCCTTCTCGAGGTCGGCGACGTGCTTGGCCGCCTCCTTCATCCCGTTGGCGTAGCCGATGCCCGTCCCGATGCGCATGATTGGTCTCCCGTTCGCACGTCGGCGGCCCCGCTGAATTGACCGCTTGGTCAAGTAGCATCGCCGCCGTGGGGGACGAAGGCAAGAAGCGCACACCCAAGCAGGAGCAGGAGGACGCTCGGACCGAGGTCGCCGAGGTGGCCCCGAACGTCCTGCGGATGCAGCTCCCGATCTCCATGCCGGGCCTCGGGCACGTGAACATGTACGGGCTCGTCGACGACCGGGGCGTCGCCATCGTCGATCCCGGCCTCCCGGGCCCGGCGTCGTGGAAGGCCATCGAGGAGCGCTTGCGCTCGGCCGAGCTCAAGGTGGCCGACGTCCACTCCGTGATCATCACCCACTCCCATCCCGATCACTTCGGCGGCGTGGGCAAGCTCGTCGAGGAGTCCGGGGCCACCGACGTCATCACCCACTCCGCCTTCCGTTCGTGGTGGGCGCCGCACTCGCACGACGACGCGTCCGAAGACGGGTCACACGAGATCCACGACGTCCATCCCGACGACCTGCCACCGCCGCGCGACCAGGCCTCGTCTCCGTGGGGTGGGGGCATCACACCGTGGGGCACGAAGTCGAACTTCAAGCCGCCGCTGAAGCGCCGACTGCAGTACCGGCTGATGTCGTCGAAGCTCGGGCGCGGCCAGATCCAGCGCCGCATGGCGCCGCCGGCGCCCACGGTGCGACTCAGGCACGGCGACGTCATCAAGCTCGCCGGCCGCGAGTGGTTCGCCGTGCACACGCCCGGCCACACGCTCGACCACCTCTGCCTCCACGATCCCGAGTCGGGCGTCGTCCTCTCCGGCGACCACGTGCTGCCGACGATCACGCCACACATCTCGGGGATGAACTCGGGGCGCGATCCGCTCGGGCTGTTCTTCGAATCGTTGGACCGGGTAGCGGCCCTCGAGAACGTGCAACAGGTCCTACCGGCCCACGGCCATCCGTTCGCCGACATGGCCGGTCGGACCGAGGCGATCAAGGAGCACCACCGCGAGCGCCTGCTGAAGCTCGAGGCGGTGGCGTCGGAGATGCCGCAGCGACGGGGCACGGTCGAAGACTTCTCGCGCCACCTGTTCCGCAAGGAGCGATGGGGTTCGATGGCCGAGTCCGAGACGTACGCCCACCTCGAGCACCTCCGGCTGGCGGGGCGCGCCGAGGTCCACGACGACCATGGCGTGCTCATCTACCAACTCGGCTGAACTAAGCAAGGCGCATGAAGATGCGCACGCTGGGAGCTACCGGCATCAAGGTCAGCCCGCTCTGCCTCGGGGCGATGATGTTCGGCGGGACGGGCAACCCCGACCACGACGAGTGCGTCCGGATCATCCACAAGGCGCTCGACGCGGGCATCAACTTCATCGACACCGCCGACGTCTACAGCGCCGGGGAGTCCGAGACGATCGTCGGCAAGGCCCTCGCCGGCAGCCGGCGCGACGACGTCGTCCTCGCGACGAAGTTCCACGGCGCGATGGGACGCGACGCCAACCAGCAGGGCAACTCCCGTCGCTGGATCGTCAGGGAGGTCGAGAACAGCCTGCATCGACTCGGCACCGACCACATCGACCTCTACCAGGTGCACCGTCCCGACCCGGCCACGGACATCGATGAGACCCTGAGTGCGCTGTCCGATCTCGTGCACAGCGGCAAGGTGCGGGTCATCGGCAGCTCGACGTTCCCGGCCCACGAGATCGTAGAAGCACAGTGGACGGCGGACAAGCGCGGACGGGAGCGCTTCCGGTGCGAGCAGCCGCCGTACTCGGTCTTCGTGCGCGGCATCGAGAAGGACGTGCTGCCGACGTGCCAGAAGTACGGCATGGGCGTCATCCCGTGGTCGCCGCTCGCCGGCGGGTGGTTGAGCGGGAAGTACCGCCGTGGCATGGACCAGCCGACGGAGGGACGCGCCGCTCGCACGCCGCAGCGCTTTGACTTCAGCCTTCCTGGCAACCAGAAGAAGCTCGACGTCATCGAGGAGCTCGACAAGGTCGCCGCCGAGGCCGACGTGCCGCTCATCCACCTCGCGCTCGCCTTCGTCCTCAACCATCCGGCGGTCTCGGCGGCGATCATCGGACCCCGCACGATGGAGCAGCTCGAAGGCCAGCTGGCCGCCCCCGAGGTCCGCCTCGACGACGACGTGCTCGACCGCATCGACGAGCTCGTCCCGCCGGGCACGAACCTCAACACCGCCGACGGCGGCTACCAGCCCCCGTCGATCACGTCCGCGTGGCGACGCCGGCGCCCGCGCTGAATCACTGCCCGACGGGGTAGGGCCCGGCAATGGCCCTCGATCCCGAAGTCCGCGCCATGGCGCAGGACAAGAACTTCGCCACGCTCTCGACGCTCCTCCCGAGCGGGTATCCCATGACCCACGTGATGTGGGTCGACGCCGACGACGACCACCTCCTCATCAACACCGAGGTTCACCGAACGAAATACAAGAACATCCAGCGAGACCCACGAGTCACCGTCACGGTCATCGATCGCGAGAACCCGTACAAGTACACCGAGGTACGGGGCAAGGTCGTGGAGGAGGTCCGCGGTTCGCAAGCGCGGGACGACATCGACCGCCTCAGTCAGAAGTACAACGGCACCGACTACGACCCGTCCGCCATCCAGAGCGAGCGCGTGATCCTCAAGATCAAGCCGGTCGAGAAGAAGGTCAAGCAGCCGGAGTGATCCCCTGAGCGGGGCGGGCGTCGGCATCGACGTCGGCGCCTCCCGGCTGCACGCCGTCGCCCTGCGCGACGGACGGGTCGTGGCTGCGGACGTGCTCGATGTCGGTGACCTCGACGAGGTCGTGGAATGGGTCCGCGCTGTTGGAGAGGTGCGTCGAATCGCCGTCGACGCGCCCTCGGCGCTGTCCCCGGGGGCCCACGCCGACGATACGCGGCTCGCACCGAAGTTCCGTGCAGCACGCTGCGGCGAGATCGCGCTCGGGCGCGACGCGGGCGTGTGGGTCCCCTGGGTCTCGCCGCCGGTCGGCGCCACGGACCTCGCCCCCTGGATCCGCGTCGGCCTGGAGGTGTTCGCGGCGTTGGCCGCCGGAGGACACGACGTCGTCGAGACCTTCCCCCACGCCGTGTTCCGCGCCCTTGCCGACGGCCGCCGCATCGCCGCCAAGTCCACCGCTGCGGGCCTTGCCGAACGGGTCGCGCGGCTGCACGCCGCCGGTGTGGAAGAGGCGACCCTGCCGATGTGGGGCCACGACGGGCTCGACGCCTGCGCCGCCGCCCTCGTCGCCGCCGACCCGTCCGCACGAGCCATCACCTGCGGCCACGACGGCTCGTCGATCTGGCTCCCTGCCCCCGTTTGATGGTTCTCCTTGATCGTCGACAAGGTCTTCGTGGCCCGTCTTGGCCCGGCGAAAGAGACCGCGAAACGCCGCTGGTTCGAGGTTCGGACATAGGGTCGCTGCATGCTCACGCGCACCCTCGGGCGCACCGGACACGAGTCGTCGGTCGCGATACTCGGCGGCGCCGCCTTCGCCCGGTGCGCGCCCGAGGAGGCGGCGGTCGGGTTCGCGGCGGCGCTCGACGCCGGCGTCAACCACCTCGACATCGCGCCGCAGTACGGGGAGGCGCAGCGCAACGTCGGCCCCCTGCTCACGCCCGACGTCAGGGCGAGACTCTTCGTGGCGTGCAAGACGTTGCGCAAGAACGCCGACGGCGTGCGGGCCCAGCTCGAGGAGTCGCTCGCGCTGCTGCAGTGCGAGCGCTTCGACCTCTACCAGCTCCACGCCGTCACCGACCTCGACGAGCTCGACGCCAGGTCGGCCGCCGCCGCGTCCATCCTGCGGGCGCGAGACGAAGGACTGACCCGCTTCGTCGGCGTCACCGGCCACAACCTGACGACTCCGGCGGCGCAGACCGAGGCACTGCGGCGCTACGACCTCGACACCGTGATGTTCCCGGTCTACCCCAGGGTGTGGGCGGATCCGGACTATCGCCGCGACGCGGAGGCGCTGCTCGAGCTGTGTGCCGAGCGCAACGTCGGCGTGATGGCGATCAAGGCCGCCGCCGCCCGTCCGTGGACGGTGCCACCCGTCGAGCGGTCGGCGACCACCTGGTACGAGCCGCAGACATCCGCCGAGGCGATCCGGCGCGGCGTCGGCTTCGCGCTGTCGACCTCGGGTGTGCACGCGTTCTGCACCCCCGGCGACCTCGACGTCCTCCGGCTGGCGTTGGAGGCGGCGGCGTCGTTCGACGGGCCTCTGTCGGACGACGAGCGCGCACGCGCAATGGACGCGGTTGCCGGCGACGACGTCATCTTCCCGATCCCGGCGTGAGCGCCCTCGGCGCGTTGTTCGATCGAGCGCGGCGCGAGGTCGACGACCGCCTGCCGTCGTGCCAGCTGGCGCTGGCCGCGGAGGGCGAGCTCGTCGGCTTCGAGACGTTCGGCGACGCCACCAACGACACCCGCTACCTGCTGTGGTCGTGCACCAAAGCGGTCGTCGCCGGCGTCGTGTGGCAGCTGATGGGCGAAGGCCTCATCGACGTCGAGCGGACCGTCGCTTCGTACCTCCCCGAGTTCGCGACAAACGGCAAAGACGTCGTCACCGTCGAGCAGGTCCTGTTGCACACGGCCGGTTTTCCGTTGGCGCCGATGAGTCCCATTCGATGGGGGACGAGCGACGGGCGTCGCGAGGCCTTCTCCCGCTGGCGGCTCACGTGGGAGCCGGGGACGCGCTTCGAGTACCACCCGTTGGCGGCGTGGTGGGTGCTGGCGGAGCTCATCGTCGAGGTCACCGGGAACGACTACCGCGACGAGGTCCGGCGGCGCATCGCCGAGCCGCTGGGCTTGCATTCGCTGCAGCTCGGCGTGCCCGAGGACGAACAGGGGGACATCGCCGAGCTGTCCGTCGTCGGCGAGCGAGCCACCGAGGCCGAGTACCGCAACGCCGGCGTCTTCTCTGCCAGCCCGCCGGCTCGAGGCAATACCAGCCCGCCGGCTCGAGGCAATACCAGCCCGCTCGGCGTCGAGGTGACGCCGAGCCTGATCCTCTCCCTCGGCGTCCCCGCAGCCAAGGCGGTCGGCATCCCCGGTGGTGGCGCCGTCGCCACCGCCGCCGACCTCGCCCTCTACTACCAGGCGCTGCTCCACAACCCGGGCGGCCTGTGGTCCGACGACGTGCTGGTCGACGTCACGGGCGTGATCCGCAACACGTTCCCCGACGTCCCCAAGTGGGGCATGCCGGCGAACCGGAGCCGGGGGGTCGTCGTGCGCGGCGACCACGATCTCGCGCACTGGATG
Organism: Acidimicrobiales bacterium; assembly: GCA_035525495.1. Taxonomy (GTDB): domain Bacteria; phylum Actinomycetota; class Acidimicrobiia; order Acidimicrobiales; family CADCTF01; genus DATLED01. The sequence goes on along the minus strand of DATLED010000078.1, from coordinate 20,417 downwards.
ATGCACTTCGGACCAGGCACGTCGCCGGGCACGTTCGGCCACGACGGCGCCGGCGGGATGATCGCGTGGGCCGACCCGCAGAGCGGACTGTCGTTCTGCTTCCTGACGAACGGCATGGACGCGAACGCCGTCCATGAGGCGATCCGGTGCCAGGACCTGGCCCGCCTCGCCGCCGCCTGCGGGAGCGAGTAGCTCAGCCGAGGCGGATGCGGTGCCCGTCGGGGTCGGCGAGCTCGAGCTCACGCACGCCCCATGGCCGCAGGCCGAGCGGCGACACCACGGTGGCACCGGCGGCGAGCGCACGATCGGCGGCGGCGTCGAGGTCGGTGGCGACGACGTAGACCATCGCCGGCGTCGGGTCCACCTGTTGGGTGAGCTGCACGCGAGGCCCGCCGGTCCACCCCGGTCCGGCGAGGACGGCTGCGTGGGTCGGCGGGTCGCCGAAGACGAAACCGCGCCGAAAGCCGAGCACGTCGACCCACCACTCGACAGCGGCGGCCACGTTCTGCACCCCGAGGATCGGCTCGGCACCGCGATGTTCGGGCGGCGGGTCGTCTTCGCCGCGCCACTGCTCGGCCGTGATCCCGTAGACGAGCGTCGGGCCGTCGGACCGCAGGCGGCAGCCCACCTTCTCTGCGATGCGCACCGACCGGTCGTTGGCGCGTTGGATCCACAGCTCGGCACGGGCGATCCCGACGTCGTGGAACCCGTGGCCCAACGCCGCGCGGGAGGCCTCGGACGCGAACCCGTTGCCCCATGAGGCGCGGCGGAGGAGGTACCCGAAGCCGGCATGTCCACCATGCTCGAATCCGTTCACGAACCCCACGTGGCCCAGCGCCTCGCTCGATCCATGCATCCCGAGCGCCCAGTGGTGCTGGTCCCCGGCCACGAGTCGCCGCATCCACTCCCGTGTGTCCGCGATGGTGGTCGTCGGAGGGTGGTGCCAGAAACGCATGCATGCGGCGTCGGCATACGCCTCGTGGATGGCCGCCGCGTCGTCGACGAGCAGGGGCCGAAGCCAGAGGCGCTCGGTCGCGAGCTCGGGCAGGTCCACGGCGGTCGACGGTAGCGTCGAGACCATGGCCAATCACGACAAGATCGAACAGCTCCGGACGCGGGCGCAGCGCGAGGTCGACGAGGGTCTGTTGCCCTCGTGCCAGCTGGCCGTCGCCCTCGACGGCAAGGTCGTCCACCACGAGGCCTTCGGCGAGGCCTCGACCGACAACCGCTACGTGATGTTCTCGGCGACGAAGCCGGTGGTGGCGTCGGCGGTGTGGCTGCTCATCCAGTCGGGCGACCTCGACGTGTCGAAGCGGGTCGTCGACTACATCCCCGAGTTCGCTTCGTTCGGCAAGGATGCGGTCACCGTCGAACAGGTCATGCTCCATACGAGTGGCTTCCCGGCGGCGCCGCTGGGTCCGCTGGCATGGTCGACGCGTGCCGGGCGCCTCGAGCGCTTCGGCGAGTGGAAGCTCAACTTCGAGCCGGGGACGATGTTCGTCTACCACCCGACATCGGCCCACTGGGTGCTGGCCGAGCTCCTCGACCGCCTCACCGGCGTCGACTACCGCCGCTTCATCGCCGAGCAGATCACCGGACCGCTCGGGCTCGCCGATCGGTTGCAGGTGGGCGTGCCCGTCGATCAGCAGGGAGACATCACGACGTTGGAGAAGCGGGGCGAGCCGGTCTCACCGGACGAGCTCGAGCGCCTCCTCGGCATCCGCGAGCTCCCGGTGACCGAGGTGACCGACGACGCCTTGATCGGCTTCAACGAGCCGGACACGCGGGCCCTCGGCGTGCCAGGGGGCGGCGGCGTGACCGATGCGGCCTCGATGGCGCTCTTCTACCAGGCCCTGTTGCACAACCCCGCCGGCATCTGGAAGGACGACCTGCTGCTCGACGTGACCGGCAACGTCCGCAACCACCTCCCCGACCAGATCTCGCAGCTGCCGGTGGAGCGGACGCTCGGGCTGTGCACCGCCGGCGCCGACGGCAAGGGGTCACTGCGTGGCTTCGGCAAGACCGTGTCGGGGCGCACGTTCGGTCATGCGGGCGCGGCGGGGCAGATCGCGTGGGCCGATCCGGAGTCCGGGATCTCCTTCTGCTACCTGACGAACGGAGTCGACGCGAACTTCATCCGCGTGGCCCGTCGGGGTACGGCACTCTCGAGCATCGCCGGGGAGTGCGCCTGAGGGTCGATGCCGGCCTCAGACGAGCGAGTCCGCCCAGGCCTGGTGGAGGATCCCGTAGCGGGAGCCTGCAGAAGCGACCAGGTCGGCCGGCGAGCCGTCCTCCACGATGAGGCCGTCGTCGACGACCAGCACCCGGTCGGCGATCTCGACGGTCGACAAGCGGTGGGCGATGATGACCGCCGTCCGGTCCGCCAGCAGCGTGCGCAGGGCCCGCTGCACGAGGCGCTCGGACGGGATGTCGAGCGAGGACGTCGCCTCGTCGAGGATCAGCACCGCAGGGTCCGCAAGGAACGCCCGGGCAAAGGCGACGAGCTGGCGCTGGCCGGCGGACAGACGGCCACCACGCTTGCGAACGTCGGTGTCGTACCCGTCGGGTAGCGCCGAGATGAACTCGTGGGCGCCGATCACCCGAGCCGCCTCCTCGACCTCGACTCGCGACGCCGACGGGCGGCCGAAGGCGATGTTGTCGGCCACCGTTCCCGAGAACAGGAAGTTCTCCTGGGTCACCATGATCACGGCCCGCCGCAGCGTGTCGTCGTCGAGCGCCCGAAGGTCCACGCCGTCCAAGGTGATCGACCCGGACGTCGGGTCGTAGAAGCGGGCGATCAACCGCGCCACCGTCGACTTGCCCGCGCCCGTCTCACCGACGAGCGCCACCGTCTGCCCGGCGGGGATCACGAGGTCGATGCCGTGCAGCACCTCGACCTGCCGATAGCCGAAGCGCACGTCGTCGAAGACGAGGGCCCCATGCGGTTCCGACAACGCCACGGGCGATGACGGCTCCGGCACCGCCGCCGGTTCCTCGAGCACACCGGACAGCTTCTCGAGCGCGGCTGCCGCCGACTGGAACAGGTTGTAGAACTGCGACAGGTCCTGCACCGGCTCGAAGAACCGGCGGACGTAGAGCATGAAGGCGGCCAGCGTCCCGAGGGTCATCGAACCGCCGACGACGCGGTAGGACCCGACGAGGAGCACGACGGCCGTCGTCACGCGGCCCAGCCCGTTCACGCCCGGTCCGTAGACGGCGGCGAGCTGGTTGGACCGGAGGTTGGCGTCGAGCAGTCGGTCGTCGACGTCCTCGAAGATCGCCTGGTTGCGGGGCTCGCGACGGAACGCCTGCACCGCCCGGATCCCGCCGAGTGACTCGACGAACTGCACGATCACCAACGCGACGGCTTCGCGCGTCTCGCGGTACACGACCTCGGCACGCGACCGGAACCACCGCGTCAACAGCACCACGAACGGGAAGATGCCGATGGCCACCAACGCCAGTGGCCAGTCGAGCAACAGCAACACGATCGAGATGCCGAGGATCGACAGCCCGCCGCTCGTCACCGCCAGGATGCCCGAGCCGAGCAGCTCCCAGATGGCCTCGACGTCCGACGTCAGTCGCGAGATGACCCGCCCCGACGTGTAGCGCTCGTGGAAGCTGAGGCTCAGCCGTTGGAAGTGGTCGTACAGGCGTTCGCGCAGGTCGTAGAGGACGTCCTGGCCGAGCTTCCCCGACACCGTGAGGAACGAGTACTCGAGCACCGCCCGCACGACGATCACCGCCAGGAAGGCGCCGACCACCAGCCCGAGCACGTGCGGCGACTCCCCCCGAGCGATCGGCGGGATGCCCCTGTCGATCCCGATGCCGATGAGGATCGGGCCGGCGAGCTTCGACAGCGTCTCGAGAACGATGACGGTGCCGCCCAAGATCAGTGCCCGCTTGCGAGGCCGGAGCAGCGAGCCGAGGAGCCGCCGGCTGCGGCTGCGGAGGAACCCGCGGATGCCCGGCGCGAGGTCGTCCTGCTCCTCGGTGGCGACGCCCCGCCACGACTCGGGGCTGACGTCGGTGGTGCTCATGACGCCTCCTCCTGGAGCTCGGCGGTCTCGGACAGGTCCTCCGCCGACTGGGAGAGCACGTCGGCGTAAGCGGGCACGCGCTCCATCAGCTCGGAGTGGGTGCCGACGGCCACGATCGTGCCGTCGTGGAGGAAGGCGACGCGATCCGCCAGCGCCAACGTCGACGGGCGGTGGACGACGAGCAGTGCCGTGACGCCCTTGAGCACCCGCCGCAACGCCTCCTCGACGAGCGACTCGGTGTGGACGTCGAGGGCGTTGAGGGGATCGTCGAGGACGAGCACCTGGGGCCGTCCGATGATCGCCCGGGCCAGCGCCAGGCGCTGGCGCTGGCCGCCGGAGAGCGAGAGGCCCTGCTCCCCGACCCGTGTGTCGAGGCCCCACGGCAGCTCGTGCACGAACTCGGCCTGCGCCGTCCGCAGCGCGACGGCGATGTCCTCGTCGGTGGCGTCGGCGTGGCCGAGGAGCAGGTTCTCGCGCACGCTGGCGGAGAACAGCGTCGGCTCCTCGAAGGCGACGCCGACGTGGCGCCGCAGCGACCGAAGCGTCAGCTCGCGCACGTCGTGTCCGTCGAGCATCACCGCCCCGACGGTCACGTCGTAGAGCCGCGGCACGAGCGACGTCAGCGTCGTCTTGCCCGAGCCCGTGATGCCGACGATGGCGAGGGTCTCCCCGGGCGCGACCTCCAGGTCGATGGTGCGCAGGATCGTGTCCGACGACGGCGAGTAGCGGAACGACACGTCGGTGAACCGCACCCGTCCCTCGCACTCCTCGAGGTCGACGGCGTCCTCACGATCGGCGATGGCGGGAACGGTGTCGAACACCTCGTAGATGCGCTCGGCCGCCGACGTCGCCTCCTCGGCCATGGCGAGGATCTCGCCCAGCGACTCGATCGGCCAGACGAGGAGGACGAGCAGTGACACGAAGGCGACGAGCCCCCCGATGGTGAGCGATCCCCGGCCGACGGCGAGGGCGCCGCCGAAGAGGATGGCGGCGAGGGTCAGGTTCGGGACCATGTCGATGAGCGCCCAGAACCGGGCCCGCAGCTTCACCTGTTCCATCGACGAGTCGTAGAGCTGCTGCGCACCGGCGAGGAACTGCTGGCGGACGAGCCGGCGCCGGCCGAACGCCTTGATGACCCGGATGCCGGTGGCGCCCTCCTCGATGAGGGTCGTGAGATCGCCGTCCTGGTCCTGCACCCGCCTCGAGACGATGAGGTACTGGCGCTCGAAGCGCAGCGACATCACGACGAGCGGGATCGCGGACAGCGCGGTGACGCCGGCGAGCATCGGGTTGAGGCGGAACATCATCGCCAGCACGGCGAGGAACGTGATGATGTTGACCCCGAAGAAGACGATGCCGAAGCCGAAGAAGCGGCGGATGACCCGACAGTCCGTCATGGCCCGGCTGAGCAGCTGGCCCGACTGCCAGTCGTCGTGGAACGAGACCTGAAGGCGCTGCAGGTGGGCGTAGAGGTCGTTGCGCAGCTCGGTCTCGAGGCCCAGCGCGACCTTGCCGGCGGTGAGGCGGCGGGAGAAGGCGCTCAGGCTCTCGAGGAGGCCGAGAACGAGCACGCACAGCGCCAGCCAGAAGATCCCCCGCCGGTCACCGCGGGCGAGCGGTCCGTCGATGACGGCCTTGACGACCAGCGGCACGAGGGTCGCGGCTCCCAGCCCGGCGCTCGCCAGGAGGGTCGCCGCCACCAGCTGCCCGAGGTAGGGCTTCAGGTACGGCCGAACTCGCCACAAGGCGTGATCGCGCACCCGCCGAGGCTATGGACCGCTCACTGACCGGTGCCACGGAGTTTCGCGGCGTTCGTCAGGTGCAGAGCGAGTCAATGCGCAGAGGCATCCCAGATGTCGGAGCACGAGGCGGAGCAGAAGCCTTGTTCACCGCGCCAGATGGTGACGGCATCGCGAGGGATCTCCATGCGACACACCGGGTCCTTCACGTTGTCGGCGACGTCTTCACGACGATGGACCCGCAGCACAGGCACGGGGTGGGCGAAGCCGCGCACGTCGACGGGCACCGCCGGCTCGGCGATCGCCCACGGGGGGATGAAGTCCTCCAGCTCGCAGCTGACGAGTATCTCGTGGGGCGCGGCGACATCGCAGAGGCGGGCAGCCAGGTTCACGGCCGACCCGATGTAGTCGTCGCCCTCGAACAGGATGACGTGACCGAACGTCATCCCGCCCCGCAACCGCAGGGGCGAGGTGGCGTTGTCGATCTTCTCCTCGATCTCGAGGACGGCCTCGACGAGTGGCCCCCGCTCGACGGACACGAACATGGCGCCGTCGCCCTGCCACTTCGCCACCCGCACGCCCCGCCGACTCGACACCTCCCGCACCGCGGCCCGGAACTGGGTGAGCACGTGGCCCGCCTCCTCGTCCCCGTGCGCGTCCGTGAAGCTCGTGAATCCGCTGAGGTCGACGAACGCGAACCCCCGCCCGACCCGCACCTCAACCCACCACCCGCATCGCGACCACGCCCGCACGGTAGCGGGGCGTCCCCGACGCAGCCGAGTCAGGGCGTCGGTCCCTCGGAGCGCACCTTCTCGACGTGGATGAGCGCGTCCCGCAAGCCCTGGATCCACTCGGACTCGTTGGCGCCGACGAGCTTGACGCACCACGCCAGCGCGTCGCTGCGGCTCCTGGCCACGCCGGCGTCCACGAGGGTGTCCAGGACGATCCGCTCGGGTTGGCGCAGTCGGGTCATCACCGGCACCGAGACCGTCGTGTACAGCGCGGTGGTGTCCCCGATCCGGGTGCCCCACGACACCTTCTTGGCGAAGCGGTGCTCGGCCTCCTCCGCGATGCGCATCCGCGGTGCCCGTGTCTCCTCGCGGAATCGACTGGTCCGGGCCGACCGAGCGGCGGCCCTCGCGGCCGGGGTCGGGGCCGACGCGCCGTCCTCGAGCTCGACGTCGGCGACCGTGCCGATGATCAGGAGCTCCTCGCGGTCGACGGTGATCTCGGGCGGCGCGAGGAACCACCCGTCGGGGATCCGGCCCCTCAGCCAGGCTGCGATCTCGGTGTCCACCTCAGTCGATGACATGATTACATCATTACACCACCGAGGTCGGAGGGCAAGCCTTGGGGGTAGGGACCCCACATGTCGCACTTCGAACCGACCCCTGGGACCGAGCATCACACCCACGAAGGTGTCGTCCACGGCCACCGCCACTTCCACGTCACCCACAACCACCACCGGCTGACCGGCGGCTTCGACCACCTGTGGTCCGAGCACGAGCACGCCCACGACCACGCCCCGCTGGACCACTCCCACGTCCCCCACCAGGACTTCGAGACCGAACACCAGGGCGAGGCCCACATCCACGACCACAGCGACCCCACCAACCGGGAGCTCGATGCCGCCCCGGACGACGGGGCGAAGAAGGCTCCCGCGGCCCGGAAGCCCGCGGCGAAGAAGGCGCCGACCGCGAAGAAGGCGGCGGCGACGGACTGACGCTGGCGCCGTCGGTCGGGCGGGTGGGAGGATGGTCGCCGCTCATGGCAGGCAACGAGATGACCGATGGATGCATGGTGGGTCACGTCCGTCGCGTCCTGAGTCTCGTGATCGTCGTGGGGTTCGTGTTGCCGGTTCCGGTGGCCGGCGCCCAGGAGTCCACGAGTTCGACCACTGCAGCGTCGGACCCGACGACGACGTCCAGCGGCGGCGATGCGTCGAACGCGGACCACGAGCAGCTGCCCCCGGCGACGCTCGACCCCCTCCCGCCCGAGGACGAGTTGCCACCGCCGCCCCCCGATTCGCCCCCGCCTGTCGCGCCGGCCGGAGCCGACGACGCCGGGCGGGCTCGCGCCGCCCTCGAGCTGCGAGCCGCCCAGTCCGCGCTGAAGAAGGCGCGAGCGACGGAACGCACGCTTGCCCGCAAGTTGCTCCCATTCGGGCGAACCCTCAGTGCGCGCAAGGCGTGGATGGACTCGCTCGCCCGCCAGGACCGTGAGGTCGCGGACCAGCTCGTCGGCGCCCGATCCAAGGTCAGGAGGATGTCGATCGCCGGCTACATGCACGGCGGCGAAGCCCAACCGATGGACTACCTGCTCCGATCGAAGGATCCCATCGACCTCGAGCGCCGCCGCACGATCGTCGAGACGGCCACCGAGGCCCGCAACGCTGCCGTCAAGGGGTACGCCGTGGCGCAGCGGGGATCGTCCGAGCGGCTCGAGGTCGCGGTCGCCGCCGTCGACAACGCGCAGGCCGCCTACGACATCCTCGCCGCCGAGCTCGACGCTGCTAGCGCCATCGCCGGGATCCTCGCCTTCGAGGTCGAGGACAAGAAGCAGCTGCTCGATCACGCCAACGCGTCGGGCCTCGTCGGCGCCACCGACGTCCCCCGGCTGTTCTACGACGCCTACCGCCAAGCCGCGGCGACGTTGGCCAAGCGGGCACCGCAGTGCCGCGTCCCGTGGACCGCCATCGCCGCCATCGGCAAGATCGAGTCCAACCACGGCCGGTACCGGGGCGCGCAGTTCGCCTTGAACGGCGACGTCTATCCCCGCATCCTCGGCGTCCCGCTCGATGGATCCCGCTCGGCCCTGATCCGCGACACGGACGCCGGGATCCTCGACACCGACCTCGAGTTCGACCGCGCCGTCGGCCCGATGCAGTTCATCCCCTCGACGTGGGCCCGCATCGCCCAGGACGGGAACGGCGACAAGGTCAGCGACCCCAACAACGCCTACGACGCCGCCCTCGGCACCGCCGCCTACCTCTGCCGCGCCGTGCTGAGCGGCGGGCTCGACACCGACGAGGGGCTGAGGCCGGCGTACTTCTCGTACAACCACAGCGTCGCCTATGTCGACGCCGTGCTGGCCTGGCACCACACCTATTCGGGCGACGTCCCCGCCCCCGTGCCCGCGCCGGCATCGACGTGATGGAAACCGACCTGGCGAGCGAGCTCGTCGAGTTGCTCCAGCAGCTCATCCGCAACGCCGGCGTCTACGACGGGTCGCTCCGCCTGAGCACCGAGATGTGCCGCGCCGCGATCAACGACGTCCTCGGCTGAACTGCACCCGTCCGGCGGCGACGTCGACGGGCACGCCCTCGGCCCGCAACCGCTTGGCGTGCTCCCGCTCGTGTCCCGGGACCAACCGTCCGGCCGCGTTCACGACCCGCCACCACGGCAGACCCTGTTCCCCCGACCCCGCGAGCACGGCGCCGACGCCCCGCGCCGCGCCGGGCTTGCCGGCCAGCGCCGCGACCTCGCCGTAGGTCACGACGTCGCCGGCCGGGAGTGCTCGCACGACCTCGCGCACCCGCTCGGCAAAGGCGGTCAAGCCTCGGGGAGGCCGACGACGCCCTCTTCGCGTTGCACGCCCAACGTGTTCAGCGCCATCGACACGAGGTGGTAGTGGCCGACGGCCATCACCAGCTCGATGAGCTGCTTGTCGTCGTAGACCTGCGAGAGCCGTGCCCACGTGAGGTCGGAGATGCACGAGTCCTCGTGGAGCTCGTCGGTCGCCGTCAGGATGGTGGCGTCGAGGTCAGACCATCCGGGCGCCTTCGGTCCGACCGGGATCCGGGCGATCTCCTCCTCGGTGAGCCCGGCCCGCTTGCCGATGGGCACGTGCTGGCCCCACTCGTACTCCGACTGGCACAGCCACCCCACCCGCAGGATCGCCAGCTCCCGCTCCCGCGCCGGCAGCTTCCCGTTCAGGAGCTTCCCGCCGAAGGGCATCCACTTCCGGAACAGGCCGGGGTGGCGGACGAGCGTCCGAAAGATGTTCTCCGTCCGTCCCGCCCCCGGCACGATCACCCCCGACAAGAGCTCGCGCTGCTGCTCGTCCAGCTCGTCGTCGCCCAACGGCGCCACCCGCTGACTCCTCGGCCGCCTCGCTTTGGGGAGGTCTTTGCGTGCAGGAGACGGAAAAACCTCCCCAGAACGAGCAACGAGGGTGGTGGACCAGCGAGGCTCGCGGTGGCCGGGCTCCTTCTCGAGGAGCACCGCCAGCGGCTCGTCGCGCCGGGACAGGCGTACGAGGTCGCGCTCGACGTCGTCGATCGAGTCGAAGTCCGCCATTCGCTCGGTGCGGGTGCGCAGCTCCTTCAGGGTCTGCGGCCCGCGCAGCAACAGCACCGTGACCAGCGCCAGCTCGCGCGCGTCCAACCCCAACGCCTCGTCGAGGACGTGGCGGTACTTCGTCGTCCGATTGCCGCCCCCCGCGTGGATGACCCGCGCCGCACCCTTCTCTCGCAGCCCGACCAGCGCCGCCTCCACGACACCGGCGTCGTAGGTCACGACGGGGTCACGGTTGTTGGACTGGTTGCAGGCGTTGACCAGCGCGTTGTGGCTCAGCGGGTAGTACTGCGGGGTCGCCAGCGCCTTCTCCGCCAGCGCGCCCACGACCCTGGCTTCCTCGTCCGTGAACGAGACCGTCATGCCGTGCTCACGACCTCGAACGACTCGTCCGTGTGGCTCACGTGGCACAGCCGCGGCTTGACCTTGCGGGACACGACCTCGGTCGTGTCGATGTCCTCATCGCGAAGCATTTCGCCGACAGTATCTTCGGTGCAGCGCATCGCTGGCGGTCTCGACGCCGATGTCCCCTAAGCTGCTCTCCGACATGGGTACCGGTGCGCACTCCAAGGTTCGGGTCAAGAACGACCGCGTGAAGAAGAAGAAGGCTCGCGACAAGAAGCGAGCCGCCGAAGCGGGCGTCGCCCGCACCGAAGCCAAGAAGTAGGACCGCCGCCCTCCTGACCCCGGCGTCAGGAGGGGCTCAGGGGGGAAGGGTCCCCTCGTGCGTTGGAAGCGGACGGGTGCGAGCAGCCAGATCGAGGACCGTCGGGGCCAGTCGGGCTTCGGCGGCGGTATGGGTTTTCCCGGCGGGAGGATGGCGGGCGGCGGACTCGGGATCGTCGGTCTCATCATCGCCCTCCTCTTCGGGGGTAACGTCCTGGGCGGCGGCGGGGACAGCGGTGGCTTCGGCGTCGACCCCGGTCTCAGCCCGTTCGACACGCCGACGCAATCGTCCGGCAACGGTCTCGACGGCGCCCCCGACCCTGACGCGCAGCTCAAGGAGTTCGTGACCTTCGTCGTCGAGGACGTCCAGCAATCGTGGCAGGAGCAGTTCCAGGCCGCCGGCAAGGACTACGAGGTCACGACCCTCGTCCTCTTCGAGGACGCCGTGGACACCGCGTGCGGCCAGGCGTCGTCGGCGACGGGCCCGTTCTACTGCCCCCCCGACCGCAAGGTGTACCTCGACCTCGGATTCTTCCGTGAGCTCGCGACCCGCTTCGGTGCGCCTGGCGACTTCGCCCAGGCGTACGTCGTCGCCCACGAGTTCGGCCACCACGTGCAGCACCTCCTCGGGGTCAGCGACCAGGTCCGGCGGGCGGAGGAGAAGAGGCCGGACGACGCCAACGAGCTCTCCGTCCGTCTCGAGCTCCAAGCCGATTGCTTCGCCGGCGTCTGGGCCCACTCGGCGTATCAGGAGCAGCTCCTCGAATCGGGCGATCTCGAGGAGGGGCTCGACGCCGCTGCCGGCGTCGGCGACGACCGGATCCAGAAGGAGGCGACCGGGCGCGTCGATCCCGAGTCGTTCACCCACGGCACGTCGAAGCAACGGATGGAGTGGTTCCGGAAGGGCTACGACAGCGGCGAGCCGAGCAGGTGTGACACGTTCTCCTCGTGAGTGCGCAAGATGGTGCCCGGTGACGTTCACCTTCGACGAGGACACCGCATCCATCGAGGTCGCCGATGGCTGCTGGCGGAGCGAGATCTCGCCTCGGTGGAACATCGGGGACAACCCCAACGGCGGCTACCTGCTCGCCTGCGCGCTCCGCCCGATGGTCTCCGTCTCGGCGGCCGACGGGAAGCCCGACCCACTGACGGTCACTGCGCACTACCTCCGGCCGACCTCGGTCGGGCCCGCGGACATCGGCGTCGATGTCGTGCGTCGCGGCCGACGTCACGTCCACCTCGAGGCCCGGCTGACGCAGGCGACGGAGCGGGTCCGGGTGATCGGCGCCTTCGGCGACCTGACCGCGGCGACCGCCGAAGCACGGCTCGTCCGAGGTAGCCCACCCGACCTCCCACCTCCCGACGAGTGCATCGGCCGCCACCAGCCGCCGGAGATGGCGGTGGGAGCCCCCGATGATGCAGCGCTTCGAGTCCCGCTTCTCGCCCGACACGGCCTGGCTCGTGGGCGAGCGCTCCGAGCGGACGGAGATCACGGGCTGGATCCGCTTCGCCGACGGACGCAACCCCGACACCGCGTCGCTGCCATTGTTCGCCGACGCCTTCCCGCCTGCGATCTTCAGCCTCGGTCCGACGGGCTGGGTGCCGACCATCGAGCTCACCGTGCACGTCCGGGCCCGTCCGGTCCCGGGCTGGCTGCGGTGCCGCTTCCAGACTCGCTTCGTCGCCGGCAGCTATCTCGAGGAGGACGGCGAGGTGTGGGACGAATCGGATCGGCTCGTCGCGCAGTCTCGCCAGTTGGCAATGCTGTTGGGATGATCACGCGGGAGTACCGCTGCGACGACGGGACGCCGTTCCCGGTCCGGTTCGCGACCGAGGCCGATGCGGCGGCGACGTGGCGGCTCAGCAGGGAACACGGGCGCGATCCCCGGACGCCGCTCGGGGACGCCCTCGAGCGGATCGGTGTCGCCGGGTCGCGCCGGGCCTACGAAGAGGTCGGGATGATGCTCCCTCCTTCGTTCGGCGACATCCCCGAGGCATCCGGGTTCGCGTACTACCCGGACACGCCGCCGACGGCCGAGCTGCAGGCGGCCACCGTCGCCGGCTGCGCTCGCTTGCTCGAACAGCACGGCTCGGCGCTCGGCATCTGGCACGAGCGGTGCCTGCCGAGCGCCAAGCAGGCCTGGGCCGACATCGAGGCCGCCGACGGATCCATCCCGCTCGGTCGGCTCGCCGAGCTGCAGTGCTACGGCTTGCAGATGACGATGCTGCCGGCGTACGTCTGCGGCAACGACCTCGACCTGTTGGCGCGTGCGATCGGTGGTCTGTTCGGTGACGCGTCCCGCCTCGTCGCCCATGAGCTCGCGCAGGGCTACGACAACGTGACGCTGCTGGCCGACCAGCACCTGTGGGAGCTCGGTCGGCTCGCCGCGGACGACGCTGCCGCACGGGCGGCGTTGTCCGGTGATCACGTCTCGGCGGCGATGACGACCTTGCGGGCGAGCGGTGCCGCGCCGTCCTTCATCGAGGCCGTCGACGGTTTCCTCGCCCACTTCGGCCTGCGCGCCGAGGGGTGGGACATCGCCTGCCCCACCTGGAACGAGCAGGCCGAAGGCTTCTGGGCCCAGGTGGCGCAGATGGCGGCGCCGTCGACCCCCGAACCCGCGTCGGCCGTTGCCGCGGCCGCGGCCCGGCGGGAAGCGCTGGTGGCCGAGATCGAGGCGCGCCTCGGGGACGACGATGACTCCCTCGCACGGTTCCGGCGTCGGGTCGCGCGCGTCGAGTCCTACGTCGCCGTGCGGGAGGAGCGGGCGCTCTGGCAGGTCGCCCTCGTGGGTGCGCTGCGCCATGCCGCCCTCCGCCGCGGCGATGCGCTCGCCGCCGATGGCGTGCTTGACGACGCCTCCGACGTCCTGTTCCTGACGCCCGAGGAGCTCGAGTCGTCGACCTCGGGCGACCTCGGTCGCGTCGCGGCCGAGCGACGCGCCGCCCACGAGCAGCGCTGTCGCTGGGTGCCGCCACCGGTCATCGGCGGAGACGTGCCGGCGATCGCGCCTTCGGCTGCGCCGGCCGACGGCGTGCTTCGCGGCATCGCCGCCTCGCGCGGGATCGCCACCGGCACCGCGCGCGTGATCGTCGACCTCGAGGACGCTGACCGACTCGAACCTGGCGACGTCCTCGTGTGCGTCATGACGTCCCCGCCGTGGACGGCGTTGTTCGGGATCGCGTCAGCGGTGGTCGTCGACACCGGCGACATCGGCTCGCACCCGGCGATCGCCGCTCGCGAGTACGGCATCCCGTGCGTTCTGGGTGTCGACGTCGCCACCCGCGCCATCGCCGACGGCGCCACGGTCACGGTCGACGGCGCGGCCGGCACCGTGACGGTCGTGGGCTAATCCAGCTTCCGTTCCACCAGGACGAGGTCGAGCCAGCGGTCGAACTTCCGACCGACCTCTGGAAGGCGGGCGACGACCTCGAAGCCGAGGCGCACGTGGAACCGGATCGACGCCTCGTTGGCCCCATCGAGGGCGCCGATCATGACATGCATGCCCTGGGCGCGGGCTCGGTCGACCAGCGCCTCCAGGAGCGCCCTTCCGACGCCCTTCCCATGCCAATCGCCGTCGACGTGGATGGTGTGCTCGACCGTCCAGCGGTAACCCGGCCACTTGACGTTGTCGCGGAACGGCCCGTAGGCCGCGTAGCCGATGACACCGCCCTCGCCGGCCTCGGCGACGAGCGTCGCGTCCCCAGAGCCTGTGCGCGCCGCGAACCAGGCGCGGCGATCCTGGATGGTCTCGGCCCACTCGGTCCACGCCACGGTCGTCGAGGGGATGAGGGCGTTGTAGAGCCCGGAGATCGCCGGAAGGTCGTCGGCGACCGCGTCGCGGATGACGGGCTCGGCGGGCACCTCCCGATCATCCCTGCACCGCGCCCACCTACGCCAGTGTCGCAAGGTCCCGGGAATCGACCTCGCCGAAGCGGCGTTGACCGCGGGGTGCAGATCGAGATCTGGTCCGACGTGGTCTGTCCGTGGTGCTACATCGGCAAGCGCCGCTTCGAGGAGGCGCTGGCATCCTTCGCCCACGGCGACGAGGTGTCGGTCGTGTGGCGGAGCTTCGAGCTCGACCCGAGGGCGCCTCGTGAACGGCAAGGCGACTACGCCTCACGGCTGGCGAAGAAGTACGGCATGAGCGGGGACCGGGCCATGGCCACGCTGCACCACATGACCGACGTCGCCGCCGAGGAAGGCCTCGAGTTCGACTTCGCGCGCACCCGCGCCGGCAACACCTTCGACGCCCATCGGGTGCTCCACCTGGCGGCCGAGCGAGGCGTCCAAGGCGCGGTGAAGGAGCGCCTCCTGCGCGCCTACTTCACCGAAGGCGAGCCGATCGGGGACCCCGACACGCTGGTCCGCTTGGCCGGCGAGGCCGGCCTCGACGAGGGCGAGGTGAAGGATGTGCTCTCGGGCGACGCCTTCGGGGCGCACGTGCGGGCCGACGAAGCCGCGGCCGAGGAGCTCGACGTGACGGGCGTGCCGTTCTTCCTCGTCGACCGGAGGTTCGCCGTGGCGGGTGCGCAGTCGACCGACGTGTTCGTCCGGGTCCTCGAACGGGCCTGGGAGAAGTCCCACACCGCCATCGAGGTCGTCGCGGGACCTGCCGACGGTGAGGTCTGCGACGATGGGAGCTGCCCGGTCTAGACGAGCTACGGGCGACGCCCGAGGAAGTTGAGGAACTGCGTCTGGAGGTCCGCACCCTCCGGCGCCTCGACCTCGTCGCCGAAGAACCCGGGCCGCCGCAGCATGGGTCCGACGGGTCGGATGCCCTCGAAGGCATGGGCGACCGCGTCCTGGTCGAGGTGCTCGTCGCCGCCGACGGCCCGGGCGAGGTCCCAGGTGTGCACGAGGACGTCCATCGACATGATCCGCCCGAGGATCAGCTCGGCCGGCAGCTCTCCCATCGGTGACTTCACCGGCTTGACCAGCGCCTCGGGTTGCGCGGCCGCGGCCTGGAGCGCGGCGTTCGACGCCTGGAACAGCTCCTTCGGGTCGGCGTCGTCAGGCACGGGTTCGGGCTCGATCCCTTGGATGGCCGCCACGACGTAGCGCTGCCCATCGACGACGTGGGCCACGATGTCGCGCGCCGTCCACCCTGGGCACGACGGCGAGGGCGTCGACCAGCGGTCGTCGGGCGTCGCCTCGACCCTTTGGCCGAACTCCGCCGCCAGACCCTGATACCGCTCGAGAACCTCGGACATGGGCGCCGACGCTAGATCACGACGACCGCCGGCGGAGGGCGCGCATGCGCCACCGGAGGAGCTGGGGGCGGCCGTCGTCGTCCACGTCGATGAACGCCACGGGGCCCATCGTCGACGAGAACGTCGTTCGGTCGACCGGCGTCAGCGGGTAGGTCAACACGCCGAAGGTCGCGCTCATGAGGACGGCGCCGACGCGCGCGTGCTCGATCGGCCCGATCCGCAACACGAGACCGCCGGCGTCGCCGACCTCGACGTCCACCGTCATCAGGTCCGAGGCGTAGCTCCCGACGTAGGCCGACAGGTCCTCCGGCGGGGGTTCGTCGTCAGGCACGGCCAGCGGGCCGAGCCCGTCGAGCAGCAGGTTGAGGGCGCCGACGCCCTGGTCGCTGTTCGTCAGCGCGACGATCGCCTGGCGGGAGGCCGGGTCGACCGCGATGAGCCCGGACTGGCCGGGGTTGGCGCCACCGATCCGCGGGAGCAGCGGCACGTCGGCACCCGCGCCGCGCCACACCTGCCACGCATAACCCATCCCTGCCATGCGCGTGACCCCGCCGGGGGCCCGCGCGTGCAGCTCGCGCATCCGAGCGGCCGACGTCGCCGCCAACACCGGCGGGACGTCCTCGCGGCGGACCCCGAGGTGCGATGCCGCCAGTCGTGCGAGGTCCCCGGCCGTGCTGGACAGCGTGGCGCCCGCCGGCCCGAGGCCGCGCGTGCACATCGGGTCGGCGGCCAGCGTCCCATCCGGCACCGCGGCGATGGCCCCCAACGCCGCGAGGTGCCCGCGAGCCCGGCCCTCGGCCGGCCGCGCCTCCTCCGCCTCTCCGGTCAGGAAGGACGTCGACTCCATACCGAGGGGCCCGAGCATGCGCTCGGTGACGACGTCCTCCCACGGCTGGTCGCGGACGCGCTCGACGAGGTGCCCGGCGAGGACGAAGCCGGCGTTGCAGTACGACATCCAGCGTCCGGGCTCGTACAGGAGCCCGACGTCGGCGAGGAGATCGACGTACCGCTCGACGGCGTCGTCACCATCGCCCGTGTCGACGAACAGGTCGCCGGCATCGATGCCCGAGGAGTGTGCGATCAGGTGCGCCACCTTGACCCGGTCGGCGTCCGCCCCCCGGCGGAGCCTGAAGGACGGCACGTGCCTCGTCACGGGCTCGTCGAGCTCGACGAGACCGTCGTCGACGCACTGCAGGACGAGGGTCGCCGTCACGAGCTTCGTGATCGAGCCCGGCCGGAATCGCGTCGAGGAGGTGACCGCTGAACCCGGCGCGTCGGCATCGGCGACGCCGGCTGCCGCGACCTCGATCGCCGCGTCCGAGACGACCGCCAGCTGGATGCCGACGAGTTGCGGGAACGAGGCCAGGCGGGCGGCAGTGCCCGCGGCATCCTCGCACACACCCGTGATGGGGTTATCCATGGGGTTATGCTTAACCGATGGGCAAGGTCAACGTCTACCTCCCCGACGACCTCGAGCGGGAGGTGCGGGAAGCCGCGATCCCGCTGTCCTCCGTCTGCCAGTCGGCGCTGCGGACAGCGGTCGAGCAGGTCCGGATGATGCGCCACGCGGGAGACCTCGGCGACGCCCGGGACGTCGTCGAGCTCACGCCGCGCCTCACGGAGATCCTGGCGACACACCCGCGGACGGTCCACGATCTGTTCGGGGCGATCGTCATCCACGGTCAGAACCTCGGTGCGCGCGTCCTCGTCGACCTCGGCGTCGAGCTCCCTCCTCCGGCGAAGCCGCGGCGCAGGACGAAGGCCGCGGGCGACCCCGCCGGCGACGACGTCCGGGAGATGCTCGTCACCGCCTACCTCGTCGCCCTCGAGCTCCGCCATGGATACGTCGGCACCGAGCACGTGGTCATCGCCATGGCGCGAGAGGGTGCGCCGACCGCCGAGCTCTTCGCTGCGCTCGGCCTCGACGAGCGCGCCGTGCGGGCGAGGGTGGAGCGGCTGTTGGCGAACCCCTGGCGCGTCGACGCTCCCGGTCAGGCGTCGCCGACGCCTGAGGCGCTCGATCGTCTCGAGGCCGAGCTCCACCGCCTTCATGGCGACCTCGCGCGCCTGCGGTCGTCTACGCGAGGGAGCTCGAGCCGGCGCTCCTCGACGTGATCGACGATGACGGCGTGGGGACGGAGCGGACCGGAAGGCCCCCGTTCCCGTAAGGTCCGGCGCATGTCCATCGCGATCACCGACGACCACCGGGCCCTCGCCGACACGGCCTCCGACTTCCTCACCCGCCGCGAGGCGCGACGGACCGCCCGCGACCTGCTCGAGGCGTCGACCGAGGTGCTGCCGCCCTTCTGGGCCGAGCTCGTCGACCTGGGCTGGCTCGGCCTCCACGTCACCGAGGACCACGGCGGGTCCGGGTACGGACTCGAGGAGCTCGTCATCGTCGTCGAGGAGCTCGGCCGCGCCGTCGCCCCCGGTCCGTTCGTCCCGACGGTCATCGCCAGCGCGGTCATCGCCGCCGCCGGCGACGACGTGACGAAGAAGACGTTCCTCCCCGGTCTCGTCGATGGGTCCCTGACCGCGGGCATCGGCCTCGGGGGGTCCGTCACGGTCTCGGGCTCCACCGTCAGTGGTTCGGCCGGGACCGTCGTTGGTGGCGGGCTCGCCAAGGTGCTCGTGCTGGCGGCCGGCGATGACGCGGTCATCGTCGAGGTCGGCGAGGGCGTCGTCGTCGACACGCCCCGGAACCTCGACCCGACGCGACGTTCGTCGCGGGTCACGTTGGAGGGAGCTGCAGCGACCGTCCTGCCGGGAGCGCGTCAGGTGCTCGTCGACCTGGCGCGGACGATCCTGTCCGCCGAGGCCGTCGGGCTGGCGCGCCAGGCCACCGAGATGGCGGCCGGCTACGCCAAGGAGCGGCTGCAGTTCGGTCGGGTCATCGGGACGTACCAGGCGGTCAAGCACCACTGCGCCAACATGGCGGTGGCCACCGAGCTCGCCACGTCGGCGGTGTGGGACGCGGCTCGCGCCTCAGCCACCGGCGGCGACCAGCTGAGCTACGCCGCGGCCATCGCCGCGACGCTGGCGGGACCGGCGGCGGACCTCTGCGCCAACCTCAACACCCAGGTGCACGGCGGCATCGCCATCACCTGGGAGCACGATGCCCACCTGTTCATGCGACGGGCCACGACGCTCCTGGCGTTGCTCGAGCCGCGGGTCGCTTCCGAGGACCTGGTCGGCCTCACCCGCCGAGGTGTCGTCCGTGCCAAGGCCATCGAGCTGCCGCCCGAGGCGGAGGCGATCCGCACCGAGGTGCGGGCCTTCGCCGAGTCCATCAAGAGCCTCTCGTCGGACGAGCAGCGCGACAAGCTGATCGAGACCGGCTACGTCATGCCGCACTGGCCCAAGCCCTACGGGCGTGACGCCGGCGCAGTCGAGCAGCTGGTGATCGAGCAGGAGTTCGAGACTGCCGGCATCAAGCGACCGGGCTACGGCATCACCGGTTGGAACATCCTCACGCTCATCCAGTACGCCAACCCCGACCAGGTCGAGCGTTGGGTGATGCCGGCGCTCCGCCAGGACGTCGTCTGGTGCCAGCTCTTCTCCGAGCCGGACGCCGGATCGGACGCCGCCGGCATCAAGACGAGGGCGACGCGCGTCGACGGCGGCTGGTTGGTCAACGGCCAGAAGGTGTGGACGTCCGGTGCGCACTACGCGGGCATGGGGTTCGCCACCGTCCGCACGAACCCCGACGTCCCCAAGCACGACGGCATCACGACCATGGTGATCGACATGCACGCGCCGGGCGTGGAGGTCCGGCCGCTGAAGATGACGAGCGGTGGTTCGGAGTTCAACGAGGTCTTCTTCAACGACGTGCTCGTCCCCGACGACGACGTGGTGGGTCCCGTCGACGGCGGGTGGACGGTCGCCCGGGCGACGCTCGGGAACGAGAGCGTGTCCATCGGCGGTGGGCAGGGAGGCATGTCGATGCCCGGCGCCGCCCTCGTGCCGGCATTCGACGCCGCTCCCGAGCGCCTGACCGGGGGAGCGCCGCGCATCGGGGAGTACATCGCCACGCACCAGGCGATGGGACTGCTCAACCTGCGCTCGGCGAACCGCGCCGTCTCGGGCGCCGAACCCGGACCCGAAGGCGCGATCACCAAGCTCGTGCTCTCCGAGCTCGGCCACGAGTCCGCCGCCGTCCTGACGGAGCTCAACGGTCCCGAAGCCGCCTTCATGGATGGCGCCGGCGGGATGTCGAACATGCTCGTGCTCATGCACCGCGCCATGTCGATCGCCGGCGGCACGTCCGAGATCAAGCGGAACCAGATCGGCGAGCGCATCCTCGGGCTCCCCCGGGACCCGCTGATCAAGTAGGCGCGGTCGGCCGCCTTCCGGCGGCGAAGCGGGCGACGACGACGGCGCCGCTGGCGAGGGCGGCGACCGGAAGCGCAGCGGTGGGCCGCGGGCCCCAGAGGTTCGGGATCCCGCGGCGCCACCACAGCACC
>DATLED010000063.1:0-55577 GCA_035525495.1 Acidimicrobiales bacterium | reverse complement strand
TGCCCGTTCTGCCCGGGAAACGAGGAGGCGACGCCGCCGGCGCTCGAGACCTACGGGCCGCAGGGCGAGTGGCTGGTGCGGATCGTACCGAACCTGTATCCGGCGTTCTCCGGCCGCGAGCTGATGTCGGTCACGAACATCGGGCCCGTCTTCACGCAGGCACCGGCCAGTGGCATCCACGAGGTCGTCGTGTTCTCGCCGAGTCACGAGACGACGTGGGCCGACCTGACCGACCCGCAAGCGGGCCTCGTGATGGCGGCGGTGCGCGACCGCATCGAGGAACACGCCACCGTCGGAGGGCTGCGGTACACCCAGTTCATCACCAACTCGGGCCGCGACGCCGGGGCATCCCTCGACCACCCGCACGGCCAGCTCATGAGCATGCCGTTCGTACCCGGTGAGCTTGTCGACGAGCAGGCGGGCTTCGACCGCTTCCAGGGCGCGTGCCTGCTGTGCACGACGCTCGAGGCCGAGGAGGAGGTCAAGCATCGGATCGTCGACGTCGACGACCGCGTCCTCGTGCTGTGCCCGTTCTGGAGCGGCACGCCCTACGAGATGCTCGTGCTACCACGCACCCACGAGGCCTTCGTCCACCAGGCGCAGCCGCAGGACCTCACGGCGGTCGGCCGCGCCGTGCGCGACGCGCTCGTCCGACTGCGCCGCACCGTCGGCAACGTCGGTTACAACGTCGTCCTCCACTACTCGCCCTTCCGTTCGACCGCCGACTTCCACTGGCACATCCACCTGCTCCCGAAGGTGACGACGATCGCGGGCTTCGAGCTGGGGACCGGAGTCCTCATCAACGTGCTGCCGCCCGAGTACGCCGCAGCCGAGCTGCGGGCGGCGGTCGGGT
Organism: Acidimicrobiales bacterium; assembly: GCA_035525495.1. GTDB lineage: Bacteria > Actinomycetota > Acidimicrobiia > Acidimicrobiales > CADCTF01 > DATLED01. The sequence continues at coordinate 54,724 of DATLED010000063.1, read as the reverse complement.
CCTGACCCGCGTCCGGGTGTCCACGACGATCGACGCGCCGCCGCGCGCCGTGTGGTCATCGGTGAAGGACATCGCGTCTCACGTCGAGTGGATGCACGACGCCGAGGCGATCCGATTCACGTCAGTCCGCCGCTCCGGCGTCGGCACCGCCTTCGACTGCGACACGCGCGTCGGTCCGCTCCGGCTGACCGACCGCATGGAGGTGACCGAGTGGCGGCCCGGACGGGCCATGGGGATCCGCCACGTCGGGGCCGTCATCGGGGAAGGCCGCTTCACGCTGCGGCGGCGCCGTCATGGGCGCACGAAGTTCACGTGGGACGAGCGGCTGGCGTTCCCGTGGTGGATGGGTGGCCCCGTCGGCGGCGTCGTCGGCGGTCAGCTCCTGCGGCTCATCTGGCGCCGCAACCTGCGCAACCTCAAGCGCCGGGTCGAAGGCGGCTGAGCTCCTCGACGACTTTGGGCCGTAGCTGGGTGACATCCGTGCGCTCCGCAAGGAGCTCGTAGGCGACCCCTTCGCCGAGGCGGAGCACTCCCAGCAGCAGGTGTTCCGTGCCGATGTAGGAATGACCGAGCGCGATCGCCTCCCGCAGCGCGAGCTCGAGCGACTTCTTCGCCCGCGGGACGAACGGCGGGCCGCCCTGCAGACGGCGCGACCGGCGGCGGCCGAGGCTCCGCTCACGATCGAGCGCTCCTTCTCCGAAGGCCTCCTCGACCGCTGCGGTCACCTGGTCGAGATCGATCCCGATCGTCGCCAGCGCCGTGGCCTCGTCGACGACTGGCGACGTCGATCGACCGATGGTCATGGCGATGGCCTCCCGCACACCATCGGCCGTCAGACCCTCTTCGAGGAGGACACGTCCGGCGACCCCCTGGGCCTCTACGAGCATCCCGAGGAGGAGGTGCTCGGTGCCCAGGAAGTTGTGACCGAGGCCACGTGCCTCCTCCTGTGCGATCACCAGCGCGTGCCGCGCCCGGTCCGTGAACCGCTCGAACATCTCATCTCCCCTTTCGCAACCAGCCGCCGGCGTGCTTCTTGTGCACGGCCTGCTTGCTGACCCCCAGCACCGACGCGATCTGTTCCCACGACCATCCCGCGTCGCGGGCGTTCTCGACCTGGAGCGCCTCGAGCGACTCCAGCAGCGTGCGCAGCGCGCACACGGCCCGCAGCCCGACCGCCGGGTCCTTGCTGCTGGCGGCTCCCGCGAGCTTGGTCGCTTCCGACATGCCGTCAACGTACGTTGACGCACCCGCTTTGTCAACCCTGGTTGACTTCCGGCACGACCATCCCCTACGCGGGGCAGAGTCCCCGGTCAGAGGACGAGGCCGAGGGCCTCGGCCAGCGGGACGACGGCGTCGCGCGCGGCGTTCGTCTCGTCGGTCAGCGCGTCGAACACGAGCTCCTGGGCACGTCCCACGAAGGGCTCCATTCCGAGCGACGCCGCCAGCAGGAGCACGCCGTGGACCTCGCTCAGGCGCGACGGATCCGCCAGCGTCCGTTCCACCGCCGTCAGCACGAGCCGGTCGACGGCAGCTTGCGCCGCCGGCGCGTCCAACGTGACGCCGTTGGCTCGCGCCTCCCGGGCGATGGTGACGGCGTCGGCGTAGTCGTCCGGGTCCAGCGACCCTCCGGCCAGAGACATCGCCGCGGTGAGCCGGCGGCCCAGCGCCAGCTCGGCCGGGGCTCGCAGCTCCGGAGGCAGCTGGTACCCGGCCGCCGCCAGCGCCGTGAGCGTCGGTCGATGGTCGGAGAACAGCTGGTCGTACGCTCCGGTGAATCGGTCCGTCAGCATCCGGGCCGCGGTCTCGAGGATCTGCTCCGCCGCGTCCGGGAGCGCCGATCCCAGCCCGAACTCGCGGGGCCCGAACCCATCGCTGACCAACCGGAGCAGGGTGGTGACCGGCGCGTCGGCGGCGAACGCCTCCTGCAATCGCGCGATCTCGGCCTCGTCGTACATCCCGGGCGGGCGCGTTGCGCCCAACACCTCGAGGCCGCCGAGGTGGATGGCGGCGTACACGTGCTCGCTGCGCCGGCCTGTCCGCCTGTGGGTGAGCACGACCGAGCCCCAGCACATCGCCAGCGCACCGCGGTCGCGGTGGCCGTGGTCGGTGACCTCGACGTCGAACGTCGCCACTCGCGGCGCCGGCTCCCGCCCCTCCAGCAGCTCGACGAGCGCGAGGTGGGCGACGACCCGATCGGCGTCGACGCGCGCCGGCACCACGTGGCGACGCCAGATGTCGCGACCTGTCCCCTCGGTCGGCACGTTGCTCACGGCGTCATCCAGCACGCCGAGGACGGCGTCGGTCGGCGGCACTTCGCCGAGCTCGCGCAGGCAGTCCATCGCTCGCGCGGCGTAGCGGAGGTCCTGCACGGTCTCGAGGCCGGCGACGTCGTTGAAGAACCAGCCGCACGAGGTGTACATCGCCATCGAGTGCCGCGCCGCCTCGAGCAGCGTGAACGCCTCGACGCGGTCACCCTTGACCCACTGCACCGCGAACGCCTCGCGATCGACGGCGCCGAGCAGGACCCGGACGTAGTCGTCGCGAGCGGCCCACGGATCGTGGAGCACGACACGCCCCCGCCGCTCGAAGGCCTCGTCGACCGCCTCCCGCACGACGTCGAGGGCGGCGCGCAACGGCGTGCGCCACTGCTGGTTCCACCCTGCGCCGCCGCCGGTCGCGCAGCCGCAGTCCTCCTTCCACCTACCCACGCCGTGGGCGCACGACCACGCGCTCTCGACGACCTCGGTCGTGCGCTCGGGCGGGTGTTCGCGCAGGTACTCGGCGACTGTCGTGATCTCGATCCCGCGTTTGGGTGCCTCGACCGCGAGCGCGTAGGCGAGGAGGCGATCGCCCCAGTGGTGGTGGTGCCCGAACGTCTCGCCGTCGGCGGCCATCGTGACGAGCCCGCCCTCTTCGCCCGCCGCCGCCTGCACGCGGTCGAGCAGGGCCTGGCTCGTGAGGCCGCTGAGCTCGAAGGCCACGGCGTGGGAGAGACCGCCGTCGTAGAAGACGAGGTCGACGGTCTTGGACGGGTCGAGCGGGTCGACCCACCGATGGGTCTCCCTGGTGTCGAGCGGCTCGGCGGACTGCCCGGGGGCCAGGATCGTGAAGGCCACGCCCTCCTCCGCGAGGATCCGCAGCACGTCGTCGTTGACCGCCGTCTCGGGCAGCCAGATCCCGTCGGCGCGACGGCCGAAGCGGTGCTCGAACTCGGCCAAGCCCCACCGCACCTGCGTCCGCACGTCGCGTGGCGTGGCCAGTGGGAGGATCACGTGGAAGTAGGCCTGGGCGACGCCGCCGCCGAAGTCGCGGTCGGCGGCCAGCACGCGTTGGTATGCGTCGGGCTCGTGCTCCTCGAGCCACGACGTCAAGGTCGGACCGAAGTCGAAGCTGAGGTGCTCGTAGTTGTTGACGATGGCGACGACGCGGCCCCGCTCGTCGAGGACTCGGGCGAACGCGTTCGGCCGGTACGACTCGAGGGCGATGCGCTCGTTCCAGTCGTGGAACGGCGCCGCGGACGCCTCCCGCGGCACCTCTTCCGTCCACGGGTTCTCCCGCGGCGGCTGGTAGAAGTGTCCGTGGACGACCAGTGCCAGCGGTCTTGACACAGCGAACGAAGCTACCTGTTGGAGGGAGACGACCTCCACTCCGTTCCGGGGAGGTCTTTGCGCGTCCAGGAGGCAAAAACCTCCCCAAAGCGACTCAGTCGGGAACCAACCACAGCACCGAGAGCGCCGGCAAGGTGACCAGCGCGGAGTGCGGCTGGCCGTGCCAGGTGTCGCCGTCGGCGTCGACCGAACCGCCGTTCCCCGCTCCGCTGCCGCCGAACTGCGCGGCGTCGGAGTTCATGACCTCACGCCAACGACCTCCGCTTGGCAACCCGATGCGATAGCCCTCCCGGACGATCGCCGAGAGGTTGGCGATGCACGCCAGCTGGCGCGAGCCGTCTCCGTTCAGGCGGAGGAAGGACAGCACGTTGGAATCGACGTCGCTGGCGTCGATCCACCGGAACCCGTCCGGCGTGAAGTCCTTCTCGTAGAGCGCGGGCTCCGCGCGGTACGCGGCGTTGAGGGCGCGGACGAGGTCTTGGACGCCGCGGTGCTCGGGGTAGTCGAGAAGGTGCCAGTCGAGGGAGACGTTGTGGTTCCACTCCGACGACTGCGCGAGCTCGCCACCCATGAACAACAGCTGCTTGCCGGGATGGGCCCACATCCACGCGTACAACGAGCGCAGGTTCGCCGACTTCTGCCAACGGTCGCCTGGCATCTTGTTCAGGAGCGACCCCTTGCCGTGCACCACTTCGTCGTGCGACAGCGGCAGGCAGAAGTTCTCGCTGAAGGCATACAGCAACCCGAACGTCAGCTCGTTGTGGTGGTAGCGGCGGTACACCGGCTCCTTGGAGAAGTAGTCGAGCGTGTCGTGCATCCAGCCCATGTTCCACTTGAAGCCGAACCCGAGGCCGCCGACGTACACGGGGCGGGAGACGCCTGGCCACGCCGTCGACTCCTCGGCGATCGTCATCACCCCGGGGTTGGCGCCGTAGACGACCTCGTTCATCTCCTGCAGGAAGGACACGGCGGCGAGGTTCTCGCGACCGCCGTGCTCGTTCGGAACCCACTCGCCTTCCTTGCGGGAGTAATCGAGGTAGAGCATCGAGGCGACGGCGTCCACCCGGAGGCCGTCGATGTGGAACTCCTCGATCCAGAACAGCGCGTTCGAGATGAGGAAGTTGCGGACCTCGTTCCGTGCGAAGTTGAACACGAGCGTGCCCCAATCGGGGTGCTCTCCCTGTCGCGGGTCGGCGTGCTCATACAAGGAGGTGCCGTCGAACCTGGCCAGCGCCCACTCGTCCTTCGGGAAGTGCGCCGGGACCCAATCGACGATGACACCGATGTTCCGCTCGTGCAGCTTGTCGACGAGGTGACGGAAGTCGTCCGGTGAACCGAAGCGGGACGTGGGCGCGAAGTACGACGTCACCTGGTAGCCCCACGACCCGCCGAAGGGGTGCTCTGCCACCGGCATCATCTCGACGTGGGTGAAGCCGAGGTCCTCGAGGTACGCCGGCAACTCCTCCGCCAGCTCGAGGTAGGTGAGCGGGCGATCGCCCTCCTCGGGCTTGCGGCGCCACGACTCCAGGTGGAGCTCGTAGGTCGACATCGGGTGCTTCATCCAGTCGGTCTCGGCGCGGCGGGCCAGCCAGTCCCCGTCGGTCCACTCGTAGCGCGGCGCACACACGACGCTCGCCTGGCCGGGGGGGACCTCCGTGGCGAAGGCCATCGGGTCGGCTTTCAGCGTCAAGGCCCCGGACGGCGTGACGATCTCGAACTTGTACCGCGCCCCGGGCTCCACTCCGGGGATGAACAGCTCCCACACGCCCGATCCGCCGAGCGTGCGCATCGGATGGACCCGACCGTCCCAGAGGTTCCAGTCGCCGACGACCCGCACGCCCTTGGCGTTCGGGGCCCACACGGCGAAGGAGGTGCCGCTCACGCCTTGGTGCTCCCGATGGTTCGCGCCCAGCTGCTTCCACAGATCGTGGTGCCGGCCCTCGCCCATGAGGTGGAGGTCGAGCTCGCCGAGCGTCGGCCAGAATCGGTAGGGATCACCGATGGTGGCGGTGTCGCCCGACGGGTAGCTCGCCTCGAGCTCGTACCCCTCCTCGCCGGCCGTCTCGGGGACCGTGCCGACGAAGATCCCCGCTTCGTGGACGCGCTCGAGGTCGACCGACGCACCCCCGCGCAGGAGCACGCGCACGGACGTCGCTTCGGGCCGGTAGGCACGGACGACGGTGTTCCCGTCGACCTTGTGGAACCCCAGCACGTGGTGGGGATCGCCGTGCTCCCCCTGTACCAACCGGGCCAGCTCGCCGGCGACGGGGTCGGGTGCGGGAGAGGACGCGGACGAGGAACGGGTCGTACGGGCCATTTCGGACTCCTACCCTGAAAGCAGGCGGGCGATTGCGGTCTCGGGGATGTCGACCCAGTCCAAGCGGTGGTCGCGCTCGTACCCGACCTCGTAGATCGCCTTGTCGAGCTCCCAGGCGCGCAGGGCGGCGTCGATGTCGTCACGCGACGGCGGGAGCAGGTCGTCGATCCCCGCGGCGCCGAAGTAGCCGTCGAGGAAGGCGCGGCGGTTCCGCTGCTCCCACGCCTCGGCCTTGGGTGTCAACGCCTCGATCTCGAAGTCCTCGCGTTCCCGGAGCACGACGGCCGTGGCGTACTGGAACGAGCGGAGCATCCCCGCCACGTCCTTGAGTGGGGACGAGCGCTCGCGGCGTTCGTCGAGCGGCCGCGCCGGCTCGCCTTCGAAGTCGAGGACGAACCAACCGGTGTCGGTGCGCAGGACCTGCCCGAGGTGGAAATCGCCGTGGACGCGGAGCGCGAGTCCCGGCGACGCCATGTCCCGGAGCCGCTCGAAGGTGGCGTTGGCGCGAGCGTTCCACGGTTCGCGCGCGGCGATGCGCTCGAGCTGGCGCTCCATCAATCCCGCCCACTCGCCGGTGTCTGGCCTGCCCGTCCCGAGCGCAGAGGCCAACGCGACGTGCATGGCGCCGGTCACCGCACCGAGCCGGCGGGCCTCCGCGGCGAAGTCGCCGCCGCAGTCGGCGGGGTCCTCGCACTCGCTGCCGTAGAGATCGCGAAGCGAAGTGAGGGCCAACGCCCACCCGTCCGTTCCACCGGCGAGATAGGGCTGGACGATGGCGAGGTGGGTGCCCGACTCCTCCCACGTCGCGACCGGCGCGGCGACGTGCTCGAAACCGGCATCGGCAAGCGCCGTCGTCACCTCGATGTCGGGGTTTGGTCCCTCGTGGATGCGACGGAACACCTTCAGCACGAGCCGATCGTCGAGCACGAGGGAGGTGTTCGACTGTTCAGCGCCCATCGGACGCACCCGCATGATCTCCTCGTCGGGAGCGAGCTTGGCGACGAGGGCCTTGACGAGCTCGGGGTCGAGGAGACCGTCGTAGGCCACCTCGCTGTCGGCGACGCCGAGCACCTCGGCGTCGTGGCCGTGGAGGAACTCGGGCGGCATCCCCTCGATGATCCCGACGAGCAGCTGGTAGCGGGCCCCGTCCGCTTCCACCAGCAACCAGTGGAGCCGGTCGCCGAGCTCGTCCGAGTCGACGATCTCCACGGACTTCGGCTCGGCGCCGGCGAACCAGCGCTGCCGGGCCAGGTACTTGGACAGAAGCGGCTGCAGCTGGTCGATCTTCACGAAGCGCCCCCGGCGTCGACGAGCTGGAACCAGTAGAACGAGTAGGCGCCCAACGTGACGAAGTACGGCAGCTCACCGATCTTCGGGAACGGCACTCGTCCGAGGAGCTCGATCGGCGTCTTGCCGTCGAAGTCCTGCAGCGGGAGCTCGGCCGGCTGCGCGAAGCGGGAGAGGTTGTTGACGCAGAGCACGATGTCGTCCCCCTGCTGGCGGACGTAGGCGAGCACCGACGGGTTGTCGACGTTGACGACGGAGAACGAGCCGGTGCCGAACAACGGGTGCTGCTTGCGCACCTCGATCATCCGCTTGGTCCAGTGCAGCATCGACGACTGGTCGCGCATCTCGGCCTCGACGTTGACCGCCTGGTAGCCGTAGACCGGATCCATGAGCACCGGGAGGTAGAGCCGCGCGAAGTCGGCCTTGGTGAATCCGGCGTTGCGGTCGGGAGTCCACTGCATCGGCGTGCGCACCCCATCGCGGTCGCCGAGATAGATGTTGTCGCCCATCCCGATCTCGTCGCCGTAGTAGAGGATCGGACTCCCCGGCATCGAGAACAACATGGCGTGCAACAGCTCGCCCACCCGACGGTCGTTCTCCACGAGCGGCGCGAGGCGCCGGCTGATGCCGACGTTGCGCTTCATGCGCGGGTCCTTGGCGTACTCGTTGTACATGTAGTCGCGCTCTTCGTCCGTCACCATCTCGAGCGTCAGCTCGTCGTGGTTCCGGAGGAACATCCCCCACTGGCAACCCTCGGGGATCTCGGGCGTCTGGGCGAGGATCTCGGTGATCGGGAAGCGCTGCTCCCGGCGCACCGCCATGAACATGCGCGGCATCACCGGGAAGTGGAAGCACATCTGGCACTCGTCGCCGTCACCGAAGTAGTCGACGACATCGGCCGGCCACTGGTTGGCCTCTGCCAGGAGCACTCGACCCGGGAACTGGGAGTCGACCTCCTTGCGCAACGCCTTCAGGTAGTCGTGCGTCTCCTTGAGGTTCTCGCCATTGGTGCCGTCGCGCTCGAAGAGGTAGGGGACGGCATCGAGGCGAAACCCGTCGAGGCCGATGTCGAGCCAGAACTTCATGACGTCGAACATCGCCTGCTGGACCTCGGGGTTGTCGTAGTTGAGGTCCGGCTGGTGGGAGAAGAACCGGTGCCAGTAGTACTGCTGGCGCACCGGGTCCCACGTCCAGTTCGACTTCTCGGTGTCGACGAAGATGATGCGGGCCTCCGACCAGCGATGGTCGTCGTCGTTCCAGACGTACCAGTCAGCCTTCGGGTTCGTCCGGTCCTGGCGGGACTCCTGAAACCACGGATGCTGGTCGCTGGTGTGGTTGACCACGAGGTCCGCGATCACGCGGATGCCGCGCTTGTGGGACTCCTCGATCAGCGTGACCGCGTCGGCGAGGTCGCCATATTCCGGCAGAACCGAGAAGAAGTCGCTGATGTCGTAGCCGCCGTCGCGCAGCGGTGACTCATAGAACGGCAGCAGCCAGATGCAGTCGATGCCGAGCCATTGCAGATAGTCGAGCTTCTCGGTGATGCCGCGGAGGTCGCCCGTCCCGTCGTCGTTCGAGTCGAAGAACCCGCGGACGAGGACCTCGTAGAAGACGGCTCTCTGGAACCAGTTCGGGTCGGTGCTCTCGAGCGGTCGCGGCGCCTCGGGCTCGACGACGCTCACGACAGCGGACGCAGGTGCAGCACGTGTGCGACCTCGTGGTAGGGATCGAGCTTCACGTACGGCTGCGGGCCCTTCCACGTGAACGACTGGTTCGACAGCTCGTCGTAGGCCTCGTACGGCCGGTCGAAGGGCAACCCGAGCGACGGGAGGTCGAGTGCGAGCGTGCACTCCTGCGGATTCCAGGGATCGAGGTTGATGACCGTCAGGACGACATCGGCGCCGTCATCGGTCGCCTTGGAGAAGGCGAGGACGTTGGGGTTGGTCGTGTCGTGGAACTCGATGTTCCGGAGCCGCTGGAGCGCGGGGTGGCGGCGTCGGATCTGGTTGATCTTGGTGAACGTTCCGGCGATCGAACGGGGGTCATCCCAGTCGCGATTTCGGATCTCGTACTTCTCGCTGTGGAAGTACTCCTCGTTGGCGTCCGACATCGGCTCGTTCTCGATGAGCTCGTAGCCGCTGTAGACGCCGTAGCTCGGCGTGAGCATGGCGGCCAAGATCACCCGCTGTTTGAAGGCCGCAGGCGTGCCGTTGCGCAGTGGGTGGGAGAGGATGTCGGGCGTGTTCGGCCAGAAGTTCGGGCGCATGTAGTCGGCGACCGGTCCGTGGGCGAGCTCCTCGAGGTACTCCCGGATCTCCTCCTGCTCGGTTCGCCACGTGAAGTACGTGTAGCCCTGGCTGAAGCCGACCTCGGCCAGCTTGGCCATCACCTTGGGACGGGTGAAGGCCTCCGCGAGGAACAACACGTCCGGGTGCTCGGCCTGGACGTCGGCGATGCACCACTCCCAGAAGGCCATCGGCTTGGTGTGCGGGTTGTCGACGCGGAAGATGCGCACACCCTTGGCGATCCAGAAGTCGAGGATGCCCTTGCACGCGTCCCACAGCGCCTTGCGATCCGCTTCCTTGTCGGGCCAGAAGTTGATCGGGTAGATGTCCTGGTACTTCTTCGGCGGGTTCTCGGCATAGGCGATGTTGCCGTCGGGACGGTGGTGGAACCACTCCGGATGCTCGGCGACCCACGGGTGGTCCGGGCTGCACTGGAGCGCGTAGTCGAGGGCGATCTCCATGCCGAGCTCGTGGGCGCGGTGGACGACGTCCTCGAAGTCGGTGAAGGTGCCGAGGTCCGGATGGATGTCGGTGTGACCGCCTTCGCGACCGCCGATGGCCCACGGCGAGCCGACGTCGCTGTCGGTTGCGGTCAGCGTGTTGTTCGGGCCTTTGCGGTATTGCCGGCCGATGGGGTGGATCGGCGGGAGATAGACGACGTCGAATCCCATCTCGGCGATGGCGGTGAGGCGGTTGCGGGCGCCCTGGAGCCCTCCTTCGCTGCGGGGGAAGAACTCGTACCAGGCGCCGAAGAGCGCGCGCTCCCGATCGACCCAGAGCGGCACCGTCTCGCTCTTGGTGACGGCGCTCTTGTTGTTGTGCGGGCCCTGCAGGAGCAGCTCGACCGTGGGCATGAGCGCCGGCGCGAGGCGCTCGGTCTGCGCAGCCGCCTTGTCCCGCAGGCTGCGGGCGACCATCTGCAGGTGGGCCTTGTCCTCGCTGCGGCCGGCTTCGAGCTTCTTGGCCTTCTGCTCGACGAGGCGGGCGCCCTCCTCGAGCTCGGTCTCGATGTCCTGGCCGGCCTCGATCTTGGCCTCGGCCTTGTGGCGCCAGGTGGCGTACAGATCCGTCCACGCCTCGACGACGAGCTCGTGGCGGCCGAGCGTCGTGGGGACGATCGTCGCCGCCCAGCGGTCGAGCCCCGGGTTGTCGAGCCGCAGCGGCGCCTCGGTCCACGTCTTCTTGTCGCACGGCCGCCACAGCACCCGTCCGGCGAGGATGTCGTGGCCGTCCTTATAGACGTCGGCGCTCACGACCACCTGTTCCCCGACCACGACCTTGGCCGGGTACCGGCCGGTGAGCGTACGCGGGCGGATGTCGTCGATGACGATGCGTCCGATCACCCTCGCGTGCCTACCACTGATCGCCCCGGCCCGAAACTTCCCCACGTTCGGCCTCGCGCTGCGGCGCCGCCCTCCGGGCCGAGGCCTTGCCGCTCGGCTGTCGGCTGCACGCTGGCACTCCCGGCGCCGACCGTGCCAGGCGCCCGGACGTACCCACTACCGTGGCCAGGCGATGAAGGCGCTGCGCAGCTTCACCGTCCGTCCCCAGCTCCCGACCGCGCTGGCGCCGTTGCACGAGCTGGCGATGAACCTCCGGTGGTCGTGGGACGACCGCACCCGCGACCTGTTTCGTTGGGTCGACCCGGACCAGTGGGAGGTCACCGGTCACGACCCCGTCCGCCTCCTCGGCCTCGTGCGCCGGGATCGCCTCGAGCAGCTGGCCAAGGACCCCGCCTTCACGTCGTTCCTCCGCGAGGTCCATGGCGACCTCCGCCGCTACTTGGAGAGCGACCACTGGTTCCAGAATCGACCAGGGAGCCCGCTGCGCAACATCGCCTACTTCTCGCCGGAGTTCGGCATCGCCGAGGCGCTCCCCCAGTACAGCGGTGGCCTCGGCGTCCTCGCCGGCGACCACCTCAAGGCGGCCAGCGGCCTCGGCGTGCCCCTCACCGGCATCGGCCTGTTCTACCGCCAGGGCTACTTCCGCCAGGAGCTCAACGCCGACGGTTGGCAACAGGAGCGCTATCCGACCCTCGACCCGCATGCCATGGCCGTGTCGCTCGTCGACGGCAGCCGCGTCACCGTCGACCTCGCGGGCACGCCGCTGCACGCCCAGATCTGGCGAGCCGACGTGGGACGGGTCCGGCTCTACCTCCTCGACGCCGACGTCGAGGAGAACGACACCGAGGGACGCCTCGTCACGGACCGCCTCTACGGAGGCGACCCGCAGGAGCATCGGATCCGCCAGGAGATGCTCCTCGGCATCGGCGGCGTTCGGGCCCTCGAAGCGCTTGACCTGCCGACGCAGGTGTTCCACACGAACGAGGGCCACGCGGGGTTCCTCGGCCTCGAGCGCATCCGGCGGCTCATCAAGGACGAGGGCCTGACCTTCCTCGAGGCCATCGAAGCGGTGCGCAGCGGCACCATCTTCACCACCCACACGCCGGTGCCTGCCGGCATCGACCAGTTCGAGCGCCCGCTCATGGAGCGCTACTTCAAGCCTTGGGCCGACGAGTGCGGCGTCGACTTCGACGACCTCATGGCCCTCGGCCACTTCCCGGGCGCGGAGCCGGACGACCCGTTCAACATGGCGGTGATGGGCATGCGCCTCGCCGGCATGTCGAACGCAGTCGCCAAGCTGCATGGCGACACCAGCCGGCGCATGTTCCAGAGCCTGTGGCCGGACGTCCCCGTCGATGAGGTGCCGATCACCTCGGTGACCAACGGCGTGCACGCCAACACGTGGACGAGTCCCGAGATGGCCGACCTCCTGTCCCGCTACGTCCTTCCGGCGTGGCACGAGGCCGGAGCCGAGGACTGGGGCCGCATCGACGACGTCCGCGACGACGAGCTCTGGCGGGCGCGCGAGCAGGGCCGCGACCGGATGGTCGCCTTCGTCCGCGAGCGCCTGCGGTCGTCGTTGGTGTCACGCGGCATGAGCGCATCCGACGCATCGTGGGCCGACGAGGCCCTGGACTCGCGCATCCTGACCATCGGCTTCGCCCGCCGCTTCGCCACGTACAAGCGGGCCAACCTCCTGCTCTCGCAGCCCGAGCGGTTGAAGGCGTTGTTGCTGTCGGCAGACCGCCCGATCCAGATCGTGTTCGCGGGCAAGGCCCATCCCCACGACGACGCCGGCAAGGAGATGATCCGCCAGATCATCCAGTTCTCCTCCGACCCCGAGATCCGGCACCGGATGATGTTCGTCCCCGACTACGACATCGCCGTCGCCCGCACGCTCTACCAGGGGTGCGACGTCTGGCTGAACAACCCCCGACGTCCGCTCGAAGCATGCGGAACGAGCGGCGAGAAGGCGGCCCTCAACGGCTCCCTCCAGTGCTCGATCCTCGACGGATGGTGGGACGAGATGTTCGACGGCGAGAACGGCTGGGCGATCTCCTCGGCCGAGGGTTACGAGGACATGAAGCGCCGTGACGCCGTCGAGGCGGCTTCGCTGTTCGACCTCCTCGAGCGCCAGGTCGTCCCCCTGTTCTACGACCGCTTCGAGGGTCCCGTTCCGCGGCGGTGGGTGCGGCGCATCAAGTCGTCGCTGCGCTCACTGGGACCGCAGGTCGTCGCCAGCCGGATGGTTCGTGACTACGTCGAGCAGCTCTACGAGCCGATCGCAGCGCAGGCAATCGCCTTGGGCGCCGACGGGCAGGCGAGGGCGCGGGCTCTGGCCGCGTGGAAGCAGCGGGTCGCCAAGGGCTGGGACGGCGTGAAGATCGTGTCGGTCGAGACCGAAGCGGCGGTGACCGACCTGGGAACGGCGCGGCACGTCGACGTCGTGGTGGACCTCGGGGCGCTTGGCCCGGACGACGTCGCGGTCGAGCTGCTGCATGGCGCCGTCGGGCCGAACGACGAGCTCGTCGTGCCACAGCGCATCGCCATGTCTCCGCAGTCCGACGGCGACGGGCGGTACTCCGGCTCGTTCGCGTGCGACACCGCTGGACGCTACGGCTTCACGGTGCGGGTCGTGCCCGCCCACGAGGACCTGACGACGCCCTTGGAGCTCGGCGCCATCGCCTGGGCCTAGACGCGACGAATGGGCGCGCTCAGTTCGTCATGACGGACTGAGCGCGCCCAAACGTGTGCGGACTAGAGGACTTCGCGGTCGCGGACGACCGTGCGCTCGGTGCGGCCGCCGGCGAACCCGCCCCAGCTGCTCCAGAACATCGCCGAAAAGATGAGGCCGATCACGCCGACCACCATCAAGATGATGCCGACGGTGTCGAGGTTGATCCCCGAGACCGATGCGTTGAGAGCGAACGTCATGATGGCGCCCACTGCGAGAAGGAAGACGCTGACTCCGATGCCCATAATGCTGACCTCCCGGCCTCGCCCCTCAGGGCGGTGGATGAACACCCTGAACGTCTCCACGGCGAGGAAAACCCAAACCCACCTAGCGGCCGGAGAAGGTCGCCTTCCCGGGGCCGTGCTCGAGGAACGACTTGACGCCAGTTGTCGCGTCCTCGGTCGCGAACACGTCGGCGAAGAGATCCTGCTCCCACGTGAGTCCGTCGGAAAGGGTGCGACTGAGGCCCTCGTCGATGGCGGACTTCGCGAGTCCTTGCGCGACGACGGCCCCCTTCGCGAGCTCGGCCGCCCACGCCAGCGCGGCGTCGAGGACGTCGGCGGCGGGGAAGACACGATCGGCGAGACCGATGCGCTCGGCCTCGTCCGCCGCGACCTGACGGCCGGTGAGGATCAGGTCCTTGGCCCGGGATGGACCGACGAGACGAGCGAGCCGCTGCGTCCCACCGCCACCGGGGATGATGCCCAGGAGGATCTCGGGCTGGCCGAACTTGGCGTTCTCGGCGGCGACGCGGAAGTCGCACGCGAGCGCCAGCTCGCAACCGCCTCCGAGGGCGTAGCCGTTGACCGCGGCGATCGTGGCACGGGGGATGGCGGCGACAGCGTCGAGCGCCTCGCGGAACTTGCCGCCGATGACCCGCGCCTCGTCCGGTCCCTCGAACTCCGCGATGTCGGCGCCGGCGGCGAAGATCCGCTCGCCGCCCCAGACGACGACGGCCCCGGGCGGGTCCGCGATGAGATCGGCCGCCGCCTCTGCCAGCTGGGACAGGAGCGCGGCCGACAACGCGTTCATCTTCGGCCGGTCGAGGCGGACGAGGGCGACCCCGTCGTCACGACGTTCCACGGTTACGAACACGTCTTCGCTCATTCCATCTCCTCGAGGATCTTGTCGGCGGCGGCGTAGGGGTCGATGCGGCGGGCCAACACTTCGTCGTGGAGCTCCGAGAAGTCCAGCGAGTCGGCCTTCTGCTCCAGCCGCCGCACGACGATCTCTCGCAGCTCGCGATCGATGCGCTCGGCCCGCCGGCGCGCCAGCTCGCCCGACGACTCCAGCCACGCCCGGTGCTCGCCGATCGCCGCCCACAGCTCGTCGATGCCCTCGCCTGACTGCGCCGCGGTCTTCACGATCGCTGGACGGTGGCGCTCGCGCGTCGCGTACCCCAGCGCGTCCTCGAGGTCGCGCTGCGTCTGCTCTGCGCCGGGGCGGTCGGCCTTGTTGATCACGAAGATGTCGGCGACCTCGATGAGGCCGGCCTTGTTCGCCTGGACCGCGTCGCCCCATCCCGGGTTGACCACGACGACCGTCGTGTCCGCCTCTCCCGCGATCTCCACCTCGACCTGTCCGATGCCCACGGTCTCGACGAGCACCCACGCCAACCCGGCGGCGTCGAGGACGCGAATGGCCTGCGGCGTCGCCAGTGCCAGCCCGCCGAGGTGGCCACGCGTCGCCATCGAGCGGATGAACACGCCGCCGTCCAGGGCGTGGTCCTGCATGCGCACACGATCGCCGAGGAAGGCGCCTCCGGTGAAGGGCGAGGACGGATCGACGGCGAGCACGCCGACCTCGTCGCCGCCGTCCCGCACCGTCTGGATCAACCGGTTGGTCAGCGTCGACTTCCCGGCGCCCGGGGCGCCGGTGATGCCGACCGTGTACGCGCGTCCGCCGAGCGGATACGTGAAGGCACCCACGTCGCGCGCCGGCTGTCCACCCCGTTCGACCAAGGAAAGGAGGCGGGCCATCGCCCCCCGGTCACCGCCGACGGCGGCCTCCACCAAGGTCCTGGGGTCCCGGCTTCTCGACACGCCGGGAAAATGTAGAGGCTGGGCTACCAGTCTTCGGCGGCGAGAGGGTCGACGTCGAAGTCGATGCCCTTGGCCCGCACCTCGGTGAGGCCGGGGACCCGGTCCATGAGGATCCGCTCGATGCCCGCCTTCAACGTCATCGACGACATGGGACATCCGCCACACGCGCCGAGCAGCTCGATGTCGACCCGACCGGACTCCTCGTCGAGCTCGATGACGCGCATGTCGCCACCGTCCGACTGCAGCGCAGGGCGGATGGCTTCAACGGCTTCGAGCAGGGCGGATTCCACGGCAGAGAGCTCCTCGGTCGACACTCGGGAGGCGAGCGCCTCGTCATTGTCGCACTGGTGCAACCCGCATTTCGACCTGGGCCTTCCCAGGTCCCGCGGCGACGACGACCAGTTCGCCGACGGGCGTGACGTCGGTCACGTCGACGACGAGGTGGCCCGGGACGGCGTCGGCGATGCCGCGGGCCCACACGGACGCGATCCACGTCGCCGGCAACAGCTCGTCGAGCTCGGCGGTCGCAAGCCTCCACCCGAGCGCCCGGAGAGACGGCCGGGCACGGGCCGCGTTGGCGACGGCCAGCGCGGTCGACAGGCCACCCGCGGCGATCGTCGAGGACACCGACGCCTGCAGTCGGAGCTGCAGTCGCGGGTCGATCGCCAGGAGACGCAGCGCACCGAGCCGGTCCTGCGCCGCCCGTTCCTCGTGCCGCACCACGCCGTCGAGAACCTCGACCGTCCTCGTGTCCCGCGCCGCCTGCGCGTCGTCGCGGAGCATCGTCACGGCGCCGCGCCACCGCGCGAGGTCCGCGGCGAGGGCCGCGATGGCCTCGTCCGGCGCGGTCAGGACCTCGTCCAAGCGGCGCGCACCGACGACGAGCATCCGGTCTGAGGACTGACTCGTCGTCCACCCGTCGAGGACGTCGAGGCACGGGCAACGCTCACCGCCGAGCGCCGACAGCGCCAGATCGGCTTCGGGGTCGGGGTGGTCGACGAGGTGCAGCCGACCGACCCGCCACGCCAGGCGGTGGTGCTCGGCGCCGGGCGGTCCGGCGACCTCGAGGTCCTCCATCCGCGGCGGCTCGACGGGCGTGAGCGCGACTCGACGCTTGGACGCCTCGAAGGAGGACAGGTCCGACAGCCGCGACGGATCGAGGTCGACCGCTGCGGGCTCCAACCACGACGCGCCCCGGACGACGAGGGCGTCGACCACGTCCACGACGAGGTCGTCGAGGCCGAGTGACGATGCTCCGTCCTCGATCACCGACAGCATGGCCACCGCGTCATCGACGCGCCCGTCGGCAAAGCCTTCGATGAGCTCCTCGGCCCGCTCCCGCAGCGATCGTTCGGTCAGCGACGCCGCTCGACGTCGGCGCCGAGCGAGCGCAGCTTCCCGGCGAAGTCCTCGTAGCCGCGGTCGACGTGGAACGCGTCGCCGACCACGGTCTCGCCGTCGGCCACCAGCCCGGCGAGGATCACTGCGACCCCGGCGCGTACATCGTGCGCCTTGACCCGCGCGCCGCTCAACGAAGACGTGCCGCGCACGACGGCATGGTGGCCCTCGGTGCGAATGTCGGCGCCCATGCGGTTCAGCTCCGCGACGTAGGCGAAGCGGTTGTCGTGGAAGATGTTCTCGGTGACGATGGCGACGCCATCGGCTACGGCGAGCATGGCCACCAGCATCGGCTTGTAGTCCGTCGCGATGCCCGGGTACGGGAGGGTCGCGACGTCCGTCGACCGCAGTCGCCCCGACGACGACGCCCACAGCCCGGAGGACGACGGCGACACCCGAACGCCCATGTCGGCCATCTTCTGGATGACCATGTCCATGTGGTCGGGGCGGGCACCGTCGATCGTGACCTCGCCGCCGGCGATGCCGACCGCAGCCACCCAAGTCGCCGCCTCGATGCGGTCGGGTATCACCGTGTGCTCGACCGCCCGCAGTTCGTCCACACCCTGGACCTCGATCGTCGAGGTCCCCGCGCCGACGACGTTCGCGCCCATCCGGTTGAGCATCGCCGCGAGATCGGCGACCTCGGGCTCACGCGCGGCGTTCTCGATGACCGTCGTCCCCTTGGCGAGCACCGCGGCCATGACGAGGTTGTCGGTGGCCGTGTGGCTCGGGAAGTCGAGGACGATGCGGGCGCCCATCAGCCGGTCGCATCGCGCCTGGATGTTGCCGTGGACGATGTCGAACTCCGCGCCCATCAGCTCGAGGCCCTTCAGGTGCATGTCGATCGGACGGGTCCCGAAGTTGTCGCCGCCTGGCATCGAGACCGAGGCGCGGCCGAACCGGGCCAGCAAGGGCCCGAGCACGACGATCGACGCCCGCATTCGCTCGACGAGCTCGTACGGTGCCTCCGGGACGAGGTCGGACGTGCGGTGCAGGGTCAGCGTGTCGCCGTTGCGGAACGTGTCGACGCCCATCGAGACGAGGAGGTCGCACATGATCTCGACGTCGGCGATGCGGGGCACGTTGTGAAAGACGAAGTCGCCCTCGGCCAACACGGTCGCCGCCATCAACTTCAGGACGGAGTTCTTGGCGCCGCTGACCTGCACGGTCCCCGACAACGGGCCCGACGGGCGCACGACGAACGCATCCATCTGCACAGTCTGCCTCGCTCCGCCCCGGGGCCCTTCGGGCGTGGGGGCTTACCGATTCGTAGACTCCGGCGCTTGCCCCTTCTGGTCACGAACGCGCGCGTGGCGAGGCAGCGGGTCCCCGAGCTGCTGGCGGCCCGGGAAGGGCTGGTGGTCGAGGAACGCCAGGACGACGGCAGCTTCCTCGCCGTCAACGGTCCGGTCGAGGGCTACCGTCGAATGATCACGGTCATCGACACCGACGACACGGGCGAGGTCGACGTCCACCAGGTCGTCGAGTACCGCTTGGTGCTGCCGTTCCTCCGGTGGATGCTCGGACGGGCGTACGCCCGGAGCCTCGGGGCACTCGGATCGCCGTTGCGTCACCCGTGGTGGGCGCCACCAGAACCGATCGACCCGCGCGCCGCGGCGATGCTCGGGGCGCTGTGCGCGCTCGCCGCCGTCGCCGCGTACCCCGGGGTCGTCCTCGGGCAGACCATCGAGTTCGCACGCGAAGAGCTCGGGTTCACGAGCTCCGCGCAGAGCTACGCGTTGGCGATCCTCCGAGCGGACTTCGTCGTCGCCCTCTTCGTCGTCTACCTCGCCGATCGGCACGGCCGACGCAAGGTCGCGCTGTCGGCCATCGCCGCCGGTTGCCTCGTCAACGCCGTCAGCGCGATCTCCCCGAGCCTCGAGATCCTCGTCGTGAGCCAGGTCGTCGGCCGAGGCTTCCTCACCGGCGCCGCCGTGCTGATCGGCATCCTCGCGGCCGAGGAGATGCCGGCGGGTTGTCGCGCCTATGCCGTCAGCCTGCTCACCCTCGTCGGCGCCGTCGGCGCGGGGGCGGCACTGCTCGCCCTTCCGCTGGCCGACCTTGGGCCGCGTGCGTGGAGGCTGCTGTTCGTGCTGTCGCTCATCGGCCTGCCGCTCGTGTTCGTGTTCGGGCAACACCTGCCGGAGAGCCGTCGGTTCGCGAAGCGTCACGCGAACGTGCGGATGAGCGGACACCACCGACGCCTGTGGTTGCTCGGGATCAGCGCGCTCCTGTTCGGACTCTTCCTCGCGCCGGCGTCCCAGTACCAGACCGTGTTCCTCCGACGCGAACGCGGTTTCTCGGCGTCACGGATCAGCCTCTTCGTGATCGCGACCAACATCTGGGGCGGGATCGGCATCGTCGCCGGCGGCCGGCTGGCGGACGTCCGCGGACGACGTCGCGTCGCCGCCGTCGGAATCGTTGGTGGCGTCGGTTGCACGGTCGCCATGTTCTTCGCCGCCGGCTGGACGATCTGGGCGTGGTCCGTCGTCGGGTCGGTCATCGGCGCGGTGACCGTTCCCGCACTCGGTGTCTACGGCCCCGAGCTGTTCCCGACCTCACTGCGGGGCCGGGCCAACGGCATCATCAGCGGGCTCGGGCGCATCGGCAGCGTCCTCGGGCTCGTGGTGATCGCGCTCCTCGTCCGCGACGACCGTCCGTTGGCCCCGATCGTCGCTCTGCTCGCCGTCGGGCCTGCCCTCCTCGCCGTGCTCGTCCTCACGGCCTATCCGGAAACGGCCCACCGCGAGCTCGAGGAACTCAATCCCGAGGATGCGACGCCGATAGCGTCGGGCCCCTGATGGGCGTCTCCGAGCACCTGCGGGTCATCTGGCGCAGGAAGTGGCGGATCCTCGCGGTCGCGATGCTGCTCGCCGCCATCGTCTACATCCGCAGCGACGCCGCCCCCGACGAGTACCGCGCCGAGGCTGTCTTGTCGGTGACGCCCGGACGCGGCGACGCCGGTGCCGATGACGCGTCGCGCCTGGCCCGTTCGTACGCCGTGCTGGCGACGACGCGCGCCGTGCTCGTGCAGGCGGTCGCGGCGGGCAAGCTCGGTGGCGGCGCCTCCGACGCGCGCGACCAGGTGCAGGCGCGCGCCACCGACGACGGGTTCGTCGAGGTCGAGGGGGACGGCCCGTCGCCGCGTCGGGCGGAGCAGCTGGCTTCGGCGGTGGCAGACGCGGTCGTCGGATCCGTGCGCACGCGACAGGAGGCGGCACGCGACGAAGCGCTGTCGGGCGTGTCCGACGAGCTCGCCGACCTCGAGCGGCAGCTCAGCTCACGCGACCTCCCCGGCGATGCGCCGCTCCGGTCAGCGCTGCTCGTCCGGTACACCGAGCTGAACCGGGCGGCGACGGAGGCGCGTTTGCGTCCCTTCGACCGGCTCGAGGTCGTGTCCCCTGCGCGGTCTGCGAGCGACCGGGTGTCGCCGACGCCGGCCCGCGACGGGTTGCTGACCTTCCTCGCGGCCCTCGTCGCCTTCTCCTTGCTGGCGGCGCTCGTCGAGGTCCTCAGCGACCGTTTCAGCACCGAGCGTCCGGGCGAGGAGGTCGTGCGCGTGACCGGCCTTCCGGTCCTCGCCGAGATCCCCCGAACCGGCGGCCCCGAGGTCATCGAAGCCTTCCGCACGTTGCGGACGAGTCTCATGTTCATGTCGACCTCCGAACGACTGCGGACGCTCGCCGTCGTCTCCGTGGATGCGGGGTCCGGCAAGACGTTCACGTCGGTGAACCTGGCGCGCGAGGCGGCGGGCCTCGAGGTGCCCGTGGTGCTCATCGACGGCGACCTCCGACGGCCGATCCTGCACGATCGCCTGAACCTTTCAAGGTCTCCGGGGCTCAGCGAGGCATTGGAGGGCAAAGCCGACACCGCGGAGATCGGCCACGCGCTCGGCGAGTGGCTGCGGGTGGTGACGAGCGGTGCGGCGGTCGCCGATCCTGCGGGGCTCTTCGGCGGGCGCTCGTTCCGCGAGACGCTCGACGACATGACCTGGGCCGAGCTCGTCCTCGTCGACACGCCCGCCGGCGGCGTCTATGCCGACGCCCTCGCCATCGCCTCGCAGTGCGACGCCACCCTCGTCGTGGTCGACGCGCAGAACAGCAAGCGGCGGGCCGTGCGAAACCTCGTCGAGAGCCTCCGCCACGTGAGCGCACAGCCGATCGGCATCGTGCTCAACCGGGTCGAGCCGGGTTAGCCGCCGAGGCGATCGCCGATCCATCCGACGACGGCCTCGGCGACGACCGCGTCCTTGCCGCGCAAGCCGTGGTCACCCCCGTCGATCCAGACGTGGGTCACTCCGCCCGGGATGGCTGTGGTCGCTTCCTCGAGCTCGCTGGGCGTGCCGAACGTGTCCTTCGTCCCGGACGCGAACAGGCAAGGGATGTCGAGGGCAGGGAAGTGGTCCGTGCGGAGCTTGTCGGGCCTGCCCGGTGGGTGCAGGGGATAGGAGACGAGGACGAGTCCCTTGGCCGGGAGGCCATCGGCCACCGCCATCGAGCACATGCGACCGCCCATCGATCGTCCACCGAGGAAGAGGTCTTCGGGCTGCAGCCGGTTCGCCTTCGCGAGCGCGGCGGCGCCGGCGCGGACCGCTTCGAGCAGGATCGGCGGGCGATCAGGCGCCCTGCGGCCGGCGTCGGCGTAGGGGAAGTTCATGCGCTCGACGACGAGACCGACGGCGGTGACGGCTGCGTCGATTGCGACGAGGCTCGGCTGGGTGCGGGTCGCGCTCGCGCCGGGCGTGAGGAGGAGTCCCGCCCTCGGCTTCGTCATGCGGTCTGGAGGAGGATGCGCCGGGCCTCGGTCAGGTCCTGGATGCGCTGGCCGGCCCCCTCGACCTCGGCGCCGTGGTCGGGGTGGGCGTCGCGGAGCAGGATGCGGAACTGTTGTTGGATCTCGCTCCGAGCGGGTTCGGTGCCGGGGTCGAAGCCGAGGATCCTGAGTGCCCAGCGCTCGTCGTTGGGAACGCCCTTCCGGCGGAAGCTCCCGGCCTCGTCGCCGGTGAGGAAGGCGAGGAGTCGCTCGTCGATGCCGCCGGTCCACCGGGTGGCCCGGCGCAGGACGCGGAAGACGTCGCGGCGAACGCCGTAGCTGAGCTGCCCGGCGGCGTACATGGCGCCGAGGATCTGCGGCAGGACGGCGCCGTGACCATCGATCTCGAGCGACATGCCGTCGTCACCCGTCGGCCCGTGGCCGATGAGGCGATGGTGGCTGCGGTCGAGGCCGTGGGTGTCGGCCTGGAAGCGGTGGAGGATGCGCGGCTGGACGATGCGGTGGCCCTGCTCGAGGTCGGTGAGCAGCGCGTCGACCCGATCGAGCTCGTCGTCGTCCTCGAGGGCGCTGACGCCGGCGGCCACGATCCCCGCGAGCAGCAGGCCGCCGTGGCCCGGGGACGGGTCCGTGGGCAGCCAGAGGGAGCCCAGGGCCACGCGCCTCGTCGGCGAGTACGGCCGGCTGTGCCGGACCTCGAGCTCGGCGAGGAGCATCCATCGAGGCTACGGCCGCAACGCCCGCTACCGGAAGTCGGGCAGCGAGCCCCCGCGCGCCGCGTTGGGAGAGCAGCCGTCAGCCGAGCGGGAGCCCCGTCGCCGGAAGGGCCCTACGGCGCAGAGCGAGGCCTACACATACGTGAAGAGGACGTCCCGGAGGCGCTGGGCGTGGGCCTGGACCTGGCTGTCGTCCTCTTCCTGCTCGATCGCGCGGCTGACCTCGCCCGCCAGCTCCTGCACGCGGCGCCAGACCTCGCCGTCGATGCCGAACGGCGCCTCGATCGTCCGCGCGGCGTCGGCGGCATCGAAGAACTCGCCGGCCAGCGCCAGATCTCCGGGGTCGTCCTTCAGCCGGTCTGCGGCCACGTACAGGTTGCTCATGACGGCGTACGTCGCCTCGTCGTCGATGGCGCCATCCTCTTCGTCGGTCACCGCATCCAGCGCGTCAGGGCTCTCGACCTCGTCGAGGATGGCGTCGACCGTCTCCTCGTCGTGCTCGCCCACGACGAGGTCCGTCGCGTCCACCCAAGGCTGCGCCGCCTCGAATCCCGCCTCGAGGTCCGCTCCTGTGCCGGACTCCCACTGATGCTCGATGCCGGCGGTCAACAAGCGCTGCTCGAGGGCGCCGCGCTGGTCGGCCGTCCACTCGTCGAGCTCGTAGACGATGACCTCGTTGCCCTCGTCTTCTCCGTCATCGGCCATGGGGGGACCTAGATCGTGAAGGCGTACGCCGGCCGGCGCGCTCGGCGTGCCGCCTCGGTGAGCGCGGCACCGACGGCGATGAGCAGCAACCCGAGCGGGACGAGCTTGTCGGCGGCGAGGCCGGTGTCGGCCATCGGGGCGGCCGCGGTCTCGACAGGCGTCGGCGCCGTGGTCGTGGCCGTCGTCAGCCGGGCCGTCGTCGTCGTCACGCCGGGCGCCGGCGTCACCGGGATCGACCGGACGGGCGGCATGGTCGTGCTCGTCGTCTGGGCAGCGGCCGGTCCGGCCAGACCCACGGCCAGGACGGCCGAGATCAGGAAGGTCCGTAGCGCTCGCACGGGCGGCAGCGTAGCAAAGCCGACCGCCACACTTCGGCGACCCTCAGATGGAGGCGGACTCGGTGTAGCGGCCGAACACGCGCTCGAGCGCGCCGATGATCTCTCCGACCGTGGCGTACGCCCGCACGGCCTCCAGGATCGGGGGCATCAGGTTGGCGAGCGGGTCGACCGCCGTCGCCACGACCGACGCCAGCACCGAGGCCACCGCCTCGTCGGACCGGGCCTTGCGCACCTCCGCCAGGCGCTTTCGCTGGAGCTCCTCCACCTCGGCCCCGATCGACAGGATCGTCGGCCGCTCGTCGTCGCCCTCGGTGAAGTCGTTGACGCCGACGACGACCCGGCGGCCGTCGTTGATGCGCCGCTCGGCCTCGTACGCGGAACGGGCGATCTCCGACTGGAACCAGCCCGCCTCGATCCCGGCGTACACCCCCTCCAGCATCGAGCCGCCTCCGAGGGCGTCGAGGTGGGCGAAGATCGTCTCGGCCTGGCGCTCCATCTCGTCGGTCATCTCCTCGACCGCCCAGGAGCCGCCGAGCGGATCGGCGACGTGGGCGATGCCGCTCTCGTAGGCCACGACCTGTTGGGTGCGCAACGCCAGCCGCGCCGCCTTCTCGGTCGGAAGCGCGAGCGCCTCGTCGTAGGCGTCCGTGTGGAGCGACTGCGACCCGCCGAGCACCGCGGCCATCGCCTGGATGGCGACGCGCGCCACGTTCAGCTCGGGCTGCTGCGCCGTCAAGGAGACACCCGCCGTCTGGGTGTGGAACCGGCACTGCAGCGACCGCTCCGACTTGGCGCCGTACCGGTCGCGCAGCCAGCGCGCCCAGATGCGGCGGGCTCCACGGAACTTGCCGATCTCTTCGAGGAAGTCCCAGTACGAGTTGAAGAAGAACGACAAGCGCGGCGCGAACTCGTCGACCGTCAGTCCGGCGGCCACAGCCGCCTCGACATAGGCGAAGCCGTTGGCCAGCGTGAACGCCAGCTCCTGCGCGGCCGTCGATCCCGCCTCGCGGATGTGGTAGCCGGAAACCGAGACGGGATGCCATCGCGGCATCTCCGCCGCGCAGAATCGGATCATGTCGGTGACGATCCGCATCGAGGGTCGCGGCGGGTACACGAACTCCTTCTGCGCCTGATACTCCTTCAACATGTCGTTCTGGATCGTCCCGGCGAGGCGGCGACGCTCGACCCCGTCGCTCTCTCCGACGGCGACGTACATGGCCAACGCGATGGCGGCCGGCGAGTTGATCGTCATCGACGTCGTCACCTTGCCGAGGTCGATGTCGGCGAACAGGTCGGACATGTCGGCGAGCGTGTCGATGGCGACGCCCGCCTTGCCGACCTCGCCGAGCGACAGCGGGTCGTCGGAGTCACGACCCATCAGGGTCGGCAGGTCGAAGGCGGTCGAGAGGCCGTCGCCGCCCGAGCGCAGGATCTCCTTGAAGCGGGCGTTGGTGTCCTCGGCGGTGCCGAAGCCGGCGAACATCCGCATCGTCCAGAGCTTCGACCGGTACATCGAGGCGTAGGGTCCACGGGTGTACGGGAACTGCCCAGGGAACTCGCCGTCGTCCGGTCCGTACACCGGCTGGAGGGGGACGCCGGACAGCGTCGTCGGATCGGTGGCGCGCTTCGGTGCCGCGTCGTATGCCTGCTGCCAGTCGTCGCGAGCGCTCACGCCTCAAGGGTAACGTCCGGGCCATGACGCCCGATCGGCAAGCGCCCGACCGCAACCTGGCCCTGGAGCTGGTCCGGACGACCGAAGCCGCCGCCCTGGCGGCCTCCCGATTCGTGGGGCGTGACGACAAGGACGGGGCCGACGGCGCCGCCGTCGATGCGATGCGGATCGTGCTCGCACAGGTGAGCATGGACGGCATCGTCGTCATCGGCGAGGGCGAGAAGGACGAAGCGCCGATGCTGTACAACGGGGAGCGCATCGGCACCGGCGAGCCGCCCGAGACCGACATCGCCGTCGATCCCGTCGAGGGCACCACGCTCACAGCGCTCGGTCAGGGCGGCGCCACGTCCATCATCGCCGTCAGCGAACGCGGGACGATGTTCGACCCCGGCCCGATCTTCTACATGAACAAGATCGCCGTCGGGCCCGAATCCAAGGGCGTCATCGACATCAATGCCTCGCCGACCGACAACCTGCGCGCCGTCGCCAAGGCCAAGGGGGAGTCGGTGCGCGATGTCACCGCCGTCATCCTCAACCGGCCGCGCCACGACGCCCTCATCGCCGAGATCCGGGAAGCCGGGGCCCGCATCCGGTTGATCGACCACGGCGACGCGCCCGCCGCCATCGCCACTGCCTGGTACGACTCCGGCATCGACATCCTCTTCGGCATCGGCGGTTGCGCCGAGGGTGTGATCTCGGCCGCTGCCCTGAAGTGCATCGGCGGCGAGTTCCAAGGTCTGCTCCACGCCCGCAACGACGCGGAGCGCGACGCGGCGGTCGCCGCCGGCTACGACCTCGACAAGGTGCTGACCGCGGACGACCTCGTGCGCGGGGACAACTGCTTCTTCGCGGCCACGGGCATCACCGACGGTGAGCTCCTCCGCGGGGTCCACTACGACGCGCGAGGCGCGACGACGTCGTCGCTCGTCATGCGGTCCAAGTCCGGAACGGTGCGGCGGGTCGAGGCCCGCCACGCACTCGAGAAGCTCTCGGAGTACTCGTCCGTCGACTTCCGCTAGTCGGTCTCGTCGCGCTGTCCGCCCTCCCGGCGGCGCGGCGCGGCCCCGACTACGTCCTCGACGACTGGTTCCTGCTCGCCAACGCCCATTTCGACGGGTTGTGGCGGGCGCTGCCGCGCGACCTGTTCCTCGCCCGGCCCGGCTCGGGGGTCGTCTATGCCGTCGTGTTCGGACTCGTCGGCCGCCACCCCCTGATCGCCCTTCTCATCGACGTGGCTCTCGTCGCCATCGTCGCGCTCCTCCTGCACCGCGTCTTCGCACGATTTCTGCCCCGGCGGTGTCCGGACGCGGCCGCGGTGCTCTGGGTGGTGCTCGCCAACCACGGGTCGCTGCTGCACTGGGCGACGGCAGCCGCCATCACCGTCGCGCTGGCCTTGCTCCTCTTCGGCGTGCTCCTGCTCGACGACGGACGAGTCGTCGCCGCGGCCGTCGTCCTCGGAGCGTCCGTCCTCTGCTACGAGGCGACCGGTCCTGCGGCGGCGGCGGTCGTCGTGGCCGTCCCGCTGTTGCGCCGGCGTCCGTGGCGTCGACCCCTCCTGGTCGGCGCGACCGTGCTGGTGCCGGTCGCGGTGTGGATGCTCGTGAACCTCCCGTCGGTCAAGGACGGCCTCGACCAGCAGGCCGACCTCGGCCTGCTCCTCCCGGCGCACGTCGGGTGGGGCGTCCTGCCGGATGGTGCGATCGCGACGTTCGGGGGCGCGGCGGCGTTGCTCGCCACCGCCCTGGTCGTCGTCGAAGCCGTCAGGTCTCGCAGGTGGACGGTGGAGGCGGCGACGCTGGCCGCTGGCGCGGCGACGATCCTCCTCGGAACGATGCCGTTCCTCCGGTACTACTACTCGCCGCTCGGTGCCGGCGACCGCGTGCACGTCGTCGCCGGAGTCGGTACCGCGCTGTTGTGGACGGCGATCGGCGCGTGGACGGCGCGACACCTCCCGATCGCCGCCTTCACGCCGATGGCGGCGGCAGTCGTCCTCGCCATGGTCTTCGTCGCTTGGCAGGGATCGATGTCGTGGGCGGACGCGGCCGACGATGCCGGCCGCGTCATGGCGTCACTCCCCCACCTCGAGCCTGGCGATGCCGTCACGATCGAGCGACCGCGGGTTCGGCGCAACGTCGCTGCCTTCGCCGATCGGTCGAACATCCTGAGCGCGGTGCAGCTCGAAGCCGACACGCGCGATGTCGTGGCGGGGTTCACACCTGGCCGCTGATCGACCAACAGGTCGACGGGACGGCCGTTTCGCAGCCGGTCCTCGACGAGCGCCCGATGTCCCTCCTCGGCGAGGTCGCGAGCTATCTCTCGACCCGCGTACCAGCTCCGAGCAGCCGCTCCATCTGCACGAAGTCGCGCCCGCCGCGCCACCGTTCGAGCGTGGCGTAGACCCGCCAACCGCGGTGCTCGTAGAAGGCGCGGGCGAGGCCCTCGGCCTGGGTACGAAGCGTCAGGCGGTTGCAACCACGCTCGACGGCCAGCGCTTCGGTCGCAGCCAGCAGGTGCGACCCGACGCCGGTGCCGCGCTCCTCCTTCGCGACCACGAGTCGGGCGAGGTAGGCGTCGTCGGTGCGCAGCGCGCCCGTCGCCGTGCCGACGACCTCGCCGCTACGACGCGCCGCGATGGCGAACGGTTCATCCTCCTCCGAGGAGCCGTACTCGGCGAGCGAGTGCGCGCTCCACGCGGCCTCGGTCCAGCGTGCCGCCTGGTCGTCGAGGACCGACGATCGCGTGAGCGTCACCTCGAGGCCGCCGCCCCGTCCGACGACGGCGGGGCGCTCGAACGGGACCTCGGCGATCGGTCGCCACACCCGCCCGTCACCCTGCTGGAGCAAGGCGACGCCGGTGAACGTCACCTCGACGGTGTAGTCACGGAGCGCGCCGAGGGCGGAAGCGATTCGGTCCGCCGAGGGGACGTCGTCGGCGAGGGTCACGTGGGGTTCGAACGACCACGTGAGCGGTCGCTCGAGCGGCGGACGGAAGACGGCCTCGCGGACCCGGACGACCTCGTCGCGTCCTTCGCCATCGACGGCGAGGTAGACGACCGGGTTCTTCGGCGAGAACGTCGCTGGTGGACCGAGGCGCACGGTGAACGGCGCCGTCGAGACGGCGGCGGCGCGAAGCACGGCGAGCGCGGCTCCGACGGCGTCCTCGCGGACGTTCACCGGCGGAACCAATGTGAGATGCGCCGACAGCCGACCGAGGCTGCCGTCACCGAGGGCACGGCGGAGGCCGTCGATCTCGCCGGACACCGGCGCCGGCACGAGGAGCACCACTCCGAGTCTCCGCTTCGGCATCGGGAGACGGTGCCACACTTCGCCGATCGCCGAAGGGCTCCCTCGCTGACGTTGGTCTCCCTCGGCGGCGCTGCTCGCCGTGTTCAGCATCGAGCGCGAGCGCGAGCGCACCGCCTGGCGCCATCCCTGCTCGAAAGCGCGCGGGGGTGCTAGTGGGCGGCGGTGGTGGTGTTGTCGCCGGCGACCTCGATGCGGACTTCGGCGCGACGGCGCGCGGCGTCATCGTCGCCCGCCTGCGAGAGCGCCTCGCGAGCCCGAGCGACATCGACCTGGCCGGAGAGCTCGGCGACGTCGGAGAGGATCGTCACGCGGTTGTCCTTGACCTCGACGAATCCTCCGTGGACGGCCGCCATCGTGGTGCCGCCGCCGGTCTCGCGCACGACGACCCGACCGATGCCGAGCGTGCCGACGAAGGGCGCGTGACCCGTGAGGAAGGCAATCTCGCCGCCGGCCGTCCGCGCGATCACCATGTCCGCCTCGCCCGAGTACAGGATCCGCTCCGGCGACACGAGTTCGACCCGCAGCGACATCAGCGGTCAGCGCCGGCGGCGTCAGGAGCGGCGGCGACCAGCCGCCCAGCCGAGCGGCAAGGAACGGGGCGAAGCCGAGCGACGCAGAGCGAGGCCATGTGACAGACCATCACGCTTCCCGCAGCTGCTTGGCCTTGGCCAGCAGGTCGTCGATGCCACCGACGTTGAAGAAGGCCTGCTCGGGCAGGTCGTCGTAGTCGCCCTTGAGCAGGTTGCCGAAGGCCTCGACCGATTCGGCGACGGGCACGTTGGTGCCGGGGATGCCGGTGAACGGCTCGCCGGCGTACATCGGCTGACCGAGGAACTTCTCGATCTTGCGGGCCCGGCCCACCAGCACCTTGTCCTCTTCGGACAGCTCGTCGATGCCGAGGATGGCGATGATGTCCTGGAGCTCCCGATAGCGCTGCAGCGCCTGGACCACACCGCGCGCGACCCGGTAGTGCTCGGGGCCGACGATGTCGGGCTGGAGGATGTTCGACGTCGACGCCAGCGGGTCGACAGCGGGGAAGATGCCCTTGGCGAACACGCCGCGGTCGAGGTTCGTGGTTGCGTCGAAGTGGGTGAAGGCGGTGAAGGGCGCAGGGTCGGTGTAGTCGTCGGCGGGCACGTACACGGCCTGCAGCGAGGTGATCGACTTCCCCCGCACCGAGGTGATGCGCTCCTGCAGCGCGCCCATCTCGTCGGAGAGGGTCGGCTGGTATCCCACCGCGGAAGCCATGCGGCCGAGGAGCGTCGACACCTCGGAGCCGGCCTGCGTGAAGCGGAAGATGTTGTCCACGAACAACAGCACGTCCTGGCCGCGCACGTCCCGGAAGTACTCGGCCATCGTCAGCGCCGACAGCGCGACGCGAAGCCGGACACCGGGGGGCTCGTCCATCTGGCCGTAGACCAGCGCGGTGTTGGCGATGACCCCGGACTCCTGCATCTCGAGCCAGAGGTCGGTGCCCTCCCGGGTGCGCTCGCCGACGCCGGCGAACACCGACACGCCGCCGTGCTGCTTGGCGACCCGCGTGATCATCTCCTGGATCATCACCGTCTTGCCGACGCCGGCCCCGCCGAAGAGGCCGATCTTGCCGCCCTGGCGGTAGGGCTCGAGGAGGTCGACGACCTTGAGGCCGCTCTCGAACATCTTGGTCTCGGGGTCGAGGGTGTCGAAGGCGGGGGCGGGACGGTGGATCTCCCACGTGTCCTCGATGCCTTCGGTGATCGGCTGACCCTGGGTGTCGAGGGGCTCGCCGATGACGTTGAACACGTGGCCGAGCACGCCTGGGCCGACGGGGACCGAGATGCCGCGACCGGTGTTGCGCACCGTCGCGCCCCGCTGGAGGCCGTCGGTCGGCTTCATGGCGATGGCCCGGATGCGGCTGTCGCCGATGTGCTGCGCCACCTCCGCCACGACCGTCGTCGTCTCGTTCTCGATCGAGATCTCGAACTCCAGGGCGGTGTTGATCTCGGGGAGGTCACCTGCCGGGAACTCGACGTCGACGACCGGGCCGACGATGGCGACGATGTGCCCGTCGCGGTGGGCCTTGCCCCCGCCGGTGGTGGGGCTGTCGGTACCTGAGCCTGAACTATCGATGACGGTCAACGGTGCTCCTCGGAGTGGGGGTGGGCCCGGCGGTCCAGGTCACGGTGGAAGTGACGGAAGAGGTCGGGATCCTCGATGCGGTCGTGCAGGTAATCGACTTCGCCGCCGGCGGCGGCGGCGAGCGCCTCGGCGCCCGAGGCGATCTCGATGATCTCGGTGGTGATGCTGTCCTGGCGGGCGCGGTTCATGCCGCGGGTCAGGACCTTGATGAGCTCGTCCGCGTTGTCGGTCGCCGACTTCATCGCCCGCTGCTGGGCGGCGTGCTGGGAGGCGGCGGCGTCGAGCATGGCCGCGAACAGCCGGCTCTCGACGTAGCGGGGGACGATGGCGTCGAGGATGGCCGACGGCTCGGGTTCGAACTCGTAGTCGGCCTTCGGACCGGTCGCGGTGGTCTCCGTGATGGCTGCGGCTTCGAGCGGCAGGAATCGGCGCACGTGGACGCGCTGCGTCGCGACGGAGAGGAACTGCGTGTAGGCGAGTTCGACCTGGTCGATCTCACCGTTCTCGTAGAGGCCCATCACGGCGCCGGCGACCTCGCGGGCGTTCTCGTAACTGGGCTCGTCGCTGAAGCCGTCGAACGCGGCTTCGATCTGGTAGCCGCGGAAGCGGAAGTACTTGGCGGCCTTCTTGCCGACGAGGATCAGTCGGTAGTCGCGGCCCGCGGCGACGTCGGCCTGGAGCTGACGCTCGGCGGCGCGGATGACCGTCGAGTTGTAGCCCCCCGAGAGGCCGCGGTCCGCGGCGATCACGACGTAGCCGACGGTGCGGACGTCGTCGCGCGTCGTGAGGAGCGAGTTCGAGGTTCCCGCGCCCGCGGCCGCCAGGTTCCGGATGACCTCGGTAATCTGCTCGCTGTAGGGGCGGGCGGCGGCGACCCTCGCCTGGGCCTTGACAATGCGGCTGGCGGCGATGAGCTCCATCGCCTTGGTGATCTTCTTCGTGCTCTGGACGGACTTGATCCGTCGACGGAGCACGCGCTCGGTGCCGCCAGCCATCTACAAACCTCCGTTTTGACAGCCGGATACCGCCACAAATGGCGGTATCCAGATGTCAAAAGCGAGTTCGGGGACCATCGCGGGGGCTACTCCGCCGCCGACGCCGTGGGGACGAAGCGGGCCTTGAAGCTCTTGACGGCCTCGTGCAGCTCGTCCTCGGGCAGGCCGCCGCCCTTGGCGAGGCCGTCGATCATGGACGCGTTCCGACCGCGCACGTCCTCGATCAGCTCGGTCTCGAAGCGGCCGACGTCGGGGACGGGGACGTCGTCGAGGTAGCCGTTGGTGCCGGCGAAGATCGAGACGACCTGGTCGGCCACGCCCATCGGCTTGCCGTTCGCCTGCTTGAGCAGCTCGACGAGTCGCCGACCGCGGTCGATGAGGGCCTGCGAGGCCTTGTCGAGCTCGGCGCCGAAGGCGGCGAAGGACTCGAGCTCACGGAAGTTGGCGAGGTCGAGCTTCAGACCACCTGACACCGCCTTCATCGCCTTGGTCTGCGCCGACCCACCCACGCGGGACACCGAGGTGCCGACGTTCATGGCCGGGCGGACGCCGGAGTTGAACAGATCGAGGTCGAGGAAGATCTGGCCGTCGGTGATCGAGATCACGTTCGTCGGGATGTACGCCGAGATGTCGCCGGCCTTCGTCTCGATGACGGGGAGGGCCGTCAGCGACCCACCACCCATGGCATCGGAGAGCTTGGCCGCGCGCTCGAGGAGCCGCGAGTGGAGGTAGAAGACGTCACCCGGGTAGGCCTCGCGGCCCGGCGGACGACGCAGGAGCAGCGACATCTGGCGGTAGGCGTCCGCCTGCTTGGACAGGTCGTCGTACACGATCAGCGCGTGCTCGCCGTTCTCCATCCAGTGCTGGCCGATGGCGCAGCCGGCGTAGGGGGCGAGCCACTTGAACGGGCTCGGGTCCGACGCAGGCGCGTTCACCACGACCGTGTACTCGAGGGCGCCTGCCTCGCGGAGGGTGTTCACGATCTCGGCGACGGTCGAGGCCTTCTGGCCGATGCCGACGTAGATGCACTTCACGCCGAGGCCGCGCTGGTTGATGATCGTGTCGATGGCGACGGCCGTCTTCCCGGTCTTGCGGTCGCCGATGATGAGCTCACGCTGACCCCGCCCGATGGGCGTGTTGGCGTCGATGACCTTGATGCCGGTCTGCAGTGGCTCCTTGACCGGCTGGCGGTCGACGATGCCCGGCGCCTGGATCTCGACCCGGCGGGGGATGCCGCCGGCGATCGGGCCCTTGCCGTCGATGGGCTCACCGAGGGAGTTGACGACACGACCGAGGAGACCGTCGCCGACGGGGATCTGGAGGATGCGGCCGGTCGCCTGCACGGATCCGCCTTCCTCGATCTCGTCCACCTCGCCGAGGATGACGGCGCCGATCGACTCCTCGTCGAGGTTCAGGGCGATGCCGAGGGTGCCGCCCTCGAACTCGAGGAGCTCGTTGACGGAGACGCCGGGGAGGCCCGACACGCGGGCGATCCCGTCGCCGACCTCGATGACCCGGCCGACCTGCGCGCTGAGCAGCTCGGGCTTGAAGCCCTCGAGCCGCTTGCGCATCGCGGCGGCGATGTCTTCGGAGTTGATGTTGAACGCAGCGTCGGACATCAGAGGCTTTCCTTCAGTTGATCCAGACGGCGACGGATGGACCCGTCGATGACGGTGTCGCCGATGGTGGCGATGATCCCGCCGAGGACGGAAGGATCGACGGTGACCTTGACGGACACCTTCTTGCCGGTGCGGCGGCCGAGCGCCTCGGCGAGCCGGCGCTGCTGATCGTCGTCGAGGGGAACGGCAGAGCGGACATCGGCGACGGACTCGGACCGGTCGTCGGCCGAGCGTCGGACGAGCAGGTCGATGATCGCCGGCAGGTCGCGGGCGCGGCCCGAGCCGACCACGAACGAGACCAGTGCCTTGGTGACCGGCATCGCCTTGTCGGCGAGCAGGTCCTCGACGATGCCCTGACGCAGCTCGATCGGGAGCGCCTGGTCGGTCAGCTTCGAGCGCAGCTCGTCGCTGCCCTCGACGGCCCGGGCGACCTGGTAGAGCTCGGCCTCGACCCGCTCGAGGTTCCCCTCGGCTCGCGCGACCTCGAACAACGCCGTCGCGTACGCGTCGTTGCGATCGGCAGCCGCCATCAGGCGTTCGTCCCGACCTGCTCGATGTAGCGCTCGACGAGCGCACGGTTGGTGTCGCGGTCGAGGTTCTTCTGCACGACGACCTCGGCGGCACCGATCGCGAGCTCCGACACCTGGTTGCGCAGGTCGGCGATCGCCCGCTGCTGGGCGGCGTCGATCTCGGTGCGGGTGCGGTCGCGGAGCTCGTTGACCTCGGCCTCTGCCCGCACCATGAGGTCCCGCCGCATCTGCTCGGCCGTCTGACGGGCCTCGTCGATGATGCGGGACGACTCGTCCTTGGCGTCGGCCAGCTGGCGCTGGTAGTCGGCGAGGATCTGCTGCGCTTCGGCCTTGATCCTCTCGGCCTCGTCGAGGTCGCCGCGGATCTTCTCGGTCCGCGCCTCCATGCCGTCCTTCACCGCTGGGAGCGCGAACTTCCACATGAGCGCGAGCAGCAGGAAGAACGAGATGGCGCCCCAGATGAGCTCGTTGGTCGCGGGAAGGATGACGCTCGGCGCCTCGTGACAGGCGTCGACGTCCTTGCCCTCCTCGAGGAGCTCGATGCACTCCTCGCTCTCCTTGGAGATCTCGGTCTTGTCGCTCGTCGTGGTGTCCTGGGCCCACGCCGTTCCCGTCGTCGCGAGCACGCCGGCGACGCCGAGCACCAGGGCGAGGAAGATGCTTCGTACACGCATCGCTGACCCCCTAGCCCGAGATGATGAACGCGAGGACGAACCCGAAGAGGGCGAGCGCCTCGGTCAACGCGATGCCGAGGAACATCGTCGTCCGGACCATGCCGGCCGCCTCGGGCTGGCGGGCCATCGCGGTGATGGCGTTGCCGACCACGATGCCGATGCCGATGCCAGGGCCGATGGCGGCGCCGCCGTACACGATCCCTCGGCCGATGGCGGTGAGCCCGGAGACGAGCTCCCCGGGATCTTGCTCGGCGAGGAGCAGGTGCAGCGATGCGATCAGGTGGAACAACGGAGCCTCCTAGTGCTCTGGGTGCATTGCGCCACCGATGTACACGGCAGCGAGGATGGTGAAGATGTAGGCCTGCAGCAGGGCGACGAAGATCTCGAAGCCCGTGAGTCCGACGAGCAGTGCGCCCGGCAGGACGGCGCCGACGACCGTTGCCTTGAACAGCGCCGCCGTGATGACGGCGAAGCTCACGAGGATCAGGTGGCCGGCGAAGAGGTTGGCGAAGAGTCGGACGGCCAGCGAGAAGGGCCGGACGATGATCCCCGAGATGAACTCGATCGGGGTCAGAAGGATGTAGATCGGCTTCGGGACGCCCGGCGGGAACATGATGTTCTTGAAGTACCCGAAGAAGCCCTGGTTCTTGATGCCGACGAAGTTGTAGACGAACCAGATCTGGATGCCGAGCACGGCGGGGATCGCCATTCGGGCGTTGACCGGCATCTGGATCAGCGGGATCAGGCCGATGAGGTTCAGGGTGGCGATGAAGACGAAGATCGTCAGCAGGTAGGGAGTCCAGCCGAGCGTGCCCGGACCCATCACCTGGAGGATGATCTGGTCCTGGATGAACTCCACGATCGTCTCCACGAAGTTCTGCACCCCCTTCGGCACCAGGCTCTTGCTTCGGCCGGCGGCGAGGAACAGGAACAGCACGATGGCGACGGCCAGGAACATCAACAGCACGACCTTGTTGATGGCGAACATGCTCCCCTTGAGGAAGATGTCCGGCCATTCGATGAGGTGGCTGATCGGCGGGAAATCGAGCGCGACCACGGTCAGATTCCACTCCTGCGGGGCTTGAGGGCGGGGTAGGCCAGCGAGGCCGAGACGTAGCGGGTCTCCCAGATCAGGAGCCCGAGGTGGGTGAGCACGATCGTCAGCCCGAGCGGGATCTCGGCGACCCATGCCTGATGGCGGACGGCGGCCAGCGCCAAGACGATGAAGAGCATCCGGACGGCGAAACCCCCGAGGGCCGTGGCCATCACCGTCGTCGGTCCGTAGCGCCCGGCGAACGACATGGAGGCGGCCGACACGAGCAGGTTCACGAGCACGAGGGCGATCCCGAAGCCCGCAGACAGCGCGCCGTCCCGACCCCAGATCAGCGCCGACACGCCGACGAGGACGGGCGCCACGGGAATCCCCCGGCGCAACATGTCGAGGGCGATGATCCGCTCAGGCGCCTGGTCGGCGTCGACGTCGACGTCGACGCGCTCGTTCATCGCGGCGGCTCCGACGTCGGCCGCCACGGACCCTTGCTCTGCTCGGCGTCCATGGCTTGGGAGTAGTTCATGAGGAAGCGCAGGAACATGCCGACGACGGCGAAGATGGTGAGGGCGAGCATGAAGAGCGGTGCGGTGCGCAAGCGGCCGTCGAGGAGGTGGCCGCCGAACCCGAAGATGGCCGGCGTCGCCACGAACTCCACCGCCCGGGAGAACGTCTCGCCGAAGCCGGCGTACAGCTTCCTGCGCTCCTCGATGGCGTCCACGGCTGTGCCCCTCCAGGCGCTTGTGAATGATTTCTCAATCTAGCGAAGCGGCACGACCGCCCGCAAATCCCGGGGAACCCTACGTGGTCGACTCGTCGCCCGTCGAAAGGACCTCGCCGTTGCCGTTCCCCCGGACCCCGGGATGGAAGAAGGTGTACAGCAACACCCCGAGGCCGAGCACGAGGAACGGGATCACGGCGTTGCCGCGATTCGTGTACGTCGGGAACAGCACCAAACCCGACAGCAGCGCCGTCCACGCCCAGAGGATGGCGACCGAGCGTCGTTGCCCATGGCCCAGCAACATGAGCCGGTGGTGGAGGTGGCCCTTGTCGGCGACCGAGAACTTGCCCGTGCGGCGGATGATGGCGAACGCGGTGTCGAAGATCGGCACGCCGAGGATGAAGAACGGGATGAAGATCGGCGCGTAGAAGAAGTAGGTCTGGCCGGAGAACGGCTGATCCGTCCGGCCGCCGACGACCAGGGTTGCGGCCGCCATGAGCAGGCCGAGGAAGAGGGCACCGGAGTCCCCCATCTGGATGCGGGCGGGATGGAAGTTGTGCGGGAGGAAGCCGACGCAGATCCCGCAGGCGATGACGGCGACGAGCGGACCCACGCTCGTCTCACTCAAAAGCCCGGCCGTCTCCGGCCCGATCTGCAGGGCGTAGAGGAAGAACGCGCCCGCGGCGATGGCCACGATGCCGGCGGCGAGGCCGTCGAGGCCGTCGATGAGGTTGAGGGCGTTGGCCATGCCGGCGACCCAGAGCACCGTGACGAGCGGCGCCAGGTCCGGCGAGATCCCGATGAGGTCGAAGAACGGGATGCGCAGGAAGATCATCACGACCCCGAGTAGCGACAGGACGCTGCCCGAGAAGACGATCCCCGCCATCTTCGCCGGCGGCGAGACCTCGAGCAGGTCGTCGAGCATCCCGACCGCGAACATGATCGATCCGGAGAGCACGACCGCCAGCGGCTCGGACGATCCTTCGAAGACCGGGCCGAACTGCTCGAGCCGGCTGGCTACCGCCATGGCGACGAGAAACCCCAGGAACAAGCTCGCGCCGCTCGTCGGCAGGGGCTTCGTGTGGACGCGGCGCGGGTTGTCCGGGTCGGGTAGCACGACGGCGCCGAATCGGATGGCCAGGCGACGCGTCCAGAACGTGAGCAGAAGCGTCGCCCCGGCCGCGACCCCGAAGACGGCGGCGTAGGACCCGATGGTGGGCGTCACCCCCCCACCCGCCTTTTGTCATGCAGATCCCGCCTTGGCAGGCGGTATCTGGATGACAAAACGGAAAGGTTCACGCCGGGTAGGGCGTGAACTTCGAGCAGAGGGCGTGGACCTCGTCGAGCACGGCGCGCTCCTCGTCGCCGTCCCCGATCGTGGACAGCACCCGATGGATGAGCGAGGCGATCACCCCCATCTCCGGTTCGCGCATGCCGGCCGTCGTCACCGACGGCGTGCCGATGCGCAGGCCGCTGGTGATGTAGGGCGGTCGCGGATCGTCGGGGACGGTGTTCTCGTTCAGGGTGATCCCTGCGCGGTCGAGGGCGAGGCGGGCCTTCTTGCCGCTGAGCTCGGCGTTGAACGCCTGCAGGTCGAGGAGCATCAAGTGGTTGTCGGTACCGCCCGACACGAGGCGGAACCCCTCGCCGACGAGTGCTTCCGCGAGCGCTGAGGCGTTCTTCACGATCTGCGCCGCGTAGTCGCGGAACGCGGGCTGTGCGGCCTCGAAGAACGCCACGGCCTTGGCGGCGATCACGTGCTCGAGCGGACCGCCCTGGAAGCCCGGGAACACCGACTTGTCGATGGCGTCGGCGAACTCGGCGCGAGAGAGGATGCAGCCGCTGCGTGGGCCGCGCAGCGTCTTGTGGGTCGTGAACGTGACCACGTCCGCGTGCGGCACCGGGCTCGGGTGCTGGCCGCCGGCGATCAGGCCGGCGATGTGGGCGGCGTCGAACAGGAACAGGGCGCCGACGTCGCGGGCGATGCGGGCGATCGGCTCGGGATCGATGATCCGGGGATAGGCCGTCGCGCCGGCGACGATCATCTTCGGTCGCTCCCGCTCGGCGAGGGTCGCCAGCTCGTCGAGATCGATGCGCTCGTCGCTCTTGGTTACGCCATAGGAGACGAAGCGGTAGAGCTTCCCGGAGGCGTTGACGGGCGAGCCGTGGGTGAGGTGGCCACCCTGGTCGAGGCGCATGCCGAGGATCGTGTCTCCGGGCTCGAGCAGGCCCAGGTACACGGCCATGTTCGCACTCGCGCCCGAGTGCGGCTGGACGTTGGCGTGCTCGGCACCGAACAGTTCCTTCACCCGCGAGATGGCGAGGCGCTCGACATCGTCGATCACGTGGTTGCCGCCGTAGTAGCGCTTGCCCGCGTATCCCTCGCTGTACTTGTTCGTCAGGACGGAGCCCGTGGCCTCCATCACCTGCGGCGACGTGAAGTTCTCGGAGGCGATCAGCTGCAGCGTGGTGTTCTGGCGCTCGACCTCGCGGTCGATGATCGAGAACAGCTGGTCGTCACGCGGGAAGTCAGCGCGCGGCTTCGATGGTTCGTTCGCAAGCTCACTCATTGGGGTTCCTGTCGAAGAGAAGGGCGACCAGGCGGTCGATGAGGTTCTCGATCTCGGTGGCCGTGCGCTCGTATTGCGAGCGGCTCGAGCCGATGGGGTCGAAGATGTCATCGTCGGAGTCGTCGCCGAGGAGGTCGACTCGGCTGCGCCCGGCGTGGGCCTCGAGCAACCACTCCTCGACGGACTGGCCGGCAGGACGGGCACCGATGTCGTCGCCACGGCGGACGAGCTCCTTCAGCGTGAACGCCTTGGGCCACACCTGCGGGCGCAGGACCACGGCCTCACGGACGTGGAGGCGCGCCATCCCGAGGAGGAGGTCGGCGCCGTGCACGAGGTCCGGCGACAGTTCGGTGCTGCGATGGCCCGTCAGGTCGAGGTTGCGGCCACGAACGACGTCGACGCCGTGGGCGCTCGCCGGCCGGCCACCCTCGATCAGCCCCGCGGAGTGGACGTGCGAAGGCACGCCGCGTCGGGCCAGGCGATCCCGGAGGAGGGCCTCGGCCATCGGCGAGCGACAGATGTTGCCGGTGCAGACCAGGAGGACGTCGATGGGTCCGAGACTACATTCGCCCCCGTGCCCCTGGACCCCCGCCTCCCGGTCATCGTCGGTGTCGGACAGCTGACCCGCAAGCCCTCGGGCAGCGTCGCGGGGATCGCCTCGCCGCCCGAGATGATGGCCGAGGCGTTGCGGCTCGCAGCCGACGACTCCGGGGCCGGTCACGCCCTCCTGGAGCGGGCCGACTCCCTCCAGTGCGTCGAGGCGATGTCGTGGCGGGCGCCCGATCCCGCGGCCGTCGTCGCCGGCTTCCTGGGCATCGAACCCAAGGAGCGTGTCCGCACCACGACCGGTGGCAACAGCCCGCAGTCCCTGGTGAACCAGGCGGGCGTGGCCATCACCGAGGGCGCCGCCGACGTCGTGCTCATCACGGGCGCGGAGGCGATGTACTCCCGCCGCCTGGCCGGCAAGAACGGCGAGGACACAGGCTGGCCGAAGCAGGGTGCCGACGCCACACCCGACCGCGTGGTCGGCCTCGACCGTCCCGGCACCACCGAGTTCGA
This sequence comes from Acidimicrobiales bacterium, assembly GCA_035525495.1. Taxonomy (GTDB): domain Bacteria; phylum Actinomycetota; class Acidimicrobiia; order Acidimicrobiales; family CADCTF01; genus DATLED01. The sequence goes on along the minus strand of DATLED010000063.1, from coordinate 14,870 downwards.
GATGGCCCGGTCGCTCATGGTGCCGACGCAGATCTATCCGATCTTCGAGTGCGCGGTCCGCGCCGATGCGGGCGAGTCCGTCCAGGAGCACCAGGTCCGGATCTCCGAGTTGTGGGCGCGCTTCTCCGCGGTGGCGGCGACGAACCCCTACGCGTGGTCACCCGAGCCGGTGTCGGCCGAGGAGATCCGCACCGTCGGTCCGGACAACCGGATGATCGGGTTCCCGTATCCGAAGCTCATGAACTCGAACATCCAGGTCGACCAGGCGGCGGCCTTGATCGTGTGCTCGGTCGAGGCGGCGACGAACGCCGGCATCGCCACGGACAAGTGGGTGTTCCTGCACTCGGGCGCGGACGCGAACGACCACTGGTTCGTCTCGGACCGCTGGTCGCTCGGCCGCTCCCCGGCGATCGCCGCCTGCGGCCGGAACGCGTTCTCCTTGGCGGGCCTCGGCACCGACGACATCGCCCATCTCGATCTCTACTCCTGCTTCCCCTCCGCAGTGGAGGTATCCGCGCTCGAGCTCGGCATCGACGCGTGGGACCCGTCGCGTCCACCGACCGTCACGGGCGGGCTGTGCTTCGGCGGTGGGCCCGGCAACAACTACGTGACGCATTCGATCGCGGCGATGGCGGGGCGGCTGCGCGACAACGCCGGCGACGTCGGCCTCGTCACCGCCAACGGGTGGTACCTGACGAAGCATGCAATCGGGCTCTACTCGACGAACCCGCCCGAAGGCGGCTTCAAGTGGGCGTCGGGACAGGACGAGGTCGACGCCTCGCCACGCCGCGAAGCCGCGGTCGACCACGAGGGCGAGGCGACCGTCGAGGCGTGGACGGTGCTGCACGAGCGCGATGGCTCGCCGCAGATCGGCCTGATCGGCGCGCTCGTGGACGACGGCCGCCGGACCTGGGCGAACACGTCCGACCCGGGCCTCCTGCAGTCGCTCGTGACCGATGCCGTCGAGGGTCGCCGGGCGACGATCGCCGGCGGCCAGCTGACGCTCGTTTGAGCGGCCCCGGGCGGATCGACCCGTTCTCGCGCCTCGACCCGTCGGACGACGCCGAGTTCTACGCGGTCGACCGGCTCGTCACCCACATCGAGGACGGCGCCATCGAGGTGCTCCGGGAGTGCTACGGACGGCTCCTGCCGCCAGAGGGTCACGTGCTGGACCTGATGTCGTCGTGGCGGTCGCACCTCCCCGTCGGCCGGCCCGGCGGCGTCACGGGTCTCGGGATGAACGCCAACGAGATGGCCGCGAACCCCCAGCTGTCGGGCTTCGTCGTGCACGACCTGAACGCCGATGCGGTGCTGCCCTTCGACGACGCCGCGTTCGACGCGTCGGTGTGCACGGTCAGCGTGCAGTACCTGACGTCGCCCCTCGACGTGTTCGCCGACGTGCGTCGGGTGCTCCGGCCGGGTGCGCCGTTCGCGGTCGCATTCTCCAATCGCTGCTTCCCGACCAAAGCCGTGGCCATCTGGCGCTACGGGTCCGACGCCGAGCACGTGGATCTCGTGCGCGCCTACTTCGCGTCGAGTGGGTTCTCGGAGGTCGAGGCGCAGCGGCTGCCGTCCCCCGACGACCCCGTCTCCGTCGTCACCGGCATCGCCTGACGACATCCCGGGCGTTCACGCGTAGGCGGACGTCAGGTCAGACGGAGGTCGGACGTCGCGATGCGGCCTTCGCGGAGGACCTCGATGCGATCGTCGGTGACACGCACCACGGTCGACGGTGCGCCTGCGCACGCGCCGCCGTCGAGGACGAGGGCAACGGCCGCGCCGAGGGCCGAGGCGACGCCTTCGGCGTCTGGTGGAGTGGGATCGCGGTGGCGGTTGGCGGAGGTCGTCGCCAGCGGACCGACCCTCCGGCACAGCTCGCGGATGAGCCGGTGGTCGGGGCACCGCAGCCCGATGGTGGTGGGGTCGCCACCGAGGTCGATCCCTCGAAGGGCCTGGGCCCGGGGCACCACGATGGTCAACGCCCCGGGCCAGAACCGTGCCATCAGTCGGCGAGCGGCGATGTCGACGTCACCTTCGATCAGTCCCGCGGCGTCGTCGGGCGAGGCGATGAGCACCGGCACCTGCACGTCCTTCGGCCGCTCCTTTGCAGCGAAGAGCCGATCGATCGCGCCGGTGGCCGACAAGTCGACGGCGACGCCGTAGACGGTGTCCGTCGGGACGGCCACGACGTCGCCGGCGCGCAGATGCGCCACGGCGGCATCGACTGCGGACGGGTCGGCGGCGTCGACGATCACGGAACGACCCGGGCGACGAGGGCGCGGTCGCGGCCGGCGAGATCGGGACGGACCTCGGCTGAGGCGAAGCCAACCTCGCGAGCGCGTGCGATCGCCGCGCCTGCCTGGTGCGGCGCCAGCTCGACGACGAGGACGCCCGGGCGCGCGAGCCATCCCGGCGCTTCGTCGACGATCCGTTCGATGTCCTCGGTCCCCGTTGGGCCGGCCCGCAGCGCGCCGCGTGGCTCCCAGTGCTCGACGTCGTCTGGCAACAGCTCGGCGTCGCCGACGTAGGGCGGGTTGGAGACGACGAGATGGACCTGACCCCGCAGGTCGCGAGGAACGGCGCCGAACCACTCGCCCTGCTCGAGGCGCACGCGGCTGGCGACCAGCGTGCCGATCCCGGTGAGGTTCGCAGACGCCACCGCCAGCGCGTCCTCGGAACGGTCGGTGGCAACCACCCGCGACGACGGGACCTCGGTGGCGATCGACAACGCGATGGCGCCCGACCCCGTGCCGAGGTCGACGACGTTGGGGCGCTTCACGGCGAGCCGCCGCAGCTCGTCGACGGCCACCTCGACGACGACCTCGGTCTCGGGACGGGGGATGAGCACACGCCGATCGACGAACAGCTCGAGGCGCCGGAACGCCCACCTCCCGAGGACGTACTGCAGGGGCTCACCGGCGACCCGTCGTTCGAGCATCTCGTCGAAGAACCGCATCGCCCGCGGCGACGCCGGCTCCTCGAGTCCGAGCGAGTACTCGGTGCCCGCGAGCCCCGACGCCCGTTCGACGAGCCAGCGCGCCTCGTGCGGTGCACCGAGGCGCGCCGTCGCCTCGGTGAGGAGGTCGCGCCACGTGGTGGCGGGCCGATTCGCTTCGCTCACTCCCCACCGAGCTGTCGGGCCCGCTCGTCGGCGATGAGCCCCTCGGTGACCTCGTCGAGCTCGCCGGCACCGAGGATCTTGTCGAGCTTGTAGAGCGTCAGGTTGATCCGGTGGTCCGAGACCCGGTTCTCCTTGAAGTTGTACGTCCGCACCTTCTCGCTGCGACTCCCGGTGCCGACCTGGCCTTTGCGCTGCACGGACATCTCCGCCTGCTTGCGGTCCTGCTCGAGCTTGAGCAGGCGCGACCGGAGGACGACGAGCGCCTTGGCCCGGTTCTGGATCTGGCTCTTCTCGTCCTGCATGGCGACGACGACACCGGTCGGCTTGTGGGTGACCCGCACCGCCGAGTCGGTCGTGTTGACGCTCTGTCCACCCGGGCCGCTCGAGCGGTAGACGTCGAACTCGAGGTCGCTCATGTCGATCTCGAAGTCGACCTCCTCGGCTTCGGGGAGGACGGTGACGGTGGCGCTCGAGGTGTGGATGCGGCCCTGGCTCTCGGTCTGGGGGACCCGTTGGACGCGATGCACGCCGCCCTCGAACTTCATGCGCGTCCAGACGTTGTCGCCCTTGACCAGGAACGTGACCTCGTTGAAGCCGCCCATGTCGGAGGCGTCCGTGTTCAGGACCTCGAGCTTCCAGTGGAGTCGGTCCGCGTACCGGCCGTACATCTCGAACAGGTCGCGAGCGAAGAGGTTCGCCTCCTCGCCGCCCTCGGCGCCCCGGATCTCCACGATGACGTTCTTGTCGTCGTTCTCGTCCTTCGGCAGCAGCAGGACCTTCAGCTCCTCCTCGAGCTCCGCCATGCGACGCTCGGCCACGTCGACCTCGTCCTTCATCCCGAGCTCCTTGGCGACCTCGAGGTCGTCGGAGGCACTCCGGTACTGGCGGTAGGCGAGGACGATGGGCTCGAGCTGCTTGTGCTTCCGCGACTCTTCGCGAAGACGGCGCTGGTCGCTCAGGACGGCGTTGTCGCCGAGGCGGGCCAGGACCTCTTCGTATTCCCGTTCGAGGTCGGCAAGGCGCTCCAGCACGCGCCGCAGGTTAGAGGCGGGCGGAGTGGGTGAGACGCGGGCTCACCGGGCCCGCCAGTCCGGGGGGACGGTCGTGAGGCCGGCGGGCATGCGGAGTGCGTCGACGAGGTCGCGGGTGGCCGGGTGGTCGTCGCCTTCCGGGACGACGAAGCGAAGGTCGGGGTCGCGACCGTCTGCCGCGTACGCGTCGGTGGCGGCGGGGACGAGATCGAGGTCGGTTCCGACGGAGCACACGACGAGCAAGGGTCCACCGCCGTCAGCGTCCACTCCCGCGGCGGGCGCCGATGCGGGCGCGCGGAGGTCGTCGCGGCGAGCAGGCGACGCGACGGCGGTGAGGCCGGGGGCGGCACCGACGAGACCCGGGTTGCGGATGACGACGTCGCGAAGCCAACGTTCGGCAGAGAGGTGGAAGGCGGCGTGGCCCGCCCCCTCGGCGACGCGGTGCTCGGCGACGATGCGGACGACGTCGAAGAGCTCGTCGAACCCCTGCCGGTCGCCCCGGACCTCGCGCTGCGCCTCGCGGTCGTGCTTGCCGACACCGATGGCCAGGCGGGGTTCGTTGGTCGTGGGGTCGAGCTCGACCCTGGCGACCTCGAGCCCACGGACCTCGGCGCGGAGGATGCCGCCTTCGGCCACGGTCGTCGCGCCGGCGCGTTCGAAAAGGGCGACGAACGGCTCGGCGCGCTCGTCGAGTGCCGGGTCGGGTTCGAGGTCGGCGGGCGCAGCCTTCCGGAGAGCGGTGCCGTCGACCTGCCAGACGGTGATGTCGGTGGCGAAGTGCTGGGCGCGGCGGGCGAGGGCGCCGGCGTCGTCGGTGGAGTTGACGAAGAGGTGGACGGTGGCCGCGTCGCGGCGCAGTGCCCAGACCAGCGCGCCACCGAGGCTGCGGGCGGCGTCCTCCTCGGCCAGGACCCACGCGGTGCCGTCGGCGGCGAGGGCGGCCCCAACGGGAAATCCGCCGGCCTCGGCCCGATCGGCCACGTCGCCCCACCGCGAACGGACGAGGGCCTTGGCCTTCGCGTTCAGGAGCGCTTCTCGAGTGGCGGCCATCGGCGTTCGGACGACCTTCGTCATTCTGGGTGGGTCAGACGACCCCTGCGGTCGACGAGCCCGCCCAGAACGGGAAAGGCAGGACCTACGAGTCGGTCGGCGCCGCCTTCTTGGCACCCTTGCGGGCACCGTAGCGGCGCTCGAAGCGCTCGACCCGGCCACCGGTGTCCACGAGCTTCTGCTTGCCCGTGTAGAAGGGATGGCACTCGTTGCAGAGCTCGACGGACAGTTCGTCCTTGGTCGACTTCGTCGTGAACGTGTTCCCGCAGGAGCACTTCACGCTGGCATCGGTGTAGGTGGGATGGATGTCGGCCTTCATAACGCTCTCCAGAGTAGATGCAGCGGTGGACTAGATGCCCGGCCCGCCCTGGGCCTTCGCGACCTCGGCGAGGAACTCGTCGTTGTTCTTGGTGGTCTTCAACTTCTCGATGAGCAGCTCGAGCGAACGGGCGGCCGAACCGTCGTCGGCGAGTCCGTTGAGCACCCGGCGCAAGCGGTAGACGAGCTCGAGCTGCTTGCGCTCGAACAACAGCTCCTCGTGCCGGGTCGAGGAAGCGTTCACGTCGATCGCCGGATAGATCCGCCGCTCGGCCAGGCGCCGGTCGAGGCGCAGCTCCATGTTCCCCGTGCCCTTGAACTCCTCGAAGATGACGTCGTCCGCCTTGGACCCCGTCTCCACCAGCGCCGTGGCAAGGATCGTCAACGAGCCGCCCTCTTCGATGTTCCGGGCGGCGCCGAAGAACTTCTTGGGGGGATAGATGGCCGCCTGGTCGATGCCGCCGGACGTGAGTCGCCCCGACGCCGGCGCCGACAGGTTGTAGGCGCGCGCCAGGCGGGTGATGCCGTCGAGGATGATGACGACGTCCTGGCCCTTCTCGACGAGGCGCTTGGCCCGCTCGATCGCCAGCTCGGCCAGCAACGTGTGCTCGTCCGAAGGACGGTCGAACGTCGACGCCACCACCTCGCCCTTCACGTGGCGGCGCATGTCGGTGACCTCTTCGGGACGCTCGTCCACGAGCAGGATCATCAGGTGCACATCGGGGTTGTTGGCCTCGATGGACGTGGCGATCTGCTTGATCACCGTCGTCTTCCCGGCTTTGGGCGGCGACACGATGAGCCCGCGTTGACCCTTGCCGATGGGGCTGATGAGGTCGACGATCCGCGCCGTGATGTCGTGCGGGCGGCTCGGCTGCTCCATCTTGAGCTTCACGTCCGGGAACAGGGGCGTGAGGTCCTCGAACCGAGGGCGCTGCCGCGCTTCGTCGACGGTCTGTCCGCTGACGGTCTCTATCCGCAGCAGGGCGCCGAACTTCTCGTTGCCGAGCGGGGGACGGGCCTCACCCTCGACCTGGTCGCCCTTGCGAAGGGCGAACCGCTTCGCCTGGCTCGTCGAGACGTAGACGTCGCGCGGGGACGGGAGGTAGCCCTTGGTTCGCACGTAGCCGTAGCCCTGGTCGGTGAGGTCGAGCAGCCCGGACACCGGGACGAGGTCGCCCTGGTACTGGGTCTCGGCCGACTGCTCCTGCATGCGGAAGTCGCGATCGCCGCCCCGCTGGTCGCGGCCACGGCGGCGGCGGCCGCGACGGCTGCCCCCTTCCTCGAACGAGCCCTGCCCCGCCTGGCCCGGCCCCTGCGCCGGCTGCTGGCCCTGCGGCTGCGGCGGGCGGGCCTGGCCGCCGTTCTGCTGCGGTTGCGACTGGGGCGAGCGGGGCCCGCGGTCCTCCGTGTTGCGTCGAAGCTCTGACGACGACCCGTTCGAGCCCTCCGTTGAGATCGGCGCCTGGTCGTCGTCGACGGCCTGTTCGATGGCCTCGTCGACGCCCAGCGATTCGGCGAAGTCGGCATCGCTGTTGCCCGTCTCCTCGACGATCCCGTTCGGCGACGGGACACCGTCGGGCGTCTCGAGCTCGATCTCGCCCGACGACGGCGCCGCCTCGGCGACGGCGACAGCAGCCCGCGGCGCGCGGGTCCGCTTCGGCTTCTCCGGCGCAGCCGCCTCGGGCGCCTCCACGCCGGCCGCCACGAGGATCGTCTGGATCAGGTCCGCCTTCTTGGTGCGCGCCCCCGGCTTGACGCCGAGCGCCTCGGCGATCGTGTGGAGCTCGTCGCGCTCCTTGCGCTCCAGGACCGAGCGTTCGAGCATGGGCTCTCCGCTGATGGTGCCACCTCACTTCATGTGGGCCGCCAGCCCCCCAAGGGCACGGCAGGTTTCGGGAGAATCGCGGTTCCGGGAAGATGGGTGGAGCGAACGCCTCAGCCCGCAACCCGTGCCGCCAGCTCCCGGGTGACCGGGCCGGCAGACGATTCGTTCAGCATGGTACCGCGACCGGGGGACCTGGGAGAAACCTAGATCCCGAGCTCGCGGGTGATTGCGGCATAGTCGGCGTCGATCGCCTCGGGAACGGCGATCTGGCCGATGGCGGTGTCCGGGTCCTTGAGGCCGTGACCGGTCAGCACGCACACGACGGTCGATCCCGCGGGCACGCCGAGGCGCATCAGGCCTGCGACGGACGCCGCCGACGCCGGTTCACAGAACACCGACTCCTCGGCCGCGAGGAACCGGTAGGCGGCGAGGATCTCGTCGTCCGTGACGGCCGAGATCGATCCGCCGGATTCGACCGCCGCCGCCATCGCCCCGTACCCGGACGCGGGCTTGCCGATCCGGATGGCGGTGGCGATCGTCTCGGGGTTCTCGATGTCGTGACCGTCGACGAGCGGCGCGGCGCCCGCAGCCTGGAACCCGAGCATCGCCGGAAGACGCGTCGTCCGGCCCGCGTCCTGGTAGCGGCGGTAGCCCTTCCAGTAGGCCGTGATGTTGCCGGCGTTGCCGACCGGGATGCAGTGGTGGGTGGGCGCGTCGCCGAGGACGTCGCAAACCTCGAAGGCGCCCGTCATCTGCCCGTCGATCCGGTACGGGTTGATGGAGTTGACGACCGCGATCGGCGTGCGGTCCCCGAGCTCGCGAACGAGGTCGAGGCAACCGTCGAAGTTCGTCCGGACCTGGATGACCTTGGCGCCGTGGATCAACGCCTGGGCGAGCTTGCCCAGCGCGATGTACCCCTCGGGGATGAGCACGGCGCAGGTCAATCCCGCCCGTCGGGCGTACGCCGCGGCTGACGCGGAGGTGTTGCCGGTCGAGCCGCACACCACGGCCTTGGCGCCCTCCTCGACCGCCTTCGAGATGGCCAGCGTCATCCCACGATCCTTGAAGGAGCCCGTCGGGTTGAGGCCTTCGACCTTGAGAAAGACCTCAGCGCCGATGCGGTCCGACAGCCGGGGCGCCGGCAACAGCGGCGTGTTCCCCTCCTGCAAGGTGACGACGGGCGTCGCGTCCGACACCGGCAGGAGCTCCCGGTACTCCTCGATGAGTCCGCGCCAGCCGGCCATCACGCGGCTTCGTCGTCAGGGAGGCGGTCGACGATCTCCTCGGAGAACCCGAGGACCTCGACGAGCCAGGGCTTGCGCCCACCTTCGTCGTGCTCGACGGTGCCGTCGGACCTGAGTCGCACACCGTGGCCGAAGCTCCAACCGACGACCTCGTCGCCGTCGTTGCGGCGGGCGTTGAGGAACCGATTGAACGGGCTCGTGGCGCGCGTCGCCTCGTGCCACGCGTCCACCATCTCGCCCGGGACCGCGTCGAGGACGATGCGCCAGAACTTCCCGCCGGCGTCGTGGAAGGGCGCGAAGCGAAAGGTGCGGCGGTCGTCGACGAGCGGGAGGGGCTCGCGCGTCAGGAAGGAGGAGTCGACGATCACGTCGTCGTCCCCGAAGCGCACGATCGTCGTCCCGTGGCTCGGGATCGGCATCAAGGGGCTGTCGTGCTCGACCTGCACCTGGCCGGCGCCGAATCGGGCCTCGAAGCCAAGGGACTCGAGCAGCGCCCGCAGCGCGATAGAGCCTGCCCAGCACGTGCCGCCCGTGCCGTGCTCGAGCCACGACGCGAAGAAGTCCTCGGGGGTCGACCCCGGCAGCGGGCCGTCGCACGCGGAGGAGAAGTAGAGGCGCTTGCGCACGCAGTCCCACGGCACGTGCTGGCCCCACGCCTCGTAGAGCGCGGCCAGTCCGTCCGGATCGACGGAGGGGCGATCGTCGAGGCCGAGGCGCTCGAGGACCGCCTCGGACATGGCAGGGGGAACGCTCACGCTGATGGTTCGCTCGCGAGCTTCGCTCACTCCTGCCCCACCACGCGGAGGAGGGTGCCGACGCGGTCGACGGCGTCGAGGTTGCGCAGCGCCGCCAGCGTGGCCTGCATGGCCCGCTCGAGGGCCGTGTGGGTGATGAAGATGAGGCGGGCCTCGTCGCCGAGCCCCTCCTGCTCCATCGACCGGATCGACACGCCGTGCTCGCCGAACACGCCGGCCACGGTGGCGAGCACACCGGGCCGATCGGCCACCTCGAGGCTGAGGTAGTACTGCGAACTCGTGTCGGCGATCGGGTGGATGACCGCCGGCTGGGGGATCGTCGTGCGTCCGGCGGCGCCGGCGCGGAGGTTGTGGGCGGCGTCGACGAGGTCGCCGAGCACCGCACTGGCCGAGGGCATCCCACCGGCGCCGCGTCCGTAGAGCATGAGATCGCCGACGGCCTCGCCCTCGATGAACACGGCGTTGAACGACTCCCGCACGGCGGCGAGGGGATGGGTCATCGGCACCATCGTCGGGTGGACCCGGACCGCGACCTCGCCGGCGACCCGTTCCGCGATGGCGAGCAGCTTCACGACGTAGCCCATGCGGGCAGCGAAGGCGATGTCTGCGGCAGTCACGCCCGAGATCCCCTCGCGGTGGACGTCGCCGGCCACCACGCGCTGCCCGAACCCGATCGTGGCCAGGATCGCGGCCTTGGCGGCGGCGTCGTAGCCCTCGACGTCGGCCGTCGGGTCGAGCTCGGCGAACCCGAGCGCCTGGGCCTCGGCGAGCGCATCGCCGTACGACGCACCCTGCTCGGACATCTTCGTGAGGATGTGGTTGGTCGTCCCGTTGACGATGCCCATCATCCGGTTGATGCGGTCGCCGGCGAGCGACTCGCGAAGGCTGCGCAGGAGGGGGATGCCGCCGCCCACGGACGCCTCGAAGAGGAGGTCGACGCCATTTGCCACCGCCGCCTCGAAGAGCTCCGGGCCCACGTTGGCGAGCAGCGCCTTGTTGGCGCTGATGACCGGCTTGCCGCAGGTGAGGGCGTCGAGGATGAAGGTGCGGGCCGGCTCGACGCCGCCCATCAGCTCGACGATGACGTCGACGTCCGGGTCCTTGACGACCGACGAGGTGTCGTCGGTCAGCAGGCCGTCCGGGAGCTTGACCTGGCGCTCCTTGGTGAGGTCGCGCACCGCCACCCTCGTGAGCTCGAGGCGGACGCCGGTTCGCTCGGCGATGTCGTCCGACTCCTCGAGGAGCAGGTGCGCGAGCGCCGCGCCGACGTTGCTGCACCCGATGATCCCGACGCGAACGGGGGCCGTGCTCACGGGCCCCACCCTAGAGATCCAGCCGAAGGAGGTCGTCCAGGGTTTCGCGGCGGACGACGACTCGAGCGGCGCCGTCCCGGACGAAGACGACGGGAGGGCGTGGCACCTTGTTGTAGTTCGACGCCATCGAGTGGCCGTACGCACCGGTGACCGGCGTGGCCAGCAGGTCGCCGACCTCGAGGTCGTCCGGGACGCAGGCGTCGCGCACGATGACATCGCCCGACTCGCAGTGCTTCCCGACGATGGTGATGGTGCGTCGCCGGTCGGCATTCGTCGCCCGCGGGAGGAAGGCCTCGTAGCCCGAGCCGTAGAGGACGGGCCGGGGGTTGTCGCTCATGCCACCATCGACGGCGACGTAGGTCCGGATGCCGGGCAGTTCCTTGATGGTCCCCACCCGATAGACGGTGATGGCGGCGGCGGCGGCGATGCTGCGTCCCGGCTCGGCGCTGATGCGGGTGTCGTGGGCGATGTCCGCCTGGTGGCACGCCTCGCGCACGGTCGCCGCCCACTGCAGGATCGTGGGGGCCTCCTCGCCGACGACGTAGGCGACGCCGAGTCCGCCACCGACGACGAGCTCGGGGAGGGCGAGGGGTGCGAAGAACCCGGCGAGGACCTCGACCTCCTTGTGGAACGAGTCGAGGCGGAAGATCTGGCTGCCGATGTGGGCGTGGACACCGACGAGTTCCAAGCCGGGGATGCGCGCGATCCGCTCGACCGCCTCGGTGGCGGCGCCGCTGGCCACGGAGAAGCCGAACTTCGAGTCCTCCTGTCCGGTCATGACGTACTCGTGGGTGTGGGCCTCGACGCCGGGGGTGACCCGGACCAGGAGCTGCGGCTCGGCGCCGGCCATGGCGAGGGCCTCGAGGCGATCGATCTCGTCGAACGAGTCGACGACGATGCGACCGACGCCCGCCTCGACCGCCTGGGCGAGCTCGGCAGGCGACTTGTTGTTGCCGTGCAGCACGAGCCGCTCGCCGGGCACCCCGGCGGCCAGGGCGACGTGGAGCTCTCCGCCCGTGGACACGTCGATGCACATGCCCTCCTCGTGGGCGAGGGCGGCCATCGCCTTGCAGAGAAACGCCTTCGACGCGTAGGCGACGCCGTCGCCCCACGCAGCCACCGCCTCGCGGCACCGCGCGCGGAGGTGCTCCTCGTCGTAGACGAACAGCGGCGTGCCATGGGCCTCGGTCAGGTCGAGGATGTCGCAACCGCCGATCGACAGTCGGCCGTCGTCGGCCACGGCGGCGGTCATCGGAAGGAGCGACAGCGGGAGGGAGACCATTTGCGGAACCAGTTTGACCTCCTGCGGGGTTGTCTCCGACGATGACGTATGCGCCCACCGGTAGCCATCTTGACGAGCCGACTGCAGTCGGCGATCGAGACGGTGCTGGGCGAGGAGTTCCGTGGCGCCGACCCGGTGCTCCGGCGCTCGACGTCGCCGCAGTTCGGCGACTACCAGGCAAATGCGGCGATGGCGCTGGGGAAGAAGGTCCGCCGGCCGCCACGCGAGCTGGCGCAGGCGATCATTGACGCGTTGGACGTGCTCGACGTCTGCTCCAGCGTCGAGGTCGCCGGTCCGGGGTTCATCAACTTGACGTTGCGCAATGAGGCGCTCGCCGAGGCTGCGGAGGCGCTGCTGCAGGATGGCGCGCGGTTTGCCGTGCCCACGGTCGACCCATCGGCACGCGACTGCGTCGTCATCGACTACTCGAGCCCCACCTTGACCAAGGAGATGCACGTCGGCCACCTGCGCTCGACGGTCATCGGCGATGCGCTGGCGCGGACGCTCGACTTCGCAGGGCACGAGGTCGTCCGCCAGAACCACTACGGGGAGTGGGGCACGCAGTTCGGGATGCTCATCGAGCACCTCCGGACATCGGGCGGCACCGGCGGGAGTGTCTCGATCGAGGACCTCAACGTCTTTTACCAGGACGCCAACGCCCGCTTCACCAGCGACGAGTCCTTCAAGGACCTGGCCCGCGCGCGCGTCGTCGCGCTGCAGGCCGGCGACCCCGAGAGCCTCGAGCTGTGGCGCCAGTTCGTCGCCGCGGCGAAGGGCCATGCCGAGGAGGTGTACGAGCTCCTCGACGTGACGTTGCGGCCCGAAGACGAGCGTCCCGAGAGCTCGTTCAACCCCGTCCTCGACGACCTCTGCGCGGAGCTCGAGGCCAAGGGCGTAGCCCGCGTCGACGACGGCGCGCTCTGCGCATTCCCCGACGGGTTCAAGAACCGCGAGGGTGAGCCTCTAGCGCTCATCATCCGGAAGAGCGATGGTGGCTACGGCTATCAGGCAACCGACCTGGCGGCGGTCAAGCACCGCCTCGCCGATCTCGGTGCCACCCGGGTGGTCTACGTCGTGGACGCCCGCCAGACACTGCACCTGCGGATGGTGTTCGCAGTGGCCCGGAACGCAGGATGGGTGGCCGACGGCGTTCGCATCGAGCACGTCGCCTTCGGCACGGTCATGGACGCGGATGGGAAGCCGTTCAAGAGTCGCAGCGGCGAGAACGTGAAGCTCGGCGAAGTGCTGGAGGAGGCCGTCCAGCGCGCGGGCGCGACGATCGCCGAGAAGAATCCGGACCTCGACCCCGAGCAACGCCAGGCGGTCGCGCGTGCCGTGGGCATCGGCGCCGTCAAGTGGGCCGACCTCCAGAACGACCGCATCAAGGACTACGTCTTCGACTGGGACCGGATGCTGGCGTTCGAGGGCAACAGTGGCCCGTACCTGCAGTACGCGCATGCGAGAGTCCGGTCGATCTTCCGGCGCGGCGAGATCGAGGACACGTCGTTCCTCGCGAACGCGGACGTGGTCGTCACCGAAGACGCCGAACGCGCGTTGGTGCTCCAGCTGCTCACCCTCCCCGAAGTGGTCGATGCCGTCGTCGACACGCTCCAGCCCCACCGGTTGGCCACGTACTCGTTCGAGCTCGCCCAGGCGTTCACCGCCTTCTTCGAGCACTGCCCGGTCCTGCGGGCGCCCGACGAGGAGACGCGCACCTCACGGCTCGCGCTGTGTGAGCTGACCGCTCGAACCTTGCAGCTGGGTCTCGGTCTGCTCGGCATCGAGACCCCGGACCGGATGTAGTCCGGCACTCTCGAATCGCGCCAGAAACACCCGTATTTGCTGGCTTTCTTGTCTCACTGGTGTGATAGAGGGGAACACATGTTCGAGGCATTGGTGGGAGCGATCGAGGCGATGGAACCGCCGTCGCACAACGCCACCCTCGTCGAAGCGCTCCGTCTTCGCGAACGGTTCGAAGCCCGGTTGGCGATCGGCGTCGGCGCCTTCGACACCTCCGGGTTGTGGGAGCTCGACCACGCCTCCTCAGCGGTCGCCTGGCTCCGCCAACAGGGACTGACCGCCGGTGCCGCGGTCGCGTTGGTTCGCGCCGGGCGTTGCGTCGCCAACGCGCCGCTGTTGGGCGACGCGTGGCTCGACGGTCGCCTGTGCGGCGGGCAGGTCCAGGCCGTCGTGGCCAACGTCAGCGAACGCCACTCGGAGCTGTTCGCCGAGCACCACGCCGAGCTCGTCCCGACCCTCGTCGGACTGTCCGTGCGCGAGACCGCGCTCGTCATGCAGGCATGGCGCGCCCGCGCCGACGCGCTCCTCGACCGCCGCGAACCACGCGACCCCGAGCGGTCACTGCACCTGTCGCGCACCTTCGGCGGGCGGGCCGAGCTCTCGGGATCACTCGACCCGGAGTCGGCCACCGTCGTCGAAACCGCCCTGCGAGTCGCATCCACCGACGACGACGAAGCCACCGGCGTCCGCACCCCGTCCGAGCGACGCGCCGACGCCCTCGTCGACCTGTGCCAACGGTTCCTCGACCACCAAGACACCACCAGCACCACCGGACGGCACCGACCCCACCTCAACGTCGTCGTCGATCTCGCCCAGCGCACCGGACGCACCCTCGACGGCGTCCTCCTCGACACCGACACCGTCCGGGTGTTGCTGTGCGACGCCAACGTGCACCGCGTCGTCACCGACGGCGCCTCCACCATCCTCGACTACGGCCGCTCCACCCGCACCGCACCACCACCGCTGTTCACGTCTCTCGCGTTGCGCGACGGCCACTGCCGACTCGTCAACGGCTGCGACCGAGGCCCCGAGTGGTGCGACGCCCACCACGTCGCCCCCTGGGAAGATGGCGGCGAGACCTCACTCCACAACATGGTCCTCGCCTGCAGCCGCCACCACCACCTGTTGCAC
>DATLED010000047.1:0-43010 GCA_035525495.1 Acidimicrobiales bacterium | reverse complement strand
GGGCCCTCGCGCGTCCGCGGGCCCTCGCGCGTCCGCGGGCCCTCGTCGGCCGCCTTCCCCCGACCGTCCGCCCGCTCCGCCCGCTCCGGCCGTCCCGCTTCTCCGACCGCCCGCCCGCTCCGAGCCCCGCCGCCCACCGTCTCCCGACGCCGGCTCCCACACCGAACGCGTGCCCGAGCCTCGCCTCATCGCCGTGGCGCCTCTCTGGAGTCCGTTGAGGACGCGTGACGCAACCCGCCGCCCTCGATGTCGAAGAGAGCTGGCTGTGCTGCGACAGTTCGCTCCATGCCCGAGGACCGACGCCTTGACGGTGCCGGGCCGGCAGCAAATGCGACCACGACGCCGACAAGGTCATCCAGGCGGAGCTCGTAGGTGCTCATGCCGAACGTCCCGGCCGTTGTGCGCGCCGCCTCTTGACGTACGAGTACGCCTAGGCCCGCGAGGTGACGGAGCGCACGAGCTGCGGTGTCCTTGCTGACCTGCAGGTGGCTCGCGATCGATCGAACGTTCGTCGCCGCGATGAGCCTTCCGCCTTCAAGGCGAGCGTCGGCGACGACATCCTCGAGGACAGACCACGCGATCGGCCCGGCCACGCGGCGAGCCTGGCGAGCTGCGATCGTGATCGTGAGAGAGGCGCCGGCTCCGTGATCGGCGCCAGCCATATCCTCGTCTTGGGGTCGCATGTGGTCCTCAACTCCCGAGATGCGTTCCGTGCCCGGGTATTACGCAACAGGCGACTCACGCGCGCGCTCACGTTGACGCGTTGGTCCGACGACATTCCCTACCGCCACTCACGTTCGTGAGCGCGGACCACTCACGTTTCCGTCCTGCTGTCGCCGAGGAAGGCTCCGAGGGCTTGCAGTGAGCGTGTTCTACCTGAACCCGCTCGAGCCCGCGGTACTGCCGGCAAGGGAGTCCCCCGCACCGCCGAGGGGAGTCCCCGAGGAGCCCGAACGACCCGGACGCGGTGCGGGGAGTTGCGCCCATGCTCCCGGTCGATGCGCATCTCCCTGGTGATGACCGCGCCGACAACGTCCGTCCAGCCGCGCAAATTCGACGAAGAGATGCGACTGAGCGTGGAGGCGCCGGCCACGCTGTCGCACGCGGCGGCGCGCGTCTTGATACGCATCCTGGTCGCGGCCGGCCGAGCGGAATTGGCCTCTTCTCCGCGGCCGGAAGACGCCGTAGCCTCATAGTCATGCGGTTCGCCTTCTACGGACGCGTGTCCACCGAGGACCAACAAGATCCTGCGTCGTCGCGCGGATGGCAGATTGCGCGCTCCCGCCAGGTCATCGAGCCAGCGGGTGGTGAGATCGTCTGCGAGTTCTTCGACGTCGGGCAGTCCCGATCGTTGCCGTGGAAGCGCCGCCCTGAGTCGGCGCGGCTGCTCGAAGCCTTCAAGGACACCAACCGCGGTTTCGACGCCGTCGTCATCGGCGAACCGCAGCGTGCGTTCTACGGCAACCAGTTCGGTCTCACCTTTCCCGTCTTCGTTCACTACGGCGTGCAACTCTGGGTTCCCGAAGTCGGAGGGGCCGTAGACCCAGGGTCCGAAGCCCACGATCTCGTCATGAGCCTTTACGGCGGCATGAGCAAGGGCGAACGGTCGCGGATCAAGACGCGCGTTCGCTCCGCTATGGCGTCACAGGCTGCAGTCGAGGGCCGGTTCCTCGGAGGACGCCCTCCCTATGGCTATCGGCTCGTCGACGCCGGCCCGCATCCCAACCCGGGCAAAGCCGCGATCGGCCAGCGCCTCCACCGACTCGAGCCCGATCCCGTCACAGCCCCGGTCGTCCGTCGCATCTTCGGCCGGTTCCTCGACGGCGACGGCATCCATCGGATCGCCGTCGACCTGACCGCCGATGGAATCCTCTCGCCTTCCGGCTACGACCCGACGCGCAACCCGCACCGCGCCACGAGCGCGGGAGTGTGGGGTAAGTCCGCGGTGCGGGCCATCCTGGCGAACCCTCGGTACACCGGCCACCAGGTGTGGAACCGGCAACGCCGGGACGAGGTCCTGCTCGATGTCGACGATGTCGGGCTCGGCCATGAGACCAAGATGCGCTGGAACGACAAGAGCGAGTGGGTGTGGTCCGACTCGCAGGTGCAGGAAGCGCTGATCGAGACCACGACGTTTGAGACAGTTCAAGAACGCTTCGGTCGTACGACCTCAGCAGCCCGGCGCACACCGACTGCTGGTCGCTCGTACGTCCTCGCGGGCCTCATGCGGTGCGGGATCTGCGATCGCCGCATGGGAGGACAGTGGAACCACGGTCGTGCCTACTACCGATGCCGGTTCCCACTCGACTACCCCGTCGATGAGCAGGAGCACCCCAAGTCGATCTACATCAAAGAGGACGCGATCGTCCCGGCGCTCGACCGTTGGGTCGCCGAGTTGTTCGACGACGACCGCATCGACGACACGTGCGCAACGCTCGCCGGTGCGAGCGAGCCCGACCCCCACCACGCCGCCCGGGAGGCTGACATCCAGTCCAAGATCCGCGACTGCGATCGCCGGATTGAGAAGTACAAGAAGGCCCTCGACCTCACCGACGAGGTCGGCCCTTTCATCGGTTGGATAGCCGAGGCACAGAAGGACCGCAGGACTCTCGAGGCGCAGCTTCGCCGAACTGTTCCCGGGGGCGAGCTCACAGCCGAGCAGGTGAAAACCCTCGTCCGCCATCTGCGCGACATCGTCGCTGTCCTGGCGGGCGCCGCGCCGGCCGACAAGGCGGAGCTTTACCGCGAGCTGGGGATCGAGCTGACCTACCACGCCGACGGACGGGTGAAGGTCGAGGCACTACCGCGTGGGACAGCGGTTGGTGTCGGAGGGGGGACTTGAACCCCCACGTCCTTTCGGACACTAGCCCCTCAAGCTAGCGCGTCTGCCTATTCCGCCACTCCGACGTGACTGCCCAGGAACGACCCGAGGCGAGGCAGGACTCTAGCGCGGCGCCATGCTCAGGCTGACGGCCGGAACCACTCCCAGGCGTTCCAGGCCGCCGACGCCGCATATCCATTCGCGGAGACACCGCCGACCGCCGCAGGACGCCAAGCGACGATCGCAGTCGACCGCCACAGCGGCAGCACCCGGGCCTCGTCCCGCAGCCGCACCTCCAGCGCGGCGATCGCCGATGCGTCGCCGGCGTCGGCCCCGGCCACCTCCGGCAGGTCCCCGAACCGGCACCGCCAGCACATTGCCAACGGATCCAGCGCCACGACCACCGCGGCCTCGTACAACCCGTCCCGAAGCCATCCCTCGACGCGATTCGCCTCGGCGGATCGCAACTCCAGCGTCGCCCCGGCCGACCGCGCCCGCTTCTGCATGGAGCGGTGCACGAGCGCCGTCATCGGCTCCTCCGCGAACCCAACCAGGTCGACCGACGATCCCTGCAACCCACCGGCGTCTCCGGCGTCCCGCATGCCCGCCCACGTCCCGTCCTCCGCTCCTGCGAACCCGTCCAGCACCGTCGCCTCATCGTGGAGCAACGTCGAGACGAACGCCGCCCGGCCCATCATCGCCAGCAGGGCTCGCCGCTTGTCCAAGGACATCCGCTCCGAGTTCGTCACCAGCGACACCGTCCACCCGCCACGTTCGACGGAGTCGACGGACACGCCGGCGATCCGCGCCAGCTGGGGGCGCCGCACCGTCGCCGCCGGCGGCATGATGACGTCGATCTCGCCCCGTTCCAACAACTGCCGAGCCGTCGTCTGGTCCGGCACCAGCACGAACGTCACGCCGTCGATGAAGGGACCAGACCCCCACCACGAGTCGTTGCGCACGAGGACGGTCTCCAGGCCCGGCACCACCGACGCCACGGCGAACGGGCCGCCCCACACCCCCGGAGCCGGCGGGGCGATCGAGTCCTGCCCCGACCACAGCCGCCGCCACCCCGGCAGCGGCTGGGTGAAGTGCACGACGATCTCCTCCGGCGCCGCGCCGGCGTCGACACCGGCGACGAACCGCGCGTCCATCGTCCGCCGCAGGTCCTCCACCGAGATCGGAGTCCCGTCCGACCACGTGGCGCCGGGACGGATCCGGAACGATGCCGACAGTCGATCCTCGGCGGTCCGGTCCGACCCCGGCTCGACCCACGATGGCGACCACCGTCCATTGGGCCGCGCCACGAACAACTGCGCGTGCACCATCGCCCGTACTGCTTGGCCCCCGAGCCCGGGATCCGCCGGATCGGGCGACGCCCACACGCCGACCCGCACCACGCCTCCTCGCACATGGTCGACGACCGGAACGTCGAGGGCGACGTCGTCCCCTCCGCCGCCGGCGGGCACGGTCGTGGGTGTGCGAGCAGCGGTTGTCGTCGTCCTGGGCGAGGAGGAGGGAGCAGACGGACGATGGCATGCGCCGGCGACGACCACCGCCGCCGCCGCCACGACCCAGACCAACCCACCCCAACGACGACGAGCGGTTACCTGTTTGCGACCCACACGCGTCGCCCGTCGAACGATCCGGCGGCCGTCATCGTCAGCCCTCGCACCCGACTCGACGCGACCGATTGCAGCTCGAACTGCCCGATCGGGATGATCGGTAGCTCGGCGAGGATCGCCGTCTCGGCCGCCTGGTAGGCCGCGACCCGCGCTGCCGCATCGGCGGACGACCGCGCCAACCGCAGCTGCTCGTCGACCGGCGCCGAGGAGAACCCGGTGAGGTTGTTCGGCGAACCTGTCAGGAACAGCGGAGCGAGGATGGCGTCCGCCGACGGGTACGGCGCGATCCATCCGAGCCGGAAGATCTCCTGAGCACCACTCACGGCGAACTGCTGGTACTCGGCGAGCGGCTTGGGTCGCAAGGACGCCACGATCCCCACGTCCGCGAGCGACTTCTGGATCGCCGTCGCCACCGCCAGCTGGGTGGCGTCGTCCTCGAAGTCGAGCTGCAGCGGGGGCACGGGAACGCCCTCGGCCGCCAGCGCGTCGACCAGCTCCTTGGATCTCGCGGTGTCGACGTCGCACTTCCCGGAGCACGGATGATCCTGGTGCCCTTCGAGGCCGTCGACGACCAACGAGTCCGTGGCCGTCACCGTATCGCCGTAGACGTCCCTGACGATCGCAGACCGGTCCACCGCCCGGACGATCGCCTCGCGCACGCGGATGTCGGCGAACTTCGCATCCCGCAGGTTGAAGGCGTAGAAGAGCTCGGCGACGTACGGCCGGAACTGCGACCGCCCGAACTTCTTCGCCGCCTCCTCGACGCGGTCCGCTGGGACCCCGCTCCAGTCGACCTCCCCAGCCACCATCGCGTCGAAGGCGGCGGCCTTGTCGGCGAAGAGCGCGAACTCGACCCGCTTCGACTTCGTCGAGACCCCCTTTGCCGGCGTCAGCGTCAACCGGTCGCCGGCCTGCGCGGCGACGACGAACGGACCGCTCGTGACCGGCACGCCCGACAGCTCGGCTCCGGCGTCGAGGACCGCCTTCGGCAACACCCCGAACGCCGGGTTCGAGAGCACCGAGGGCAACGCCGACCACGGCGCGTCCAGGTCGACGTGCACGACCGTCGGCGACACCGCCACGACGCCGGTCAGCTCGGTCGCCACACCGTCGACGGCCACGGCGCGATACCCGGTCACCGGCTCGAGCAGGTCGCTCACCGACGAGCCGGAGTCCTTCTTGGCGATGCGCTCCAGCGTCGCCTTGACATCGGTCGACGTCACGGTAGAACCGTCGGAGAACCGCGCCGTGGAGCGCAAGGTGAAGTCCCAGTGCTGCTGGTCGGCCGACGCCGTCCACGAGGCTGCGAGCGACGGAACGGGCGCAAGCGTCTCCGGGTCGGCCGCGGTCAACGAGTCGAAGAGCTGGTCGGCCACCAACAGCTCGTCGACCGTGCGCGCCTTGGCGGGATCCAACGTCGACGGTCGTACGACGCCCGCGCGGAAGACGTCGAGGGCCACGGCGCGGCGGCCAGACGGACCGCCGCCCTTCTTCGTGCAGATCGCCGTCAGCCCGGCAAGCACCGCGACCACGAGGAGGAGGACGACCACGGAGACCGCGCGCGGCCGCCGTGCCAGCGGGTTCAGACGACCGCCTCGATGCGCGCGTAGTGGCACGCGGACGGATGGCCGAGGCCACGGTCGGTGAGTGCAGGCTCCTCGTCGATGCACTTCTCGCGCTCGACGTCATCGAGGTCGCTGGCGAAGAGCTGGCAACGGGTCCGGAAGCGGCACCCCGACGGCGGGTCCGAGGGCGATGGGACGTCCCCCTGCAGCACGATCCGCCGCCGCGCCCGCTCTCGCCGAGGATCAGGCAGTGGGACCGCCGAGAGGAGCGCCTGGGTGTAGGGGTGCATCGGTCGTTCGTAGACCTCCGCGCGCGGACCGATCTCGATGATCTTTCCGAGGTACATCACGGCGACGCGATCCGAGATGTGGCGCACCACGGACAGGTCGTGGGCGATGAACAGGTAGGCCATGCCGAGCTCGGCCTGCAGGTCCTCGAGCAGGTTGATGACCCCCGCCTGGATCGACACGTCGAGCGCGGACACCGGCTCGTCGAGAACGATCAGTTCCGGGTCGAGGGCCAAGGCGCGGGCGATGCCGATGCGCTGGCGCTGACCGCCAGAGAACTCGTGCGGGTACCGGTTCACGTGCTCCGGCTTCATCCCGACGCGCCGCAACAGGTCGGCCACCCGCGCCTTTGTCTCTCCCTTGCCTCTGCCGTGCACCCGGAGCGGCTCGCCGACCGTGGCCCCGACGGTCATCCGCGGGTTGAGCGATGCGTACGGGTCCTGGAACACCATCTGCAGGCTGCGGCGCAGACCGCGCATCGCCCTGGCGCGGGCGTCGAGCACGTTGGTCCCGCGATACACGACCGAACCGCTCGACGCCTCGAGCAACCGCAGCAACAGCCGTCCGGTCGTCGACTTGCCACAACCCGACTCCCCCACCATGCCGAGCGTCTCTCCGGCACCGATCTCAAAGTTCACTCCGCACACCGCGTGGACCTGCCCGACCTCGCGACGGAGGAGGCCCTCGCGGATGGGGAAGTGCTTCACCAGATCGCGCACGAGGAGGATCGGCTCGGTCGCCGGATGGCTCTCGAGCCCGCCCCCCTGCGGGTTGAGTTCGGCGTCGAGCGACGTCACTTCGCCACCTCCTTCGCGACCGGCTGGAGGTCTTCCGGCTGGGTGTCGCGCAGCGTCTCGGCGAAATGGCAGGCCGAGAGGTGGTCGGGGTTTTCCATCGGCCGCGAGGGCGGAATGTGGGTCGAGCACGGCTCCGGCAGCTCGCGGAACTCGCACCTCGGGTGGAAGGGGCACCCCGGTGGCACGTGGATCAACGACGGCGGCTGGCCCTTGATGCGATGCAACCGCATGCCCTCGGCGTCCTGGTCGAGCCGCGGCAGCGAGGCCAAGAGACCGAGCGTGTAGGGATGGCGGGTCTCGTAGAAGATCTCGTCGACGGACCCGAGCTCGGCCTGGCGCCCGGCATACATCACCATCACCCGATCGGCCACGCCGGCGACGACGCCGAGGTCGTGGGTGATCAGGACGATCGCCGAGTTCGTCCGCTCCTGGACGCGCTCGATGACGTCGAGCACCTGCGCCTGGATGGTCACATCGAGCGCGGTCGTGGGCTCGTCGGCGATCAGGACGTCCGGGTCGTTCGCCAACGCCATGGCGATCATCGCCCGTTGACGCATGCCGCCCGAGAACTCGTGGGGGAAGTTGTCGACCCGCTTGGCGGGGTTCGGCGTCCCGACGAGCTCGAGCAACTCGATTGCCCGCTCCCGGAGGTCGGCCTTCGACGCGATCGGGTGATGCACCTTGACGGCCTCGCCGATCTGCGCACCGACCGTGTACACCGGGTTCAAGGCCGCGAGCGCATCCTGGAACACCATGGCGATGCTCTCGCCCCGCAGCTTCAGCAGGTCCCGCTCCGGCAGCGCCAGCAGGTCGCGGCCGCGGTACAGGATCTGCCCACGGATCTTCGCCTGCTTCGGGAGCAAGCCGAGGATGGCGAGCGAGCTCACGCTCTTGCCCGACCCGGACTCGCCGACGATGCCCAGGACCTCGTTCGGGTACACGTCGTAGGACACGCCGTCGACGGCCTTCACCAGACCTTCGTCGGTCGGGAAGTCGACGTGGAGGTCGCGCACCGACAGGACCGCACCGAGAGGCTGCTGGATCAGGGCCGGCAAAGCCTCCAGCGACGCGCGGTCGGCGACGGGCTCCTCGCCCACCCTGGTCAACGGTCGGATTGCGGGTCGAGCGCGTCGCGCAGCCCGTCGCCCAGGAAGTTCACCGAGAGGATCGTCAGGAACAGCGCAAGGCCCGGGAAGTAGATCAGGTACGCGAGCGAGGAGCCGACGGAGTTCTTCGACTGGGCGATCATGTTGCCCCACGACACGTCCGGCGGCTCGACGCCGAAGCCGAGGAAGGACAGCGTCGACTCGATGAGGATGGCGCCGCCGACGACCAGTGTGGTGTTGACGATGATCGGCCCGACCGTGTTCGGGAGCATGTGTCGGAAGATGATGCGCGGCGTCGAGCAACCGATGGCCTTGGCCGCCTCGACGAACTCCTTCTCCTTCAACGAGAGAAAGACGCCGCGGATCACGCGAGCGATCGTCGTCCAGAAGAGCAGGGACAGGATGAGGATGATGGTGCGGGTGGATCCGCCGAGCCCCTTCTGGGCGATCATCAGCACCGCCAGACCCGGGATGATGAGGGCCAGGTCGGTGACGAACATCATCGCCCGATCGACCTTGCCGCCGAGGTACCCGGCGAGGGCACCGACCGTCGTCCCGATCGCCGTCGAGATCAGCGCGACGAGCAGGCCGATCACGAGCGAGACCCGACCGGCGTAGAGGACGCGGGTGAGCTGGTCGCGACCGAGCTCATCGGTGCCGAACCAGTGCGCGGCGCTCGGGCCCTTGCGGGCCCCGTTGAGGACGTCGCCCGTGAGCTGGGGGGTCAGTTCATACGGCGCGAGCTTGGAGGCGAACAACGCCGCCAGGTAGAACAGCGCGAGGATCACCAGAGCGCCGACGGCCAGCTTGTGGCGGAAGAATCGCCGGGCGACGAGTCGCGTCTGGGACCTCGCCGGCGCATCGGCCTCGATGGGATCCGCCTCGGCGTCGACCGCGTAGTCGGCCGGTGCCACCTCGCTCGACAGGGCCGCGCTGGCGACGCCCGCAGGGTTCGCCGGTGCAGCGATCTCGTCACGCGTCGGGTCGTGGATCGCCATCCCGCCTACGCCAACCGGATGCGGGGATCGAGCACGCCGTAGAGCAGGTCGGCGATGAGGTTGAACAGCAGCACGAACATCGCCGTCACCATCAGCCAGGGCAACAGGATGTTGGTGTCACCCGAGAGCAACGACGTCACGAACAGCTGCCCCATTCCCGGCCAGCTGAAGATCGACTCGGTGACGATGAGGCCGCCGAAGAGGAGGCCGATGTCGATGGCCATGACCGTCGTCAGCGGGATCAGCGCGTTGCGCAGCCCGTGCTTGATGAGGACCTTGCCGCGGGACACGCCCTTGGCGCGAGCCGTGCGGATGTAGTCGGCGTTCATCACGTCGAGCATCGACGACCGTTGGTAGCGGCTCCACCCGGCCACGAGCTGGACGGACAGCGTCAGAACCGGGAGCGCGAGGTGACGCACATAGTCCGTGATGCCACCGCCGGCGGCGCTGCGTTTGCCCACCGAGTACAGAAGCGGTTGGTCGAGGTGGAACCATCCGCGTGGCCGGAACACGAGCATGTCGATGGCGAGGAGCGCGAAAAAGAAAGGGGGCATCGCCAAGCCGATGAACGACATCGACGTGAACGTGTAGTCGAGGGCCGAGTACTGGCGCGCCGCCGAATAGACGCCGACGGCGATGGCCACGACCGACGAGAACAGGATCCCCCAGAGGATCAGTTGGATCGTGTTCCAGAGGCGATCGCGGATCTCGGCGCCGACGCTGCGCCTGGACACGAAGGAGTCGCCCCAGTTGCCGCGCACGAACCCGCCGGCCCAGGTCAGGTACTGCTGCGGGAGCGGCTTGTCGAGCCCCAGCCGCGCCGTCTCTCGCGCGATGACGTTCTGATCGCGAACCTGAGCGAAGCGCGCGGTCGGATCGGTGGTGGCTCGCACGATCATGAAGACGAGCACCGACGACAGGATCAGCACCGGCACTGCGAGCAGGACCCGACGCAGCACGTAGGTCAACATGTCTCTCCGACGTTACCGCAGGTGGCGGGAAAGCCAGTCGCATCGAGGAACGAGAAAGGCCCGGCACCGCACGGTGCCGGGCCTTTCGGTCGGAAAACGAAAGCTGGTTCGCTACGGGATCAGCAGGCGCCGCCCACGCAGGACCACTCGTTCACGTTGTACCAGGGGCCGTAGACGAAGTTGTGCCCGATCGGCCCCCGCAGCTTGGCCGAGTTGTAGACGATGATGTCCGGGAAGGGATCGATCGGCAGGCCGGGTAGGCCCTCGGCGAGGGCGGCCTGGCCGGCGTCCGTGAGTGTCTTGCGCTTCGCCTCGTCGAGCTCGAGGTCGGCCTTGGTGAACGGATCGTCGATCTTCGGATCCGAGAGCCGCGTCCAGTTCGTGCCCGAGGGCTTCTCCTTGGTCGGGATCGACGCCGTGCAGAAGTTCTGGCACTGCGACGGGTCCGTCGACGACGGCACCTGGGCGTAGATCGCCGTGGTGTAGACGCCTTGGGGTCCCCACTCGCCGAACAGCGTCGCCGCCTTGGTGTTGTTCACCTTGAGGATGAAGCCGGCTTCCTTCCACTGGCTGGTGAGGATCTCCTGGGTCAGCTCGCGGCGCTTGTTGCCGGCCGTGGTCGAGTTCTCGATCTCGGCCTTCTTGCCGCCCTTCTCCCAGATGCCGTCGGTGCCCTTCGTCCAGCCGTCGCCCTTCATCAGCTCGTCGACCTTCTTGAGGTCGCGGGTGTACTTCTTGAAGGGATCCGAGTACCACTGCTTGTTGGCCGGCGTGACGAACGCGTGAATGGGCTTGATGTCGGCCTGCACGGGGCCGAAGAGCGTCTTCACCGCGGCGTCGCGGTCGGTGGCGTAGGCGAGCGCCTGACGAACCGCCTTCGAGCTCACCGGCTCCTTCGTCGTGTTGATCCAGAGGGCCTCGTAGCTGAGGCTGCTGGTCACGTCGAACTTGGTGTCGGGGAGCGTCTTGAGGTCGGCCAGCTCGAGCTGGGCCTGCGGATAGATCCCGAGGACCTGGCCCGTCTTGTAGGCCTGCTGCTCCGCGGCCGAGTCCGGGATGAACTTGAAGACGACCGCGTCGAGGTTCGCCTTCTTGGGGCCGTACCACTTCGGGTTCGGGACGAGCTTGACCTCTTCGCCCTTCGTCCAGTGATCGATGATCCAGGGGCCACCGGACCACGTGTAGCCATCCTTCATCGCGGCATCGCGAGCAGCCTCGTCACCGGTCCCGACGATGTGCTTCGGGTAGATGCCGTAGAAGCCGCCGAACAGGTCCTTCCAACCCGCGTACTGGGTCTTGTAGGTCACGACGACGGTCTGCGGATCCGTGTCGTCGACCGCGGTGATCTGGTCGTACCCGGTCTTGTCGTAGATGTCCTCGCCGTTGGCGATCTGCTCCCACGTGTACTTGTAGTCGGCAGACGTGATCGGCTGGCCGTCGGACCACACGGCCTTCGGGTTCAGCTTGTAGGTGACCTTCTGCGGCGGGCCCTTTTCGAGCTTCGGCTCACCGGCGAGCAGGATGCTCGGCTTGAGCTCGCTCGTCTTGGGGTCGAAGTCGAAGGACCGCGGCATGGTGTGTGCCGCCATCGTGTAGGTACCCCACGAGGCACCCGCGCACGAGGCGATCCAGTCAGCGCAGTCGGGCTCCTGCTCGGCGCCGAAGACGGCGGTGCCGCCCTTCTCTGCCGCTGCTGCCTCGGTGGTGTCGGTCGTGTCGGTGCCCGACTTGGCGTCGTTGTTGTCGTCGCTGTTCCCGCCGCAAGCGGCAGCGACCAGTCCGAGGACCATGAGCAGGGCGAACAGTGCGGTCCGCCGTCGATTGCGTTCCAAGTCGGAACCTCCTTGTCCCGCTGCGCCAGGCATCGGGGGTCGAGTGAACTACTGCAGCCGGATGGCCAGGATGATGGTGGTGAACCCGAACACGACGCCTGCGGCGACGGTGATCCGGTCGAGGTTGCGGTCGACCACGGTCGAGCCGGCGGTGGCACTGCCCACCGCGCCGCCGAACATGTCCGACAACCCTCCGCCTCTCCCGCTGTGAAGCAGAATGAGCAGGATGAGGGTGAGCGACACGATGATGTGGATGGCGATGACGATGCCGGTCAGCACTGCGTGTTGCCCCTCCTCGTAACCTGTTCGTAAAGAACGTTAGCAGCGGGGGTGTCCTCGGTCACGCTTCCCACCGGACGATGCGAGCGAAATCGTCGGGTTCGAGCGATGCGCCTCCCACGAGGGCGCCGTCGATGTCCGGTTGCGCCATGAGCTCGGCGATGTTCGTGGGCTTCACGGAACCGCCGTATTGGATGCGCACCGCCGCAGCAGCCTCGACGCTCACTTGGCGGCCGACGAGCTCGCGGATGAAGCCACACGTCTGTTGGGCGTCCTCGCTGCTGGCGGTGCGGCCGGTGCCGATGGCCCAGATCGGCTCGTAGGCGATGACCAGGCGGCTGACCTGGTCAGGGCTCAAGCCCCCGAGGATCGAGGTCACCTGACCGCGGATCTTGTCCTCGGTGCTCCCCACTTCGCGCTCCTGGAGGGTCTCCCCGCAACAGGCGATCGGGGTCATCCCGTGCCGAAAGATCGCGTGGACCTTGCGGCCGACGTCCTCGTCCGTCTCCCCGAAGAGCTCGCGGCGCTCGCTGTGCCCGGCGATGACGAGCTTGACGTTGAGCTTCTCGAGCATCCCAGGGCTGACCTCGCCGGTGAAGGCGCCCTTCTCCTCGAAGTGGCAGTGCTGCGCGCCGAGGAGGATGTCGATCTTGTCGGCGTCGAGCACCGTCTGGACGCTCCGGAGGTCGGTGAAGGGCGGGTGCACCGACACGTCGACCTTGTCGTAGTGCTCCTTGTCGATGGCGTAGCTCAGCTTCTGGATCAGCTGGATCGCCTCGAAGTGGTTGTGGTGCATCTTCCAGTTGCCGCTGATGATCGGCTTGCGCGGCTGGTCAGGCATGGGCGTTTGGGGCCTTCCGGAGGGCCTCGAGGCCGGGGAGGTCGCCCTGTTCGATGAACTCGAGGCTGGCGCCGCCGCCGGTGGAGACGTGGTCGATGTCGTCGTCGAGGCGGAACTTGGCGAGCGCGCTGGCGCTGTCGCCACCGCCCACGACGGTGAAGCCGCGGGTCTCGGCGCACGCCTCGGCGACGGCTCGCGTGCCCGCCTCGAAGCGAGGGTCCTCGAACACTCCCATGGGTCCGTTCCACAGCACCGTGCGGGCCTCGTTGATGACCTCGGCGAAGGCAGCGGCCGCGCCCGGTCCGATGTCGAGGCCCTTCCATCCGTCAGGGAGGCCGCGCCCGAACATGCGGGTCTCGCCGCTCGGACCCAGTCCGACGATGTCCTCGGGGAGCACGATCTTGCCGGACTCGAACAGTCGGCGGGCGTTGTCGACCTGATCGTCCTCGCGGAGGCTGTCGCCGATCGGCATCCCCTGGGCGAGGAAGAACGTGAAGCACATGCCGCCGCCGATGAGGATGCGGTCGACCTTGTCGAGGAGGACCTCGATGACGCCGAGCTTGTCGCTCACCTTCGAGCCGCCGAGGACGGCGACGAACGGACGGGCGGGGTCGTCGAGGAGACCGCCGAGGACCTCGACCTCCTTGGCGAGGAGACGACCGGCGGCGGACGGGAGGGTCTCGGGCGGGCCGACGATGCTCGCGTGGCCGCGGTGGGCGGCGCCGAAGGCGTCGTTGACGTAGAGGTCGTGGCCGGCGACGAGCTTGGCGACGAAGGCGGGGTCGTTGCCCTCCTCCCCCGCATCGAAGCGCAGGTTCTCGAGCAACTCGACCTCGGGAGCGAGTTCGGCGAGCCGCTGGCGCACCGGGTCCATCGAGAACTTCGGGTCGGGCCTGCCCTTGGGACGGCCGAGGTGGCTGCAGGCGGTGACCGTGGCGCCCTTGTCGAGCAACCACTGGATCGTGGGCAACGCGGCGCGGATGCGCAGGTCGTCGTCGATGGTGCCATCGGGGCCGATCGGCACGTTGAAGTCGGCGCGGAGGAGCACGGACCGGCCGGACGGATCGGGCAGGTCCTCCAGCTCGGGGACCCGGCTCACTCCTTGCCGGCGGTGCGCAGGATGAGGTCGATCATCCGGTTCGAGTAGCCCCACTCGTTGTCGTACCACCCGAACACCTTGACGAGGCTGCCCATGGCCATCGTCAGGGGGGCGTCGAAGGTGCAGCTCGCGGGCGAGCCGACGATGTCGCTCGAGACGATCGGCGCCTCGGAGTACTCGAGCACGTCCGCCAGCTTTCCGCTCTCGGATGCCGCCTTGAAGGCGGCATTGATCTCGTCCACCGTGACCTCCTTGTTCAGGATGGCGGTGAAGTCGGTGATCGAACCGTCCGGGATCGGCACCCGCAGCGACGTCCCGTCGAGGCGGCCCTTCATCGCTTCCAGCACCAGGCTCGTCGCGCGGGCCGCACCGGTGGTGGCGGGCACCACGTTGACGGCGGCCGCGCGCGCCCCGCGGAGGTCCTTGCTCGCGGGCCCGTCCACGAGCGCCTGGCCGGCGGTGTATGCGTGGACGGTGGTCATCAGACCCTTCTCGATGCCGAAGGCGTCGTCGAGGACCTTGACCATGGGCACGAAGCAGTTGGTCGTGCAGCTGGCGTTCGAGACGACCTTGTGCTTGTCCTTGTCGAAGGTGTCGTCGTTGACGCCGACGACGAACGTCGCGTCCGCGCCGTCGCTCGGCGCGCTGACGATGACGAGCGGCGCGCCGCCTTCGAGGTGGACGGCGGCCTTCTCGCGGGCGGTGAAGAGGCCCGTCGACTCGATGACGACGTCGACGTTGAAGTCGCTCCAAGGGAGCTTTGCGGGATCGCGCTCGGCGAGGACCGTGATCGTGTCGCCGTTCACCTTGATTCCCTCGTCGATGACCGAGACGTCGGCGTCCCAGTTGCCGAGGATCGAATCGTGGGTCAACAGGTGGGCCATCAGCTCCTTGGAGCCGAGGTCGTTCGCGACGACGAAGTCCACGTCGACGCCCCGCTGCTTGGCGGCACGGAAGAAGTTACGCCCGATGCGCCCGAACCCGTTGATGCCGACTCGTACGGCCATGTCTGAACAGCCCCTTTGCTGGTTGCTTGCCTGACCCCTACCCCAGCAGATCGGCGAGGGCGCGTGCCAGTTTGCCCGGGTCGTGCGCGTGGCCGTCGGACGCCGCCAGGTCGGCCTCGACGCAGCGGGTGTCGCACCCACCCTTCGCCATGTGCGTCGGGTCGTAGAGGACGACGTCGGGCTCGAGGCCGTGGGCGACGAGCGTGGAGAGGTGGGCAGCCACGTCGAAGCCGAGGGTCTCGGCGCTCTCCCGCAGGTTGCACAGGTAGACGAGCGGCGCTCGGGCGTCGGCGAGCGCCTGACGGATCGCGGGAACGGCGATGACGGCGAGGACGCTGGTGAAGAGGCTGCCGGGTCCGAGGACGAGCTGATCGGCCGCGGCGATGGCCTCGAGGGCCTGGGCGGGGGGCGCGGCGTCCGGGGGGACGATGCCGACGTGGGTGATGCGGCCGGCGTTGGCGACGTTGACCTGTCCCTCGACCTCGCCGCGGTCGGCGACCGCCTTGAGGACGACGGGATCCGAGGTCGCGGGGAGGACCGTGCCCTGCGCATCGAGGAGCCGCGCCGCTTCTTCGAGGGCACCGATGAAGCTGCCCGTGGCGGCCGTGAGTCCGGCGATGACGAGGTTGCCGAGCGCATGGCCGTCGTCGAAGCGGTGCTCGAACGCCTGCGCGAGCGGATGCGCGGACGGATCGCTGAGGGCGACGAGACAGCGGCGGAGGTCGCCGGGCGCGGGGATGCCGAGGGTCTGGCGGAGCCGGCCGCTGCTGCCGCCGTCATCGGCCACGCTGACGATGGCGGTGACGTCGCCGGCGTAGCGGCGGGCCGCCTGCAGCGTGACTGCCGTCCCGTGACCTCCGCCGAGGGCCACCACCTTCGGCCCGCTGCGTTTGGGCGCGCTCATGCCGATATTCCGGCCTGATCGCGCCCAGACGTGATTGGCGTCGTCACTGCTCGTCGTCCCGATGGAGGTCGCGGTGCTGGATGCTGGGGGTGAACCCGCGTTCGTGGATGAGGCGGGCGAGCTCCTGGGCGATGGCGACGCTGCGGTGTCGGCCGCCGGTGCAGCCCACGGCGAAGGTCAGGTAGCTCTTGCCCTCCTTCTCGTAGGCCGGGAGGAGAAGATCGAGGAGGGCGCCGAGGTGCTCGAGGAACTGTCCCGTCTCGGGCTGCTCGAGGACGTAGCGGCGCACGGGCTCGTCGAGCCCCGTGAGCGGGCGGAGCTCGTCCACCCAGTGGGGGTTCGGGAGGAACCGGCAGTCGATGACGTTGTCGACGTCGAGCGGGATCCCGTGCTTGTAGCCGAAGCTGACGACGCTCGTCTGCATCGTCGGCCCGTCGTCGTCCCGGCTGGCGAACAGGGCGGTGAGGCGCTCGCGGAGATGGTGGACGTTCAGGTCGCTCGTGTCGACGACGACGTCCGCCCGGGCCTTGACGGGGTCGAGGAGGGCGCGTTCTCGCTCGATGCTCTCGGCGATTCCCCCGCCGGCGACCGGGTGCCGCCTTCGCCTGTCCTCATAGCGTCGGATGAGGACGTCATCCCCCGCTTCGAGGAAGAGGATGCGGGTGCGGCGCTTGGTCTTCTTGCTCAGGGCATCGATGGCGGGCAGGAGCTCTTCGAGGAAGGGGCTCGTCCAGACGACGAGGGCGACCTTGGCCGTCTCTGCCGTCGCTTGCTTTGCCGCGAGCTCGGCCACCTTGGGAATGAGGGCGGGCGGGAGGTTGTCGATCACGAACCAGCCGAGGTCCTCGAAGATGCTGGCCGCGGTGCTGCCACCGGCGCCGCTGAGCCCCGTGACGACGAGGAACTCGCTCACTGCTTCTCCGTCCGTAGGAGCAGCAGCCGCGGGATTGTGGCCGCCTCGGCGTACTCGTGGGCCCTGGCGAGGAAACCGGCGGGCGGCGCGGGCTCCTCCATGTGCGTGATCAGGAGGCCGTTCGTGCTGAGGGCGTTGACGTAGCGGCTGAGGGGCCGGTGGATGAACGGGATGAAGACGTCCTTCTCCACCTCCTCGATGCTGAGGTCCTCGGTGAGGTACGGCCCGATGCGCCAGTACTGCTCCTCGAGGATGGTGTCGTCGATCCAGCCGCTGTTCGGGGTCTGGAGGAGCGGGTGGTTGAGGAAGAACAGGAATCGTCCGCCGGGCTCGAGGACGCGACCGACCTCGGCGATGGCGTCGTCGACCTCCTCGATGTGCTCGAAGACGAGGCAGGCGACGACGGCGTCGAAGGTGGCATCGCCGAAGGGCAGTCGCGCCGCGCCTGCCCGCGCGTAGCCGGTCGTCCCGCCACGCCGTCGGGCCTCGGCGATCTGGGCGAGTGTGGGGTCGACGCCGATGGTGGTGATGTGCAGCTGTTGCTCGGCGAGCCGGGCGATCTGTCCCTCGCCGGTCCCGACGTCGAGCAGGCGGGTGGCGCCGGCGAGGTGCTGTGCTGCCAGAGGCAGGATCTGTTCGGTGTACTCGGGGTCGGCGCCTTCGCTGAACCCGTCCTGCCACCACCGGGCGTGGGTCTCCCAGAGGTCGGTCATGCGCCGTGGATCTTCGCGTGGACGGCCTCGGCCACGGCGTCGGGCAGCCACGGAAGCGCCTTGAAGGTCTCGAGGTCGGCCGCCTTGATCGCGCCGATGCCGCCGAGCTCCTTCATCAGCCGCTTCTTGCGCGTCGGGCCCAGGCCGGGCACGTCGTCGATGACGGACTTCGTCATGCGGGTGTTGCGCAACTGTCGGTGGTAGGTGATGGCGAAGCGGTGGGCCTCGTCCCGAATGCGCTGCAACAGATAGAGGGCTTCGCTCTGACGGGGGATGCGGATGGGGTCGGACTGGCCGGGGAGGTAGACCTCCTCGAACTGCTTGGCCAGGGACGCCACCGGGATCTCGTCGTCGAGCCCGAGCTCCTCGAGTACCCGGACGGCAACACTCAGCTGGCCCTTGCCGCCGTCGACGAGCAGCAGCTGGGGCGGGTAGTGGAACCTCCCAGGCCGCTGGTCGATCGGCTTGTCGCGCTCCGCCAGCAGCGCCGTCAGTCGGCGGGTGAGCACCTCTTCCATGGCCGCGAAGTCGTCGTTGCCGGCGACCGTCTTCACCTTGAAACGCCGATACTCCCGGTTGTTGGGCAGCCCGTCCTCCATGACGACCATCGAACCGACGTAGTCGCTGCCCTGGATGTGGCTCATGTCGTAGCACTCGATGCGCAAGGGAGCCTCGGGGAGGTCGAGTGCGTCCCGCAGCGCGTTGAGGGCCCTCGCCCGGGAGTTGTGGTCGGCGCCACGCTTCAGGCGGTGACGCACGAACTCCTCCCTCGCGTTGTTCGTCACCGTCTCCTGGAGGCTCCGCTTGTCGCCCCGCTGCGGCACGCGGATGCCGACCTTCGACGTGGCCCGCAACATCGTGAGCCACTCCTCGTAGAACGCGACGTCGTCGGGCTCGACGGGAACGAGCACCTCGCGGGGCACGTCGAGGGTCGGCTCGGTGTACATCTGCTCGAGGATGCGGGCCATCAGCTGCCGCTGGTCCAGCTCCTCCACCTTGTCGACGATGAATCCCTTCCTGCCGACGACCCGTCCCTTGCGGACGTAGAACACCTGTACCGCTGACTCGAGCTCGTCCTCGGCGATCCCGATGACGTCGATGTCCTCGGACTTCTCGGTCACCATCTGCTGCTTCTCGATGGCCTTGCGGACGGTCGCGAGCCGGTCTCGGAGTCGCGCCGCCCGCTCGAACTCGAGGCCCTGCGCGGCCTCGTTCATGTCGGACTCGAGGCGCTTGACGATCGGCCCGGTGTCCCCCTCGAGGAACTGACAGAGGTCGGCGACGAGGCGGTCGTAGGCGTCCTTGTCGATCTCGCCAACGCACGGACCGGAGCACTTCTCGATGTGGAACAGCAGGCATGGGCGGCCCTGCTTCTGGTGGCGATCGAACTTGTGGTCGCTGCACGTCCGGATCGGGAACGTGCGGAGGAGGAGGTCGAGCGTCTCGCGGATGGCGTAGGCGTGGCCGTACGGACCGAAGTACCGCGTGCCCTTGTCCTTGGCGCCGCGCCGGACCATCGCCCTGGGGTACTCCTGGCTCAGGGTGACGGCGAGGAAGGGGTAGCTCTTGTCGTCCTTGAGGCGGATGTTGAACCGCGGCTTGTGCTGCTTGATGAGGCTGTACTCGAGCATGAGGGCCTCGACGTCATTGCGGACCTGCATCCACTCGACGGTGGTCGCCAGCTCCATCATCTGTGCCGGGACGTGGAGGTTCCTCGGGTCGCCGAAGTAGTGGCCGACGCGGCTGCGGAGGTTCTTGGCCTTGCCGACGTAGATGACCCGGCCGTCCTTGTCCTTGAACTGGTACGAGCCCGGGGCGTCGGGGATCGTGCCGGCCGGCGGGCGCTGCGGGGTCACGGGACCATTGTCTCGCGTGCCGGGTGGAAGATTTCGTGAGGGTCGCCGGTTACACTGGTCGAACGCCGGCCTGGTATCCGGCGACATATTCCGAGTACCGGGGCCGACATCCCCGAGGTGAGGCGACCAGGCTGTCTCCCTCCGGCCATCACCGGGGCTCTCTCTTCGGAGGTTCCCTCCTACATGCTCCGCCTCCAGACCCCGCTCCCCGAGGGCTACACCGACGCTTCGGCTGGTGAGCTGTCTTCGCGGATCGCCGCCGCCAAGGCTGTCCTGGGCACCCGAGTGTTCATTCTGGGCCACCACTACCAGCGGGACGAGGTGATGGCGTGCGCCGATGCCCGGGGCGACTCGTTCGGTCTGTCCCGCATCGCCGCCGACCAGAACGAGGCGGAGTACATCGTCTTCTGCGGCGTGCACTTCATGGCCGAGTCGGCCGACATCCTCACCTCGGATGCGCAGCAGGTGATCCTGCCCGACCTCAACGCCGGGTGCTCGATGGCCGACATGGCCGACCTCGAGTCGGTCGAGGAGGCGTGGGAGTCGATCGCCGCCGTCACCGACATCGGCCGGGTCGTGCCCATCACGTACATGAACTCGTCGGCGGCCTTGAAGGCGTTCGTCGGGCGCCACGGTGGTGCGGTGTGCACATCTTCGAATGCCCGGGCGGTGCTGGCGTGGGCGTTCGAGCGCGGGGACAAGGTGCTGTTCTTCCCGGACCAGCACCTCGGCCGCAACACCGGCGTGCAGATGGGCTACGGGCTGGACGAGATGCGCGTGTGGAACCCTCGCGAGGAGCTCGGCGGGCTGTCGGAGCGGGAGGTCAAGGAGTCGCGGTTTCTGCTCTGGAAGGGCCATTGTTCGGTCCACCAGCGGTTCAAGCCGTCGCACATCGAGTCGTTTCGAGCCGAGCATCCTGGCGGGATCGTCATCGTCCACCCCGAGTGCGACCACCGAACGGTCGTCGAAGCCGACAAGGTCGGATCGACGGACTTCATCATTCGCGAGGTCGAGGCGGCGCCGACGGGCTCGGTGATCGCCGTCGGGACGGAGATCCACCTCGTTCAGCGGCTGGCGGCCGAGCACCCCGACAAGAACGTGATCTCGTTGGATCCGCTGATCTGCCCGTGCTCGACGATGTTCCGCATCGACGCCGCCCACCTCTGTTGGGTGCTCGAGTCGCTGGTGCGGGGCGAGGTCGTCAACCGGATCACGGTCGACGACGAGACCAAGGCGTGGGCCAAGGTCGCGTTGGAACGGATGCTGGCAATCGTCTGACTCGCTTGGGCGCGCGGACATACTGACGCCGTGCCCACACCCGCACAGCGGTTCCGCCGCGCAGCCGGCTTCGTCCGTCGGAACGTGCACGTCGGGCGTCCGCCAGTCTCCGATCGTTCCGCGCGATGGAGCGTCATCGCCCCGGCGGCCAGCGCGGACGCGCAGCTCGTTCGGATCGGGCTCGCGGCGGCGGAGCGTGCACAACACCTCGACCTCGAAGCGGTCGCTGCTCGTGCGCAAGATTCCGACGAGGCGTCCTGGGTTCGCCAGTGGCCAGGCGAGCACTACCGACTGCTCGCGGCACTCATCGACTGCCTGTCGGCGAAGAACGTCGTCGAGGTCGGGACGTTCACCGGCCTCAGCGCACTGGCAATGCTGACCGCGCTCCCTGCGGACGGGCGACTCACGACCTTCGACATCATCCCGTGGGCCGACATCGACGGCACGGCCCTGCGCAACGACGACTTCGGCGGTCGCCTGGTGCAGCACCTTGGGGATCTGAGCGACGTCGCAACCTTCGCGGTTCACCGAGATCTGCTGACGTCGGCGGACCTGATCTTCATCGATGGACCAAAGAACGGTCGGTTCGAGGCGGGACTCCTGTCCCTGCTGCTCCCTGCGTTGCAAGGGGGCCATACGACGGTCGTACTCGATGACATCCGGTTTCTCGAGATGGCGGACGTGTGGGAGAGCATCCGGGAACCGAAGCTCGACCTCACCTCTTTCGGCCACTGGTCCGGCACTGGAGTCGTCGCTCCCCGGTGAGCGCGGACGCGCACGTCTACCCGTACTCGGAACGGCCCGAGGTGGCGGCGCTGGTGCCGGCTTCCGTGAAGCGCCTGCTCGATGTCGGATGCAGCCGCGGAGGCTTTGGTGCAGCTCTGCTCCGCACTCGGCCGGGTTTGCACATGGTCGGGATCGAGGCCGACGCCGACGCTGCCCACGAGGCCGCTGCGCACTATGCCGAGGTCATCACGGGAACCTTTCCCGACCACCTTCCACGCGATCGAACCTACGACTGCATCGTTTTCAACGACGTCCTCGAGCACCTGGTCGACCCATGGGCGGCACTCCGTACGGCGGCAGAGTTGCTCGAGCCCAACGGCACGGTTCTCGCCTCGATACCCAACGTACGCGGGCTGCGGAACCTCATCGATCTGACCGTTCGGGGAGAGTGGCAGTACGTCGAGATGGGGATCCTCGACCGCACCCATCTCCGATTCTTCACCCGTCGTTCGATGGTGCGACTCTTCGAGGAGAGCGGATACGAGATCGATCGGATCCACGGGATCTTCCCCCTCGGGTCCCGGTGGCACGTCGCGCCGATCCTGACGCGACTCCTTCGGGACATCTCGTACCTCGAGTTCGTGGTCGTCGCCCGCTCGCGCCACCAATGATCCCGATCACGGTCGTGATCGTCGCCTTCGGTGTCGACTCACTTGACCTCTCGTCGGTCCCGAAGCGCTGGCCGATCGTCCTCGTGCACAACGACGATCGCCTGCGCGCCGAGGAGATCCGGATCTCCCCGGACCACCCCATCGAGCATCTCCGTGGGCACGGCAACGTGGGGTTCGGCGCCGGCGCGAATCTCGGTCTGACACAGGTGGCTACCGAGCGGGTCGCCTTCTGCAATCCTGATGCCGACCTGGTCGAGGAGCACTGGGAGGCGCTCGCGGCGGGTGCGCCCGGGGAAATCGTCTCGGTCCCCATGGTCGACGACGACGGTCGACCCGCCCCGGTCATGAACCCCTATCCGCGGCCGCTCCCACTGCTCTTGACCGGCTACCGCATTGGGCGCCTGGCGGCCCGCGGGACCGCCCTGCGCCGTGTGCTCGAGCGACTCCTCGGGCGTTGGGGGACGGGCGATGCTGCGTCCTTCGTTCCAGGACGCCGGCGACTTCACCAAGCGTGGTGCTCCGGCGCCATCTTCTCGGTGGACACGGCGAGAGCGCTCGCGATCGGCGGGTTCGACGAGGGCTACTTCATGTACTTCGAGGATGTCGACTTCTGCCTTCGCCTCGCCGATCGGTTCGGCGACATGATCGTCCGCGTGGCGCCGTTGGCGCCGGCGCGCCACGCCGTTGGCGGATCCGGCGGCCGCGGGCGCGCCCGCACCGTCGTCGAGCGGCACCTCGTCGAGTCCGCCATCCGGTACGCAGAGACGGCACGCGAGGCCGGTCGGGACGGCTCGAACCTCGGATGGCGGGTCACCATCGCCGCACTGCGGCTTCGGTCGACCTGGTTGGGGCGACGTTGAGGGTCACCTTCGTCACGACCCGATCACCATTTCCTCCGACCCGCGGCGACGCGATGCGCCTGAGGGGGTTCATGCGCGCGCTGGCGGAACGACACGAGGTCACCTGCTGCATGCCGCGGGTCCGTCGGGAGACGGTCGACCAGTTGCGAACGTTGGGGGTGGAGTCCATTGCCGCCGAGTTGCGCCGATTCCCACCGTCGTGGTCTCCGAACCGCCCACTGCAAGTTGCGGCCGCAGGGCTCTGGCGCGTCCCCCGCGACGCCGTCGAGCGCTCCGATGTCATTCACGTCTCAACCGTCCGCTCAGTTCCCATGCTCGAGCAAGGTGACCTCAGGCGCGTCCACCTCGACTTCGTCGATGCGCTCAGCCAGAACACGCTCTACCGAGCAGAGGCGTCACGGCTTCCGTCCTTCTGGCGAATCGAAGCCGAACGCCTGAGGCGATTGGAGGTGGAAGTCGGAGCGCTTGTTGCCTCCAGCAGCTGCACCACCGAGGCCGACCGCCGGGCGATCGGGATCCCGACCACGAAGGTGATTCCCTTCGGCGTCGACCTGCCGGCGTCCGTTCCGCCATCGGCGTCCCGTCCGACAATCCTCTTCCCTGGCAACCTTGGCTACTTCGCAAACGTCGATGCCGCAGTGTGGCTGGCGGAGGAGATCCTTCCGCTCGTGCGGGAAACGGTCCCCGACGTCCGGCTCCTCGCCGTCGGCGCTCGTCCGGCGCGCCAGGTCCGCGCGCTCGCCCACACCGACCTGATCGAGGTGCACGGCGATGTCCCGAGCATGACCCCGTTCTACGGCGCCGCGTGGATCGTGGCCGCGCCGCTCAGGTACGGCACCGGCCTACAGACCAAAGTCTTGGAGGCGTTCGCCCACCGGCGTGCCGTCGTGACCACCACCGGCGTCGCCTCTCGCGTTCCTGGCGTCGTCGCCGGCGAGCACCTGGAGACAGCCGATGAGGCCTCGACGCTTGCGAAGTCTCTCGTCCGGCTCCTCCTGGATCAATCGCGTCGCGACCGTCTTGCGGCCGCCGGAAATGCCGTTGCGCAGAACTCGAGCTGGCACGAATGCGGAAGAATGCTCGAGCGCGCGTATCAGTGGTGACGCGTTCGGCGCAGACGATCCAGTGCCGCCTCCGGCGTTTCCAGGTCGAGCGGCTCCCTGGTCGCCGCCTTTGCGTACATCGTGAAGCGGTAGGCGGCATACAACCCTGCGCCGACGACCCCGTGGAAACCGTCCCGCCAACCCCGCTGCAACAACAACCGCCGCACCAACACTGCGGCGGCTTCGGCGCTGCCACGGGCGACGAGCCGATTCCCGGTGCCTCGGAGCCGGTCCGCCTCGATGCTCGTGTAGCGGTCGAGCTTCCGAAGGTAGTGACCCACGGAGAGGTGCGATCGGTGCAGGAGCGGCTCGTCGAGTCGCACCACCTTCGGCCGTCGGATGAGGAAGCGCACCCTCTCGTGCACTTCGCCTTCGAATTGCGCAACTTCCCGACGGAGCAGGCGCAGATGTGGCTGCGGGTACCAGCCGCCGTGCGTCATCCACCGTCCGGCGAAGTAATCCAGCGTGGGCACCCACGCTCCGTCGACCGCGTCGTCGACCGCGCCTCTCACGGCTCCGGCCAGGGCAGGATGCAAGAGCTCGTCAGCGTCGACGAACAGCACGTACGCCGTGGACACCTGCGCAAGCGCCCAGTTGCGCTGCTCGGAAAACGTCGTGAACGGCCGGACGACGACCTGGCAGCCGTGCCGCTCCGCCAGTGGCACCGTTCCGTCCGTCGAGCCACCGTCGACAACGAGGACGTCGAACCCGGCGGTGCGAGCGGCGGCGAGGGTCGGCGCGATGGCTGACTCCTCGTCGAGCGCCAGGACGACCACAGTCACATCGACACCGCTCACCAGGACAGCCCTCTCATCCTTCGGCAAGAGCTGGGCGAGCGGGAAGGAGGGCGAGCTCGCTCTCGCAAGTGCCGGCAACCACGCCACCGTGGTCCGGTCGCGCACTACGGCACGGATTCCCACGCCCGCCAGAACCACCGCGGTTGCAGCGATGCGGGTACGCCGTCGGCTCCCCGAGTAGTAGCGCACCCGTGATGCGTGGAGCAGTGTCCAAGTCTGGCGGACGGCCTGACGGGCGCTCCGACCGCCGAGATGGACGCCGAGCTCCACCGCGTACTGCATGACCGGGCCGCGCCCTGCCAAGCGACGGGAGAGGTCCACGTCCTCCATGTACAGGGGCAGCTCGGCGCTGAACCCGCCGACGGCTTCGAACGCCTCGCGCTCGACGAGGAGGACTGCGCCGGTCAGGACCCCGACCTGTCGAGGGCCCGACGGCGCCGGAAGCCGAGTGTCCCGGCCCAGGAGGTACTCCTTCGCGAGCTGGCCCATCGTGGGAGGGGGTCCGGCGTTCCGCTGATCGCTCCCGTCGGCATTGCGGAGCGTGCCTGTCCACGCCACGGCGCGATCCTCGACACCTCGACGAAGCACCTCGGCGAGACCGCGCAGATCGAGCTCCACGTCCGGGTTCACGAACGCGACGACGGCGGCGGTCCCTTCGGCGGCACCCAGATTCGCCGCCGGTCCGAACCCGACGTTGCGACCCGGATCGGAGACGTGCACGAACCCAGACGAGGCCGGGAGGTGGCTCGCTGAGCCACTGCAGTCGATCACCTGTACCCGCACGTCCAAGCCGTACGCGGCAGCCGATTCCAAGGTCGCGAGAACCCTCTGGAGGTCGTCCTCTGACCGATAGTTCACGAAGACCACGTCGACGCTGTGCACTGCGCCACGACGATAGGTGTCGACTCGGTCGGAACGGTTGAGACCGGCGATGGCCGATCGCGCAGGCGGTCACGGGTTACCTTGCCCCTGTGACAGGGAGCGACGGCGGGGGGCGCTCCATCGAGCGCCGATCTGATTCCGTCGCCGCCGCGCAGGGAACGGCCGCGCTCGCGCTCGGGCAAGTCTTCACCCGCGCCCTCGGGCTCGGCTTCGTGCTCGTCGCCACACGCGCCGTCGCGCCCACAGAACTCGGTCGCTACGCCGTGGCGTCTGCCTTGTTACTCGGAGCATCCAGCATCGCCGATCTCGGCACCACCTCGGTGGTGACCAAGCTCGTGAGTCGGGCACCCCATGAGTCGGCTCGCATCCTCGGCGCCGTCGTCATCCCGTCTTTCGTCCTGGGTGTTCTCGCGCTGTCGGCGCTAACAGCCTTCGTGCTGATCTTCGATTATCCGTCCGTCACCCGCACGGACACACTTCTGGCTGGACTCGGACTTCCCGCCGACGCCGTTCTGACATCGCTCTTCGGGGGGTTCGACGGGCGTGGGCTGCTGACGCGTCGGGCCTGGCTCTCGCTCGCCCGCACGACCTTCACGATCGGAGGGGGCATCGCCGCCATCCTGGCGACCCGCGACGTCCGAATGGCGCTGATCGCCCTGGGCGCAGGACCAAACGTCGCACTCGTCCTCGGGATCGTGGCGGCGCGACGCAGCGGGCTGTGGACCGGCCGACCGCGATCCGACCCGGAGATATTCCGCGCCGTCCTTCGTCAAGCGCTGCCTTTCGCGCTCCTCGGCGGGATCAACGTGATCGTGCTCCGCGCGGACGTCGTCATCCTCTCCTTGCTCGC
This sequence comes from Acidimicrobiales bacterium, assembly GCA_035525495.1. Lineage (GTDB taxonomy): Bacteria > Actinomycetota > Acidimicrobiia > Acidimicrobiales > CADCTF01 > DATLED01. The sequence continues at coordinate 16,228 of DATLED010000047.1, read as the reverse complement.
CGCGCCATCGACGGTGGCCCGATATGACGTCGCACTCCGCGCCACGGAAGCGCTCGGCTTTCTCGGATCCGTCGTCGCCGCGCCCTCACTGTTCATCCTCAGCCGACGCCTCGGGGCCGGCGACTCCCTCGGGGCGCAGCGGGCATTCGACGAGGCCACGCGGCTCGCCTATCTGATCGGTCTGGCGCTCAGCGCCGTTCTCGTCGCCATCGGCACGCCCGTCGCCGCCGTCGTCTTCGGCGAGAAGTACCGAGCCGCGGGCACTCTTCTCAGCATCCTCGGGCTCCAGCTGTGGCTCGCCTTGATCGCCGCCATCCAAGGAAGCCTGCTCCTTGCGGGGGGTGAATTGCGCCGAGCCGTGAAGTTCTTCTCGTCGCTCGCTGCGGGCGCCGTCGTGGTCCAGACAACCGCCATCATGATCGCCGGGGCCATCGGAGCGGCTGTCGCGATGGTCGTCGTCCAGTCGTCCATCGTGACCGCCGCCGCGCTCTTCAGCCGCCGCTACACCGGCGTCTCACTCCGGCGTCCTCCGGTCGGCGCGCTCATCGCCGCGCTCGCCAGCGGCGCGACCATGGCGCTCACGTCGTCGTCGCTGTGGCTTCCTTGGGTGCTGATCGTGGGCGCGGCGGTCTACCTCGTCATCGTCGTCGGCACTCGCACGGTCGATGCCGACGACGTGCGCCGACTCCGCGGCCGGCTGCGGCCGACCGGTATCTGATCATCGACCGCCTCCACCTACGAAGCTCCGGACGGTACGGCCAAGTATGCGGAGATCCAGGGTCAGGCCTTGGTGGCGGAGATACCAGAACTCGTACTGGAGCTTCTCCATCGCGTCGATGTCCGTGGATCCGTAGTCGTACTTCACCTGCGCCCACCCGGTGATTCCGGGACGAACGAGGTGCCGCAGCCGGTAGAACCGGATCTTCTCCGTGAGTTCGACGACATACGACGGCTGCTCCGGTCTTGGACCGACGGTCGACACGTCCCCCTTGAAGAGGTTGATGGTCTGCGGAACCTCGTCGAGGTGGCTCTTCCGAAGGATCTTGCCGAAGCGAGTGACACGAGGATCGTTCTCGACCGTCCACGTCGACGGGCCGACGTCAGATACATCGGCTCGCATCGTTCGAAACTTCCAGATGACGAACTCCTCGTTGTTCCGCCCAACCCGAATTTGCCGGTAGAAGAGAGGACCTCGGTTGCCAAAAAGCAGATTGCCGGCGACGACGATTGGCACCGACGCGACGAGCACGGGTGCTGCAACCACTGCGATCAGGAGATCGAGCGCCCGTTTGAACCGGCCGTAGCGGGCGCGGTGGATCTCGCCGATGTCGAACATCAACGCCACCCGCTCGAGCTCCGACAACGGCAGCTTCCCGAGCCACTCGTCATAGAAGAGGGTGAGTGTCCGGACACGCACGCCGTGCTCGTGGAGGGACGCCACCTGATCGATCACTGCGTCGTCGTTGAGCGCTTCCCGGGCCAACACCACCACGGAGGCGCCGGCGTCGAGGGCCGCCGAAGCGAGCCGACCCTGGGCTGCCTCCTCCGGCTTCAGGACGTCGGCGATGGTGGCCCGTCGCTCGGGATTGCTCGCCAGCTCGGCTTGGAGTCGCGCGACGTCGTTCTCGGTCGCCACCAACAGGACCCGATCCCGACGGCGTTGACGTCGTCGGTCACGGGCGGCGATGAATCCGGTGAGCGACCACCCGGGAACGAGGAAGACCGCCGACCAGAAGATGACGAACCGCGGCAGGAGCTGGGACCCGAGTACCAGCTGCGCGAACGAGATCCCGCCGGCGCCGATGGACGCCGCGCCCATCGCCGACCACAGGGCCTGGTACACGTTCCTCGGCAGGTCCGGCAGGCCGACCCCGTAGGCGCCGACGCACAGCAGCAGGATGTAGGCGATCGACCAGCCGAAACGGTAGGAGCCGGTGAAGTCGTAGAAACCGAGGTACTTCGCATGGACCTTGCCCAGGCCAAGCACGACGAGGGCGGTGCCCAGGAACAAAGACCAGCGGGCGAGGCGGAGCACAGCGGCTCCAGTGTTGCCGCTACAGACCCAGCAACGGTGCCAGGAACTGGCCCGTGTACGACTCGGGCGTCTTGGCGACGGTCTCGGGGGTGCCCTCGACGAGGACCGTGCCACCGCCGTCGCCGCCCTCGGGGCCGAGGTCGATGATCCAGTCCGCGGTCTTGATGACGTCGAGGTTGTGCTCGATCACGAGCACGGTGTTGCCCTGGTCGACCAATCGCGACAGCACGGTCAGCAACCGGCGGATGTCCTCGAAGTGCAAGCCGGTCGTCGGCTCGTCGAGGATGTAGATGGTGTGGCCGGTCCCCCGTTTGGACAGCTCGCTGGCGAGCTTGACCCGCTGGGCTTCGCCGCCCGAAAGCGTCGTCGACGCCTGGCCCAACCGCACGTAGCCGAGTCCGACATCGACGATCGTCTGCATGTGGCGGGCGATGGAGGGCTGGTTCGAGAAGAACTCCAACGCCTCCTCGCACGGCATGTCGAGCACCTCGGCGATCGACTTGCCCTTGAACAGGATGTCGAGGGTGTCCCGGTTGTAGCGCTGACCCTTGCACTCCTCGCAGGGCACATAGACGTCGGGAAGGAAGTGCATCTCGATCTTGATGGTCCCGTCGCCGGCACAACCTTCGCAGCGGCCGCCCTTGACGTTGAACGAGAACCTTCCCGGCTGGTAGCCCCGCACCTTGGCTTCCTGGGTGGTGGCGAACAGCTTGCGGATGTGGTCGAACACGCCCGTGTAGGTCGCGGGGTTCGAGCGGGGCGTGCGGCCGATCGGTGACTGGTCGATGTTGATGACCTTGTCCAACAGCGACGTGCCGTCGATCGACTTGTGGCGACCCGGCACGAGCTTCGACCGGTACACCTTCTGCATCAACGCCTTGTAGAGGATGTCGTTGACCAGCGTCGACTTGCCCGACCCCGATACTCCCGTCACGGTGACGAAGCACCCGAGCGGGATCTCGACCGTGACGTCCTTGAGGTTGTGTTCCCGCGCACCCCGGATCACCAGCGCGTCGGAACCGGGCTCGCGGCGAATCTCCGGGACCGGGATCTTCTTCTTCCCACTCAGGTACTGCCCGGTGAAGGACGTCTTCGACTTCAACAAGTCCTTGTACTTGCCGGACACGACGACCGAGCCCCCGTGCTCTCCCGCGCCCGGCCCGATGTCGACGATGTGGTCGGCGATCTTGATGGTGTCCTCGTCGTGCTCGACGACGATGACCGTGTTGCCGAGGTCACGGAGGCGGATCATCGTGTCGATGAGCTTGCGGTTGTCGCGCTGGTGCAGGCCGATGGACGGTTCGTCGAGCACGTACAGCACGCCCACCAGGCCAGACCCGATCTGCGACGCGAGGCGGATGCGCTGCGCCTCCCCGCCGGCCAACGTCCCGGCGTTGCGGTTCAGGGTCAGGTAGTCCAGCCCGACGTCGAGCAGGAACTGCATGCGGGCGTTGATCTCCTTGACGACCCGCTCGGCGATCATCCGGTCGCGCTCGGACAGCTGCATCGCCGCCAACAGGGCCGCCGACTTCCCGATCGACAGCTGGCAAACCTCGTTGATGTTCTTGCCGTCGATCGTCACGGCCAGGGTCTCGGGCTTCAGCCGGGCGCCGCCGCACGCGTGGCACGGCACCTCCCGCATGTAGCCCTCCATCTGCTCCCGGACGAAGTCCGAGTCGGTGTCGGCGTGCCGCCTCGTGAGGTGCGGGATCGCACCCTCGTAGTGCGTCGAGTAGGACCGCACCCGCCCGTACCGGTTCTTGAACGACACCTGGATCTTCTTCGTCCCGGCGCCGTGTAGCAGCACCTTCTGGTTCGCCTTCGACAACTTCTTGTACGGCGTCGACGTCTTGAAGCCGTACGACTCGGCCACCGCCGCGAGGACCCGCTGGAACCACTCGCTCGACGTGTTCGCCCATGGCGCGATGGCGCCCTCGTCGACGGACAGGTCGGGGTTGGGGACGACGAGCTCGGGGTCGACCTCGTACTTCGTGCCGAGGCCGGAGCAGGTCGGGCAGGCGCCGTACGGGCTGTTGAACGAGAAGTTGCGGGGCGCCAGCTCGTCGAAGCTCAGACCGCAGTTCGTGCAGGCGAGGTGCTGGCTGAACGTCATCGTCTCGTCCTCGGCGGACGCATCCGACTCGTCCTTCGGGACGATCTGCACCTCGGCGACGCCCTCGGCGAGCTTCAGCGCCGTCTCGAGCGAGTCGGTCAACCGGCGCTCGATCCCGTCCCGCCGGACGAGCCGGTCGACGACGACCTCGATCGTGTGGTTCTCGTAGCGGGCGAGCTTGGGCACCTCCGTGAGCTCGTACACCGTGCCGTCGACCCGCGCCCGGCTGAAGCCCTGCTTGGCGAGCTCCTCGAGCATCCCCTCGTACTCGCCCTTGCGTCCGCGGACGACCGGGGCCAGGACCTGGAACCGGGTGCCGTCGGGCAGTTCGAGGATGCGGTCGACGATCTGTTGGGGTGTCTGCCTCGTGACCACGCGGTTGCAGTTCGGGCAGTGGGGCACGCCGATGCGGGCGTAGAGCAGCCGGAGGTAGTCGTAGACCTCGGTGATCGTCCCGACCGTCGAGCGGGGGTTGCGGGACGCCGACTTCTGGTCGATCGAGATGGCGGGGCTGAGGCCCTCGATGAAGTCGACGTCGGGCTTGTCCATCTGGCCGAGGAACTGGCGGGCGTAGGACGACAACGACTCGACGTAGCGGCGCTGGCCTTCGGCGTAGATCGTGTCGAACGCGAGGGACGACTTGCCGGAGCCCGACAGGCCCGTGAACACGATGAGCTTGTCCCTCGGGAGCTCGAGGCTGACGTTGCGGAGGTTGTGCTCCCGGGCGCCCCGGATGACCATCTGGTCTTGCTGCATCACGGGGCAGGATAGTACGGGAACAGGTGTTCGGTCCGGACGGTGCTCATGGGGCGTCGCTCCTCCAGCTGGTGACGCGCAGGTCCACGCCGTCGAAGAGCCGGAGCGTCGTGTGGGCAGTGGGATGGAAGCCGGGGTACGCGGGCTCCGGGGTCGGCGTTTGCTCGACCGAGGCGAAGGAGTCGATGCCCTCGTCGCCCAGCACGGCTGCCGCGCGGGCAGGGGCGGCGCGGTGGTCGGCGAGCGTGAGCCAGCGCTTCCGGCCGTAGGTCGCACCGCCCTCCCGAGCGAGGTGGTACACGCCGGACACGAGGACGGGCTCGGGCCGGCGCTCGAGGGCGGCGACGGTGCGGGCGACGTCGTGGGTGCGGACGGAGGTCCAGAGGAGACCGAACGCGGTCACGGCGGCGGCGAGGACGACGACCGCCGCTCGGAGCGTCGGCGGACGGGACTCCAGCGCCGCCACGCCGACGACGGCGAGGAGGAATCCGGACACCAGCAGGTACCGGCCGGCCCACTGCGGCGCCGCCCCGCCGCGGAGTTGGGTGGCGAGGACGATCGGGACGGCGCCGAGACCCACCGCTACGACGAATCCCCGTTCGTTTGGGCGCGCTGACACCGGTATACCGGCGTGAGCGCGCCCAAACGCAGAAGGGGGGAGGACCCAGGCGGCGGCGAGGCCGGGGACGAAGCCGAGGCCGCCGGCAGCGACCCGTACGGCGGCGACCACGCCGGCGGCGGCCACGGCGACGATGCCCAGACCGCGGTCACGGCGGATGGCGGCGAACACCAACAACGCGGCGAACACGACGCCGAGGGCGATGCCCCGGTCGCTGCCCTCGAGGCCGACCAGCGTGATCGCCGCTTCCCCAACCCGGTCGGTGGGGACGTCGCCGAGACCCCGAGCCGTGCCGGCGATCCGCGTCGACCGAACGCTGTCGCCGACGACGCGCCGCTCGACGAGCTCGTTCGCCAGGACGGGAGCGGCCGCGCTCGCCAGCAGCACCAGACCGGCGCCGATGGCAAGGAGCCCGCGCCGCCGCGGCGCGCCGTCCCCGAACCGCGCGAGCGGGACGATGGCGGCGATCCCGGCCACGCCGAGGTAGACGAGCGCCTCGGTCCGCATCGTGGCGGCCGCCCCGAGGAGCGCGCCGGCGGCGGCGAAGCGCCACCACCGGAAGGTCCCGAGGGCGTCGACGAGCACCACGACGGCCCAGGCCAGCAGCGCGACGCCGAGGGAGTGCTCCCAGAAGTCCAGCGCGTAGATCGTGAGCGGCGATGCCAGCGCGAGGATGAAGAACCCGGCCCACGCCGATGCGTCGGATCGGACGCCCAGGCGCCGAAACAGAGCCAGGCCGGCCAAGGCGGCGGCCAGGGATCCCGCCATCGGCACGAGCAGCGCCAGCCGGTACCCGCCGACCCGGTAGAGCTGCCAGCCCGCCCACAGCGCCGGCAGCGTCGTCACGTTGACCCACTTCCCGGAGGCCGTGTGCGTCGTGAACGCCAAGGGGTACAGCCGCCCGTCCGGGTCCGAAGACGCCGCCCAGTACCCGAGGTCGGGATCGAACTGCCCGCGCGCGGTCATCACCTCGAGGGTCGCGACCTTGCCACCGGTGTCGGTGCCGAGAAAGCCGCGGGGCGAGTTCAGGAACGCCAGCCCCACGTAGACCCCCAGCACGACGACCCCGGCGGCGACGTACCGCCGCCACCCCGTCACACGGCGACTTCCTTGAGCTCCTTCTGCAGATCGTGGATCTCGTCTCGCAGCTTGGCCGCGTATTCGAACCGCAGGTCGGCCGACGCCTCGTTCATCTCCGCCTGCAGCACGCGGATCAAGCGGGCGATCTCGTCCTTCGGCAGGTTGGAGAAGTCGGACCTGTCGCGCTTGCGGTTGCGCCTGTCGGACCCCGGCACCGGAGCACCCTGGGCCCCCTTGCCGACGAGCGACAGGATGTCGGAGATCCCCTTGGCCACCGACACCGGCGTGATCCCGTGGTCGATGTTGTACTGCCGTTGCAACGCCCGACGACGTTCGGTCTCGGAGATGGCCCGCTGCATCGAGTCGGTCATGTTGTCCGCGTACATCACGACCTGGCCACCGACGTGGCGGGCCGCCCGCCCGATCGTCTGGATCAGCGATGTCTCGGACCGGAGAAAGCCTTCCTTGTCGGCGTCGAGGATGGCGACCATCGACACCTCCGGCAGGTCGAGGCCCTCTCGGAGGAGGTTGATGCCGACGAGGACGTCGAACTCGCCGAGGCGCAGGTCGCGCAGGATCTCGATGCGTTGGATGGTGTCGATCTCGGAGTGCAGGTAGCGCACCCGGATGCCCATCTCGAGCAGGTAGTCGGTGAGGTCCTCGGCCATCTTCTTGGTGAGCGTCGTGACGAGGACGCGCTCCTCCCGGTTCACCCGCCCCGAGATGGCTTCCATCAGGTCGTCGATCTGACCCTTGGTCGGCTTCACGATGATCTCGGGATCGATGAGGCCCGTCGGCCGCACGATCTGCTCGACCACCTGCGAGGACTGCCCGATCTCGTACTTCGACGGCGTCGCCGAGAGGAACACGCACTGGTTGACGCGCTCATAGAACTCGTCGAACCGAAGTGGCCGGTTGTCGGCGGCCGAAGGAAGCCGGAACCCGTGGTCGATGAGCGTCTCCTTGCGGGACCGGTCACCCTCGTACTGGCCGTGGAGCTGCGGCACCGTCACATGCGACTCGTCGATGACCAGCAGGAAGTCCTTCGGGAAGAAGTCCATCAGCGTCGACGGCGGCTCGCCGGGGGAACGGCCGTCGATGGGCGCCGAGTAGTTCTCGATGCCGTTGCAGTAGCCGACCTCCTGGATCATCTCGAGGTCGTACTGGACGCGCATCCGCAGACGCTGGGCCTCGAGGAGCTTGCCCTCCTTCTCGAACCGCGCCAGCTGCTGCTGCAGCTCGTGCTCGATCCGCGTGATGGCGGCTTGGAGGCGGTCCTCGCCGGCCACGTAGTGGGTGGCCGGGAAGACCGTGACCTCGGCGAAGTCGCCCAGGAGCTCGCCCGTGAGTGGATCCGTGCGGGTGATGCGCTCGATCTCGTCCCCGAACATCTCGATGCGGAGGGCGAACTCCTCGTAGGCCGGGTGGAGCTCGACCGTGTCGCCGCGCACCCGGAACTTGCCGCGGACGAGGTTGGCGTCGTTGCGGTCGTAGTTCATGTCGACGAGCTGCCGGAGCATCTTGCGCTGGTCGATGGTGTCGCCTGTGCGGAGGAAGAGGATCTTCTTGGCGTACTCCTCGGGCGAGCCGAGGCCGTAGATGCACGACACGGAGGCGACGACGATGACGTCGCGGCGGGTGAGGAGGGCGGACGTCGCGGCGTGGCGGAGCCGGTCGATCTCGTCGTTCACCGACGAGTCCTTCTCGATGTAGGTGTCGCTCGACGGGATGTAGGCCTCGGGCTGGTAGTAGTCGTAGTAGGAGACGAAGTACTCGACCCGGTTCTTCGGGAAGAACTCCCGCATCTCGTTGGCCAGCTGGGCGGCGAGGGACTTGTTCGGGGCGATGATCAGCGTGGGCCGCTGGGTCTGCTGGATGGTCCAGGCGATCGTGGCGGACTTGCCCGAACCGGTGATGCCGAGGAGGGTCTGGAAGCGGTCGCCCCGCTCGATCCCCTCGGACAGCTTGGCGATGGCGGCCGGCTGGTCGCCGGCCGGCTCGAAGTCGGAGACGACCTCGAACCTGGGTCCCGCAGGGGCGTACGTGGTCACACGACGAGTCTACGAAGCGGGTATGACAACAATGTTTTTCAGGTGGCGGCGGCGTCCCGCAGCCCGACCAGCCAGTCCCACACCTCTTCGACCTGGGCTTCCAGAGACTCGGGGTCGCCGGCGTTGTCGATGACGCGGTCGGCGATGGCGCAGCGCTCCTCGCGGGAGATCTGGGCGGCGACCCGGGCCCGGGCGTCGGACTCCGAGAACCCTCGATGCGCCACCAGCCGCCCCACGGCCACGTCCACCGGGCAGTCGACGACGAGGATCGCCGAGACCGGGTAGGCGCCCTTGCCGCCGCGCTCGGCCAGCAGCGGGATGTCGAGGACGACGACGTTGTCGCCCGACCCCTCTGCGGCGATCCGCGCCGCCATCTCCCGGCCCACCAACGGGTGGGTGATGGCGTTCAGGTCCTTCAGCGCCGGCTCGTCGCCGAAGACCAACGACGCCAGCGCCGGACGGTCGAGGGTGCCATCCGCGGCCACCACGCCCGGCCCGAAGCGCTCGACGATCCCCACGAACGCCGCACCGCCTGGGGCCTGCAGCTCCCGGACGATGGCGTCGGCGTCGACGATCACCGCGCCCCGGCCGGCCAGCATCGCCGAGACCGTCGACTTGCCGGCACCGATCCCCCCGGTCAGTCCCACGAGCAGCACGAGCGCGGACCGTACCATTCGAGGTATCGCACACCGGCCGCTCACGACGCCCCCTCCGCCGCCGGCCGACCTGTTGGCGAGGTTCGGTCCGCTCGTCGTCGCCGTCCGGTGGGCGACGGTCGCCGTCGGCCTCGCCCTGTCCGCGCTCCAGGATGAGGGCGCCAACCGCACGGGTTTCCTCGTCCTCGGCATCCCGCTCGTCGCCTACGCCGTGCTGCGGACCGTCCGCCCCCTCCGCTACCTCACCGGCGACGCCGCCACCGGCAGCCTCCTCGACGTGCTCGCCGAGGTCGCACTCAGCCTCGCCGTCGTCGTCGCCACCGACTACTGGGCGAGTCCGTACGTCTTCTGCCTCGCCAGCGCCATCCTCGCCGCCGGGTTCGCCCGTGGCTTCGGGTTCGCCATCCGCACCGCCGGGGCGGCCATCGCCGCCGTCGCCATCCCCTACCACCTGCAGGTCACCGGGGCCGAGGGCTCGACGACGGTGCAGTGGGGCGGTGAGCTCCTGCTCATCGCCCTCGTCGCCGGCTACGCCCGCCGTCTCTTCGGTGAGGCGGAGGAGCAGTCGGCCATCGCCCGCCAGGCCAACGACCTCCTCTCCCAACTGAACGCCGTCGCCCAAGCCCTTCCCGCCAGCCTCGACCTCGACGAGACGGTTGACACGACGATCGCCCAGCTGCGAGAGGTCTTCCCGATCGACGTCGTGGCGGTGCTGCTTTGGGAGGACGCCACCGACGCGTGGAGGGTCGCCGCCGCCGAGGGCGTCCGCCTTCCGAGCACGCTGACGAGCCCGCAGCTGCCGCCGCCCGCCCGGGACGCCGTCATCGCGCAACGGGCGACGCGGGCGACCACCTCGGACCACGCCCTTGCCGGCGTGGGCATCGTCGCCGCCATCTACCTCCCCTTGGTCGCCCGCGATCGCCTGGTCGGCCTGATCGCCATCGAGAGCCGAACCGCCGGCCAGCTCACCGACCAGCAGCTGGCGCTCGGCGGCGCCGTCGCGACCCAGGCCGCCCTCGCCCTCGACAACGCCCGCTGGTTCCAGCGCCTTCGCACCGTCGGGGCCGACGAGGAACGGACGCGCATCGCCCGCGACCTCCACGACCGCGTCGGCCAGAGCCTCGCCTTCGTCTCCTTCGAGCTCGATCGCATCAGCCGTCACGCCGACGACGGGAGCACGGTCAAGGACCAGCTCGAGGAGCTCCGGAACGAGGTCCGCAACGTCGTCACCGAGGTCCGAGACACCCTCTATGACCTCCGGACGGACGTGTCCGAGCGCCAGGACCTCGTCGCCACCCTCGGTGCCTTCCTCCACCGCCTGCAGGAGCGCCACGCCGAGTTGGACATCCACTTCGACTTCGTGGCCGACCGGCGGCTGCCCGTCCGCCAGGAGCGGGAGATCTGGCGCATCGCCCAAGAAGCACTCACCAACGCCCTGCGGCACGCCGGCACGACCATCATCCGAGTGACGTGGCGGTGCGACGATGCTGGCGCCGTGCTCGAGGTCATCGACGGCGGGATCGGACTCGCCGACGGCGCGGTTCGCGCCGACTCCTACGGCATCGTCGGCATGCGGGAACGGGCGGCGGCCATCGGGGGGCGCCTCGAGCTGCGCACGCCGAGGGAAGGACCGGGGACGGTCGTCCGCCTGGAGGTGGCCGGGTGACGGGCCCCGTCCGGTTGCTGTTGGCCGACGACCACCGGATGGTGCGCCAGAGCATGCGACGCTCGATGGAGGACGCAGGCTTCGACGTCGTCGGCGAGGCCTCCGACGGACACGAGGCGGTGCGGCTCGCCGGCGAGCTGGCTCCCGATGTCGTCCTCATGGACGTGTCGATGCCGGTGCTCGACGGCGTGGAGGCGACCCGCCAGGTCCGGTCTGCCGCGGCCGCGGGAGGGACCGCGCCGCAGGTCGTCATGCTCACGATGCACGCCGACGCCGACGTCGTCCGTCGGGCCCTGCGGGCGGGCGCCGTCGGCTACCTCACCAAGGACTGCAGCATCGACGAGGTCATCGAAGCGGTTCGCCTCGCCGCGGCCGGCGACGGAGGCGTCTCACCGGGCCTGGCGGCGGCGCTCCTGCGCGAAGCCGAGGCGACACCCGCGGCGGAGACGACCGTGAGCCCACGCGAGATCGAGGTCCTCCAGCTCATCGCCGAGGGCGCGGCCCCACCCGAGGTCGCCGAGCAGCTCTACATCAGCGTGAAGACCGTCAAGAACCACCTCTCCTCCATCTACGAGAAGCTCGACGCCCGCGACCGCACCCAAGCGGTCCTCAAGGGCCTTCGCATGGGGATCATCCGCCTCGACTGACGGCGGCCGACGCGTGAAGACGCAGAATGGGTCGATCGACCTATCGACGTGCGTCGCTCCTGGGCCGATACCTTGCAGGAGGCATTGCAACACCCCCGACCTAGGAGATCCCGTGAACCTCGTGTCCTACCACCAGCAGTTCGTTGCGCCGTATGTGCGCGCCCGCTGGGGTGGCAACGACGAGACCGGAGCCAGCCTGGTCGAGTACGCCCTGCTCGTGGCGCTGATCGCCGTCGTCTGCATCCTCGCCGTCACCTTCATCGGTAACAGCAGCAAGAACAAGCTCAGCGAGCTGGGCTCGAACATCGGCGGCTGAGCATGAGCCGTCGGGAAGACGGCGCCTCCCTGGTCGAGTACGTGTTGCTGGTCGCGTTGATCGCGGTCGTGTGCCTCCTCGCGCTGAAGTTCTTCGGCACGTCGCGCGACAACAGCCTCTCGCGCACCGCCTCGTCCATCGACGGCGTCGTCAGGGTGTGGCTGACGCCCTGACCCACACGCCCCATCCGTCAAGGACCTCGACTCGCCGCCAGCGCTCGCTGGCGGCGAGTTGCGCGCTCAGCGCTCGGTCGGTCTCCCACAGCACGACGTCGGGGTCGTAGCGGTCGAGCACGTCGAGGGCGTCGGGGCGGCCGTCGCGGAGCCGGAGGTAGTCCTCGGTCGTCTTCACGGGATACAGGTCCACTCGGTCGTCGATGAGGACGAACGGGCCGCCGCGGAGGATCAGGTACCCCGCAGCCACATCGGTGGTGGCGACCCGGACCGGCCCACGTGCGTCGAGGGCCGACGCCGCCCGGACGGGGTAGCCCTCGAGGTCGAACGGCTCGCCGACGGCCGCGACCACGACGAACAGCAGTGCGAGCACGCCGAGCACCGCGGCGATCGTGACGTTGATGCGAGGAGCCACCTCGACCACGTCACCGCGCGGCGCCCGCAGCGACCGACGGAGGACGGGCGCGACGACCACCGCCACCATCGGCAGGTTCCGCTGCGCCGCCAGGCCCGCGACGACGAACCCGGCGACCGGCAGCAGATCACGCCACGGCGGACGGGAGCGGGCGACCACGACCAGCGCCCCGACGAGGCACAGCAGCGTGAGGATCCCGGTGCCCGACTGGAACGACGGCGAGCGCCACTCGACGACGTGGGAGAAGGCTTCCCGCCGCGACACGACCACCAGCGGAAAGATCAGGAGGCGCGGTCCGAGCGGGTTGAGGCACGCCGCCGCGAGCCCGGCGACGAAGCCGCCCAGCCACGGGAGCGAATCGGGCCGGCGGTGCCCGTCGAGCCGCTCCCCGGCGACGACCAGGACGAGCCATCCGAGCCCGAGCACGAACGACCCGTGGGCGTTGGCCCAGACCCACACGATCGGCAGCAGCCACCACCACTTCCGCCGGCGTTCGACGACCCAGACGGTCGCCGCCAGCCCGAGCAGCCCGAAGGCCAGCGGGCGCGGCGACCAGTAGACGATGCCGAGCCCGATGGCGAGCACGCCGGCGAGCGCCGTCCGCCACGCCGATCCCGTCCGCACGGACCGGCCGAGCACCCCGGCCAGGAGCGCGTACAGGAGGCCGTGCAGCAGCCGCACCGCCTCGAACCCGCCGAGCCGCTCGGCCACGCCGTAGGCGGCCGATGCCAACCAGCTCTGCACGACCCACGCGTCACCGGCCGCCGTGAACGAGTACGGGTCACTCCGCGGGATGTGGCCCGTCCGCACCAGGTCGATCCCCGTGCGGAGGTGGATGAACAACGAGTTGTCGCCCAGGGGCCGCAGGCCGATCCGTAGCCCGAGCAACGCGAACGTGGCGACGAACAGCGTCTCCAGCGACGGCCGGCGAGGCGTCGGCGTCGGCGTCAAAAACCGGACGACAGGTAGTTCAGCGCGCTCGGTCCCAGCAGGACGACGAAGATCCCGGGGAACACGCACAGGACCATCGGGAAGAGCATCTTCACCGGCGCCTTGAGCGCCTCCTCCTGGGCCTGTTGGCGGCGCTTGATCCGCATCTCCTCCGACTGGCCGCGGAGGATCCGCCCGATGGACACCCCGAACGTCTCCGCCTGGATCAGCGCCAGGATGAACGAGCGCAGCTCGGGCACGTCGGCTCTGGCGTCGACGGCCCGCATGGCGTCGGCCCGGCCGGCACCGGCGCGCATCTCCCCGAGCATGCGGGCGAACTCCTCCGTCAGCGGGCCGGGAACGGCGGCGACGGTGCGCTCGAGCGCCTGGTCGAACCCGAGCCCCGCCTCGACGCTGATCGTCAGCATGTCGATGACGTCCGGCAGCCGCACGCGCATCGCCTGGCGCCGCTCCTCCATCTGCCGGTTGAGGACGGCGTCCGGACCGAGGACGAAGGCGGTACCCAGGAACAGGAACATGAGGACCTTGTCCCGCGGCGTCGCCGGCAGCAGCAGCGCGATGACGAGGGTGGCCGGGATGGCGGCGGCCGACAGGACGCGGATGGCCCGAAAGCGGTCGAGGTCCTCGGGGCTCGGCTTGCCGGCGATGACCAGCCTCCTGCGGACGCCCTCCATGTAGCCGCCCGGCATGAACCGCCGGCCAACCGCGACGAGGGAATCGCCGACGGGCTGGACGATGCGTTGCAGCAGAGGCGCCTGGAGCTCCTGGGACCGGAGGTCGGCCCGTTCGTAGTCATCGAGGGCCCGCAGCGACGACCGGATGGTCGCCCGCTCCTCGGCGTCGGTCAGAACGGCCCACACCCCGAGGGCGACGGCGACGAAGAGCAGTGCGACCGCGGCGAGCAGCATCAGACGTCGATCTCGATCGTCTTCTTCATCCACCAGAACCCGATGAGCATGAGCACGGTCGCGCCGAGCACCATGACCCGGCCGATCGAGTTCGTGAAGAGGATGTTGATGTAGCCGGGGTTGAGGACGGCCACGGCACCGCCGATGAGGAACGGGAGCGCGCCCACGATGATGGCGCTGAGCCGGCCCTCGGCGGTGAGGCCGCTGATCTCGCGGCGGAGGCGCTCGCGACTGACCATCGTCTCGGCGACGTTGGTCAGGAGCTCGGCGAGGTTGCCGCCGACCTCGCGCTGGATGCGGATGGCCATCACGACCCAGTCGAAGTCCTTGCTCTGCATGCGCCCCGCGAGGTCCTCGAGTGCGAGCTCCATGTCGCGACCGAGGCGGGTCTCGAGCACGACGCGGTGCAGCTCCCGTCCGGTCGGATCCTCGACCTCCTGCGCGACGGCGTCGAGCCCCTGGGGCAGCGAGTACCCGGCGCGGAGAGAGCTGGCGAGGAGCTGCAGCGTGTCGGGAAGCTGTTGGGTGAACGCCTTTCGGCGCCGGGAGGCGAGCTGGTTGAGGAGGGCGAAGGGGACGAGACCGGCGACGAGCAGGAACGACAGGGCGACGAGCGGTCCTCCTGCGATCAGTCCGAGGATCCCGGCGAGCAGGAGGCCCGCCGTGGTGAAGAGCACGGCCTCCTGCGCCGAGAGCTTGAGGTTGGCCTGGTCGAGCTTGGTGTCGAGGGTCTTCAGGGCGCCGCCGCCGCCGGCGAGCTCGGCGGTGCGTTCGACGGCCCGCCGCATGGACTCCGGCATCAGGGTTCGGCCGCCCTCGCCGTCGCCGCCGCCGGGATTTGCCGCCCTGGAAGCCGCACGGCCCGCCCCACCGCCGGTGTAGGCCTGCAACACGTCCTCGAGGGCCGGTCCGTCCCGTCGGAACAGCACGACGAAGACGCCGAAGCAGGCGGCGGACAGCCCGGCGAGCAGGGCGATGAGATACAACCCGCTCGAGCGGAGCAGGCCAGGCGTCCGCGGTGTGTCGACGACGGTGGGTTGGGCAGCCGTGCCCTGGCTGACGCTGTTGAGGGCGGCGGAGCCGTCGGCGACCGCGCTTCCCACCTTCACCGACAGCGAGATGTCCGGCGTCCTCACCGCCGAGGTCCACGACAGCTCGTACTGGTTCTGGAGGACGCCCTGCAGATCCTCGTAGATGCGACCGAGCTGCGCGGCGTCGCGGGTCTCGAAGAACGTCCCTCCGGTCTCGTCGGCGAGTGATCGCAGCGCCGGCGCGTCGGACTCGCCGGATCCGGTGATGGCGATCGAGAAGACGCCCGTCCGAGCGCTCCTCGCGGCGCCGAAGGCGTCGGGACCGCGTGACTGCGAGACGGTGTCCGCGCCGTCCGACAGCACGACGAGGTACGGCAGCAGCTCGGGCCGTTCGGCGAACAGGTTGGCGCCGGTGCGCACGCCGTCCCACAGCGCCGTCTCGCCCGCAGGCTGCAGACCGTCGATGGCGGCGACGAGGGGGCCCGGATCGGCGGTGAAGTTGACGGCGACCCGGGGCTCGTTGCTGAAGGTGACCAGCGCGATCTGGTCGTTGGCCAGCTTGCGGTCCACGAACGCCTTCGCCGCCGTCTTGGCCTGGTCGAGCCGGCCGTTCGTCTTCATCGAGCCGGACGTGTCGACGACGAGGACGATCCCGACCGGCGTCGTCGACTGCGAGAGCGGCACGACCTGGAGGTCCGGCACGAGCTTGCCGTTCTCGCGAACCGACACCTCGGTGATGTCGGGACGGGCGCCGGTGAACAACGCCGACACCTTCACCGCCGGAAACGCCGACGTGTCGATCTTCCGAATC
>DATLED010000027.1:0-78048 GCA_035525495.1 Acidimicrobiales bacterium | reverse complement strand
CCTGGGACGGCCGCCCGCCGCCGGCATGTTCTGCGCCGGCGAGTTCGGCGCCGTCGGGGCGTTCGTCGGTCCGGGCGTCGAGATCGAGACCGTCGTGAGCCAGGGGTGCCGGCCGATCGGCCGTCCGCTGACCGTCACCGCCGCCGAGGGGAACGTCGTGCGGGAGCTCGCGGGGCAGAACGCCATGTCCCGGTTGAAGGAGCTGGCCGACGACGAGCTCACCGCCGATGAGGTGGCGGTGGTCAACCGGGGTGGCCTGCACATCGGCCGGGCCATCGACGAGCGCAAGCTCGACTTCGGGCGGGGCGACTTCCTCGTGCGGAACGTCCTCGGCGCCAACGAGACCGAGGGATGGATCGCGGTGGCCGAGCCCGTCACCGTCGGCGACACGTTGCAGTTCCACCTGCGCGACGCCGACTCGGCCGACGACGACCTCCGGGCGATGCTCAACGGTCGGGTCGCGGCGTCCGCGCTCGTCTTCACCTGCAACGGCCGGGGACGGGCCCTCTTCGACGTCGCCCACCATGACGCCGGCGTCGTCGACGAGTACCTGGGACGGCCGCCCGCCGCCGGCATGTTCTGCGCCGGCGAGTTCGGCGCCGTCGGCGGGCGCAACTTCCTCCACGGCTTCACCGCGTCGATCGCGCTGCTGCGGGAGGCAGGTAGCGTCGCCTGACGTGAGCGCCCTTTCCGTCGAAGATCTCCACGAGCTCGGCCAGCAGCTGCGGGTCGACTCGGTCCGGGCGGCGGCGGCCGCCAACTCCGGTCACCCGACGTCGTCGATGTCGGCCGCGGACCTGATCGCCGTGCTGGCGGCCAACCACCTCCGCTACGACTGGGCCGAGCCGTTCCACCCGAACAACGACCACCTGATCTTCTCCAAGGGACACGCTTCTCCCCTGCTGTACTCGCTGTACAAGGCGTGCGGCGCCATCACCGACGACGAGCTGCTCAGCTTCCGTCAGTACGGCTCGAAGATCGAGGGGCACCCCACACCGGTGCTGCCGTGGGTCGACGTCGCCACCGGTTCACTCGGACAGGGTCTGCCAATCGGGGTCGGCGTGGCGATGGCGGGCAAGCTCCTCGACCGGTTGCCGTATCGCGTGTGGGTGCTGTGCGGCGACAGCGAGATGGCCGAGGGTTCCATGTGGGAGGCCTTCGAAGCCGCTGGGTTTCACGGGCTCGACAACCTCACCGCCATGATCGACGTCAACCGGCTCGGCCAGCGGGGCGAGACGATGCACGGCTGGGATCTCGAGGCCTACCGCAACCGCGCCGAGGCGTTCGGATGGCACGCCATCGAGATCGACGGTCACGACTGCGCGGCGGTCGACGCGGCGATGACCGAAGCGGCGTCCGCGACCGGTCAACCGACGGTGATCATTGCCAAGACGAAGAAGGGCAAGGGGGTCAAGGCGGTCGAGGACGTGGACAACGCCCACGGAAAGCCGGTCCCCGACGAGGCCGAGGCCATCGAGGAGCTCGGGGGGCTGCGGTCGCTGTCCATCGAGACCGCCAAGCCGGAGGCCGCTGCGCCCTTCATGGCCGAGACCTCGCCGGTGCCGATGCCCACGTGGGAGCTGGGCGAGAAGGTGGCGACGCGCAAGGCGTACGGGCTGGCGCTGGCGGCCCTCGGACAGCGCCGGGCGGACGTGGTGTGTCTCGACGGCGAGGTCTCGAACTCGACCCACGCCGAGGACTTCAAGGCGGTCGTCCCCGACCGCTTCTTCGAGATGTACATCGCCGAGCAGCAACTGTTGGCGACGGCCGTCGGCATGCAGGTGCGCGGCTACAAGCCGTTCGCGTCCACGTTCGCGGCCTTCCTCAGCCGCGCCTACGACTTCGTGCGGATGGCGGCGATCAGCCGGGCGACGATCTCGGTGTGCGGTTCCCATGCCGGCGTCTCGATCGGTGAGGACGGCCCGTCGCAGATGGCACTCGAGGACCTGGCGTCGTTCCGGGCCATCCACGGGAGCACCGTGCTGTATCCGGCGGACGCGACATCGACGGCCGCGCTGGTGGAGCTGATGGCCGACACGCCGGGGATCTCGTTCCTCCGCACGACCCGCGGGGCGACGCCGGTGATCTACGGACCGAGCGAGACGTTCGAGGTCGGTGGTTCCAAGGTCGTGCGATCCTCGGACAACGACACGGTGACGGTCGTGGCCGCCGGCATCACGCTCGCCGAGGCGGTCAAGGCGGCCGACGCGCTGGCGACCGAGGGCGTCGACGTCCGCTTGATCGACCTGTACTCCGTGAAGCCCGTCGACGGCGAGACGCTGCGGACAGCCGCGGAGGCCACCGACGGACGGGTCGTCACCGTCGAGGACCACTGGCCCGAGGGCGGCATCGGCGACGCCGTGCTCGACGCCCTGTCCGACTGCGGACTCGTCCTCAAGCTCACGAAGCTGGCGGTCCGGGATCTGCCGGGGTCGGGCAAGCCCGAGGAGCTGCTCGCCGGCGCCGGAATCGATGCCTCCGCCATCGCCGACGCCGTCAGGACGCTGAGCAAGCGTTAGGCAGAGCGAGACCGAAAGCGCTGGGTAGGGTCCGGAGCATGACCCGCCTGCACGACCTGTTCGACCAACAGGGACAGAGTCCCTGGATCGACAACCTCACCCGGGTGGGCATTCGCTCCGGGCACCTCGCGCAGCTCGTCGAGTCGGGGATCCGGGGCGTGACCAGCAACCCGACGATCTTCCAGAAGGCCATCGCCGGCTCTGCCGACTACGACGAGCAGTTCACCGAGCTGCTCAAGTCGCACAAGGTCACCGACGCGTACTGGGAGCTCGTGTTCGACGACATCGCCACCGCCCTCGAGGTCGTGCGACCGGTCTACGACGCCAGCGGTGGAACCGACGGTTACGTCAGCCTCGAAGTCGCTCCGGCGCTCGCCAACGACACCGCCGGCAGCGTCGAGGCGGCGCGGGCGTTCGTGCAGCGACTGCAGGCGCCCAACCTCATGGTCAAGATCCCCGGCACCCTCGAAGGCATCCCGGCAATCAAGGCGATGACCGCCGAGGGCGTGAGCATCAACGTCACGCTGATCTTCGGCATCCCCCGCTACGCCGACGTGATCGAGGCCTATCTGAGTGGGCTCGAAGCGCGCGACGGCGACCTCTCCGCGGTGGCCAGCGTCGCCTCGTTCTTCATCAGCCGCGTCGACACCGAGGTCGATCGCCGGCTGGAGGCCATCGGGTCCGACGATGCCCTCGCGCTGCGGGGCAAGGCGGCGGTGGCGCAGGCCAAGCTCGCCTACGAGCTGTTCCTACAGCGCTTCTCCGGGCCGCGGTGGGAGGCCCTGGAGGCGCGCGGCGCACGGGTGCAGCGTCCGCTGTGGGCATCGACCTCGACGAAGAACCCGGCCTACCCCGACCTGCTGTACGTCGACAGCCTCATCGGCCCCCACACGGTGAACACGATCCCGGACGCCACGGTCGACGCCTTTGTCGACCACGGCACCGTCGCCCGCACCATCGACACCGGCGTGGACGACGCCAAGTCCGTCCTCGACCGCATCGAGGCCCTCGGCGTGTCGATGCGCGACGTCTCCGACATCCTCGAGGGCGAGGGCGTCGCCTCCTTCGTGAAGTCGTTCGACGAGCTGCTCCAGAGCCTGCAGGACAAGGCGAATGGGTGGGGTGCGGGGGCAGGGCGGCAGTAGATGTCCTCACTGCTCGATCGGCTGAACGCCAAGGACACGAGCCTCTGGCCGACGCCCAACGTCGCCGACAACCGGCTCGGGTGGCTGGACGCGCCCGCGCGGATGCGTGAACGGGCGGACGATCTCCGCTCATGGGCGGACACGGTCGACGCGTCGAGGATCGTCCTCCTCGGCATGGGCGGCTCGTCGCTCGGCCCCGAGGTGCTGCGAGCATTCGCGGGTTCCGACCGCCTCGTCGTCCTCGACACGACCGACCCTCGCACCGTCGCCTCGGTCGATCTCGACGACGCCTTCTTCCTCGTGTCGTCGAAGTCCGGCGGCACCATCGAGGTCCAGACGCTGCTCGCCCACGCGTGGTCGAAGGTTCCCGACGGCAGCCGCTATGCCGCCATCACCGATCCGTCGACCGCACTCGGCGACCTCGCTCGCGAGCGGGGCTTCAACCGGGTCTTCGAGAACCCGGCCGACATCGGCGGCCGCTACTCCGTGCTGTCGCTGTTCGGACTCGTCCCCGCGGCGCTGCTCGGCTACGACGTCGCCGAACTCTGCCGCCGCGCCGGCGACATCGACGCCGAAGAAGCGGTCGCCCTCGGCGATGCGATGGGTCACGCGGCGCTCGACGGCCAGGACAAGGTGACGATCCGGACGGCACCCGAGGCGGCCGCTTTCGGCCTCTGGGTCGAGCAGCTCGTCGCCGAGTCGACGGGCAAGCGGGGCAAGGGGTGCGTCCCCGTCCCGACGACCGATGCCGAGTCCGGTGACGACCGCTTCAACGTGTCGGTGTCCATCGGTGACGCCCTCGACCTCGGCGCCGAGTTCCAGCGCTGGGAGATCGCCACCGCCATCGCCGGGCACGTCCTCTCCATCGATCCTTTCGACGAGCCGAACGTCACCGAGTCGAAGGAGAACACCAAGCGCGTCCTCGCGTCGCTGCCCCTCCCGCCGGCGGCGAGCGAGCTCGAGGACCCGAACACGGTGAGCGACTGGCTGGCCGACGTCGTCGACGACGGCGACTACGTGTCGCTGCAGGCCTACCTGCCCTACGGCGAGGACGAGGCCCTCTCGACGCTCCGCCGGAGGATGCGTGAGCGACTCGGCGGAATGGCCGTCACCGCCGGGTACGGACCGCGGTTCCTGCACTCGACCGGACAGCTCCACAAGGGCGGCGCCGACAACATCGTCGCCGTGCAGATCGTGCCCAGGCGGCCGACGGCGTCGGTGCCGATCCCCGGGTTCCCGTATGACTTCGGGACGCTCATCGCCGCACAGGCCCTCGGCGATCACCAGAGCCTCGTCGAGCACGGACGTCGCGTCCTGCGCGTCGGCGCCGACCACCTGCAGGAGGTGTCCTAGCGATGCAGCTCGGGATGGTCGGACTCGGGCGCATGGGCGCCAACATGACCAAGCGCCTGCTCGAGCGCGGGCACGAGGTCGTCGTGTACGACCGCAACCCCGACGCCGTCGCCGCCAGCGCGGGAGAAGGCGCCATCGGGGCCTCGTCCCTCGAGGACCTGGCGGCGAAGCTGACGCCGCCGCGTGCGGTGTGGGTCATGGTGCCGTCCGGTCCGCCGACCGCGTCGACGGTGACGGCGCTGGGCGGCGTGCTGTCGGCCGGCGACACCGTCGTCGACGGGGGGAACTCACCGTGGAAGGACGCGCCGCGCCAGGCCGAGGAGCTCGGTGCCAAGGGCATCCACTTCGTCGACGCCGGTGTCTCCGGCGGGGTGTGGGGCCTCAAGGTCGGGTACTGCCTGATGGTCGGTGGCGACGTCGATGCGGTCCGTCCACTCGAGCCGATCTTCACCGCGCTGGCACCGGAGAACGGCTACGCCCACGTCGGCCCGATCGGCGCCGGGCACTTCGTGAAGATGGTCCACAACGGCATCGAGTACGGCATGCTGCAGGCCTATGCCGAAGGGTTCGCGCTGATGGATTCGGCCACCGAGCTCGAGCTCGATCTCCACCAGATCGCCGCCGTGTGGCAGCACGGATCGGTCGTGCGGTCGTGGTTGCTCGACCTGGCCGTCCTCGCCCTCGCCGACGAGGAGGGCTTCTCGTCGATCAAGGGCTATGTCGAGGACTCGGGCGAGGGACGGTGGACCGTGACCGAGGCCATCGACCGCGGCGTCGCCCTCCCGGTGATCACAGCGTCGCTCTTCGCCCGCTTCTCGTCCCGCCAGCCCAACTCGTACTCGGCGCGCATCATCGCCGCGTTGCGCAACCAGTTCGGTGGGCACCAGTTCTTCACCGAGGCGAAGGCAGCGCAGGACATCAAGGAGGTGGAGGGCGAACCCGGCGAGGCCAAAGGCATCATCACGTCGTCGTCGGAATCGGCTGATCACCACGGCTGACGCCGCTGGCGGCAATCCGCTCCTCGAGGGCCTCGAGAGCGATCGGCGGGCGCCCCCTTGCGTGCTCGTGGTCTTCGGAGCGTCCGGTGACCTCACGTCTCGCAAGCTCCTCCCCGCAGTCGAGCGACTGGCATCGCGCCGGTTGTTGCCGACGGCGTTCAGCGTCGTCGGCGTCGCCCGCACGCAGTGGACCGACGAGGACTTCCGCGCCCACGCGTTGGAAGCGGTCAAGGACCGTTCCGGTCCGGAGTGGACATCGCTCGTGAACGGCTTCCGTTACGTCGCCGGGGACTACGCCGAGGCGGACACCTTCGAACGGCTGCGGGCGGTGCTCGACGAGATCGACGCGTCGCTGGGCACCGGAGGCAACCGCGTCTTCTACTTCGCCACCGTTCCGAACGTCTTCGGGATGTTGGCGTCGGCCCTCGCGGAGCACGGACTGGCGCGACGCCGCGAGGACGGTCCGCACGCCTTCGTGCGCGTGGTCGTCGAGAAGCCGTTCGGTCGTGACCTGCCGAGCGCCCAGGCCCTCGACCGCGAGCTGCACTCCGTGTTCGACGAGAGCCAGCTCTACCGGATCGACCACTACCTCGGGAAGGAGACGGTCCAGAACGTCCTGGCGTTGCGGTTCGCCAACGCCATCTTCGAGCCGGTGTGGAACCGACGGTACGTCGAGTCCGTCCAGATCACCGTGGCGGAGTCCGTCGGCGTCGGCCATCGCGGCGCGTTCTACGAGTCCGCCGGCGCACTGCGCGACATCGTGCAGAACCACGTGATGCAGGTCCTCGCCCTCACGGCGATGGAACCGCCCGCGACGGTCGATGCCAAGGGCATCCGTGACGAGAAGGTCAAGGTGCTGCGCGCGGTGCAGGTCGTGGAGACGCGACGCGGCCAGTACGACGCCGGATGGGTCGAGGGCGAGGAGGTCCTGGCATACCGCTCGGAGGAAGGCATCTCGCCGACATCCACGACCGAGACGTACGTCGCCGCGCGATTGTCCGTCGACAACTGGCGCTGGGCCGGGGTGCCCTTCTTCCTCCGGACGGGCAAGCGCTTGCCGAAGCGGCTCACGGAGGTTGCGCTGGTCTTCCGCGGCGTGCCCCACCTCCCGTTTCCGCCGGGGATGGCATCCGGGTTGGGGCCCAACGCCATGGTGCTGCGCATCCAGCCGGATGAGGGCATCACCTTGCGGTTCGGCGCCAAGGTGCCGGGCCAGGCGTTCCGCGTGCGGACGGTCAACATGGACTTCTCCTACGGCGCCGCCTTCGTCGAGGAGTCACCCGAGGCCTATGAGCGGCTGCTCCTCGACGCGATGAGCGGCGACCCGACGTTGTTCATCCGCACCGACGAGGTGGAGCAGGCGTGGACGATCTGGGACCCCGTCGTGTCGGCGTGGGCCGCGGGTGGTGCGGGCGGGCTCGAGCGCTACGCCGCCGGTTCGTGGGGGCCTTCGGCTGCTGATGCCCTCCTGGGCGAGGGGCGGTCGTGGCGCAGCCCGTGACGACCACGCTGTCCGTCTGGTCAGAGGACGGCGTCAGGCTCGGCCAGGTGATGCGGGCGCTCGAGGACCTTCGACGGCCCGAGGTCATGCCGGCGACTCGCACGTCGGTGCTGACGCTGGTGATCGTGGCGTCCCGGCGCGTGTCGGCGGTCCGGGCGCAGTCCGCTGTGCGCGAGCTCGGCGGCCGCCATCCGGCGCGGGTGTTGACGCTCGTGCTCGACGAGCCGGCGCGCGAAGGCGCGCCGGGGATCGACGCCGAGATCCGCCTGCTGGGCAGCGAGGCGGAGGGACACGGACTGTGGTTCGAGGACATCGAGCTCGACGTGCACGGACGCGTCGTCCGACATCTCGACTCCCTGATCGAGCCCTTGACCTTGAGCGACCTGCCCGTCGTCGTCTGGTTCGTCGACGAGCTGCCGGCGCTCGACGACCCGCTGTTGCTGGCGGCCGACGTACTGCTGGTCGACGCCCGAGAGCTCGACGACGCGGGCGCGCTCGCCGAACTGGTCTCGTTGTGCGGCCGGCGACCCGTTGTCGATCTGTCCTGGACGCGGCTGCGTCCGTGGCGGGAGCTCCTCGCCGGCTTGTTCGAGGGGCCGGCGTTCCGTCCGTTCGTCTCCCAGGTCCGCCGGTCGGCCGTCGCCGGTCGGATCGGTCCGCGTCAACTCCTCGACGGGTGGCTCGCCGACCGCCTCGAGCTGCCGACCTCGGCGCGGCACGTCGTCGACGCCGACCACGTCAGCATGCACTTGTGGTGCGATGGCGCCTCGTTCTCGGTGGTCCGCGAAGGCGATGTCCGGCGGGTGGTCGCCCGCGCCGAGATCGAGGGCGGCGCGTCGGCGGCGGCGGTCGTGCAGCTCCCGGAGGCGACGCCCGCCTGGGGACTGGCCGATGCGCTGGCGCGGCTCGAGCTCGATCCCGTCTACGAGCGGGCGTTGCGCCGCGCCGTCGCCCCCTAGAGTTCGGCGGAGTGATGAACGGCGAGCTCCACGTCGTCGACGACGTGCCCGGCGAGTTCGCCGAGCGCGTCATCGAGGCCTTCCATTCCCGGCCAGGCGAGGACTTCTCGTTGGCGTTGAGCGGTGGAGAGACGGCCCGCGAGTGCTACGAGCGCTTGGCGTCCGTCGGTGGAGAGCAGATCGACTGGTGGCAGGTCGACGTGTACTGGGGCGACGAGCGCTGCGTGCCGCCGGGCTCCGAGGACTCGAACGAGCGGCTCGGGCGAGAGTCTCTGCTGGAGAAGGTCGGCGCCGCCCATGCCGTGTATCCGATGCGGTGCGACGAGGGGCCCGAGTCGTACCAGCTGCGGGTCGGCGAGCTCGGTCACTTCGACGTCGTGCACCTCGGGCTCGGGCCCGATGGGCACACGGCGTCGCTCTTTCCCCGTTCGCGCGCTCTCGACGCCGACCCGGGGTTGCTGGTGTGCCTGAACGAAGATCCGACGGGCAACAACCCCCATCCGCGGATGACACTGACGTTCTCCGGCATCGCCCGCGCGCGATTGGCGCTGTTCACGGTCACGGGCGAAGACAAGCAGGCCGCGATGCAAGCGGTCTACGACGGCGACGAAGTTCCCGCAGCCAAGGTCGTGGCTGACCGAGTCGTGTGGCTCGTCGACCGGGACGCGGCGCCGCGCGGCTGATTCAGCGGCGCTGCCACACGAGTCGCTCGTATCCGGCGGCGAACCCGTCGAACGCTGCGGGTCAGTCACCGGGCACGAACGTGGCGTCGGGCCCCGGCGCCACCAGGCGGCGACCCGACGGTGAGAGCAGCGAGCCGAGGACGCCGCCGATGGTGATGGCGCCGCCGACGACGTGCAGCGCCGTGATCCGCTGATCGAGCAGGAGCCACGCCAGCGCGCCCGCGAGGAAGGGCATCGCCAACTGCATCACGGGAGGGACGTTTGCCGAGATGCGGGGCAGCGGCCACGTCGTGACGAAGTGCCCGAGGGCACCGGGTATGGCGGCGATGTACATCGCCCGCAGCAGGTCGGCGCGTCCGATGCCGAGGACGGGCTCGCCGGCGACGACGACGTACGAAGCGACGACGATGCCGGCGGAGACCACGACCCCGAAGAGGAAGGGGACGGTGTCGATGTGGTCTCGAGCCTGCTTCGACCACACGAAGTAGACGGCGAAGAAGGCGACGTTCGACATCGCCAGGACGAAGCCGCTCGGATTGCCGGACGGACCCGACGCGCCCGCGAGCACGACGACCGCCGCCCCGCCGATGGCGACGGCCGACCAGACGCGGAACCGCCAGCCCGGGCGTTCCCCGAAGGCCACCGCCGCCAGCACCCCGACGAAGACCGGCTGGAGCACCTGCATGAGCGTGACATCGACGACCGACGTCGCCTTGATGGCGATCATGAAGAAGAGCTGATGGATGCCGAACGCGACGCCACAGCGCGCCGCCCACGTCCAGCCGATCCTCGTCGGTCGTCGCCCGGACCGGTGCACGGTCACCAGGGTCGCGGCGCCCATGAGGACCGAGCCGATCCACAGTCGCCAGAACGAGAGCACCGGTCCGGTCGTCGACGAGCCGGCCACGGCGACGGGTCCCGTGCTGAAGAGCAGCACCCCGATGCCGACCAGCGCCAGTGGGTGCTTGACCCGATCCATGGGGCACCATCCTCGCCGACGATGAGTCGGTTGCATCCTGCAACCCACCTGCTAGGGTCCCGCGTCGATGACCGATCCCTGCTCCATCGCACGCACCCTCGAGGTGATCGGCGACCGGTGGACGCTGCTGATCCTCCGCGATGCCTTCCGAGGCGTTCGTCGCTTCGACGACCTGCAGCGCGACCTCGGCATCGCCCGCAACATCCTCACGGACCGCCTGCAGAAGCTCGTCGACCGCGGCGTCCTCGCCCGGACGCCGTACCAGTCGCGCCCCGTCCGGTACGAGTACCGGCTGACGCCGAAGGGACGGGACCTGTCCCCGGCTCTCGTCGCCCTCATGCGGTGGGGCGACAAGTGGCTCGCCGAGGACGGCCGTCCGCCGCTCGTGCTCGCACACAAGACCTGCGGCGAGCCGGTGGACCAGAGCTTCATCTGTTGGAGCTGCGACGAGACCGTCACGCCGGCGGGATTGCAAGGACGACCCGGAC
Source organism: Acidimicrobiales bacterium (assembly GCA_035525495.1). GTDB lineage: Bacteria > Actinomycetota > Acidimicrobiia > Acidimicrobiales > CADCTF01 > DATLED01. Next base: position 67,423 of record DATLED010000027.1, on the reverse strand, counting down.
CCGGCGCCCACCGACACGAGGAGCTCGCCCGATGAGCGTCGACCCGAACGCTGGGCTCCAGGAGCTCATGACGGAAGCGGCTCGACGCCGCGACGCCGCCACCGGCACCCGCGTCACCTACTCGCCCAAGGTCTTCCTCCCGCTGACCCACCTGTGCCGTGACAAGTGCGGCTACTGCACGTTCGCGCAACCGCCGGCGCGGGTGCAGGCGCCGTTCCTCACGCCCGAAGAGGTGCTGGCGATCGCTCGTGCCGGTGCGGCCGCGGGGTGCCACGAGGCGCTCTTCACCCTCGGCGAGCGGCCCGAGGGGCGCTACCCGATCGCCAAGGCGTGGCTCGTCGAGCGCGGCTACGAGACGACCGTCGACTACCTCGTCGCCATCTGCCGGCTGGTCCTCGACGAGGCGGGTCTCCTCCCCCACGGCAACGCCGGCGCCCTCCACCCAGAGGAGCTGGCGCGACTTCGGGAGGTGACGGCGAGCCAGGGGATGATGCTCGAGAGCCTCAACCCCTCGCTGGCGGCGCATCTCGGCTCGCCGGACAAGACACCGGCGCGGCGCCTGGCCACCCTCGAGGCTGCGGGCGAGCTGGCCATCCCCTTCACCACCGGCATCCTCTGCGGGATCGGCGAGCGCCGGCAGGATCGCATCGACGCCCTCGACGCGATCGCCGCCAGCCACCGACGGCACGGCCACGTGCAGGAGGTGATCGTCCAGAACTTCCTCCCCAAGCCGGGGACGTCGATGCACCGTGCCGCGCCCTGCCCCGAGGACGAGTACCTGTGGTCGGTCGCGGCGGCCCGATCGATCCTCCCCGACGACGTCCGGCTGCAGGCGCCCCCGAACCTCAGCGACGACTTCGGCCGGTTGCTCGACGCCGGCATCGACGACTGGGGGGGCGTGTCGCCGGTGACGCCCGACCACGTGAACCCGGAGCGCCCCTGGCCGGCGATCGACCGCCTCCGCGCCGCCACCGAGGCGAGGGGCTTCGCGCTGGCGCCGCGTCTCACCATCTACCCGGCCTTCGTCCACGCACCTGAGCGGTGGCTCGCCGCCGCCATGCGCTTCCCGGTCATGGACCACTCCGACGCCGAGGGTCTCGCCCGCGAGCCCGGCGAGTCCTGGTACTCCGGCGTCGAAGCCGACCCCCCTCAGCTTCTGGGTGGGCTGAACGACCCCAGAGGTCGTTCACCCCGCCCAGAACGAGGAGGAGGACGGGTGGCCGAGGTGCTGGCGGGTGTGCGGCTCGGGCAGCAGCTCGGGGTCGACGAGATCGTCACGCTGTTCTCGGCGAGGGGGCCGGAAGTCGCGGACGTGGCCGGGGTGGCGGATGAGATGCGGCGCGAGCTCGTGGGGGACGTCGTCACCTACGTCCGGAACCGCAACATCAACTACACCAACGTCTGCACGTTCAAGTGCAAGTTCTGCGCCTTCTCGAAGGGGCCGCTCAGCCTCAACCTGCGGGGGACGCCGTACCTCCTCGAGGTCGACGAGATCACCCGCCGCGTCGCCGAGGCCGAGGAGCTCGGAGCGACCGAGGTCTGCCTCCAGGGCGGCATCCATCCCAGCTTCGACGGCGACTACTACATCGACGTCATCAAGGCCGTGCGCGAGGCCAGCAGCACGATCCACATCCACGGGTTCACCGCCCTCGAGGTGACCGAAGGGGCCAAGCGCCTCGGAGAGCCGCTCGACTCCTATCTCAAGCGACTCATGGACGCCGGGCTCAAGACGCTCCCGGGCACGGCCGCCGAGATCCTCGATGACGAGATCCGCGCCATCCTCTGCCCGGACAAGGTCGACACCCAGGAGTGGCTCGACGCGCATCGCACAGCCCACGGCGTCGGGCTCCGTTCGAACATCACGATCATGTTCGGATCCGTCGAGCAGCCCGTGCACTGGGCGCGCCACTTGATCCGCACCCGCGACCTGCAGGCCGAGACCGGCGGGTTCACGGAGTTCGTGCCGTTGCCGTTCGTGCACATGGCGTCGCCGATCTATCTGCAGCACAAGAGCCGCCGCGGCCCGACGTTCCGCGAGACGTTGCTCATGCACGCCGTCGGCCGCATCACCTACGGCCCGCTCGTCCCGAACGTGCAGGTGTCGTGGGTGAAGATCGGCGCCGCCGGGGCACGTCAGATCCTTCAGGCCGGAGCCAACGATCTCGGTGGCACGCTGATGGACGAGAACATCTCCCGCGCCGCCGGCGCCGCCCACGGTCAGTTGATGGACGAGGACGGGTTCCATGGCATCGCCGATCCGCTCGGGCGCCCGCTCGAGCAGCGGACGACGCTGTACGGCCCAATCAACGTGGCACGCTCTTCGGCGTGACCTCGGGACCTCCGGCCGCCTGGTACGCGGATCCCGGTGGGTCCGGAGGGCTTCGCTACTGGGACGGCACGCAGTGGACCCGCCATGTCACCCCGCCACCCGGAGGCTACGGCTCCATCGTCCCGCAACCGACGTCCGTCGTCCCTGCAGCGCGCGGCGGACGCAAGCTCTGGCCGCTGTTCGCCGTCATCGCCACCCTGTTCCTCGTCTCCGTGATCGCCGGGATCGCGCTGGCCGCCCCGAGGGTGGTCAAGGCGGGCGGCCGGGTGACGGACAGAGCGGCGCAGTCGACCGCGCACGTCGCCCTCGACGCAGGCGGGAGGATCTACGCGCTCGAGGGGTCCTACGTCGGCGCCACGCCTGAACGGCTCGAGGACCTCGAGCGCGGCCTGTCGTTCACGCACGGGCCGAGCACCGACTTCACCACGGTCAGCGTCCTCTCCGGTGAGGATCGGTTCGTCGTCGCCGTCGCCTCGCTGACCGGGCGGTGCTACGTCGCCGTGATCGGTGACGAGATCGGCGGGCCGCGGACGACGGGCCGCCTCGCCGAGGGCGTTCCCTGCTGGGCCAGCTACGCCGCCGACCAGACGCTCATCCCCGTCGAGGACTTCTCGGCCTGACGGGCGTCTTCAGCTGACGGCGACCTCCCAGGGGACGTCGTGGTCGGACCGCGAGAGGAGGGCGGGCACCCGCACGGCCTCCCAGTGGTCGAGGCCGTCCGGGTGCCACTCGGCGAGGTCGACGTGCAGCCGATCGGGTCCGTCGGCGTCGCGCACGGCGAGCACCATGCGACCCGCGGGCTCGCTGATGCCGGGACCCCACACCGTGCTGACCCAGTCGAGCTGGATCGAAGCGGTGACCTCGAGACCGGCGTCGCTGCGCTCGGCGAGGACGGTCGTGCGGTCGCCCGGTCCGGCCGGGGTGGCGTGCACGACGAGCGATTCGTCCGGCCCCGCAAGCTCACCACCGAGGCGGCGCAGCGCTGGCGTGACGCGGGCGGCGAGGGCGGCACCGAGGCGAAGGCCGTGGCGGGCGCGGAAGTCGGGGTCCGGCCACCGCTGGGCGGCGGCGTCGGCGGCGCCGAGGACGAGGCGGTCGATGAGCGGCGCCGGAAGGGTGAACAGGAGGAGCAGCTGGTCCCGTCGCGTGGGCTCCTCGACGTCTGCCGTGCGAGCACCCGGAGGAGGCGGGTCGCCGAGGCCCAGGCCGGCCTCGCCGGCGCGCCGGCCGAGGGTGATGAGGACGGGGTCGTCGCGGTGGTCGTGCCAGGCGCGGGCGACCCGCAGGCAGGTGGGAGTCGACCCGCCGAGGGCGCCGAGGGTCGCTTCGGCGGTGGCGTCCCCGTGGTCGATGAGGATGAGCTCGCCGCGCTCCCACAGCAGCTCGTGGGCGGCCGCGCCGGCGCAACGTCGGGAGGCGACGGCGGGAGCGACCGACGTCCACCACGGTGGCTTCACCACGCGACCCGTCCTTCCACTCGCTGACCCCGGGACGTGACGCGGACCACGAGCGCCTTCACGCCATCCTCGAGACCCGGCCGCAGCCGGAGGGTGGCCGAGGCGCCCCCGTCCAGGCGCGGGACCGCCGGCTGCCCGAGGTGGACGCGGCCGCGCGGGTCGACCATGCGGGCATGCCAGGCCGCGTGCTCGCCGCGCCCGATGCCCTCGTCCGGACGGAGGGCGAGGTGGAGCTCGATGGCGTCGCTGGTCCACGCGATCTCGTCGACGCGGACCGTGCGGTCGCGAAGGCGGCCGAGCACCATCCTGGGTCTTGCCGAGGCTGTCGGATCGAAGGCGGCGGGCGGGGGCGGCGGACGATCGCGGAGGAAGCGGACCCAATCACGTCGGACCCGTCCTGCGCCAGGTGTCGGTCGGCCGGGATCGAAGCCGGCGGCGGCGACCGAGGCGGTGAGGTCGGCGAGGAGCGCGCGGCCGGGCGCGCCCAGCACGCCGGCGGCTTCGAACGCGCGGGCCGGGGCGGCGAGGATGCGCAGGGTCTCCGCCCCGGCGTCCGGGCGGACGATCGGGTCGTAGGCCGCGAGGAGGTCGAGGTGGCGTTCGAGCTCGGCCTCGAGCCAGACGACCGCGCCGTCGGGGTTGTCGCGGTTCGTCTCCGGTGCCGGGTCGGGCGGCTGCGCGCCCTGGAAGGAGGCGGCGGCGAGGAGGCCCCGCACGGCGAGGGCGTCGTCGAGCTCGAGGCGGATGGACGAGGTGAGGCTCGTGGGGGCGATCCCGGCCTCGGCGACCGCGCCGGTGACGTAGCCGAACTGGCGGCGGATCTCCCACGGGTCAGCTCCTCCGCGGGCGATGGCGACCAGGGCCTCCTCGAGGAGCAGCCACAGGTGGGCCTCGACGCGACGGCTCGGCGTGCTCATCTCCTCACGGCGTCTCGGGCATGCGGACTTGGCTGACTACGAGTGACATGGTTCCTTCAGAGGAAGAAAACGCTCATCAGTGGTCATAGCGATCTCTTCGGGCAGCGGTAAAGGTGGCGAACACGTCGCGCGGTGTGCGACCTCACTCCCCCGGGGGATCGCTGTGTTCCTGAAGACTCGACTCTTGATCGTTGCCATTGTGGCCGTTGTCGCGAGCGCCTTGCCGGCGGCGGCGAGCCATGACCCGAATGCGACGTACTCGATCGTGGTGAGCCCTTCAACGAATCTCTCGGATTCCGGGGGCGTCCAAGTTTCGGTCACCGGCACCGGATTCGCCGCGAACACGACGGTTCGGTTCTATCAATGGCTCTTCACTCCCGGGACCGGGTATCAGCGGGACCTCGCCACCTCAACCGTGTCCGACAGCGCCGGTGGCCTCACGGCAACGGTGACGGTGAACTACCTCATCGACACTCCAAACCCGTATTCGCCTTACCAATGCGACTGGACGGACACGCAGCAGTGCAGGTTGGAAGCAGAAGCGGTGATTGGGACCGTCATCCAGGATGCCTACTCCGATATCACGTTCGCAGGACACGACACGCGGACGGGGCCGACCGCCACGAGTTCGTCGGAGGTCACCGACGAGGATGTGCCTCTTTCCTTCTCTCCTGCAGCCCACGCCTCGGACAGAAATGGCCTCCCACTCACCTACAGCGTCTCGACGCAGCCGTCGTATGGCGGCGTTGCGGTGTCCTCTGACGGGTTGACCTTCGTTTACACGCCCAACGTGAACTTCAATGGCCGAGACTCCTTCACGTGGCGAGCGACGAACTCCGACGGGCAATCCAGCAGCGCCGCCACAGTGACCCTCACCGTGGTCTCCGTGGATGATCCGCCCAGCTGCACGGACGGGTTCACCATTTCGACAGCAGAGGACGCGGCGACGACGATCACCTTCCCTTGCTCCGATGTCGACAGCCCGGTTGCCGTGACCGCCGTAGTCGACCGCGCCGTTGGCTCCTTCTCTTCCGGGACATCGGTAGCGAAGACGTTCACGCCTGCCGCCAACTACAACGGCACGTTCTCGTTCAGCTACTCGACGACTGCGGCTGCCTACACAGGTACGGGGACAGTCTCCTCGGTGGCTGACGTCCACACGATGGATGTTTCCGCCACCCCGAGCTCGCCGAGGAAGCTCGACGTCCTCGTCGTCGTGCGCCATCCGGACATGCCGCCCAAAGAACAGTTCACCATCACCGTCATGTGGGGAGACAAGCAGTCGAGTGTGTCAGGGACATCGGCGACTCCGATTCAGGGGCCGACGTACACTGCGAGCGACCGGAGTTACGCTTACGTGATGCCGGCGATGCACACCTACGCCCGGAAGGGCCGCTACCTGGTGACCGTGACATCGAAGGATCTGAGGACCGGGCTCGTGCGGACGTGGAAGCAACGCCTTGTGATCCCCGCCTAGCCAGGTCAGAACTCCCAGTACTCCTCGGGCAGCTTCCCCTCGATCGAGCGGATGTTGGCGCGCACACAGGTCACGCACTGATACTCGACCCGGCGGTTCTCGGTGACCAGCGACCAGCCTTCGGGCAGGCCGTCGTCCGCCACCTCGACCTGCGTGCCGCAGTACGAGCACGTCCGCATCGTCACGTCTGCAAGCCTAAGGGCGACATGATCCCCGCCGCCCGCACGAACGCCGTGCCTCCAGAGCTCGCGGAACACGTCGAAGCCTTCCTCGACGCCGTCGGCGCCACCGAGAACCGCGACCAGCTCGCCCGCATCCTGGTCACCGTCGCCGACCTCGCCACCGACGACACCGACCGCCTCGACCTCAAGATCACGACCACCGCGCTGGCCGAGATGCGCGAGGCGTTCAACGTGTTCGCTCCCTACCGCGAGGTACCCAAGGTCACGATCTTCGGCAGTGCCCGCACCCGCCCCGACGACCCGCTCTACACGCAGACCCGGGATGCAGCCGCAGCCCTCGCGGCCGCCGGCTGGATGGTCATCACCGGCGGCGGGCCCGGGATCATGGCGGCCGGCCTCGAGGGCGCGGGACGGGAGATGTCCTTCGGCATCAACATCCGCCTCCCCTTCGAACAGGGCGCCAACGAGTTCATCAGGTCCGACCCGAAGCTCGTGGAGATGAAGTACTTCTTCACCCGCAAGCTGATGCTGATGAAGGAGTCGGACGGGTTCATCGTCATGCCAGGCGGGTTCGGCACGCTCGACGAGACCTTCGAGCTCCTCACGCTCATCCAGACGGGGAAGGCGGAGCCGTCACCGATCGTGCTGCTGGAGGTCGCCGGCGGAACCTACTGGCAGGAGTTCGAGGCGTTCGTCCGCCACGAGGTCGGCAGCCGCGGCCTGATCAGCGACGACGACTGCGTCCTCTACCGCATCACCGACGACGCCCACGCGGCGATCGACGAGATCACCGGCTTCTACCGCAACTACCACTCCCGTCGCTTCGTCGGCGACGTCCTGGTGATCCGCCTTCGCTCCGAGCCGACCGACGAGGAAGTGGCCCGTCTCGACCACGACTTCCACGACATCGTCGCCAAGGGCGCCATCGAGAAGACCCGGCCGCTCGCGCCCGAGGTGTCGAGTCAGGACCACCTCGACATGTCGCGAATCGCGTTCCGCTTCGACCGCATGCACCACGGACGGCTGCGGTCGCTGATCGACGCCGTCAACAGCTTGCCGTCGGCGCCGCCGAAGCCGGAGGGACCGTCGAATCGCGAGGCCGTCGCCGGAGGTCGTCCCATGGAGCCCGACGTCCGGGCGCGCGACGACGAGGAGCGAGGCGGCTACGAGGCCGACTGACGATGCAGGTCGGGAAAGACCTTGGCCACCTTCGCCGACACGTACTCGCCGTAGGTCCCCTCGAACACCGTCGGATCGGCTCCGTCCCACCGGTCGGCGACACCGTCGTCCCGCGGCAGCGGCGGCACGACGACGTTCCAACCGGGGTCGAAGAAGAAGGGGAACGACAGCCGGCTGACGCCGCTGGTGTTGCGCACGCGATGGGGCGTCGATCGGTAGACGCCGCCCGTCATCCGCTCGAGCATGTCTCCGAGGTTGCAGACGAACGAGTTCGGGATCGGCGGGGCGTCCATCCAGCCACCGCCGGCGCTTCGGACCTCGAGCCCGCCGGCGTCGTCCTGACGCAGCAGCGTCAACAATCCGTAATCCGTGTGCTCGCCGACGCCCCATTCGCCAGGCGACGGATCGGGCGGATAGTGGAAGATGCGGAACAGGATCAACGGGTCAGACGTCAGGTGCTCTGCGAACCAACGCCGATCGAGTCCCAGCGCCTGTGCCAGGCATTCGGCGAGGCGGTGGGCGACGCCCGTCAGCGCGTCGAGGTAGGCGAGCACCGTCGGTCCCAGCTGGGCCGGCCTCGCCGGGAAGAGGTTGCGTCCGTGGAGGACGACGCCATCGCGCACGAGCGGATGTTCGGGACCGAGCTCCGACCCGAAGTAGATGCCCTCCTTGCGATCCGCGACGCCTGACGTCAGCTCTCCGCCGATGGGGAACCACCCGCGCCACGCCCGGCCGCCCCGGGTCATGGCGATCTCGGCCTTCTCCTCTTCGGGCAGTGCGAAGAACTCCCGCGCCAGCGCGTCGAGGCGCTGGCCGAGCGCGGGATCGACCCCGTGGCCGACGACGTAGAAGAACCCGGTCTCCCGACATGCCCGATCAATCGCCGGCGCCGCGACGTCGACGTCGCTCAGATCGATCACCGGGATCTCGTCGGCCACGGTCAGACCCTATGACGGCGAGGAATCCGGCTTCCTACCCATCCGGCTCCGAGAGGATGCCGATCGCCTTCTCCACCGCACGCCGCGCGCGGGTCAGGCGGCGCTCGTCGACGGGCAGCTCCTTGCCGCCGGCGTCGATCGACTCCCGCAGGCGCTCGATGGCCAGGTCGGCGAGCTCCTCGCTGATCCCTTGGAGCCGGCGGCGCAGGTCGTCGAACTCACCGGCCACAGTTGATCCCTTCGTCGACGATCTCGAGCGGGTGGCGCGCCGGGATGCCGGCGCCCGCAAGGTGGTAGGCGCAGCCGGGATTGGCGGACACGACGAGCGCCGCGCCCGTCCGCTCGATGGCCGCCACCTTGCGGTCCCGGATGGCGCCGGCCAGGTCCGGTTGTTGCACCGAGTACGCGCCTCCGGCTCCGCAACACAACCCCTCGTCGTCGAGCTCGACGATGTCGGCGTAGGGCGCCAGCACCACGCGCACGGCGAGGTGCGCCTTCTGGACGTGCCGCAGGTGGCACGGGTCCTGCACGGCCACGACGGGACGAACCCAACCCGGACCGGGTCGCGGAAGCGAGTCGACCCGCGCCGCCAGCCACTCGTGGACGTCGAGCACCCGTCCCATCGTGTCGCGGTCCTTCAGCGCGGCACCGCATCCTGCGGAGTCCACGAGAATCGGCGCCGTCCCCGGCATGGAGGCGAGCGCCCGTCCGCCGAGCGCGTGCCCCTGAGCCGACAGTCCGGCGTGGACGTGCAGCGCGCCGCAGCAGTCGCCGCCCGCACCCGGCAGGGCCACACCGGCGCCCGCTGCTTCGAGGACGCGCTGCACCGCTCGGTGCGTCTCCCTCTGCCAGGCGTCCATCACGCAGCCGGTGAAGAGCCACACGTCGTCACCGGACGCGACCAACGGACGCCGCCTCAGCGGGAGCTTCGGGAGCGAGAGTCGCTTCGGCACGAGTCCCGTCCGCTGCACGACGCCCAACACCGTCGATCCCGCGAGTACGAGGCGGTGGTGGCCCAGCGCCGCGTAAGCCAGCCGCTTCCACCAAGGCGCGTATCGCTGCTCGGCCGCCAGCGTCTCCCGAGTCCCTTCCATCAACCGGCCGAACGGAACGCCGGATGGGCACGCCGCCTGGCACCCGAGGCACTGCACGCACTCGTCCATGTAGCGGACGAAGGTGTCGTCGGCCGGGCTGTCACCCGCGTGCACCGAGCGCATGGCGGCGATGCGCCCCCGAGGGGACTTCGTCTCCTCACCGCTGACGCGATACGTCGGGCAGTGCGGAAGGCACAGCCCGCAGGCGACGCACGATGCCAGCTCGTCCTCGTCGACGTGGAGCTTCACGCGACCGACCTTCCGGGGTTCATGCGTCCGGTGGGATCGAACGCCGCCTTCACCCGCCGGTGCAGCTCTCCGGTCGACGGGTCCACGCGCACGGGCGGCACCTCGCCACCGACGTGGATCGTCCCGACGCCGATCTCGGCAACGAACGACGATCCGCGCAGTTCGCGCAACTCCGACGGTCGCGCCGATCGCCGGTGCCCACCGACGGGCAGCGCCGGAGGTCCGCCGACCTCGCTCCACCCGGCACCCAGCGAAGCCCTCTCGGCGGCGACGTCGGCGGCGTGGCCCTCGAGCAGGACCCAGGTCGACGTGCCGTCCCACAGGAGCGACGACGGGCGGAACAGGCAGTCGCGAGCGGCGAACGGATCCGCCCCGTCCGGCGACCGCAGCCACTGCGCGACCGGCGGCTTCGGCGAGCACCGCAAGACGACCTCGGCGAGGAAGCCGAGCGTCCCGAGCGACCCGACGAGCAGGCGCCCGAGGTCGAACCCGCTCACGTTCTTCACGACCGGTCCACCCGCCTTCACGAGTTGCCCCTCCGCCATCACCGTGCGCACCTCGAGGACGGTGTCGCGAACGGGGCCGTAGCGGAGCCTGCGGATGCCGCTGCGGCCGACGGCGAGCACGCCGCCCACGGTCGCAAGGTCGGGCGCCGAGGGGTCGAGCGCCACCTGCTGTCCCCGCTCGGCGAGGGCGGCGTCGAGCTCGGCGACCGACGTGCCGCTGCGCACTCGCACGACCATCTCTGCGGGCTCGAACTCGACGATGCCCGACGGCGCCACGACCTCGCGCGCGTCGCCGTCGACCGAACCACCGACGTCCCATTGCGTGCGACCCCCCACGCAGGTGACCGGACCGTCGTCGATCCCCCCGACCTCCTTGGCGAAGTTGGTCAGATCCATGCGCCCTCGGGGACGGACTGCAGGTCGCCGCACCGGGAGCCCCCGGGAAGGACCTTGAGCGGGTTGCACGAGTGCGTGGGGTCGAACACCTCACGCAGCCGCGCCTGCGCGTCGAGGTCGTCCTCGCTGAAGATCATCGGCATGTAGTCCCGCTTCTCCAGACCGATCCCGTGCTCGCCGGAGAGCACGCCACCGGCGGCCACGCAGGCCTCGATGATCTCCGCGCCCGCAGCGTGCACCCGCTCCATCGTCCCCGGGACGCGGCGATCGAAGACGATCAACGGATGGAGGTTGCCGTCGCCCGCGTGGAACACGTTCATCATCAGCAGGTCGTAGCGCTCGGCGATCTCGTAGACCCGGCGGAGGACGTCGACGAGCTTCGTGCGCGGCACCACCGCGTCGTGGAGGTAGTAGTTCGGCGCGATACGGGCGATGGCGCCGAAGGCCGACTTGCGGCCCTTCCACAGCAGCTGCCGCTCCGCGGCATCGGCGGCGATCCTCACGCCCCGCGCGCCATGGGCGAGGACGACCTCCTGCACCGCCGCGGCCGCGGCTTCGACGCCATCGGGCAGGCCGTCGACCTCGACGAGGAGGATGGCCGCGGCGTCGCGAGGAAAGCCGGCGTTGACGTAGTCCTCGACGGCGCGGGTGATGGCGGCGTCCATCATCTCCAAGGCGGCGGGAACGATGCCGGCGGCGATGATCCCGCTCACCGCCGCGGCCGCAGACTCGACGGAGGTGAAGTCGGCGAGCAGCGTGCGGATGGCCGGTGGGTTCGGCGTGAGCCGCACGGCGATGCGGGTCGCGATCCCCATCGTCCCCTCGCTCCCCACGAACGCACCCCGCAGGTCGTAGCCCGCGGTGTCGGCATCGAGCCCGCCGAGCATCGTCAGTGAACCGTCGGGCAGGACGACCTCGATCGCGAGGACGTGCGCGCTCGTGACGCCGTACAGGAGGCAGTGCGGACCGCCGGAGTTGTTGGCGACGTTGCCACCGACCGAGCAGGACTGCTGGCTCGACGGGTCGGGCGCGAAGTGGAGGCCATAGGGGTGGGTGGCGCGCGACAGATCGAGGTTCAGGACGCCCGGCTGCACCCAGGCGGTCCGGTCGTCCGCGTCGATCTCGAGGACGGCGTCCATCTTCGTGGTCACCACGACGACCGGCGGGCGCTCGGGATCCGAGCTCACCGGTACGGCGCCCCCGGCGAGGCCGGTCCCCGAGCCGCGCGGGATGATCGCCCGTTCGTGCCGGCGGGCGATGCGGACGACGGCCTGCACCTCCGCCGTCGTGCACGGGAAGCACACGGCGCCGGCGCGGCCCTCGATGACCGACGCATCCCGCGCGTACAGCGCCAGGGAGATCGGTTGGTCGAGCACGCGATCGTCGCTGAGCGCGGCGCGGAGCTCAGCGAGGAGCGGGTCGGCCGCGCGCATCAGTAGAAGTCCGCGATCGACGGCGTGGGCCCCGCGAAGACGGCTTCGAGTGCCGACAGCGAACGGGTGTCGCCGCTGCTGATGAGCCCCGTCCGTCGCAGCGTGCCGGCCGCCGCATAGCCGCTGTAGAGGGCGGAGAAGGCGTTGCTCGTCAACTGCACGTCGCCGTCTCCACCCTTGTCCAGCGTCGCCGATCCGTCCTCCACGGTCAGCCGCCACCGGCCGGCGTTCCATTCGCACTGGCGGTCGGCGAGGTCGAGGTCGACCGTGGCGCGGACCGCCGCCGGGTACCCGCGCGCGGCGATCGCGCGCGGCGCATCGACGACCCGGAGCATCCAGCGGATCTCGTCCGTCGTCTTCAGGTCCTGGTCCGGGAGCAACAGCAGGAGCGGGTGCTCGACCGCGCCAGAGATCCGTACGTGCTCGGCCTGCGTCGACGACGTCCCGATCATCCGCCAGAGCGCCAGCGCCACGTCCGGCTCCGCTGCGCAGAAGTCCATCACCTGGATCGTGTACCCGAGCGCCGGGGGGCGCGCCTTCGCGTGGGCATACCGGACGTAGCCCGCGAGCGCGCCGCCCTCGCCGTCAGCGACGTAGAGGAACTGCTCGCGCCCGATCTTGTCGCCAGGGACGATGTTGTCCCACCACACATCGGGCCGGTCGAGCCACCCGTTCTGCGTCATCGCGAACCGGGCGTAGCACCCCTTCACCGCCGCGAGGTCGTCGGCCGTTCCCGCTCGGAGCCGCACCGATGCCGAGGGACGGAGGTGGTGGAGGCTGCGCGTCGGGAGGGTCCGGCCCGCGAACACACCGGCGACCTCGAAGCCGTTGCCGCGGTACAGCTGCGTCTGCGCCGGATACAGCCCGGCGATCACCTCGCCGCGGTCGCGCATGATCGGGAGCTGCGCCGCCGTCACGCGCGAGCCGAACCCCTGCCCGCGATGCTCGGGGGCGGTGACCACCGGCGAGAAGCCGCCCATCGGCACGCGACGCCCGCCGAAGAACTGGCCGAACGGACGGACCTGCGACCACGCCGCCACCTCGTCCCCGACGACCACTGCGAGGCATCGGTCACGGTGGAACTTCGGGAGCTGCTCCTCCTCGGCCGCGGGCGTGAGCGGCCCGTTGAAGCCTTGCGCGGCGATGCGGTGGCACTGCCGCCACTCGTCCTCCGACTCCGGTGCGCGCACGACCGCCGTTGTCACAACGGCAGAGCCTACGGCCACTACCGTGGGAACCCGATGCCGTCCGTGCGCCTCGCCGCGTCCCTCGAGGCCGATCGCGGCGCATGCTCATCGACCCGTTCGAGAAAGGACCGCTGGGCGCCGGCGGGCTCTGGCACGAGCTCGCGGAGGCGCTGACCGCCACCCCATGACGAGGCCTCCCATCGACACCCACGAGTGGATCTCCTTCGAGGACCCCGACGAGCACCGGACCTGGATGTTCGACGTCACCTTCCTGATGAGCAACTGGACCTGCATCTTCGGCCGCGGCTGCCAGGGCGTGCTGACCGGGCCGGCGCCGGAGCTCGTGCAGGGTTGCTGCAGCTACGGCGCGCACTTCGTCGACGCCGACGACATCGCCAACACCGAGCGAGCCGCGGCCGAGCTGACGGCCGAGCACTGGCAGTTCATCGACAAGGGTCGGGGCAAGAGCGGGAAGCTCAAGATCCTCAAGGTCAACGACGAGGGCGAGACGTTGACGAAGCAGGTCGACGGCGCCTGCATCTTCCTCAACCGTCCGGGATTCGCCGGCGGCCCCGGCTGCGCGCTCCACGCGGCCGCGCTCGATCGTGGTGACCGCCCGCTCGACCACAAGCCGAACGTCTGCTGGCAGTTGCCCTTGCGCCGCGAGGACACCGAGGACGGCGGCGGCCACGTCACGTCACGGCTGATCCAGTGGGACCGCAAGCACTGGGGAGAGGGCGGCGAGGAGTTCCACTGGTGGTGCACCGAGGCCCCCGACGCGTTCATCGAGGGGCGCGCCGTCTTCCAGACGATGCGCGACGAGATCGTGGAGATGATCGGTCTGCACATCTATGACCTGCTGGTGACCTACCTCCAGAGCCGGCCGCCGGAGAGCTACACGCCCCACCCCGCAGTGCGGGTCGAGCTGTCGACCAAGCGGTCGGCCGCCGCCGGCTGAGGTCGCGTCGCCCTCGACCTCGCCACGACGTCATCGATGGCGGCGACCGTCGTGGCCGCGAACTCGTGCGGCTTCAGGAGACAGGAATCGTGGTCGCCGGGGATCTCCCACGTCGTGGCGCCGGGGATGGCGCGGGCCAGGGCCTGCTGCTTGCGGGGACGGACGAGGCGGTCCTCGGTCGTGATCACCACCGCCGCGGGGACGTCCACCCGGCCGGCGAACGGCCGGGCGTCGTAGTCGCCGAGGGCGCGACCGGCGTCGGCCAGCGCCGCGGGATCGCCCCGCTTGAGCTCGGCCCGGAGCCATCCCTCGAGCGGCGCCAGGTCCGGCTGCACCCGCACCGCATGCCGAAGGGCCCGATCGAGGAGCCCTCGCGGACGGCCCATCCGCAGGAACAGTTCGAGGGCGCCGGCGAACTTGAGCGCCACCCGTTCCCGGCGGGTGGCCCGCCACTCGAGAGCCGTCGCCTCGAGGACGAGCCCGCGGACGAGGTCGGGATGGCGCTCCCACACCAGCATGGCGATGGGGCCGCCCATCGAGTAACCGACGAGGATCGCGGGCCCGCCGTCAAGAGCGCGCAGGAGGGCGGCGGCGTCGTCGGCGGCGTCCTCGAGCGTGAAGGGCTGTTCGGACCGCAGGCCGCGACCGTGGCCGCGGTGGTCGATGGCGACGAGGCGGCCCATCGGGGAGATGGCGTCGTAGGCGCGGAACCAGTTGAGGTCGGCCGACGCCGTCCATCCGTGGAGGAGGAGGATCGTCGGCTGGCCGGGGGCGCCGAGGCGCTCGCGCACGAAGACCTCGCCCCGTCCGGGGAGCTCGACGACTCGCCCTGCGGGAAGACCGGGCGGGGGGACGGGCGGGAGGGAGGTCTCGGAGCGGCGCACCTCCAGCCTGTACCCGAGGTGCGCCGCCGCACCCTGTGCCGTGGGTCACGAAGCGCCCCCGGGGTCACGTTGTCCGGAAGCCGCGGAGGGCGGGCCAGGCCTCGGGCCGGGTCGTGCGGAAGTCGTAGATCGAGCCGCCGATGGCGGCGTTCTCGGCGGCCGCGCGTAGGAACGCCTCGATGTCGCCGTTGCCCATCCCGCCGACGCCGCCGACGGGCGAGACCGGCGCCTCGGCGTTGCCGAGGTCGGCCCGCAGCCGGCGGATGTTCTCGTCGGTGTAGCGGTAGGGGTCGCGATAGCCGGAGGACTCCTTGCGGTCCGTCCAGTAGCCCATGGTCTGCCAGACGTCGTACTTGTCCGAGATCTGCTGCCAGGGGAAGCCTGGCCAGAAGTTCGGGTTGACGACCTCCATCTGCACCGGCGGCATCACGATGGCGCCTATCGCACGACCGGGTAGCGCCTGGCGGAGGCGGGTGCTGAGGTCGACGAGGCGCATGCTGCGCTCGTTGGCGTCGGGGATCTTGCGGGACTCGATGTCGACGGCCAGCCCATCGACGTCCAGGTTGGCGCTGGCCACGAGCCGGTTGAGGTCGTTGTCGACATCCTCGAGGGTCGGCAGGTACCAGGCGACGACCTTGATGCCGCGGGCGTGGGCCCGGTCGATGATCGGGATCAGCAGGTCGGGCTCGGCGATCAGGTCCGGGGTGTCGTGCTTGGCCGTCTGGAGGAAGAGCGTCTGCACGCCGACCGATGCCATCTGGTCGACCTGTTCGGGCCCGACCGTCGGCGTGGTGTCGTGGTAGTGGCTCCAGTCGTAGACGTCGACCCAGGTGCCCAGCCCCGCGTACGGGGCGATGTCGCCCACGACGCGGTTCGGCTTGGAGGCGGTGACGGCGAGGGGTGGACGCACCGGCGCAGGCGGCGTCGCCAGCGGGACCGTCGGGGTGGCTGCGGCGGCCGCGACCGTGGGGGGAGGTGTGGACGGCGGCGCCGGCGGCGCGCTCGCCGGCGGATCGGTGGCGGCGCCCGCCTCGGTGGACGCCTCCGTGTCTGCTCCCCCGTCGGTCGGGGCCTCGGCGGGCGCCGCGGTGGTCGACGGAGCGGCGAGCTCGCGCACGAGGTGCTCCGGGCCGGGGCCGGCGCCACCACCGCCGCACGACGAGAGCGCCGCCGCCATCACGGCGGCGAGCGCGAGCCGTCGAGCCCGCCGTTCGGATCCCACGCCGTCCAGGTTAGAAGGTGCCGCCCAGGAGATCGTCGGATGAACGGGGCATCTTCGGACGGTTCGCCCCGTCAGGGCGCGTCGACGTCCTCGACCTCGTCGTCCTCGACGGTGGCCAGGCACCACGAGGCGTGCTCGGCCTCGGGTTCGGCGCCGCACTCGGCGCACGGCTCAGCGGAGAGCTCGGCCGTCTGCCGCTTTTGCGCACGCGCCTCTTCAAAGCGCCGATGGCGTCCCTTTTTCACGGGCGCACTCCCCGACTCGACAAGGTTGAACGGGTGCGGAGTGTATCCGTTGTGCCGCACTACCCTCGGCGTGTGCCTGAGGAATCCTTCGATGTCGGTGCCATGATCGACCGGTTCCGAACCCGCGCCAAGGCCGTGCGGAGCCGAGGCATCCCTCCCATCGAGGGGCCCGAGCGGAAGCGGTTCGTGGAGCAGATGCAGCTCGACTACATGGACTACGCCATGCTCGGCGACGCCGAGGGCACCCTCGAGGACGGGATCCTCACGCTCCGCGTCGACCTGCGACCCAAGCCCTCCGCCTGACGGGCGCGAGGTCTAGGCCTCCTCGACGGGGATGGGGACGTCCACGCTGAGCTCCTCACCGGACCGGACCTCGAGCACGAGGTCCCCCTTGCCCGGCCGGAACGCCACCGCCGCCCGCCCGTCGACGAGCTGGCGGATCCGATCGCCGACGAGCCCCGTCCGCCAGCCGACGCTGAGCCGCGCGTCGGCGTCGCCCCGTAGGAGCGCGAGCAGGTCCGACCGCGTCGCCAGCATCGCCGTGTCGATCCGCAGCTCCTGGCCCAGCTGCGCCACCCAGGCGGAGACCAGTGTCACCGCCGGGCGAAGGTTTCGGTCCAGCTCGTCGGTCGGCGGCACGCGGATCCGCGACCGGTCCAGCGCGGCGCCGCGCCGCACCGCGTCGAGGATCTCCGGGCCGTTGTCGCCTTTGAGGTAGCGACCGTCGAGGCCTCGGATGTCGCGCAGGTCGGCCATGGACGAGGGCTTGCGGTGGGCCGCGCCGAGCAACGCCAGGTCGGCGAGCACCATCCGGGGCGGCTTGTCGATCGTCGCCGCCTTCCGCTCTCGCCACGCCCCGACCTCCTGAGCGATGCCGCGGGACTCGCCCCGGAGCGAGCGGCTGTCCTTGATCCGCCACCACGCCGTGTCGGGCTCTTGCGGCGTGTGGGGACGGACCCGCAACACCTCGCATTCCTGCTCCGCCCACGTTCGCCGCTCGCACTGGTCGAGGCGCTCCACGAGCGTCGCATGCAGGTCGAGGAGATGGGCGACGTCCGCCGCCGCGTAGGTGCGCTGGCCCGACGTGAGCGGGCGCTGCAACCAATCGGTGAGCCGGTCGCCCTTGGTGAGCCTGAGCCCCAGCAGGCGCTCCGTCAGCGAGGTGAGCGATGCCGACGAGAACCCGAGGAACCCCGCCGCCACCTGGGTGTCGAAGAGCACCGAGGGCACGACGCCGCAGGCCCGCTCGAGCACCTCCAGGTCCTGGTCGGCGGCATGGAGGATGCAGGTCCCCGGCCCGGCGAGGACCTCGGCGAAGGGGCCGAGGTCGACGGCCAGCGGGTCGACGAGGGCGATGTTCCCGCCCGGCCAAGCCACCTGGACCAACGCCAGCTGCGGCCAGTACGTGCGCTCGCGATGGAACTCCGTGTCGATGCCGTAGAGCGGCTCGTCCCGGAGGGCCGTGATGAGATCAGCGAGCCCCGCATCGGTGTCGACCCACACCGTCCCCGAAGCCGTCACGGCCCGAGACCGTACAAGCTGGTTCAGGCGCCGTTGCGGAGCGCGGCCAGGTCGGCGAGGTCATCACGGTCGAAGTCGTTCGGCGGCGGACCGTTCAGGACCTGGCCCACGAGACTCGAGTCCACCGCCCAGTACATCACCGACGCGGTGTTGGACGAGTGGCCCGGATGCTCCTTGTCCGCCCGGCCCGTGTCGCGCGCCAGGTCGACGAGACCGAGAACGTGGCCGAGCTCGTGGAGGAGCACGGCGTCCTCGAGGGCGGCGCGGCTGACGAGGGGCGTCGCCGCGTCGGCGATCCGCTCGGGGAAGAGGGCCACGACGTCGCCCCGGACGGTGACGCCGAGGACCTGCTCGTTGCCGTCGAAGGAACCTCGCAGGACGAGCAGTCGCACCGCGGCCCGTCGGTCGGTGCCCTGAGGCACGCGGGCGACGCGGTCGGCGGTCGACCGGATCTCATCGGCCGTCCACGAGGTGTCGGTCGATCCCAACGCCGCCACCGAACGGACGTCGACCCGCTTCTTGGTGACCTCGCCCATCATGCGAGTCGCGTGGTCGACGGCCGCCGCACCGAGAGTGACGCCGTCCTGGGCGAAGCGGTCGAGGACGATCGTGGTCGCCGGCTGGGGCCGGAGGAGGGTCCGGGCGAAGGCACCGGGAGGTCCCTGGGAGCCGTCGTCGGTCGCCGTCGGTTGGACGTCGCCGCCGCCGGGAGACGTCTCGCCGGCATCGGGAGCGTTCGTCGACGGCGTGGACGGGCGCGCCTGGGTGGAGGTGGTCCTCGTCGTCGACCGCACCTGCGGGGCGTCACCGCGCGCCCCCGACGTGGACGGGGCCGTCGCTCCTTCGAGGGGCGGGCTCGTCGTGACGCCCGGCGTCGTCGTGGTCGTCGTGGTGGCCTGGTCGGCGCGCTGGTCAGCGCCGCCGCACCCCGCGGTCAGTGCCCACACGGCCGTCGCCGCTGCGATCACGGTGGAACGGCGAATGCGGTTCGGCTCCATTCCGCAATCGTGGCGCAATCCCGAGCGCTCGTCGGCGCGTCCCCGCCGCACTTCGGTGGCTCCCTTCCGTTGCCGTCGAGCGGCACCAGCGGGGCGCCGGTAGCGTGACCCGCATGCCGCTCTTCGCCTTCGAGGGCCGCGCCCCCGACGTCCATCCGACGGCGTTCATCGCGCCCACGGCCACGCTCGTCGGAGAGGTCGTCGTCGAGGCGGGCGCATCGGTCTGGTACGGCGCGGTCGTCCGCGCCGACTACTCGCCGGTGATCATCCGAGAGGGCGCCAACGTCCAGGATGGCGCCGTCCTCCACGGCCCGCCGAACGCCACCACCGAGGTCGGGAAGGGCGCGACCGTCGCCCACCTCTGCGTCGTCCACGGCGCCACCCTCGGCGAGGAGTGCCTCGTCGCCAACGGGTCGACGATCCTCGACGGAGCCCGCATCGGCGCCCGCACCATGATCGCCGCTCACTCCCTCGTCGCCGCCAACGCCGAGATCCCCGCCGGCGTGCTCGCGGCGGGATCGCCGGCCGTCGTGAAGCGGGCGCTCGAGGGCACGCCCGCCGAGTTCTGGGTGAAGATGAACCCGCCGGCCTACGCCGAGCTCGCCGTCCGCCATCGCGGCGGCGTGGAGGAGGTGCGCTGATGCTGCGGGTGTTCGGCTTCGAACGGATCGGTGTGGTCGTCAGCGATCTGTACTTCGTGGACCCGCGGCCGTCGCCTGGCGAGGAGGGCCCGGAGCACGGCGTGCGCCTCGAGGTCCGCTTCCTCGAGCAGGGGGAGCTCAAGGGATCGATCTATTCGGCCCGCCCGATCGCCGTCGACCGCCCGATCTGGCGCGCCGACCTGCTGGAGTCCTACGGGAGCAACGGCACGTACGACCGCACGCACCACCACCCCCGCTTCCACGGCTGGAACCCCACGCGGCGCCACTTCGTCGAGGAGCTGTCGAGCGACCCGCTGGGTTGGCTCCAGGCCAAGCTCGAGGACCTGGCGGGTCTGCTCGAGCACGCGCAGGTGCCGATCGATGACGTCACGCCGGCCGACCTCGAGGGCCTGCGGGCGGCCGCACCCGAGATCGTCGACGTGGTCCGGCGCACGCTCGACGAGGTGCGCGCAGGTCGTCTCGGGCAACCCCCGGTCGCCGACGGCGAGCTGACGAGCGCTCGAGCCAGCTGGCTCTAGCCCACCATCGTGCACTGCCCGCCGTCGACGGGCAGCAGCACTCCGGTGACGAACGCCGCCTCGTCGGACGACAGGTAGACCGCAGCCTGCGCGACGTCCCACGCCGTTCCCTGTCGCTTCATCGGGACACGTGACGCCCGGACCGACGCCACCTCTTCGCGGGACACGCCGGAGGCGCGGGCGACGGCGTCGACGGCCATCGGCGTGTCGATGAGCCCGGGGAGGATGGCATTGACGCGGACCCCGTGACGGGCGTTGGTCGACGCGAGGGCTTGCACGAGCGCGTTCACGCCCGCCTTCGACACCTTGTAGGCCGTGAGGTTTCCCGCCGCCGCGACCGAGGCCACCGACGAGACGCACGTGATCGATCCCGCGCCCTGCTCGCGCATCACGGGCACGACGTGCTTGCACGTGAGCCACATCGCCTTGAGGTTGACGTCGATGATCGCGTCCCACGCGTCCTCGGTGAGGCGGGTGGGCGTGGCATCGCCGGCGCCGATGCCCACGTTGTTGTGGAGGATGTCGACGCGTCCGTGGAACGTGCGGGTCGCAACGTCGGCCAGCGCCGAGCACGCGGTCTCCGAGGCGATGTCGCTCACGTGGACGGTCGCCTTCCCGCCTTCCTCACGGATCATCGAAGCGGTCTCCTCCGCCGACCCCTCGTCGCGGTCGACGACGAGGACCTCCGCGCCGTTGCGGGCGAACAGGACAGCCGTCGCCCGGCCGTTGCCGATCGTCGCGCCAGGCGTCTGGCCGGCCCCGACGATGATGGCGGTCTTGCCGGCGAGGCGAGCTGCAGACGGATCGGGGCCCATCGCCGGACCCTAGTTACACGAGCCGGAGACCGGCGATGCCGAAGTAGTGGCGGACGGGTCCGTCGACGGTGCCGAAGGGGACGATCCGGCGATCGGAGCGGATCAGCCAGTATCCCTTGGCGCCCGGAGCGGCGATCAGGGCGCGGACGGGAGCCCCGGGGTCGCCGACGAGGGACCCGAAGTAGCCCGCGTCTCCGAAGGCGAAGACACCTCCGTCGGCACCGACGAGCCAATAGCCGCGGCCCGACGGTGTCGCCGTGATCGAACGGATCGGGGCCGTGAGCGCGCCCACCTCCGCCGCGCTTCCGTGGAAAGCGGCGTCCCCGAAGGCGTAGACGCCCCCGTCCGCGCCGGCGAGCCAGTAGCCGCGCCCGGTCGCGGTGCGGGCGCCGCCGACGATGGCACCGTTGCTCGGCTCGCCGACGAGCGATCCCTCGAACGTCGCGTCGCCGAAGGTCAGGACGCCACCATCGGCCATGAACAGGCGGTAGCCCTCACCCGTCGGCGACGACGCGCCGCCGACGACGGGGGCGTGCAGTTCGATCCCGGCCGCGCTCCCGTGGAACTCGGCGTCGCCGAAGGCGAACACCCCGCCGCGCTCGCCGTAGAGGAGGTAGCCATTGCCCGAAGGCGTCGACGATCCCCCGACGATCTCCTCGTCGAGATCGAGGTCCGCGGCGCTGCCGGCGAACACCGCGTCACCAAAGGTGAACACGCCGCCATCCTCGGCGACCACGCGGTAACCGCCGTCGATGGACGAGAGCCCGGCAACCGCGCCTGCGGGGCGCGGCGGGGTCGCCGTCGCCGCCAAGGTCGTGCGGGGGGCGCGGCGCGAGACCCTCGTGGTGGTCGAGCGCGTCGCCGTGCTGGTCGACGGCGTCGTCGAGCGCACGGACCCGGTCGAGCCCGTTGGGGCCGCGGTCGTGGTGCGGGGGATCGAAGCGACGCGAGCGAACACCTGGGTCACCCAGACCCGTCCATCCGAGCCCGTCGCCGTCCCGACCCCGGCCAGGTTGTAGTTGCCGAGGATGTTGGCCCGATGGACCGACGACTGCATGAACATGGCGTTCACGTCGCTGAGGCTCGCACCGACGCCGACGTTTTCGCCGACGCCCTGCCACGCGACCACCGACGACACCGTGGCCCCGAGGTTCGTCGAGTGGTAGAGGCGTCCGGCCGCGGCCATCTCCGCCGAGTGGCGCGCCGCCACACCCGCGAGCCCGCCACTGTCCGAGACGGGCGGGAGCCCCGCCGCCGCGCGACGGGCGTTGATGAAGGAAACATCCGCGCCGGCGGGCACTGCCGCCAGCACCGTGACGGCGAAGGCGGCGACCAGGGCACCGAGCAGGCGACCCGATCGAAGTCGGGACGTGACGAAGGAGCGCGAAAGCATGAAGAGCGGGTTCTCCGAGGTTCGTTGTGGGCGACCCAGCCCGGAGGTCCAGGGCCATTCGGTGGATCGCTCCACCGACCTGTGCTTTGGAACGGGGTCACCCTAGACGTGGCCGGCACCCTTGTCACGCATGCCCCGCGCCGTCTGACGGAGCGTGGACGTGTCGTCGCCGACCGCGCGCAGCACAGCCTCGGCTCAGACGCCGGTGGATGTGGCCTGCACCGCGTCGGGTGCGAACCCGGACCGGAGGGTGTTCTCGGTGACCACGCGGGGATCGAGGAACTGGAGCAGGTAGTCGGGCCCGCCCGCCTTCGATCCGACGCCCGACAAGCCGTAGCCGCCGAAGGGCTGCCGGCCGACGACCGCGCCGGTCGTTCCGCGGTTGACGTACACGTTGCCGGCCCGGAGCTCCGCGGTGACGCGCTCGATGTTGGCCGGCGACCGCGAGATGACCCCGCCGGTGAGCGCGTAGTCGGTGTCGTTGGCGAGCTCGATGGCGTGGTCGAGGTCGCGAGCGCGCAGCACGGTCAGCACGGGACCGAAGATCTCTTCGCGAGCCACGCGTGATGTGGGCGGCGCGTCGAGGACGATCGTCGGGGCCACGAACCAGGCGTCAGCGGGCACGGCTGTCGGCTGGTTCAGCAGGCGGCCCTCGGTGGCGCCGAGCGCCACGTAGGCCTCGATGCGGGCATGGGCCTCCGCGTCGATGACGGGCCCGACCTGGACGCTCATGTCGCGGGGGTGGCCGACGCGCAGCTCGCTGCACGCGCCGGCCAGGCGCGGGATGAGCTCGTCGTAGACGGCGTCGAGGACGATGAGGCGCGACGCCGCCGAGCACTTCTGGCCTGCGAACCCGAACGCCGAGGTGATCGCCGCTGGCACCGCCTGGTCGAGATCGGCGTCGTCGTCGATGATCAACGCGTTCTTTCCGCCCATCTCGGCGATCACGCGCTTGATCTGTCGCTGCCCCGGGCGGTGCACCGCTGCCGCGGCGGTGATGGCGAGGCCGACCGCCTTGGATCCGGTGAAGGCGATGCCGGCGATCGCGGGGTGCTCGACCAGGTGGGCACCGACGTCCTCGCCGATGCCCGGGAGGAACGACAGGACGCCAGGCGGGAGCCCGCCCGCCTCGAAGGCCTCGACCAGCCGGTAGGCCGTCGCCGGTGTCTGCTCCGCGGGTTTCAGGAGGACGCAGTTGCCGGTCACGAGGGCCGCGCTGACCATCCCGCACGGGATCGCGAGCGGGAAGTTCCACGGCGAGATCACCGCGACGAGCCCGCGCGGTTGATAGCGCATCCGGTTCTGCTCGCCCGGCGGAGACTCGACGATGCCGCCGGCGCGGTCGAGGCGCACCATCTCGCGGCCGTAGTACTCGCAGAAGTCGATGGCCTCGCAAACGTCGCCGTCGGCCTCCTTCCACGGCTTGCCGGCCTCGAACACCTCCAGAGCGGCGAGCTCGTCGCGTCGCAACCGCATCCATTGGGCGGCGCCGAAGAGGACGGCGGCGCGGTCGGATGCGGGCACGCGGCGCCACCTCTCCCACGCCTTCGCGGCCGAGTCGATGGCGGCGTCGGCCTCGGCTCGACCGCACGACGCAGAGACGGCGACGACCCGGTCCGGGTCGGCCGGATCGACGGACCGGATCGTGGCCGTCGTCTGCACCCGTTCGCCGCCGATCACCGCAGGCACCTCGATGGTCGGCGCCGCGCCGGCATCGGCGACGGCTGCGGCGAAGTCCGCGCGCACTGGTGCACGTCGGAACTCACCGTGCGGCTCGTGGTCGTACCCGCCGGGGTGAGCGGTCTCCGTGGGCGCGCCTCGACGGGGCGGTTCCGGTGACGGGATCTGATCCGCCCGCGGCGGCGCGATGAGCTCGTCGAGCTGGCGGCCCTCGGCGAAGCGGTGACGGACGAAGCTCTCGTTCGACGTGTTCTCGAGCAGGCGGCGGACGAGGTAGGCCATGCCGGGCACGAGGTCGCCGACGGGTGCGTAGACGCGCAACCGGAGGCCGAGTCGTCGGATGGCGGCGTGGATCGGCTCGGCCATGCCATAGAGCATCTGGATCTCGTAACCGCTGTCCGGGATGCCCTTGGACCGCGCGTACGTCACGGCGTAGGCCAAGGACCGGAGGTTGTGGCTGGCGAAGGCCGCCCGGACCGAACCGTGGTGGTCGTGCAGGAGCCGCGCGCACCGCTCGTAGTTGGCGTCGGTCTCGTCCTTCTGCTGGAACACCGGGACGGGCCAACCCTCCGCCTTCGCGAGGATCGTCTCGGAGTCCCAGTACGCGCCTTTGACCAGGCGGACGCCGATCGGCTTCGACCGCCCGGCCGACCACGCGATCAGCTCGGCCAGGTCGTCGCGCGAGTCCTTGAGGTACGCCTGCACGACGACACCGGCGTCGAGGGCGGCGAAGTCCGGCTCGTCGAGGAGCTCACGGAAGAGCTCCAACGTGAGGTCCTTGACCTCGTAGTGCTCCATGTCGAAGTACACGAAGGCGTCGCGCTCGGCGGCGAGGCGCAGGAGTGGGCGCAGCCGGCCCTTGGCCTGCGCGAGCCCGTCGTCGCGGGTCAACGGTGAGTACAGCGACGCCAGCGCCGTAGGCTTGATGCTCACGTTGACTCGAGGCAACCGCCCGCGGTCGTCGAACTCGAGGACGTCGTCGGGCGCCCATGACCGCGTGCGGTCGAGCAAAGTCGTCAACAGCTCCTCGACGCGAGCGGCGTAGCGATCGGCCTCGTCTTCCGTGACCGTCTTCTCGCCGAGGAGGTCGACGGTGAACGCGCTGCCATCGCGCCAGAGCTGATGCAGGCCTTCGACGGCTTCACCGGGATCCTCACCGACGATGAACTGCTCCGCCATCTTGAGGATGTTGCGGCGCGCCACCGACGCCGAGATCGAACCGCCGAAGGGCATCTTCTCGGCGAGGTCCACGCCGAGACCCATGAGCCTCGGCGCGTCCGCCCCCTCGAAGTACTCGTGGATGTGGCGCAGGACGTCGTCCGCGCCCGTCGTGGCGGGGAACACGTCGACGAAGCGGAAGAGCTGGGTCTTGAAGTCCGGGTGGGCCATCGCCCACGTGAGCATCCGCTCGCTCCACCAGCTCATGTGGAACACCCGGCTCTGCTCGCCCGCACCGAGGTCGGCGATCCGCCTCGCCAGCTCCGTCACCTCGGCGTCGAGCGGTGAGGCCACGACCGAAAGCTACGTGACCCGGGTGCGCTCGACCGGGAACCGCTCGAAGGCCCGTTCGTCAGCCGCGCGGCGGAGGCGGTCGACCGCGTCCCACGCGTCGACGAAGCGGGTGTTCACCGCGGTGAGCCCGAAGCGGATGACGTCGGGTTCGCGGAAGTCGGGAACGACGCCGAGGTCTTCGATCAGCGCGCGGCACAGGCGCCACGCCTGGGGGTGGCGGAGGGCGACGTGGGATCCGCGCTGATGGTGGGCGCGTGGCGTCCCGACGTCGAACCCGAGCGGCGCCAGGTGCTGGTCGGCGAGGGTGATGACCAGGTCGGTAAGCGCCAGGCTCTTCCGCCGCAGCGCCTCGATCCCCGCTTCGGCGATGACGCCGACGCCTTCGTCGACGGCGACGAGGCCCAGGACCGGCGGCGTGCCGACGGCGAAGCGGTCGATGCCGTCGGCCGGTTCGTAGACCGGACCCATGGCGAACTGGGCCGCCGCCCCGAACCAGCCTCGGATCGGTTGGACGAGGCGGCCCTGTTGGTCCTGCCGCACGTACAGGAAGGCGGGCGCGCCTGGACCGGCGTTGAGGTACTTGTAGGTGCACCCGACGGCCAGGTCGACCCCGGCACCCTCGAGATCGATCGGCACCGCGCCGGCGGCGTGGCTCAGGTCCCACAGCGTCATCGCCCCGGCCGCGCGCGCGATGGCGGTGATGCCGGTCAGGTCGAGGAGCGCTCCGGATCGATAGGCGACGAGCGAGAGGCTCACGAGGGCGACGTCGCCCGCGCTCGTGGCCGACGCGATCGCCGAAGCGTCGGGGTCATCGTCGACGAACCGGACCTCGCCGAGGCCCTCGAGGATGTAGCGATCGGTCGGGAAGTTCGCGCGGTCGGTGACGATCACGCGCCGGCCGGACGGGTCGGCGTCGAGGGCTGCGCGCGCCAGCTTGTACAGGTTGACGGACGTCGAGTCCGCGACGAGGACCTCGCCCGAACGCGCGCCGAGGACCGTCGCGGCGAGACGGTCGCCGACGGTCCGCGGGAGGTCGATCCATTCCGAGCCCCAGCTACGGACGAGCCCACGACCCCACTCGTCGACGACGGTGCGGCCGATCCGCTCGATCGTGGCGCGTGGCAATCGGCCGAGGGAGTGGCCGTCGAGGTAGATGGGCCCGCCGTCGTCGAGGAGGAACCGATCGCGAAACGATGCGAGCCCGTCGGCGGCGTCGAGCGCGGCGGCCTCGGCGCGCGTCGGAGCCGGGGTCGCGGACATCCCGCGACCTTAGGATCGACCCGTGGACGATCCCGCGAGCCTCGACCCCGACGCCTTCCCCTACGAGACGACTCGCGTGCGGGGGTTCACGCAGGCGTTCGTCCACTCCGGCGCCGGCGGCGTGCCTCTACTCCTCGTCCACGGCTGGCCGGAGACGAGCCGCATCTGGTGGCGCAACATCGGCCCGCTCGTGGACGCCGGTTTCGAGGTCATCGCGCCCGACCTGCGCGGCTTCGGACGGTCCGACGTCGGCCCCGACGGGAAGCACGACGTCGCCGCCAGCAGCCGCGACCTCCACGCCCTCGTGACCGAGCACCTCGGGCACGAGCGGGTCGTTCTCGCCGGCGGCGACCTCGGCGGACCGGTCGTCGCCGACCTCGCACTGCGCTTCCCGGACGTCGTCGAGCGCCTCGTCCTGTTCAACGCCCCGCTCCCCTACGACAAGGAACGCATGGCCGGCATGCGGTCGCGACCCCACGCCGAGTCGGCCGACTACTTCCTGCGACAGGGCACCGACGCCGACGCCCTCGCGGCCGAACTGGTGACACCGGACCAACGGCGCCGTTACGTCGCCACCTTCTACTCCTCGCGGTTCTGGGCGCATCCCGGCAACTTCGACCGCCCGGCCGTCGACTTCATGACGGAGCCCTTCGGGGACGGCGACAAGCTGCGGGCTTCGTTCGGCGCCTACGAGAGCGTGTTC
Source organism: Acidimicrobiales bacterium (assembly GCA_035525495.1). GTDB lineage: Bacteria > Actinomycetota > Acidimicrobiia > Acidimicrobiales > CADCTF01 > DATLED01. Next base: position 39,708 of record DATLED010000027.1, on the reverse strand, counting down.
TCCGAGGCAGCCCGCAGCGAGCCGGCGATGGCCGCACGCAACCCTGACGTCGAGGCGCTGCTGCTGTTCGGGCCGAGCGACCACGTCCTCTATCCGGAGTTCGACCGGATGGCGGGGGTCGTGTTCCCGAACCACGTCGGGCCGTTCCTCGTGCGCGACGCCGGCCACTTCCTGCAATGGGAGGCGCCAGCGGTCTTCAACTCGGCCCTGCGGTCGTTCTGCCGCGACCTGCTCTCAGGCGGCTGAGCCCGGGTCCCGTCCCATGAAGCCGATGAAGCGATCGACCGCGGGCGCCGTGTCGGGCACCTCGACGATGTCGCCGAACGGCTGGTCGGCGCCGCGGTACTGCGGAGGCAGCGTGCCCTGCGCCCGTTCGAGCGCAGCGGTCGCTTCATCTTCGGTGTAGGGCACGGACTGGCGGGTGGCCGTGGCCAGGTCCCACCCGTGCGTGAGGTACTCCATGATCGTCATGTTCAGGACCATCTGACCGGGGAGATCTCCGCCCGCGAGGCCGACCTGGCGATCGGTGCCGTGGGTCCTCCATCCGGACAGGACCTCTGATGCCGCCGCACGGAACTCCGCGCTCGGGTCATCGCCGGCTTCGTAGGCATTCGGGTCGGAGTCGAACGTGTTGCCGTTGGCCCCGGCGGCGAACGACTGCACCCACCCGGTGATGTGGTTGACGAGCGCCCGCACGTCGTAGTCGGGGCACGGGGTCGGCCGGTCGTACTGATCGGGGGTCACTCCGGCGACGAGGTCGCCGGTCTTGTCGAGCACGCGCTCGAGGAGCTCGAGGTCATCCATGTTCAGAAGTTAGGAGGGCGGCGAGCTTCGCCGGGGCGATGGCGCGGAAGGCGTCCTCGCAGATCCCGGTGAGCTCGTCCCAGTCAAGTTCTCCGTCCATGCGGACGCCGATCCAGCCGCGGTGACCCACGTAGGGCGGGCGGAAGAAGCGGTCGGGTTCCGCGGCGACGAGCTCCTCCTGCGCGCCGGCCGGGGCGGCACACCACAGGTGAGGAAAGTCGTCGTCGTGGTGGCCGTCGACCCAGAACTGGACGAACGACTTCTTCCCCTGCACGAACCACGTCGGCGTCCCGTGGCTCGGCCGCTCGGTGACGGACGGGAGCGCCATGCAGATCTCCCGGATCCGGTCCAGCGGAGTCATCGTCGGCCCCAATCGGGGTCGGTGTCTTCGGTTCGCTCCGCAAAAAGGCCGCTCCGCTCACGTGCCGGCTGCTCGCTGGCGCTCCCGACGCCGGCCTTTGTCATCGTCGGCCCCAATCGGGGTCCAACTGGTGGAGGAACTGGTCGCAGCGCTCCTCCTCCGCGACCTCGCCGATGGCCGCGGCTGACCGGCGCAGTCCGTCGAGGGAACGGAGGAAGCCCCGGTTGCTGTCGCGGGACCACCGGACGTACCCGCTCCCCCGCCAGCCGTTGGCCCGCAGTGCGTCGAGGCCGCGGTGGTAGCCGACCCGGTAGCAGGCGTAGGCCTCCACGTCGTCACGCGCGAGGTCGCCGAGCGTCGCCCACCCGTCGAGGAACATCGGGTTGTCGGCCACGACGTGGCTCACGAGGTCGCGACGCTGCTCGATCGGCGCCACGAGCGCATCGGCGAGGCGCGCCGCCAGGTCCGAGGGCACCGGGGGCAGCACGGTCTCGGGGAGACCGGAGGAGAGGTTGACGGGGGCATCGGACATGGACGCATGGTCGCGCACCCCGCCGACCACGCCGTGCGCCACCGCTACGGTCGGCGGGTGGCCTCCTGCACGTTCTGCGCCATCGCCGCCGGGGAGCTGCCGGGGGCCGTGGTCCTCGACGAGCCCGACGTGATGGGTTTCCTCGACCTCCGCCCCGTTTTCCCCGGTCATGTCCTCCTGGTCCCGAGGACCCACGTGGAGACGCTCCCGGACCTGGACCCGGCGCAGCTGCCCCTGCTCTTCGGCGCCGCCCAGCGGGTCGCTGCCGCCGTCCTCCCCGCGCTCGGTGCCGACGGCACGTTCGTGGCGATGAACAATCGCGTCAGCCAGAGCGTTCCCCACCTCCACGTCCACGTGGTCCCCCGACGGTTCAAGGACGGCCTGCGGGGTTTCTTCTGGCCGCGCCAGAAGTACGGGAGCGACCAAGCCATGCAGGAAATCGCGGCGAGCATCCGCGGCCATATCCTCTGACCCCTATGCGCAGAACCGTCGGTGTCGTCCTGCTCGTGCTCCTCGGACTCGGCGTCCTCCCGGCGGTCGCTCCCGCGTCGGCGCAGGAGGCGCCGCCGGAGCCCGCAGTCCCCGCAGTCCCCGCCGACTCCGGCGCGGGTCGGCGCATCGTCTACTCGAACGGCCAGCAGCGGATCTGGCTCGTCGAGGAGGACGGCACCCTCGCCAACACCCACCTCGTCTCCGGCCGTCGCCACTTCCCCCGCCCCGGGACCTACGCCGTCTTCTCCAGGTCGCCCGTCACCCGCAGCGGATCCGTCTCGATGCGCTACATGGTGCGCTGGTACCAGTCGCCGCGCCTCGCCGTCGGATTCCACTCGATCCCGACCACGCGTCACGGCCGACCGATCCAGAGCGAGTCGCAGCTCGGGACGTTCCGTAGCCATGGATGCGTCCGGCAGTCGCTCGCGGACGCCGCTCTCGTGTGGGACTGGGCGCCCCTCGGTACTCCCGTCGTGGTCGTGCCCTGACGACGCCCCGCACGATCGAGGCCGTCCTCTTCGACCTCCACGGCGTGCTCACGTCGTCGCCGTGGGAGTCGCTGGCGGCGGTGGGTGCGAACGACGGCGCGGCATCCCAGGACGAGGTCCTGGCGGTGATGCTCGGCGACTACGCCAGCGACGGCGACCACCCGTGGCACCGCCTCGAGCGCGGGGAGATCGGCATCGGCGAGTACCTGCCGGCCGTGATGGCCCTCGCCGCCGAGGCCGGCGTCGAGCTGGACTTCAACCAGCTGCGCGGCTTCAGTGATCGGATCGTCGTCCAGGACGTGGTGGTCGAACGAGTGCAAGCGCTCCGGCACGACGGCTACCGGACGGGGATCGTCACCAACAACATCAAGGAGGGCGCGGGTTGGAGATCCCTCCTGCCGGTCGACGACCTCTTCGATGTCGTCGTCGACTCGTCCGAGGTCGGCGTTCGCAAGCCCGATCCGGCGATCTTCGCCATCGCCCTCGAGCGGCTGGGTGGCGTGCGGCCGGAAGCCGCCGTCTTCCTCGACGATGCACCGGGCAACGTCGAGGGCGCGCGACGCGCCGGCCTGCACGCGATCCACGTCGACGACCAGGCGACCGCCCTCTCCGAGCTCGACGACCTGCTCCGAGCCGGCTGACCTCAGCCGGCGGCGGCGGTCTCCGTTCTGGGCGGGCTCGACCACGCCTCAGGTCGATCAGCCCACCCAGAACGGGTGGTAGTCGGAGCCTCAACCTCAGGCGGCGGCGATCGCCGCCAGCAGCTCGCGGCGCGTCGGTCCGTCCGGAGGCGGCACCTTGGCGCCGAGCTCGTCGAGGCGGGCCACGATCGCAGGGTCGCGGATGAGCTCCAACGGCGTCTCCCGAAGATGCATGCCGTCGAACATGCGGGTCACCAGCCCCGGGTCCGTGCTCGCCGCCGCCTCGAAGCGCCGGTACCGCTCCCACTCCTCGTCGAAGGGTCGCTCGACGCCGGACATCGCGTCGTCGAGCTCACCGAGTCGATGCCGGTCGTGCCAGACCGTGGCCCGATACCACGGCGTGAACCGCTCCTGGGTGACGTCGTCGAAGCGACGCACCAACCCCTCGGCATCGTCGGTGCCCATCTCCCGGACGACGTCGCGCAGCGCGACGGCGTGCATCGAGCCGAGCGTGATGCCGCGGCCCAACGTGGGGTTCGTGGCTGCCCACGCGTCGGCGACCGACACGACACCGGTGGCCACGGGGCGGCCGTCGACGACGAACGTCCGCCAGCGATCCTCGATCGCGGCCATGGCGACCAGGTCGCTCGACGACTCGCACTCCAGGAGGTCCGGCCCGCCCGGGAGCATCGCCATGACGGCCCGCCACGGACCCTCATGCCGCAGCGGGCGCAGCTCGGCGTCCTTGGCGCTGGCGATGATCCCGACGCCGACGTTGCCCCGATCCGCCGGGAGCGTCAGGAGCCCGACGGACCCGTACCAAGCCACGCGCGGCTGATCACCGTCGCTGCCCTCCGGCCGCCGGACGTGGCGGCCGTAGTACACGAGCCCGGAGTCCTCCTCTTCGAGGATCGGCTCTGGAAGGCCGGCCTCGACGAGCCAGCGGGCCAACGGCGAACGCCGCCCGCCGGCGTCGACGACGAGGTCCGCTCGCACTTCCTCGCCGCCCTCGGTCCGGAGGCCGACCACGTGCGAGCCTTGGACGAGGACGCCCTCGACGGCGACGCCCCGCCGGACCGTCAGTCGCGCCGTGCGGTCGGCCGCTCGGGCGACGGCCGCTTCGACCACCGGCCGCCGCGCGGTGACGACCACGTGATCGCCGGCAGGATCCATCGCGTCCGCGAACACGCCGAGTGGGTTGAAGCGGTTGGCTCCACACGCGAGCAGCTCTTCGATGACGAGGGGCAGCTCTGCGTCCATCAGCTCCCGGAAGCCCGGCATGAGGAAGTGGGGCAGCCGGAACTGGTTGACGCCTCGCCGCTCCCATTCCTCCCAGGCGGCGTCCGGGTCATGCGGCGGCGGCGTCGGATCCCGCTCCAGGACCGTCACGTCGTGGCCATCACCGGCCAACAACATGGCCGTCACCAGCCCGCAGACGCCTGCCCCGCACACCACGATCCTCGCCATGGCGGACGAGGGTAGCGAGCGGAGCGACTAGGAACACGGGATGGAGCTGATCCTCGTGCGCCATGCCGAGCCCGTCCGCATCGTCGACGCCGATGGTCCTGCCGACCCGCCGCTCGCCGAGCGCGGCATCAAGCAGGCCGAGGCGCTCGCCTCCTACCTCGGCGCTGAGCCGATCGGCGCGGTCTGGTCGAGTCCGATGCAACGGGCGCGCGAGACAGCGGCGCCTCTGGCCGCGGCGTTGGGATGCGAAGTCGTCGTCGACACCGAGCTGGCCGAGTGGGACCGTGCCTCGACGAGCTACATCCCGATCGAGGAGCTCAAGGCCAACAAGGACGAGCGCTGGGTGGCCATGGTCGAGGGCAACCTCGAGGGCGACGGGATCGACCTCGTCGCCTTCCGCGACGGCGTGGTGTCGGCGATGGACCACATCGTCACCGGCAATCCGGGCGCCTCGGTCGCGGTCGTCTGCCATGGCGGCGTGATCAACACCTACCTCGCCGACATCCTCGGGATCGACCGGCCACTGTGGTTCGAGCCGAAGTACACGAGCATCCACCGGGTGCTGGCGTCACGGCGCGGGGACCGTTCGCTCGAGACGCTGAACGAGATCGCCCACCTGCGCGGCACGAACCTCTTGGGGTGAAGGACGCCGCTGGGGTCAGTCCTCGAAGCGGAGCAGGTGCTGGGACGACTTCCCCCGGCGCAGCACCAGCCAACGTCCGTGGAGGACATCCGCGGACGGATCCAGCTTCGCCGCCGAATCGCTGACCTTCCGGTTGTTGACGTAGACGGCGCCGGCCTCGATGTGGCGTCGGGCGTCGGACTTCGACTTCGCCAGCCCGGTCGACGCGAGGATGTCGACCAGCGCCACCGGTTCGCGCGGCAGCACCGTCGACGGCGCCTCGGCGAACACGTCCGTCAACGTCTGCTCGTCGAGTCCGGCGATCTCCTCGGAGAACAGCACGGTCGACGCATGGACCGCCCGCTCGGCCTCCTCGCGGCCGTGCACGAACGCCGTCACCTCGAAGGCGAGCGCCCGCTGCGCCTCACGCCGCTCGGGGCGCGTCGATGTCGCCTCGTCCAAGGCCTCGATCTCGTCGTGCGGGAGCCAGGTGAAGTAGCGGAGGTACTGACCGACGACGCGGTCGTCGCTGCGGACGAGGAACTGGAACAGCTGGTACGGGCTCGTCTTGTCGCGCGCCAGCCAGATCGTGCCCGACTCGCTCTTCCCCATCTTCTTGCCGTCGGCCTTGAGCACGAGCGGCGACGTGAGGCCGTAGGCAGTCGCGCCGCGCGCCTTGCGGATGAGCTCGACGCCCATGGTGATGTTTCCCCACTGGTCGCTCGCGCCCATCTGCAACCGGCAACCATGGGTGTCGAACAGCTGGAGGAAGTCCATCGCCTGGAGGAGCATGTAGGAGAACTCGGTGTAGGAGATCGCCTCCTCCGGGTTCTGGATCCGGTTGCGGACCATCTCCTTGCCGATCATCTGGTTGATCGTGAAGTGCTTGCCGACGTCGCGGAGGAAGTCGAGGACCGACATCGGGCGGGTCCACGAGGCGTTGTCGACGAACTCGGCCCCGGGTAGCAGGAACCTCCGGATCTGGCGCTCGATGGCGTCGAGGTTCGTGGCAAGGGTGTCGGAGTCCAGGAGGTTGCGCTCCTCGCTCTTGCCGCCGGGGTCGCCGATCATGCCGGTGGCCCCGCCGGCGAGGCCGATCACCTGGTGGCCCCCCTCCTGCAAGCGCCGCAGGTTGCACAGCTGGAGGAGGTTGCCGATGTGGAGACTGTCGGCGGTCGGATCGAAGCCGATGTAGGCGACGAGGCCGCCCTGGTCGAGCAGGCCGGGAAGCGCGGGATCGGTGAAGTCGTGCACGAGGCCGCGCCACTGCAGCTCGTCGAACAGGCCCATAAGCCATCAGCCTGCCACGAGTCGCCCGCACCCTCCGCGGCTTTCCGGCCGGGCTCAGCCGCCCGGTCCGGGAGCGAGCGGGGCGTCGTGGCGAGCGGCGATCGCGATCTCCCCATCGAGGGGCCAGGGGTTGGCGAGGCATCCGTCGAGCTCGGTGGACTGCTGGCTCATGACGGGAGCCGGCCGCCCGGGTGCGGGACACTGCGGCTTCGGGTGGTGCATCCCGAGGAGGTGGCCGACCTCGTGGTTGACGAGCATCCGGCGGTAGTCGTCGAGCTCGCCGGTCCACTCCGGGGTGGCGACGCGCCAGCGGTCGGCGTTCAGCGCGACCGTCGGGCCGTTCTGGCACGAGTACTTGCCGTAGGTGTCGTAGGGACGGCACCGCCGGTCGACCTCGTCGCCCTCGGCCAGCACGACGAGGTACGGCCCGTCTTCGCGAGGCTCGAAGACGAACCCCGCCCGCGACCACCCACGCCCGTCGGTGAGCGTCGCCTCCACGGTCGCCTCGAAGTCAGCGGTCGGGTCGTCGGTGGTCCGCCGCTCCAGTCGGTACGCGATCACGACCGGAGCCGGGGGCGCCGGCGCCGTGGTCGGCGGGGCCGAGGGCCTCGTCGTCGTCTCGAGGATGGTCGTCTCGATGATGGTCGGGTTCGGCCGACGATCGGCGGAGCACGCTGGCACGAAGAGCGCCAGCGAGACCGACACGATCGACGCCGCCCATCGTCGCCACGCCTGCGCTCGCATCAGCCATGATCCTTCCCCGCATGGATCCCGTCGAGCTCATCGCCGCCATCACCGCGAGGACACCCGTCGACGAGCGCGAGCGACGGTCGATCGAACGCTTCGCCGTCGAGCTCGCCCGGCTCGAACGTCCCTTCGACGAGGACGCGGACCCCGTCCACGTGACCGCCAGCGCCATCGTGATCGGCCACCGGGGGGTCGTCCTCCACCTCCACAAGCGCATGCAGCTCTGGCTCCAACCCGGCGGGCACCTCGATCCCGGCGAGCACCCCGCGGAGGCCGCTCTCCGGGAGGCGATCGAGGAGACCGGCCTGGCGCTCCACCACGCCACGACCCCGCCCATGATCGCCCACGTCGACGCCCACGACGGACCGAAGGGGCACTTCCACCTCGACGTCCGCTACGTCCTCGTGGCCGACGATCCCGACGCCGATCCCGCGCCGCCGCCCGACGAGAGCCAGGAGTGCCGCTGGTTCGACTGGGACGAGGCCGTCGCCGCCTCCGACGCCGGCCTGTCGGGGGCGCTGAGGGCCCTTGGCCCACGTCGGTAGAGTCCAGCCATGCACCCGGGAGAGCACGCGAAGAACCAGCCGGACAAGGTGGCCTACGTCATGGCGGGCACCGGCGAAGAGGTCACCTACCAGCAGCTCGACGACCGCTCGAACCAGCTCGCGCAGCTCCTCTACGACCGTGGCATCCGGCCCGGTGACTCCATCGCCATCTGCATGGAGAACAACGCGCGGTACCTCGAGGCGACGTGGGCGGCGCAGCGGTCCGGGCTCTACTACACGTGCGTCAGCAGCCGGCTCACCGTCGGCGAGGCCGAGTACATCCTCAACGACTGCGAGGCCAAGGCGCTCATCACGTCGACGGAGAAGCGGGAGCTCGCGGCCGAGCTGTCCGACAAGATCCCGAACGTGCACACCCGCCTGATGGTCGGCGGCACCATCGACGGCTTCGAGTCGTTCGAGCAGACCGTCTCCGGATATCCGACCGCGCCGCTGGCCGAGCAGCTCGAGGGCACCGACATGCTCTACAGCTCCGGCACCACCGGCCGTCCGAAGGGCGTCAAGGCACCGCTCGCCAAGGCGACCTTCGGCGACAACCCCGGCGGCGTCGCCATGCTCGGGCAGTTCCTCTACGGCTTCACCGCCGACACGAGGTACCTGTCGCCGGCGCCGATGTACCACGCCGCGCCGCTGCGCTTCGTCATGGCCGTGATCCGCCTCGGCGGCACCGTCGTCGTCATGGAGCACTTCGACCCGGTCGAGTACCTGCGCAACATCGAGAAGTTCAAGATCACCCACACCCAGGTCGTCCCGACGATGTTCGTGCGGATGTTGAAGCTCGATCAGGCCGAGCGCGACCAGTTCGACGTGTCGTCGCTGCAGACGGTCATCCACGCCGCCGCTCCATGCCCGATCCCGGTGAAGGAGCAGATGATCGCCTGGTGGGGTCCGGTGATCTTCGAGTACTACGCGGGGACCGAGGGCAACGGCTTCGTCGCCTGCAACTCCGAGGAGTGGATGGCCCACAAGGGCACGGTCGGCAAGGCGCTCACCGGCGTCATGCACATCTGTGACGAGGAGGGGAAGGAGCTGCCCCGCTACGAGTCCGGAACGATCTACTTCGAGGGCGCCACCAACTTCGAGTACCACAACGATCCGGAGAAGACGAAGAACTCGCGGCACCCCGATCACTCGGACTGGTCGACGCTCGGCGACATCGGGTACGTCGACGACGACGGCTTCCTGTTCCTCACCGACCGGAAGGCGAACATGATCATCTCGGGCGGCGTCAACATCTATCCGCAGGAAGCCGAGAACGTGCTGACGATGCACCCCAAGGTCATGGACGTCGCCGTCTTCGGCATCCCCAACGAGGACTTCGGCGAAGAGGTCAAGGCCGTCGTCCAGCCCGTGTCGATGGACGACGCCGGGCCCGAGCTCGAGCGGGAGCTGCTGGCGTTCTGCAAGGAGCACCTCGCCGGCTTCAAGGCCCCCCGTTCGATCGACTTCCAGGCCGAGCTCCCCCGCCACCCCACCGGCAAGCTCTACAAGCGCCTCCTGCGCGACAAGTACTGGGAAGGCCACCAGAGCAAGCTCGTCTGAAGCCGCGTTGCAGTGGCGCCTGCGGCGACTACGAACGCCATCGTGAAATTGCCGCCGCCGCCGCACCGCGGCGCGGCACACTGCGTCATGACCATCGAGGTCGACGGGCTGTCGAAGACGTTCACCACCGGCCGCGGACGCAAGCGCCGTACGGTCGACGCCGTCCGGGACCTCGCCTTCTCCGCCGTCGCCGGCGAGCGCCTCGCCTACATCGGACCGAACGGCGCCGGGAAGTCGACCTCGATCAAGATGCTCACCGGCATCCTCCACCCGACGAGCGGCGCCGTGCGCGTCCTCGGACTCGTCCCGTGGCAGGAGCGTAAGCAGCTCGCCAAGCGGATCGGCACGCTGTTCGGCCAGCGCTCGCAGCTCTGGACGGAGCTCACGCCGCGACAGTCGCTGCGGATGCTGGCCGCCATCTTCGGCGTCGACGACCACGCCTTCGTCCGGCGTACCGGCGAGCTCGGCGAGCTGCTCGAGGCGAGCGACCTCTTCGACACCCCGGTCCGCAACCTGTCGCTCGGTCAACGCATGCGGTGCGAGCTGGCGGCCTGCCTCCTCCACCAGCCCGACATCCTGTTCCTCGACGAGCCGACGATCGGCCTCGACCTCGTCGGCAAGCAGCGGTTCCGCGAGCTCCTCGTCCGACTCAACGAGGACCACGGGACGACGATCTTCCTGACCTCCCACGATGTCGCCGACATCGAGCACGTGGCCCGGCGGGTGATCGTCATCAACCACGGGGCGGTGATCTACGACGACGACGTCGCCGCCATGCGCCGGTCGATCCTGTCCACCAAGCTCGTCGAGGTCAGCCTCGAGCACGCCATCGCTCCCGTCGTCCTCGACGGGGTCACCGTCACCGAGCAGACACCTACGACCGTGAAGCTCGTCGTCGACACGACGCGGCGCGCCGTGCGGGGGATCGTCGACGAGCTCCTGGCGGCGCTCCCGGTCACGGACCTGTCGATCGTCGACCCACCCCTCGAGCAGGTGATCGGCTCCATCTACGACGCACCGCGGACGACGTGATCGTCCGCGCCCTGCGGATCAGCGCGGCGACGGCCGCCCGCCGGACGATGGCCGAGCCCGGCGGGCTCTTCGTCACCGTGTTCTTCTACCTCGCCGTGGTCTCGGTCCTCTCGACGCTGTGGCGGACGGCGACGCAGGCGAACGGTGGCACCGTCGCCGGCTACACGGCCGTCGCCCTCACCTGGTACGTGGCCACCTCCGAGGCGGCGACCGTCACGATGAACACGCGGCTGATCGAAGAGACCGGCGAGGACATCGCCTCCGGAGCGATCGCCGTCGAGCTGCTGCGGCCGATCAGCGTGCTCGGCCTGCGGGTGGCGACCGAGCTCGGCCGGTGCCTCCCACGCCTCGCCATCTGCGGCGCCATCGGCGTCGCCTACGCGTGCGTCCTCGGCGGTGCTCCGCCGAGACCGTTGGGACTCCTGCTGGCCGCGCCCTCGTTGGTGTTGGCGATCGCGTGCAACCTCGTGGCCCAGCATGCCTTCGCGGCGGCTTCGTTCTGGATCCGCGATGCCCGCTCGACGTGGTTCCTCTACCAGAAGCTCGTGTTCATCGTCGGTGGGATGCTCCTGCCGTTGGAGGTCCTGCCGGCGGTGATGCGCGAGATCGCCTTGCGGCTGCCGTTCATGGCGATGGCCTACGCGCCGTCGCGCCTCGCTTCCGGACACGTCGAACCATGGCTGCTCCTGGTGCAAGCGTTCTGGTTCGTTGTCCTGTCGGCTCTCGCGGTCGGCGTGTTCGCTCGCGGCGAGCGGCGGCTGCAGGTGGTCGGCGGATGAGAGGGCTCCTGGCAACGTCCCGGGCGGCGTTCCTCGAGTCGTGGGCCAACCGCGCCGGCTTCTGGACCCAGGTGACGACCATGGTCGTGAACGACGTCGCATGGGTCCTGTTCTGGGCACTGTTCTTTCGCCGCGTCGGGGCCGTGCGCGGGTGGGACACGCCTCGCGTGCTGCTGCTCCTCGCCATCCTCACGACCGCCGGCGGGATCGTTCTCGGGCTGCTGGCCAACGCGCGGGCCATCGGCAGGCTGGCGGCCGCGGGCGAGCTCGATGCCGCGCTGGCCCTCCCGGTGCAGCCCCTCGGCCACCTCCTGCTGCGACGCATCAACACGACGAACCTCGGGGACATCGCCTTCGGGGTGGTGCTGTTCGCCGTCGCCGGCCATCCGTCGTTCGAACGGACCGCGATCTTCGTCGTCGGCGTCATCGCGTCGGCCGCGCTCCTCACCGGTTTCCTCGTCGCCACCGGCTCGCTGAGCTTCTTCGCCGGGCGCGACGACGCCGGCGAGCTCGGCTTCCACGCCATGTTGATGTTCGCCGCGTACCCGGTCGACGTGTTCGGCGGCGGCGCCAAGCTGTTCCTCTCCACGGTGCTGCCGGCCGCGTTCGTGGCAACGATCCCCGCGCGCCTCGTCGACGACTTCGACCCTCGGCTCGCGGCGACGCTGCTCGCCGTCGCGACGTTCTTCGTCGCCCTTGGATGGGCGACGTTCCACGCCGGGCTGAAGCGCTACACCAGCGGCGCGGTGTGGACTGCGGCGTAGGCCGTCCGTCGCTCCACGGCGTTGGAATACGGTGGCGCCGTGGTCGCTCTCGCGCCGTTCACCACCCGATACGCGGTCGGCGGGATGGTGTGCTCGGTCGATCACCTCGCCTCGTCGGCCGGCATCGCGATGTTGCGAGCGGGCGGGAACGCCGTCGACGCCGCGATCGCCACCTCGGCCGTGCTCGCCGTTACGACGCAGCACATGTGCGGGATGGGCGGCGACCTGTTCGCTCTCGTGCACGGGCCCGGGTTCGAGGTTCCGGCGGTGCTGAACGCTTCCGGTCGATCGGGCTCGGGTGCGTCGCCTGACCGGTTGCGCGACGCGGGGTTCACGTCGGTGCCGCGGCGCGGGGACATCGGCGCGGTGCCGGTGCCGGGATGCGTCGACGGGTGGTGCGCGCTGCACGACCGCTTCGGGACGCTGCCGCTCGCCGACCTGCTCGAGCCGGCGCGCTTGCTGGCCGACGACGGGTTCGCCATCTCGCCGACGCTGGCCATGTCGGCCCGCGGGCTTGCCGCCGTCGACAGCGACGCCACAAGGGACTACCCGTCGGGCGAGGCGCTGTTCCCGGGCGCGGTGATGAGGCGTCCCGGCGTGGCGCGGGCGATGGGGGCGGTGGCGACATCGGGACGGGCGGGCTTCTACGAGGGCGAGTTCGGCGAGGGGCTGTTGGCCCTCGGGGATGGCGAGTACGTGTCATCGGACCTGTCGACGCCGAACGCCGAGTGGGTGGCGGGGTTGTCGCTGGACGTGCCTCGGTGGTCGCGGCGGCTCTGGACGATCCCGCCGAACTCGCAGGGGTACCTCACCCTGGCCGGCGCGTGGATGGCGTCGTCGCTGCCGTCGTTCCCTGCGGACGACCCGTCCGATCCGCAGTGGGCGCACCAGTTGATCGAGGTGGCGCGTCAGGCCGGCCACGACCGGGTCGACGTGCTCCACGAGGACGCCGATGGCGCTTCGTTGCTCGATGCCTCCCTCCTCGCGACCCGGCGCGATGCGGTGTCGCCGTCCCGCGTGGCCTCCTTCGGACCGGGGGAGCGATACGTCGGCGGCGGGACGATCTCCCTGTGCACTGCCGACGGATCCGGCATGGGCGTGTCGTTCATCCAGTCGAACTACAGCGGGTTCGGGTCGATGCTGATCGAACCGTCGACGCGGATCTTCCTGCAGAACCGGGGTTGCGGGTTCTCGCTCGAGCCGGGCCATCCCGCCGAGTACGGCCCTCGGCGGCGGCCGCCGCACACGCTGGCACCGGCGCTGGTGACCCACCTCGACGGGACGCTCGACTGCGTGCTCGGCACGATGGGCGGTGACAGCCAACCGCAGGTGCTGTTGCAGCTCCTGATGCGCCGGTACGGGATGGGTGCGGATCCGGCGGCATCCCTCGCGGCCGCCCGCTGGGTGCTGGCAGGTGCGGAGGTCGGCTACGACGTCTGGCAGGCGGGTGGTGACGTCCGGGTGGCGATCGAGGAGCACGCGCCCGGCGGGTGGTTCCCGGGGCTCGAGGCGCTGGGGCATCGCGTGGTGCGGAGCCGCTCTTGGGGCGGGGACTTCGGGCACGCCCATCTGATCTCTTTCGAACCCACCGGTGCCTTGGCCGGGGCCGCCGACCCCCGAAGCTTGGGAGGCGTGGCCCTCGGACTCTAGGAGTCGGCGCGGCGTTGTTCGTGTCGCACCCTCGGGTTAGGTTGCTCGTGCGGGCTCACTTCGGCCGCTCGCCGCCTCGCAGGTTCGCCTGCCCCTTCTGTCGGCCGGTGGTGTGGGTGGAGGTGGCGTGGTGCGTCCCGTGGTCTCGTTGCGGTGCTCCGCAGTCGTCGTGGTGTTGCTCGTGGTGTTCGGCGCGTCGGTGTGGGTGTTGCGGCCCGAGGCGGCCCCGGCCCCGGGCCCTGCGATGGCCGAGGTCGTCGCTCGGACGCGTGCTGCCGGGTCGGCCCGGCTGATGGGCAGGTTCGAGCCTTCGTCGGGGCCGCCGGTGGTGTTGTCGGGGCGCCTGTCCTTCGTGGACGGGGCCTGCGAGGTGATCGCGACGATGGCCGCGGCCGAGGGCGGTGCATCGGCTTCGGTCGTGCGGGTGGTCGGCGATGGTCGGGCGTGGGTCCGGCCGGCCGGGTCGGGGTCGTGGACGGCCGTCGACGGTGGTGCGGTGTCGTGGGCGGCGGGTGCTCGCGGATGGGCTGATCTCCTCTCCCGCGCCGCCGGCGGGGAGCCGTCGGCCGACGGCGTACCGAGCCGCGTGTGGGTCGATCGGGCCGGACGGATCGCCCGCCTGCGGACGGGCCGTCCCCGAGGACCGATGCTCGACCTCCGGTTCGTCGACTTCGGCACGGAGGTGGACGTCGTGGCGCCGTAGCCTCGGCCGGTGGAACGGGCAACGGTCGATCGCTACGAGACCGGAGCGCGGTCGAACATGACCTACCGACACGTCCCCCGCACGAGTCTCCCCCTGGAGCTGGCCGACCTCCATCGGGGGCTCGCCCCCGGGGCCCCGGTGGACGTGCAGGTCCTCTATGGCCCCTACGACGGGCATGCGGGGTGGACGGCGCCGGACCTGCGCGACCTGCTCATCGGGGCGGGATTCGATGTCACCCGGGCGTCGGTCGAACACGACGTCGTGCAGGTGTCGGCGGGGAGGGCGATGACGCTCGCCGACACGGTCGGCGGCGGGATGCGATTGCTGGTGTGCGGCCTCAACCCGAGCATCTACAGCGCCGAACGCGGTGTGGGTTTCGCACGACCTGGCAACCGCTTCTGGCCGGCGGTGATCGAGGCCGGCCTCGTCAGCGTCGATCGGGACGCGCGGCACGCCCTCGCGCACCACGGCGTCGGGATGACCGACCTGTGCAAGCGGGCGACGGTCGCCAGCGCCGAGCTGTCCGCAGCGGAGTACCGAACCGGTGCCGAGCGGGTCAAGCGGCTCGTGCGGTGGCTGCAGCCTGGAGCCGTGTGCTTCGTCGGACTCGAGGGCTGGCGGGCCGCCGTCGACCGCAAGGCCGTGGCCGGGGTGCAGCCGGTCGGGTTCGGCGGCCGTCCCGCCTACGTCGTCCCATCGACGAGTGGACGCAACGCCCGCTGCCGCCTCCCCGACCTGGTCACCCACTTCCGGGCCGCGGCGGGCCTCGCCGACACGTTCTGACCGCCCCTCCCGCCGTCGCGGGCGGCCGCGGGCCGCGCCCGCCCTCGTTCTGGGCGGGATCAACCACCGCAGCGGTCGTTTAACCCGCCCAGAACCGCCGCGCCCCGTCCCGCCACCACCCCTATCGGCAGACGGGCGCGCGGACCGGAGCCCGCTACGTGCGCTCGAAGGTCACCTGGTAGTCGATCGAGTCGCCGGTCGGCACCAGCGCCAGCCCTCGGGCGTCCGTGGGCGACGCGAAGGTCAGCACGTTGAACGTCCACGTCTTCCCGTCGCCGGGATCGCCCTTGACACACGTCGCCACGTCGTACTTCGGCGCCCGGTCGGAGGGGACGTTGTCCGCCGCCTGCCAACCGGAGTCGGTGATCTGGCAGATGGACACCCCGATGTTGCCCGTCGTCGCCCGTGCACCCTGGGCGTTCACCCGCAGAGCGAGCACCTTCTGGTCACCGGTCAGGCGCACGAAGCTGTACTTGTCGACCTGTCCGATGCGCTTGCCGACCGGCAGTCCCTTGTCGGGCACTCCGGTCGAGCCGACGGGGGTGGCGCCGGTCGCAGACGCCCATCCCCCTTCCACGATGCTCAAGGGCCGTGACGGGGCGGTGGTCGTCGACGAGCCGTCGCCGCTGGGGAAGTCCGCGGTTCGAGACGGAGAGCTGAAGTCGGACGACGAGGACGACGACTCGTCGCTCGAGAAGTTCGACGACGGCGGCGTCGACGCGAACCCGGACGACGAGGAGGAGGAGGAGGAAAGCGACGACTCGAACGTGGAGGATGACGGTGGATCGTCAGCGGAAAGGGTCGAGTCGGCCACGGCTTCGTCCCCGGCAGGGGTCTCCGCGGCCGCGGCCGCAGGCGGCGGCGCGGTCGGAAGCGCCGAGAGGGCAGCCCGGCGGGGACCGGGAAGGAGCGCGATCACCACGAGGATGATGGCGACGGTGACGGCGACGGGTCGGTATCGAGAAAGTGCGCGGCCGATGTCCCCGATGGTGATGTCCGCGATCGACCCCATGGCCTGCATTCTGCCTCAAGGCAACTGGACACCTTGACCCGCGGGTCAACTACCGTGTCCGCCGGCCACGCGGGCTGACTCGGAGGACGGGTTTTGGAGAACTTCATCGATGACCTCAGGGTCCGCTCCGCCGCGAATCTCGTCGCCGCGGGCCTGGTCTTCTACTTCGTGCAGCAGTGGCTGTGGCCGGCGCCGCTCGGTGTGCTGGTGCAGGGGGTCGTGATCGGCGGCCTGACCGCTCTCATCGCCTTCGGTCTGGCGCTGATCTACCGCAGCAACCGCATCATCAACTTCGCCCAAGGCGACCTGGGAGGGGTACCCGCCAGCCTTGCCGTGCTGTGCATCGCCGGCCCGGGAATCCCCTACTTCCTGGCGGTGCCGCTCGGACTCGTCGCCGCCATCGCCATCGGCGCCCTCGTCGAGTTCACGATCATCCGCCGGTTCTTCAAGGCGCCCCGGCTCATCCTGACGGTCGCGACGATCGCCGTCTCGCAGATCCTCGCCCTCATCGCCCTCGTCCTCCCCCGGGTGTTCGACCTCGATCAGCCTCCGAACAGCTTCGACTCGCCCTTCGGGTTGCGCTTCAACATCGGGACCGTGGTGTTCCAGGGCAACGAGGTCCTGGCCATGCTCGTCGTTCCCGTGGTGATCGCCGCCCTCACCGGCTTCTTCCGGTACACGAACATCGGCATCGCCGTGCGTGCCAGCGCCGAGAGCGCGGATCGCGCCGCTCTGCTCGGCGTGCCGGTGAAGCGGATCCAAACGATCGTCTGGATCGTCGCCAGCACGCTCGCCTACATCGCCGTGTTCCTCCGTGCCGGGATCGTCGGCCTTCCCCTCGGGAGCGTGCTCGGCCCGAGCATCCTGATCCGAGCGCTCGCCGCCGCCGTCATCGGGAAGATGGAGAAGCTGCCGACGATCTTCCTGGCGTCGATCGCGCTCGGCATCATCGAGAACGCCATCGTCAACCACACGAACACCCCGTTGTTGGTCGACCCCATCCTGTTCGTGATCGTGCTGGCGGCGTTGCTCCTGCAGCGGCGCGGCCAGGCGGCGCGGGTCGACGACGACGAGACGACGTCATGGCAGGCCAGTCGTGAGGTGCGGCCGATCCCGCGCGAGCTGGCCGGTCTCCCGGAGGTGAAGTGGGGAGTTCGAGGGCTGTCGACGCTCTTCCTCGTCTTGCTGGTCGTGCTTCCGTTCGTGGCCTCCGACGCGCAGACGAACCTGGCCGGCGTCGTCCTGATCTTCGCCATGATCGGCGTCTCGCTCGTCGTGCTGACGGGATGGGCGGGTCAGGTCAGCCTCGGCCAGGTCGCCTTCCTCGGCATCGGCGCCGCCGTGGGCGGCTACCTCACGAGCTCCCGGGGCTGGGACCTTTCCCTCGCCCTCCTCGGCGCCGGCATCGCCGGCGCCGTCAGCGCCATGGTGATCGGGCTCCCCGCCCTCCGGATCCGAGGCCTCTTCCTCGCCGTCATCACGCTCGGGTTCGCGCTGGCGACCTCGTCGTACCTCCTGAACGCCAGGTACATCACCTGGCTGCCCACGGGCCGAATCGACCGACCCCTGCTCTTCGGCCGGGTCACGACCTACACCGAGGACCGCTACTACTTCGTCTGCCTCATCAGCCTCGGCCTGATGGTCGCAGCTGTCCGAGGCCTCCGCCGGAGCCGAGCCGGTCGCGTGATCATCGGGGTGCGCGAGAACGCCAAGGCCGCGCAGTCCTATGGCGTCAACGTGACGATCGCCCGCCTCACGGCTTTCGCCATCTCCGGCTTCATCGCCGCCTTCGCCGGTGCCGTGTTCGTGCACCACCAACAACAGCTCGGCACCTCGAGCTTCACGGTCGACGAGAGCCGGCGGGCATTCACGATGGTCGTGATCGGTGGATTGGGATCCATTCCCGGCGCGTTCCTCGGAGCCATGTTCATCCAGGGCCTCGACTACTTTCGCGACGTCTTCCCGGAGGTCGTGCGTCCGTACCTCGGCTTCTTCACGTCATCGGTCGGGCTCCTGTTCGTCCTCCTGATCATCCCCGGCGGATTCAGCCAGCTCTTCTACGACGTGCGCGACCGGATCCTCCGCCGGATCGCCGACCGACACCATCTCATCGTCCCGAGCCTGGTTGCGGACATGCGGGCAAAGGCGACCGCCGCCGACGCGCCAAAGGAGCTGCAGTCGGAGGATGAGACGACGGTCGACGTGGGCGACGCCATGACCGGGGCCGCCGCAGGCTTGGACGAGCTCGAGCCCACCGAGCCCACCGAGCCCGATGAGAGGCCCACCGTCGAGGCAACCACGTCGCCGACCGGCGGTGGCGTCGCCACGCTGCCCCGACGAGCGCGAACCCGCAGACCCCGACAGGAGGACGCAGGATGACGGCCACCGCCGCTCCGGACGAGGCGCCCCCGCTCATCCCCGACGACCAGCCCGAGGTGCCGCCTGGTCCGATCGGACCGAAGTCCGGCGGCCGGTTCCGCCTCGCGGACCTGCGGCTGAGCCACATCACCGGGGGGGCGCTGGTCACCCCCCTGCTCCTGCTGTTCTTCCTGAACCTGGTGGACGAGCTCGACCGGTCGGCCTTCACGATCCTCGTACCCGAGATCCGCGATGCCTTCAACCTCGACAACCAGGGGATCTTCACGGTCATCGCCCTCGTCGGCGCCATCTCCTACGGCTTCCAGCCGTTCATCGGCTTCTATGGCGATCGCGGCAACCGGACGCGGTTGGCGACCATCGGCGGCGGTGTCCTCCTGTTGTTCACGTTGTTGACCGGCCTGGCGCCGGTCGTATGGATCCTCGTCGTCGCCCGGGCCGGTTCGGGCGTCGGCCGTCTCGTCGTCGATCCAACGCACAACTCCTTGATCTCCGACTACTACGCGCCGGAGCACCGCACGAAGGTCTTCGGGTTCCACCGGGCCGCCAACCCCATCGGCCAGATCGTCGGCGCGCTGGGCGGCGGCATCCTGGCCGGGGCGCTGGGTTGGCGAGCCCCCTTCCTCATCCTTCCGGTGCTCACGGGCATCGCCGTCGTCCTGGCCGCCGTCAAGCTGCGGGAGCCCGTACGAGGCCGCTTCGAGCGGCTTGCGGAAGGCGCCAGCGAGGAGGTTTCGAACACCGAAGAGGAGGCCACCTCCCTCGCCGAGAGCTGGCGCATCTGCAACCAGGTTCAGACCCTCCGGCGCATCTGGATGTCCCTGCCCTTCCTGGCCACGGCCATCATCGGACTGGGCTCGTTGACATCCGTGTACTACGAGGACGTCTACGGACTCAGCGAGGAGAAGCGGGCGCTCATCGGCGCAGTCGCCGAACCGTTCCAACTTCTCGGCATCCTCATCGGCATCCCGCTGGCCACAAGGCTCTTCGCCAGGGGCCCGGGTCTGGTGCTGCGTTTCGTCGCGGTGGTCGGCAGCCTCAGCGGACTCTTCCTGGGGCTCTTCGCGTATGCGCCGAACCTTCCCGCCGCCATCTTCTTCAACGTCATGGCGTCGAGTGTCCTCGGAGTGATCGGACCAGGGATCACGTCGGTGCTCAGCCTCGCCATCCCGCCGCGTGCACGCGGTCTCGGGTTCTCGATCGGCGCCCTCTACATCATTCCCGGCTTCCTGATCCTGGTCGTCATCGGCGGCTTCGCTGACTCGATCGGCATCCAGAAGGCGCTGCTCGTCCTCCTGCCGGTCTTCCTCCTCGGGGCCTACATCATCAGCTCGGCCGGCGGCTTCGTCGAAGCCGACATCAAGAAGGTGCGGACGAGCGCCCTGGCCCAGGCCGAGGTCCTCGCCTCACGGCGGGCGGGGACCGCAAAGCTGCTCCTCGTCAAGGACCTCGACGTCGGCTACGACACGGTCCAAGTGTTGTTCAACGTCAACTTCGAGGTGGACGAGGGCGACATCATCGCCCTCCTCGGCACGAACGGCGCCGGCAAGTCGACGCTCCTCAAGGCCATCTCCGGCCTGCTTCCTGCGAGCGCAGGCGCCGTGATCTTCGACGGCGTCGACATGACGTACGCACCGCCGCAGGAGGTCGCGGCGCGAGGCGTCGTCCAGGTGCCGGGCGGCAAGGGCGTGTTCCCCACCTTGTCCGTCGAGGAGAACCTCAAGATCGCCGGGTGGCTGTACCGAAAGGAGCAGGCCTACCTCAAGCAGGCGACCGACCAGGTGCTCGAGTACTTCCCGGTACTTCGCCAGCGTTGGGACCAACCCGCCGGCAACCTCTCCGGTGGAGAGCAGCAGATGCTCACCCTCGGCCAGGCGTTCATCACCAAGCCCCGGCTGCTGATGATCGACGAGCTCTCACTCGGGCTCGCTCCGATCATCGTCGAGCAGCTCCTGGGGATCGTGAAGGCGATCCGTGACCGCGGCACGACGATCATCCTCGTCGAGCAGTCGGTCAACGTCGCGCTGACCGTCGCCAACACCGCGTTCTTCATGGAGAAGGGGGAGATCCGCTTCAAGGGCCCGACGAAGGAGCTCCTCGATCGCCCGGACGTCCTGCGCTCGGTCTTCCTCGAAGGAGCCGGGAGCATGAAGGACGGGAGCGAGGGACTCGGATCCAACAGCAAGGCGGCCACGGCCAGATCGGCCGCCGTCGCCCGCCGCGCCACGGCCGACCTCCAGGAAGGACCGGTCGTCCTCGAGGTACGCAACCTCACCAAGCGCTTCGGTGGCATCACCGCCACGAACGACGTCTCCTTCGAGCTGCACGAGAACGAGATCCTCGGGTTCATCGGCCCCAACGGCGCCGGCAAGACCACACTGTTCGACGAGATCTCCGGCTTCATCAGCCTCGACGGAGGGCGGGTCTACCTCGGCGGCGTCGACGTCACCGAGCTCACGCCGGACGGACGCGCCCGCCGCGGACTCGGGCGCTCGTTCCAGGACGCGCGCCTCTTTCCGGCACTCACGGTCCGCGAGAACATCGCCATCGCCCTCGAGCGTCAGGTCAGCGTCCGCGATCCACTGGCGGCCGCCCTGAACCTCCCGGTGGTCGCGGACGCCGAGCGCATCGTCGGCGAGAAGGTCGAGGAGCTCGTCGAGCTGATGGGGCTCGACGCGTTCAGCGACAAGTTCGTCTCCGAGCTGTCGACCGGCAGCCGGCGCATCGTCGACCTGGCGTGCATCCTGGCCCACGAGCCGAGCGTCATCCTGTTCGACGAGCCCTCGTCGGGCATCGCACAGAAGGAGACCGAGGCCCTCGGGCCCCTGCTCCAACGGATCCGTCGGAGCACCGGTGCCAGCCTCCTGGTGATCGAGCACGACATGCCGCTCATCACCGAGATCAGTGACCGGATGATCGCGCTCGACCTGGGTACAGTGGTCACCGACGGCCGGCCCGAGCAGGTCGTCAACCATCCGCAGGTCGTGGCGTCGTATCTGGGGACCAGCGAGGACGTCATCGCCCGGTCAGGAGACCGGTCAGTGGCGCCACCACCCACGCGTCGGCGTCGGACCAAGGGAGTCGCATCGTGAACAACTGGCAGAATCTGACGTTGGGGGACATCGGCAAGGGCTTCGCTCGCTACCGTCCGTTCATCGCCATCATCGTCGGCGTGCTGCTGCTGCTCATCGTCCTTCCCGGCCGACAGGCCGAAGACGACTCCCAGGTGTTCGCCACGGGCGGCTCGAAGAGTACCGAGAGCGCCACCACCGTCGACGAGACGGCCGCCGACGCCACGGTCGGCGAGGCGGTCGACGATGCGGGGACAGCCGCCGCTGGCACGACCGGCGGCGCCCTAGGCGGCACGTCCGGCGCGACGAAGCCGGGGCAGGCGCCGAAGCCGGGGCAGAAGGTCACCGCCGGCGGGCCCGCGGCCGTCACGGGCGCCGCGCAGGCGGGGACCGGCAACGTGGCCCCGCCCGCCAATCCGGGTGCGGACTGCGACACCACCACCGGTCGGATCAAGGTGCCGACCAAGTTCGCACCGCCATGCATGCCCGCCTTCAGCGGAAGCAACGGGGGCAAGACGTGGAACGGGGTGACCGACAAGGAGATCCTCGTCGTCAACTACCGGGCCAAGAGCAACCCGGCTCTCGACGCCGCCCTCGCCGGTGCCAACGCCTCGGATCCGAAGGACGAGTCGATCGCGACCTTCCGCGCCTACATCGACTACATCAACAAGCACTACCAGCTGTACGGACGGCAGATCAAGGTCGCGGACGTCGACGGCAACGCCGACGCGACCGACGACAAAGCGGGCCGGGCGGACGCGATCAAGATCGCCGAGATGGGCGCCTTCGTCTCCATCGGCGCCGCCAACAACGCGATGATCGACGAGCTACGGGCTCGAAAGATCATGTGCATCTGCAGCGTCTCCCAGCCGCAGGAGTTCTACGAGGAGCGGGCGCCCTACGCCGGCTACACGACGCTGATGTCCTCCACCCAGGGATACATCCACCGCGCCGAGTACGTCGGGAAGCGGCTGGCGGGGCAGGGCCGCAAGGCCAAGTACGCCGGTCAGCGCGACGCCGTCCCGATGAGCACCGAGGACCGCGTGTTCGGGTTCCTCTGGTACGAGACCGCAGACGGCGCCTACAAGGCGGGCGCCGACTTCTTCGCGCGGACGCTGCAGGAGAAGTACAACGTCACGTTGAAGGAGTCGATCTCCTACAACGGGTTTCCTGACGTCGCGAAGACGCAGGAGCAGGCCCGGCCGATCATCACCAAGCTCAAGGCCTCGGGGGTCAACAGCGTGATCTTCTCCGGGGATCCGATCGCCCCGGGCATCTTCACCGCGGAGGCGGCCCGCCAGACGTGGCAGCCGGAGTGGATCATCACCGGTTCGGCCCTCGTCGACACGACGCTGTTCGCCCGCACCTATGACAAGGACCAGTGGTCGCGAGCCTTCGGCATCTCCTTCCTCACGATCCGGACGCCTCCGGAGATCGGCGACGCGTACTTCATCCACAAGTGGCACACCGGGCAGGCCCCGGCCGCCAAGAACACCTACGGCGTCATCTACGCCTCGCCGTTCATCCTCGGCACCGGGCTCCACATGGCCGGGCCCGACCTGAACCCCGGCACGTTCCAGCAGGGCCTGTTCAACTACCCGGTGACCGGCAAGGGCAACGTCACGACCCAGGTCATCTCCTACGGCAAGCACGGGCTGTGGCCCTTCACCGACTACACGCTCTACGACGACGTCACCGAGATCTTCTGGGACAACACGGTGCGGGGGAAGGACGAAGTCGGCAACGAGGGCGTGGGTGCCTACCGCTACGTGGCCAACGGCCTGCGGTACCTCCCGGGCGAACATCCCACGGACGAGCCAAAGGTGCTTCGCGACGCCGATCCGAGCTCGTCGCCGGCGATGATCAACGAGCGACCCGCCAACGAGAAGGCGCCGGTGTATCCGCACACCGCCCACTGATCGATCAGCCGGCGCCTGGCTCCTCGAGGAACTCGAGCGGCCCGCTGCCTTCGGTGGGTGCGAGCGACTTGGCGACGGACGCAAGGTCGTCAGCATCGACCGTGCCCCGGACCCTCACGAATCGTCCTCCGGTGCGCTTCGCCCGGACTTCGACACCAAGGGCGCTCAGACGGAGCTCCCCCGATCCGTACGGACCGAGGTCCAGTCGCGGTGACCCAGGGTCCTCGGTGAACGGGTCGACGCCCTGGAGCGTCCCACCCTGGTCGATCACGAGGAAGTCCGCCCCCCGGACGTAGACGTCGGCGAAGCTCGTCTCCCTCGCCCCTTCGCGGGTCGGATCGGAGAAGTTCTCGGGCTGCGACGGGATGACGTTGAACCGTCCGAGCCGTTCGAACCCGGCGGGGATCGTCGCGGGGTCGACGAGGAGGAACTCCCCGGGTGGCAGGCCCTCACCCATCCGCCGCACGAGCCCGCCCCCGTCGGCGACGGCAAGCGTGCGCGGCCCGGTCTCGAAGAGCCGGCCGTCGAGGCTCGGCTCTTCCTCGACTTCCACGGCGATCCGCCGCGACAGGGTCTCTCCGTCGACGACGAACAGCTCTTCGAGCACGATGCCGGCGGCGTCGACGCACGAGTCCGTGTACTGGTGCTCGCTGGGCTTCGTGAGCGACAGCCCGCTCAGCAGTTGGCCCGACCGGTACACCTGGCAGCGGCGATCGAGCACGACACGGACCTCCCGAGCCTGGAGAAGTCCGCCGGCCTCGGCGTCGGCGAGGGCGGGCAGGAGGCGGACGTCGGATGGCGCCGACGATGGCGGAACTGCGAGCACCACCGCCTCCGCCGAGGACGACTCGTTCCGCCGCCGGGCGAAGGCGCCGACCTGGGACGACAGCAGCTTGTCCCCGGGCGGCGCGCCTCGCCACGTCTCGAGCCGGCTCTCGAACGGCCGACGCACCCATACCTTGTCCGTGGACAGCGCAACCTTCGGTCCCGTGAACTCCTCCAGTCGGTACACCACCCGATACGACGCGGGCGTCCGCTCGATGGTCACGCGTCCGGTCGCTCCTGTCGCCTCCTCCGAACCTTTCCGGGTGGCCACCGCTCGGGCGGGAGCGGTCGCGTCGTCCCCGGCGAGCAACCGGGCCCCACCGAATCCCAGAACGCCGACGACCACCACGCCGCCGAGCACCAGCGCGAGCGCCGGACGGATGCGCCGCTTCGCTCGCTTCTGCCTCCCGCGCGTCCGACGTCGCTCTTCGAGCCGCGCCCGCCGGCGCTCCTCCCGGTCGGTCGTCATGGCGCCGTCAACCTACGCGCCGCGACGTCGGCTACTCGGCGGGAAAGCGACCGGCGGGGCGGTTGTCCCAGTAGGAACGCTCGGCCTCGAGGGGGGCGTCCTCGATCCGGCACTCGGCGTCGAGGATCATCGTGGCCCGGCGGGTCGCGTCGTATGGCGGCCACTCGCCCAGCGCCTCGGTGGACGGGTTGCCGGTCTTGGCGAATGCCAGCCACGCGTCCTGCATGCGCTCGGAGAGCGAAAGGGCAGCCTTGCCCTCGCCCGTGAAGCGCTCGACCCCGGGCGTCGTCAGCGTTCCGAACACGAACGGGATCTCGAGCGCATGGCACGACCCGAGCAGCCCACCGAGCGCCGGCGACTTCCAGGTGAACAGGTAGTCGTAGACCGCTGTGCCCGTCGCCGCCTGTGCCTCGCACATCCGCAGCGACGGGATGCGGAACACCCGGTCGCTCTCGACCGCCGTCCACAGCTCGACCGGCGTCAGGTCGTCACCCCGGTCGGAGCGGGCGGCCTTGTACGCCTGCAGGGCGTCGGCCGCATCCGGGCCGAACGTCTTCTCCAGCCGGCGCAGGATGAACGCCTCGTCGCCTCCGGTGAGCTTGCGGTTGCCGACGACCCACAGCTTCATCTCGTCGACGTTCGTCCCCACGAGCAGCTCCTTGCCCTCGGCCACGCCTCCCTCGATGGCCCTGAGCGGGTGGGTCGGCAACAGCCCGCCGTCGATCGTCGGCGCCAACGCCATGCCCGCGCCGGTGTCCGCCGCCGCCAGCTGCAGCTTCGTCTGGGCGGCCAACAGCTCGGCCACGTCGAGGTCGCGCAGCGCGGCGACGTCAGCGACGCCGGCGAGCGCACAGAGCTGTTCGGCCGTCTTCGTGGCCGTCGTCATCGGCACGCCGTTGGGACCGCCGCTCTCGGCGATCGCCCGACGGAACAGCGCCTGCGTTGCCGGCGAACCCACGAGGCACGACACCGACATCGAACCCGCCGACTCGCCGAAGATGGTGACGTTGGTCGGGTCGCCGCCGAAGAGGTGGATGTTCGCCTGCACCCACTGAAGCGCCGCGACCTGGTCGAGCAGCCCCCAGTTCGCCGACGAGCCGGATTCCTCATCGAGCAGGTCGGGATGGGCGAGGAAGCCCAAGGCGCCGAGCCGGTAGTTGACCGTCACGACGACGACGTCGCCCCGCTTCGCCAGGTGCTCCCCGCGATAGAAGGCGCCCGAACCCGACCCCGTCACGAAGGCGCCGCCGTGGATCCACACCATGACCGGACGAGCGCCGTCGTCGCACGCCGGCGTCCACACGTTGAGGAACAGGCAGTCCTCGTTCTGCTCCTCCGGCGTGCCCTGGCCGGCCATCGCCTGTCCCTGGGGCTGCGGCGCCACGAACCCGAAGGTGTCGCACACCCGCACACCCGACCACGGCTCTGCCGGTTGCGGCGGACGGAAGCGCAGGGCTCCGGTCGGCGGCTTGGCAAAGGGAACCCCGCGGAACACGGTGAGCGAGTCCTCCTCGACCCCCTGCAGCCGGCCTTCCTTGGTCTCGACGATGGCGGTCATGTGTGGCTCCCCCTCTAGTGGTCGGTGGTCCGCTCCAGCACGAGGCCCGACCGGCGGACCTTACCGGCGTCGTCGCGGACCGAGCCGTCGGCGCGCTCGAAGCTACGCGGGATCTTGTAGGACACGAGGCGCTCTCGGAGGAACACCCGCAGCTCGTCGTCAGTCACCGAAGCGCCGGGCGCCAGCTCGAGGACGGCGTGCACCCGCTG
Organism: Acidimicrobiales bacterium; assembly: GCA_035525495.1. Classification (GTDB taxonomy): domain Bacteria; phylum Actinomycetota; class Acidimicrobiia; order Acidimicrobiales; family CADCTF01; genus DATLED01. The sequence goes on along the minus strand of DATLED010000027.1, from coordinate 13,009 downwards.
TCCCAGGTCTTCGTCCGGCAGGCCGATGACGGCGCACGAGTGGATGGCCGGGTGCTCGTCGAGCGCCGCCTCCACCTCTGCGGGATAGATGTTGGCCCCACCGGCGAGGATCAGGTCGGTCCGGCGGTCCGCGAGGTAGAGGTAGCCCTCGGCGTCCATCGAGCCCATGTCGCCGAGCGACTCCCACCCGTCGTCATCGCGCCGGGCCTCGGAGCCGAGGTAGCGATACGTCGACCGCCCCTCCGGCGGGTGCATCCACACCTCGCCGATCTCGCCGGCCGGGAGCTCGGCGTGCGTCTCCGGGTCGAGGATCTTCATCGTGCCCGCGGCCGGCTTGCCGACGGTGCCCTTGTGCGCCATCCAATCGGCCCCGCTGATGACCGTCACGCCCTGGGCCTCGGTGCCCGCGTAGAGCTCCCAGATCTTGTCGGCGCCGAGCCAGAGGATCCACGCCTCCTTGAGCCACGGCGGGCAGGGCGCCGCCAGGTGGAGGATGCCCTTGATGGAGGACAGGTCCCTCTTCAGCCGCTCCTCCTCGGGCAGCCGCCAGATGCGCAGCATCATCGTCGGGACCATCAACAGCCAGTCGACCCGATGCCGCTCGATCAGCTCGAGGCTGGTCGCCGCATCGAAGCGGGGCAGCACGATCAGGTGCATGCCCTTGAACAGCCCGCTCATCGAGAACATGAACGGTGCGTTGTGGTACAGCGGACCGGGCACGAGCTGCGTGCCGTTTGGCTCCATGCCGAACCCCCCCGGCGTCTCCGGATCGGTCACGCCCGGTTGTCCCGACACGATCACCTTGGGGCGGCCCGTGGAACCCCCCGATGTCGGCGCCTTGTACGAGGGCGCCGTCCGGTCGGGAAGGATCGGCTCGTCCGACGCGTCGGCATCAGGCTCGATCACCGACGTGACGACGAGCGATGGCTTGGCCAGCGCCACGATCTCGTCGCGCTCGCGCTGTGGGAGGCGGTACGACACCGGTTGCGGCGTGGCGCCGAGTTTCCATGCGGCGATGCACGCCTCGTAGAAGTCGATCCCGTTGGGGAGGCCGACGGTGACGAAGTCGCCCTGTTCGACCCCCAGCCGCTCGTACGTCCGAGCGAGTCGATTGGTCCGCCGCTCGAGCTCGAGCCGCGTGACCGTCCGCTCCTCGTGATCAGGACTGCCGGCGAGTGCGACCTGGGTGATGGCCGGACGGTCCGGGTCCTGCTCGGCCACCCAGCGGATGGCCTGACTGATCGGCATCAGTGCCATGCCGACCCCCTCCCCAACCGCTTTTGACAGCCGGATCCCGCCGCCTGCGGCGGGATCCGGCTGGCAAAACGCATCAGCTCGCGAACTCGCACTCGCCCTGGTCCATGACGGTCACGCCGTCCTGGGTGACGGTGCGGTACACGGCGTGGTTGCCGTCGACCCACATCTGCACGGTGAGGGCGTCGCCGGGCATCACCGGCTTGGAGAACTGCCCCTTCATCATCTTGAGCTTCGCCGGGTCCGATCCGGCCAGCCCGTGCAGGAGGGCGCGGCCGGTGAAACCGAGCGTGCCCAGCCCGTGCAGGATCGGCTTCGGGAAGCCCGCCATCTTGGCGTGCTGCGGATCCGAGTGGAGCGGATTGCGATCGCCGTTCAGCCGATACAGGAGCGCCTGGTCGGTGCGCGTCTGGTAGGTGATCTCCACGTCTGGCTTGGTCTCGGGGTAGGCGATCTTCTCGACCGTGTCCTCCTGGCCGCCGAAGGGCGCCTCGCCCCGCAGGATGATGTGGGACTTGATGTTGAACAGCGGCTCGTCGGTCGCCGCATCGACGGTCTCGGATTCGCTCCGCACGATGGCGTTCTTGCCCTTCTCGTAGATCCCGAGGGTGCGGCCGCGGCTCTTGATCCTCCCCTCGACGGGGAGCTCCTTGTGCCACGTGATCGTGCGTCCGCCGTCGACGAGGAAGGCGGGATTGAACGTGCCGATGTCGCGCATGCCGCCGCCGGCGCCGCCGAGGACGACGGCCATCGTCGGCAGCGCGCGCTGGGTCACGTCACGCGAGTTCTCGGTCGTGAACTCGAGCTCGAACCCGGTGGGGTCGGTCGCGCCGGCGCCGACGCCGAGGGCGTACAGCAACGAGTCCTTCGAGCTCCACGAACGCTCGTGCCAGTCGCTCCACTCGCTCGGGAGTTTCGCATCAGGGTTGAGGGGCATTGGCTTCCTCTCCTACTGCATGCCGGTGATCGGGGCGGCCTGGGCCACGAGCTTCGGGATCACGTCGCCGAGCTCGGCCGGGTCCCAGCGGTCGCCCTTGTCCTGCGACGGACCGGGGTTCCAACCCTCGGCGACGGCGACGCGGCCACCCGAGACGAGGAACGTGCGACCGGTGATCTCCTTGGACTGATCCGAGGCAAGCCACACGACGACGGGGGCGATGTTGTCGGCGGACATGCGGTTGAACTCATCGGCCTTGAGATCCTTGGCGCGAGCGGCCATGCCACCGAGGTTCTCGGTCATGCGGGTCAGCGCCGCGGGGGCGATGGCGTTGACGGTGATGCCGTAGCGGCCGAGCTCGCGGGCGGCGATGATCGTGAACGAGGCGATGCCGGCCTTGGCGGCGCCGTAGTTCGTCTGGCCGGGGTTCCCGAAGATGCCCGACGTCGACGACGTGTTGATGATGCGGGCGTCGACGGTCTCGCCGGCCTTGACCTTCTCGCGCCAGTAGGCGGCGGCCCAGCGGGTGGGTGCGAACGTGCCCTTGAGGTGGACGTTGATGACCGCGTCCCACTCCTCCTCCGTCATGTTCACGAGCATCCGGTCGCGCAGGATGCCGGCGTTGTTGACGAGCACGTCGAGGGTGCCGAACGTCTCCACGGCGCTGTTGATCAGCCGCTGCGCGCCCTCCCAGTCCGCGACGTTGTCGGCGTTGGCGATGGCATCGCCGCCCATCGCCTTGATCTCCGACACGACCTCCTGGGCGGGCGTCTCGTCGGAGCCAGAGCCCTCGACGGCGCCGCCCAGGTCGTTCACGACGACCTTGGCGCCCTGACGGGCGAACTCGATGGCGTGACCACGGCCGATGCCGCGCCCTGCGCCGGTGACGATGACGACCTTGCCGTCGACGATTCCCATCACTTCACTCCTTCGGTAGCTGCCGCGTCCCGGTACCGGTCACGCAGCAGGCGCTTGTAGATCTTTCCGTTGTCCTGTCGGGGCAGCTCGTCCACGAAGTCGAGGCTCCGCGGGCACTTGAACCCCGCCAGCTTGCCTCGGCAGAACTCGAGCAGTTCGCTGGCCAGCTCCGGCGTCGGCTCGATGCCCGGTTGCAGCTCGACGACCGCCTTCACTTCCTCACCCCACTCGCTGTTGGGCACGCCGATCGTGGCGGCGTCGCCGACGGCGGGGTGCTCGAGGAGCACGGCGTCGACCTCGGCGGGGTAGATGTTCACCCCACCCGAGATGATGAGGTTGGCGGTGCGGTCGGTGAGGAACAGGAAGCCGTCGGCATCCATGTAGCCCATGTCCCCGAGGGTGAAGTACTCGCCCCGGAACGAACCCTTCGTCTTCTCGTCGTCCTTGTAGTACTGGAAGCGGGTCGCCTCGGGAGCCTTGATGTAGACGAGGCCGACGGTGTCGCGGGCGACCTCGTTGCCGTCCTCGTCGCCGATGATCACCTGGCCCTCACCGAACGGCTTGCCGACGGTCCCCGGCTTGGTGAGCCACGTATTGGAGTCGACGAACGATCCGACGCCCTCGGTCGCTGCGTAGTACTCGACGACGACCGGGCCGAGCCAGTCGATGAGCGCCTGCTTCACCGGCACCGGACACGGCGCCGCGCCGTGCAGCACGTGGCGCAGCGAGGACGTGTCGTACTTGGCCCGCACGTCCTCCGGAAGCGAGATGAGCCGGTGGAACATCGTCGGGACCATGTGGGTGTGGGTGATCTTGTGCTCGGCGATGAGCCGCAGCGCTTCTTCCGCGTCCCACTTCTCCATGAGCACGACGCCCACGCCGTAGGCGAGGGGTGCGGCGAGACTGAAGGCCAGCGGGGCGGCGTGGTACAGCGGACCGGTGCAGATGTGGAGGTCCTCCGCGCTCCCCTCCTGGTAGCCCCAGAGGTTGACCGATGCCTGCGCGGCGGCCGCTGCACCCTGCGCCGGCGGGCGGTAGACGCCCTTGGGCCGACCGGTCGTGCCCGACGTGTAGAGCATCTGCGAGCCAGGCGTGGCGTCGTCGATGTCCCCGCCGTCTTCCGCCGCGATCGCCGCGTTATAGGACTCGAACGAGTCGATGCTGAGTTCTTGGTTCGCTGCGCCCGTAGTGCTGGCTCCGCTCACGGTCGGCTGCTCGCTGGCGCTCCCGACGCCGACGGCGAGTCGAACGGTGCAGTTCGCTGCGAGCGCCGCGGCCTCACGAGCAGTCTGCAGGAGCGAGGAGTCGACGACGAGGGCCTTGGCCTCGCAGTCGTCGACGATGTACCCGGCCTCTTCACCCGTGAGGTGCCAGTTGATGGTCGTGAGGCGGAAACCCGCCCGGAGACACGCGGCCCAGGTCTCGACGAACGCGGGGCGGTTCGTGCACATCAGCGCGACGGCGTCCCCATCGGCGAGGCCACGCTTCCGCAGCGCCCGCACCACCTTGTTGGCGTTGGCGTTGAGCTCGGCGAAGGTGCGGTCGCCGGTCGGGCTGATGATCGCCTTGTGGTCGGGGACCTCCTGCGCCCACCACGCGAGCGTCATCCCCTTCCCGGCGAGCTCCTGACGTTCAGCCATTGTTCGACGCCGGCTCCTTCGGGAGGCCGAGCACGCGCTCGCCGACGATGTTGCGCTGCACCTGGGCGGTGCCGCCCCAGATCGTGACCGACCGGGTCGAGAGGAAGTTCTGCTGCCACTTGTCGGGCTCGTAGGCCGACGGGTCGTCGCCCAGTGGACCGTTCACCATCGAGTCGGCGCCCCGGATGTTCATGATGATCTCGGCGAAGCGCTGCGAGTACTCCGACCAGAACATCTTGTTGATCGACGCGCCCGGTCCCGGCTCCTTCTTGGCGACGACCTCACTCAAGGTCTTCAGCCCGTTGAACCGCATGATCTCGACGTTGGAGAACGCCCACGCCAGCTGCTGGCGAACGACCGGGTCGTCGGTCCTCCCGTACTTCCTGGCGACCTCGACGGCATCCCAGAACTGCTTCGTGTACTGGACGTGCTGGGTGGTGGCGTTGCCACCGCGCTCGTTGCCGAGGGTCGTCATCGTGACCCGCCAGCCGTTGTTCAGGCCACCGATGACGTTGAACACGGGCGCCTTGGCATCGGTGATGAACGTCTCGGTGAAGTGACTGCCGCCGGTCGGTTGCTTGATGGGCCGGAGGTCGAACCCGTTGGAGGACCCGTCGTCTTTGAACATCGGCGTGAGGATGTAGCTGATGCCCTTGTGCTTCGGCGCATCCGGGTCCGTCCGGGCGAGGCAGAACATCATGTTCGCCTGCTGCGCGCCCGAGGTCCACACCTTCTGGCCGGTGATGGAGATCTCGTCGCCGTCGACGACGCCCTTGGTCTTCAACCCGGCGAGGTCCGAGCCGGCGTCGGGCTCGGAGAAGCCCTGGCAGTAGCGGTCGGTGCCGTCGATGATTCGCGGCAGGAAGTGGGCCTTCTGCTCGTCGGTGCCCCACACGATGATCGACGGGCCGACGAGCCACTCGCCCATGCCGCGGGTGACGCGGGGGACGCCGACGCGGGCGAACTCCTCGTTCATGACCGCGACCTCGATGCCGCTGAGCCCCTTGCCGCCGTACTCCACGGGCCACGAGACGCACAGGTAGCCGGCCTCGTAGAGCTTGTCGGTCCACGCCTTCACGGCACCTTCGTTGGCGCCGAAGCTGGCCCGCTCGGCGTCGACCCCGACGAGCTCGGTGGGAAGGTTGGCTTCGAGCCACTGGCGCAGCTCGTCGCGGAACTTCTGGGCCTCGGGACCGAGGTCGATCTCCATCGTCATGCGGATTCCTTGGGTTCGAACTGCGGGAGGTGACGCCCGTCGCTGAGGGCCTCCCACGTGAGTTGGACGGGGGTGCCGACGGTGGCCTCGTACGGTTCGCAGTTGATGACGTTCGACATGAGGCGGATGCCGTCCTCCAGCTCCACCAAGGCGACGACATACGGCACGCGGTCGGCCATCAGCGGGTTCGCCGGCTTCTCCTGCACCGACGCCGCGTAGATCGTCCCCTCGCCCTTCGACTCCCGCCACGACAGCGAGTCCGACGACAGGCACTGCGGGCAGACCTCGCGCGGATAGAAGATCGCCGAGTCGCAGGCATCGCAGCGCTGGATCAAGAAGCGCTGCTCCTTCGTCGCCTCCCAGAACGCCTCGCTGGCCTCGCCGACGGGCGGCTCGAACCTCGCCCTCGTCGCCTGTTCGCTCACAGCGCGGCCTCCGTCCCGAGCACGGCGGTGGACATGCACGACAGCACCATCCCCGACCCATGGGCCACGGCGATGGTCGCGCCCTCGACCTGACGGGGACCGCACTCGCCCCGCAACTGGCGGACGGCCTCGACGACGAGGAACATCCCGTACATGCCGGGGTGGGTGTAGCTCAGCCCGCCGCCGTTGGTGTTCATGGCGAACGTGCCGCCGGGGCCCAGGTTCGTCGACTCCACGAACGGACCTCCCTCGCCCTTCTCGCAGAACCCGAGGTCCTCGAGGTGGAGCAGGGCAGTGATGGTGAACGAGTCGTAGCCCATGAGGACATCGACCTCGCTCGGCTTCACGCCGGCCATCTCGAACGCCTTGGGACCGGAGATGGCGCCGGGTGTGGTCGCCAGGTCCGGCATCTGGCTGATCATCATGTGGGTGTGCGCCGTCGCCGCACCGAGGACGTAGGCCGGCTTCTTCTTCAGGTTCCGGGCCCGCTCGGCCGTGGTGACGATGAAGGCGCCACCGCCGTCGGTGACGAGGCAGCAGTCGAGGAGGTGCAGCGGTGACGCCAGCATCGGGCTGTTCAGGACGTCGTCGACGGTGATCGGGTCCTGGTACCGGGCACGGGGGTTGAGGCCCGCCCACTCCCGGGTGTGCACCGCGATCTTGGCCAGCTGCTCGCTCGTCGTTCCGTACCGGGCCATGTGACGGCTGGCCGCCAGGGCGTAGGACCCCTTGGGCGCCTGGAGGCCATAGGGCATCTCCCACTCCGCCATCGGGTTCGGGCCCATCATCCCGGGCGGCGGACCGCCCATGCGGCCGCGACCCTTCTTGCGGTCGGCGCGTGGCGTCTGCGCGAAGACGACGGCGACGCACTCGGCGAGGCCGTTGGCGACGGCGCTGGCGGCGTGCTCGAGGAAGACCTCGAACACCGAGCCGCCGGTCATCGTCGAGTCGGTGTAGCGGCACGTGATCCCGAGGTACTCCGCGAACGCCATCGAGTTCTGGCTGTGGCAGATGCCGTCGATGTCGCTCAGCTCGAGGCCGGCGTCGTCAAGGGCCTCCTTGAGCATCGCCACCTCGAGGGCGCGGCCCGTGAGCTCGAGCTCCCCTGTCGGCGACACCGCGTCGGCCACGCCGACGACCGCGGCCGCTCCCCGTAATCCGGTCAAAACGCTGCACTCCCCCGTATGTCGAGCCACTTGACCCAACGGTCAAGTTTTCTAGCGGAGCGTCGTCCGTCCGGTCAAGCTTCGGGACTCGAAACATTTCGGACCCCGCCCGGCGAGGCGTCAGCCGGTCTTGACGGGGAGCTGTTCCTCGATCGTGGCCACCAGGCCCTCGTCGTCCGGCTTCACCATCGGCGAGAACCGGGCGACGACCTCGCCCTCGGGCGAGAGCACGAACTTCTCGAAGTTCCAGCGGATGTCGCCGTCGGTGCCCTCGGCGTCGGCGACCTTCGTCAGCGCCTCGTAGACCGGGTGGCGGTCGGGGCCGTTCACGTCGATCTTCTCCATGAGCGGGAACGTCACCCCGTAGCTCGTCGAGCAGAACGTGGCGATCTCCTCGGCCGACCCCGGCTCCTGGCCACCGAACTGGTTGCACGGGAAGCCGACGACGGAGAACCCGCGCCCGGCGTACTGCTCGTGCAACTTCTCGAGGCCCTCGTACTGGGGCGTCAGCCCGCACTTCGACGCCACGTTGACGACGAGAACCGCCTTGCCCTTGAGCGCACCGAGGCTCGTGTCCGTGCCGTCGAGCGTCTTGAGGGGGATGTCTTGGAGTGAGGACATGGGGAACGTTCTAGTACGCTGGCGCCACTACAGGGCAGGCCACAGGGGTCGCCCGCGGGTCACCTCACCCAGCGGCTGTCGAGACAGCGTCGCCCCGAGGGGGCCCTCTCGTACACCGCAGAGGAAAACGAATGACCATCGCCTTCGAGGCGCTCGGCGTCTCCGACGACCTCGTGCAGACGCTGGCCGAGCAGGGCATCGACGCCCCCTTCGCCATCCAATCCCTGACGATCGCCGACGCCCTCGCCGGCCGCGACGTCTGTGGCAAGGCCAAGACCGGCTCCGGCAAGACGCTCGGCTTCGGCCTCCCCCTCATCATGAACACCGTCAAGGCCGAGCCGAAGCGCCCCCGTGCGCTCGTCCTCGTGCCGACCCGCGAGCTGGCGGTGCAGGTGCGCGCCGTCATCGCGCCGCTCGCCGAGGTACGGGGACTCACCACCCTCGCCGTCTACGGGGGCGCCCCCATGGACCGACAGATCAAGGCGCTTCAGCGCGGCGTCGACATCATGATCGCCACGCCCGGCCGCCTCATCGACCTCGGCGACCGAGGCGACCTCGCCGTCGACGACGTCCGCATCCTCGTGCTGGACGAAGCCGACCGCATGGCCGACATGGGCTTCATGCCCCAGGTCCAGTGGGTGCTCCGGCGCATGACCCAGTCCCACCAGACGCTGTTGTTCTCGGCGACGCTCGACGGCGACATCGACTACATCGTCAAGAACCACATGGACGACCCCGTCCGCCACGAGGTCGAGTCGGCGACGTCGACGGTCGACCAGATGTCGCACCGCTTCCTGAAGGTCCACGAGATGGACAAGGTGAAGGTCGCGGCCGCCATCGCCCGGTCGTCGTACCGCACGCTCATCTTCAGCCGGACGAAGCGTGGCTGTGACCGGCTCACGGATCAGCTCAAGCGCGAGGGCGTCAAGGCGGGGGCGCTGCACGGTGACCTCGCCCAGTCCGTTCGGCAACGGGCCCTCAAGCAGTTCGAGGACGGCACGCTGCCCGTGCTCGTCGCCACCGACGTCGCCGCCCGAGGGCTCCACATCGAAGGGGTCGACGTCGTGATCCACTACGACCCGCCGGAGGACGAGAAGGCCTATCTCCACCGCTCGGGGCGCACGGCGCGCGCGGGTGCGTCCGGCGTCGCCGTCTCGTTGGCGCTGTGGAACCAGGAGCTCGAGGTCGAGCGCCTCCAGAAGCGGCTGCAGCTCCCCCGCCACTTCGTCGAGATGTTCTCGAACGACCCCCGCCTCGCCGACCTGTCGGCGTGGGAACCCGAGGAACGCGCACCCCACGCCAATGCCGAGGCGGCAGCGGTGCCCGGCGCCACCCGGTTGGCTCAGGCCCGTCGGGTCGGCGGCGGCAACCGCGGCGGCGCACGCGGACGGCGCTGACGATGACCACCGAATCGGTCGAGATCGCCGCTCCTGCCGAGACCGTCTGGTCGCTCGTCTCGGACCTCACCCGCATGCCCGAGTGGTCACCGGAGACGATCAAGGTGGCATGGACGCGTGGCTCGAGCGGCCCGGTTGCCGGAGCGACGTTCAAGGGCACCAACCGCGCCAACGTCCGACGGTGGTCGACGAGCTGCCGCATCATCGTGGCCGACCCGCCCCAGGAGCTGGCGTGGGAGGTGTACGCCCCCGGCAAGGTGAAGGTCGCCGAGTGGCGTTACCGCATCGAGACCCTGGACGAGCGCTCGTGTCGCGTCACCGAGCTCGCCGTGGACCACCGGCCCGGCTGGTTCAAGCTCGCCACCAACGTGATCACCGGCATCACCGACCGCGAAGCCCACAACGCCAAGGGCATGCGCGAGACCCTCGCCCGCATCAAGGCCGCCGCCGAGGACAACTGACGGCTTTTGTCAGCGGAATCCCGCCGTGGCCGGCGGGATCCGGCTGACAAAAGGGTCAAGCGGGGGCGGCGCCGGCCTTGGCCCGCTTGGCGGCGCGGCCCCGTTCGGTGGCGTCGAGCACGACCTTGCGGAGACGAACGGTCTTGGGGGTGACCTCGACGCACTCGTCCTCGCCGATGAACTCGAGCGCCTGCTCGAGCGAGAACAGCTGGGCGGGGATCAGCCGCTCGTAGACCTCGGCCGTCGAGGACCGGATGTTGTTGAGCTTCTTCTCCTTGGCCGGGTTGACGTCCATGTCGTCGGAGCGGGCGTTCTCGCCGACGATCATCCCCTCGTAGACCTCGACGCCGGGCCCGAGGAACAGCACGCCGCGGTCCTGCAGCGCCATCAAGGCGAACGTCGTCGTCGGCCCTCGACGGTCGGCGACGAGCGCCCCGTTGTGGCGGATGCGGATGTCGCCGAACCACGGCTCCCACCTCTCGAAGACGTGGTGGATGAGCCCGGTGCCGCGCGTCTCGGTGACGAACTCGGTGCGGAACCCGATGAGCCCGCGCGCGGGCACGAGGTACTCGAGCCGCACCCAGCCGGTGGAGTGGTTGACCATGTGCTCCATGCGGCCCTTGCGCAGGGCCAGCAGCTGGGTGACGACGCCGAGGTAGTCGTCGGGCACGTCGATCGACACCCGCTCGACGGGCTCGTGCTTCACGCCGTCGCGGTCCTGGGTGAGCACGCGGGGCTTGCCGACGGTGAGCTCGAAGCCCTCACGCCGCATGATCTCGACCAGGACGGCCAGTTGCAGCTCGCCCCGGCCCTGCACCTCCCACGTGTCCGGTCGCTCGGTCGGCAGCACCCGGAGCGAGACGTTGCCGACGAGCTCGGCGTCGAGCCGCGCCTTGATCTGGCGGGCGGTGAGCTTCGATCCCTCCAGTCCGGCGAGAGGAGAGGTGTTCACCCCGATCGTCATCGACAGGCTCGGCTCGTCGACGTGGATCACCGGGAGCGGACGGGGGTCGTCCGGGTCGGCCAGCGTCTCGCCGATCGTCACGTCGGGAAGGCCGGCGACGGCGATGATGTCGCCCGGTCCGGCCTCGGCAGCGTCCTTGCGCTCGAGCTCCTCGGTCACGTAGAGCTCGGTGACCTTGGCCTTCTCGATGGTCCCGTCGCGGCGGCACCAGGCCACCTGCTGGCCCTTGCGGATCGTGCCCTGGTGGACGCGGCACACCGCCAGGCGACCGACGTAGGGCGACGCGTCGAGGTTCGTCACCAGCGCCTGCAGCGGGTGGTCGTCGGTGAACTCCGGCGCCGGGATCGAGTTGAGGAGGACGTCGAACAGCGGCTCGAGGTCCTCGCCCGGCTTCTCGAGGTCGAGGGTCGCGGTTCCGGCTCGGGCGTTCGTGTAGACGATCGGGAACTCGATCTGGTGGTCGTCGGCGTCGAGGTCCATGAACAGCGCGTAGACCTCGTCGAGCACCTCGGCCACGCGCGCATCCGGCCGGTCGATCTTGTTGATGACGAGGATGACGGGGAGCCGCTGTTGCAGCGCCTTGCGAAGGACGAAGCGTGTCTGGGGTAGCGGGCCCTCGCTGGCGTCGACGAGGAGCAGGACGCCGTCGACCATGAACAGGCCCCGCTCGACCTCGCCGCCGAAGTCCGCGTGACCCGGCGTGTCGATGATGTTGATCTTGGTGCCGGAGTGCCGGACGGCCGTGTTCTTGGCCAGGATCGTGATGCCCTTCTCCCGCTCCAGGTCGGTCGAGTCCATGACGCGCTCGTTCACGTCCTGGTTGGCGCGGAAGGCGCCGGACTGCCACAGCATGGCGTCGACGAGGGTCGTCTTGCCGTGGTCGACGTGGGCGATGATGGCGACGTTGCGGAGCTCGGAGCGGATGGGCACGGGGTGACCATCCTAGATTGGCGCCGTGTCCGGAACGCCCGTGCTGTTGGTCCATGGCCTCGCTTCGTCCTTCGATCTGAACTGGCGGGAGCCGGGGTGGGTCGACCTGCTGTCCGACGCCGGGCGGGAGGTGATCGGCATCGACCTCCTGGGACACGGCAAGGCGGACAAGCCGCACGACCCGGCGGCCTACGAGGACGTCACGAGCGACATCGTGGCGGCGTTGCCCGACGACGGCTCGGCCGTGCAGGCGATCGGCTTCTCGATGGGGGCCCGCTTGTTGCTCGAGGTGGCGTGCGACCATCCCGACCGGTTCGAGAGGATCGTGGTGGCGGGGATCGGGGCCGGCGTGTTCGCCGGCGGTTCGTCCGAGGCGCTGGCGAAGGCCATCGAGGGCGGCGTCGTGGACGAGGCCCATGGAACGGCCCGGTTGTTCGCGCAGTTCGCCGCGGGTTCGGGCAACGATCCCAAGGCGTTGGGGGCCTTCCTCCGTCGGGAGTCCTCACCCCTGGATCGTGCGAAGTTGGCCGGCGTGACGTGCCCCGTGCTCGTGGTCCTCGGCGATCAGGACTTCGCCGCTCCCGCCGAGCCGCTGGTCGAGGCGCTGCCGAACGCCAGATTCGTGTCGCTGAAGGGCGTCGACCACTTCGCCACACCGAAGGACTTCAAGTTCCTCGACGCCGCCCTGGAGTTCCTGGGCGCCACCTAGGAGACTGCTGAAGAAATCGGTCGAGGGTGCTCGCGATTTGTTGGCGGGTTCTTCAGACTGAGGGCATGCAGGGCAAGAGCGATCCGAACGCCGAGCTCTTGGACGCAGGTGCGTTGTGCCGTCATCTCGTGGACGACACCTCGGTGCACGCGTTCTTGGCTGATCATCGCCACGAACTATTTCCCGACGAGTTGTTCGCCGATCTGTTCCCGTCGAAGCGGGGTCGACCTTCGGTCCCGGCGGACGTGATCGCGGCGACGCTGGTCCTCCAGGCGCTCGAGGGTCTGTCGGATCGCTATGCCGCGGACGCGTTGCGCCAGAACATCGCCTGGAAAGTGGCGGCCGGGCTGGCGATCGACGCGCCAGGGATC
>DATLED010000013.1:0-26854 GCA_035525495.1 Acidimicrobiales bacterium | reverse complement strand
GGCAGGCGTCGTCGTAGGCGGCGTCGACGGTGGCCTCGTCGGCCCCGGCCGGTACGAACGCGTTGGCGACGACGGTGACCCGCTGGCGCCAGTGGTCGTAGGCGGCGATGTCGCCGATGACCGACAGAACCGCGTCCGGGTTGCCGAGGTCGTCGGGCGGCACGTCGGGGAGGCGCTCGACCTCGCGGACGACGTCGTAGCCGAGGTAGCCGGCGATGCCGCCGTGCCAGGGAGGGAGGTCAGGCAGCGACGGCGAGCGGTGCGTCGCCAGGATCGACTCGATGGCGGCGAGCACCCCGCGGTCGCGCGGCACCGACGCCGGTAGGTCACCGGTGACCTCGAGGGTTCCGTCGCGCGCGACGATCGTCGCCGACGGGCGGCGTCCGACGAAGGACCACCGGCTCCACCGCTCGCGCTCGACGGATTCGAAGAGGAAGCCCGTCTCTTCCTGACCCGCGAGGCGGGCGAAGGCGGCGACGGGTGTGGTGTAGTCGGCGAGGACCTCGCGCCAGACGGGGACGACCGAGTGCCCGCGCGCCAGCGTGTGGAAGTCGTTACGAGTCGGGGACGAGGTCACGCAGGTCCCGGAAGAAGCACGAGTACTCGCCGGTCGCGCAGGCGCCCTTGCCGTGTTGGTCGACGACGAACAGGAGGACATCGCCGTCGCAGTCGAACCAGGCCTCCTTCACGACCTGGATGTCGCCCGAGGTGTCGCCCTTGGCCCATCGTTCCTGCCGGCTGCGCGACCAATAGACCATCCGGTCCGACTCGAGGGTCTCCCGGAGCGTCGCCTGGTTCATCCAGCCCATCATCACGACCTTGCCGTGTACGTCCTGCGCGATGGCCGGGATGAGGCCGTCGTTCGTCCACGTCAGGTCACCGATGGAAGTGATGTCCTTGAGGGTCATGACCCGACTCGGTTGCAAGCGTCACTCATAGGTACAGCCCCGTGTTCCCTTCGATGCGTTCGGCGGCGACGGCATGGATGTCGCGCTCGCGGAGGATCAGGTAGTCCTCGCCGCGGACCTCGACCTCATAGCGGTCCTCGGGGCTGAAGAGCACGAGGTCGCCGACTTCGATGCCACGCACGTGGGCGCCGGCGGCGACGACCTCGGCCCACGCCAGACGCTTGGACACCTGTGCGGTCGCCGGGATCAGCAGGCCGCCCTTCGTCGTCCTCTCCCCTTCCGAGGTGGGGATCTGGACGAGGAGCCGGTCGGCGAGCATCCGGATCGGCTGCTTCGAATCGGTCCTCACCGCCAGAAGGTTATGGGAGGTCCTTCGGAAGGGCGAACCGCATCCAAGCCCCCCCACCCTCGTGTGGCCGCCGCTCGACCCAGATCCGGCCGCCCATCCGGTTGACGAGCTTCCGTGAGATCGAGAGGCCGAGACCCGTCCCGCTGTTCGTCGACTTGGGGCCGCGAGAGAAGAGGTCGAAGACCCGCTCGCACTGGTCGAGCGGGATCCCCGGCCCGTTGTCGGCGACGGTGATGATCCACTCCGTCGCCCCCTCCTCGGCGAAGACCTCGACGACCGGGACGCGATCCGAGGGGACGAACCGGACGGCGTTGTCGACGAGGCACTCGAGGACCTGGGACACGTGCGGCCCGTGGCCCTGCACCGTCGGGAGCGGCGGGCGCAACGTGACCTCGGCGCGGCGCTCGTCGAGGAACGAGCCGAGGCCGTCGATGACCGACCGTGCCGCCGCCTCGACGTCGACCGCCGACGGGGGGAGGTTGCGGTCGCCGCTGCGGGCGAAGGCGAGGATGTCCTGTACGAGGAGGCGCATCCGCTCCAGGGAGCCGATCGCCGCGTCGATCCACTGCGCGGCCGTCGGGTCCATCCCCTCGGCGAACTCCGAGCGGACCATCTCGAGGTACCCGTACGCGACCTGCAACGGCTGGGCGAGGTCGTGGCCGGCGACGGACGCGAAGCCCTCGAGCTCGCGCGTCACCCGCTCGAGGTCCTGGTGGAGCCGCTCGGCGTCGGACTCGCCGACCGACGGCCCTCGACCGTCGGTGACCGCGCGACCGGGCGGGGTGTCCGTTCGCCTCACGGGGTCGCGGAGCAGCTCCTGCAGCGCGTCGTTCAGCTCCTGGGGCGGCAGGCCCTTCTCGAGGACGGCGTCGGCCAACCCCGCACGCTCCGACCCCAGCGGGTCGATGGCGCTTCCGGAGAGGATGACGACCGCCGTCCTCGGCGCCGCCTCGCGGATCTGAGGCAGCACCTCCCACCCGCTCGGGCCGCCCCGCATCTCGACGTCCATCACCAACAGGTCGGGCTGGAGCTCACCGACGAGGACGACCGCTTCGGATCCGTTGCTGCCTTCGCCGACGATCTCGAAGGGCCCGGCGTGCTCGAGGATCAGACGGAGGACCTGGCGGATCTCGGGCACGTCGTCGACGAGGACGACCCGGTGGTTGGTCACGCTCACTGCGGCGCTGGGCGCACGAGCAGCCCAGCGCTGGTGAGCGCGTCCTTGGCCTCGGCCACGGTGTGCTCGCCGAAGTGGAAGATCGAGGCCGCGAGCACGGCATCAGCATGCCCGTCTCGGGCGCCTTCCACGAGATGTTGGAGCGTGCCGACGCCGCCGCTGGCGATCACCGGGACCCGACAAGCGTCGACGACCAGGCGCACGAGCTCGAGGTCGTAACCGTCGCGCGTGCCGTCGCGGTCCATCGACGTCAGGAGGATCTCGCCGGCGCCTCGCCGTTCGACCTCAGCCGCCCATTCGATGGCATCGATGCCGGTCGTCCGCCGGCCGCCGTGGGTGAAGACCTCGTACCGACCGACTCCGCCCTGCCCGTCTCCCCCACCCCCGACCCACTTCGCGTCGATGGCGACGACGACGCATTGCGCGCCGAACTCCATGGCGATCTCGGCGATCACCTCGGGTCGCTCGACCGCCGTGGTGTTGACGCCGACCTTGTCGGCACCCGCGCGGAGGAGCTTGCGTGCGTCGTCGACGGACCGCACGCCGCCGCCGACGGTCAACGGGATGAACACCTCTTCGGCGGTCCGGCGAACGACGTCGACCATTGTGTCGCGTTGGTCCGAGGAAGCGGTGATGTCGAGGAACACGACCTCGTCGGCGCCCTCCTCGTCGTACCGCTTGGCCAGCTCGGCGGGGTCACCGGCGTCGCGGATGTCGACGAACTGGACGCCCTTGACGACGCGACCGGCGTCGACGTCGAGGCATGGGATGACCCTCACGCTGTGCATGCGTCGAGTGCCTCCTCGATGGTGAAACGTTCCTCGTAGAGCGCCTTCCCGACGATGACGCCATCGACGCCCGCGTTCGTCAGCGCTCGCAGGTCGTCGAGCGTGCCGACGCCACCCGAGGCGATCACCGGCGTCGCCGTCGCCCGCACGACATCAGCCAGGCCATCGAGGTCCGGTCCTTCGAGCGTGGCGTCCCTGGCGATGTTGGTGACGACGAAGCTGGCGGCGCCGTCGAACTCGTTCCAGCCCACGGCGTCGAGGAGTTGGACGCCGCTGCGCTCCTCCCAGCCTCGGGTCCGGATCTCGCCGTCCCAATGGTCGAGGCCGATGGCGACGCGACCCGGGTACCGACGGACGAGCTCGGCGGCGACCGCCCGATCGTTCACGGCGAGGCTGCCCAGGACGATGCGGGCGATGCCTTCGTCGAGCAGAGATCCGTCGCGAATGCCCCCTCCCGTCTGGAGACGCACGGGACCGATCGCTGCCGCCACCGCGGTGACGACACCACGGTTCGATCCCTGCTCCCGGGACGCGTCGAGGTCGACGACGTGGACCCACGGCGCGCCCGCATCGGCGAAGCGCTTGGCTTGTCGGATCGGATCGCTGCCGTAGACGGTCTCCTGATCGAAGTCGCCCTGGTAGAGCCGCACGCACTTCCCGCGCCGAAGGTCGATGGCCGGATAGAGGTCCATCAACGGCCGTCGCGAGAGAAGCGCCGGCGATGAGCGACAGCCGTGCGGAACGGCGCGTCAGCGAGCCCGAGCGAGGCCATCAACACAACTCGACGAAGTTGCGCAGGAGCTGCAACCCGACGGGTCCGGACTTCTCGGGGTGGAACTGCGTCGCCCAGAGGTTGTCCCGTCCGACGACACCGACCACAGGGCCTCCGTAGTCGCACGTGGCGATGGTGGCGCCGGTGTCCTCGGCGGCATAGGAGTGGACGAAGTAGACCCAAGGATCGTCGCCCAGTCCGCGCACGAGCGGATCGTCGGGCTGTGCGAGCTCGAGCTGGTTCCACTGCATCTGCGGGCGCTTGACGTCGCCGGACAGCTTGCGGATGCGGCCGTCGAGGATGCCGAGACCCTCGGCATCCGGGTCCTCGTCGGACCCCTCGTAGAGGAGCTGCATCCCGACGCAGATTCCGAGGAACGGCGTCCCCGCGCCGACCGCTTCGACGGCGACTTCGTCGAGCCCCGACCGCCTCAGCGCGTCCATGCACGCGCCGAAGGCGCCGACGCCGGGCAGCACGACGGCGTCGGCGCCGCGCGCCTCGCGGGGCGCCGTGACCAGACGCGCGTCACCGCCGACGTGCTGAAGCGCCTTCTCGGCCGACCGGAGGTTGCCGATCCCGTAATCGAGGACGGCGATCACCCAGCCCGCCGGCTCGAGGCAATCCCAGCCCGCCGGCTCGAGGCAGTCACAGCCCGCCGGCTCGAGGCAGTGATCACAGGGAGCCCTTCGTCGACGGCACGCCGTTGCCCTCGACGCGCACGGCGTCGCGGAGGCAGCGGGCGACCGCTTTGAAGACCGCCTCGAGGATGTGGTGGGTGTTGCGACCGGCGCGCAGACGGACGTGCAGGGTGATGCCGGCGGCGGTCGCGAAGCTCTGCCAGAAGTGCTCGCCGAGCTGCGGGTCGAACGGCGGCGTACCCAACGCAAGCACATCGAACGGGCCGGGGAACTCGCACTCGTAGACGACGAAGGGACGACCGGACAGGTCGAGGGCGACCTCGACGAGAGCCTCGTCGAGCGGCAACAGGATGGATGCGAAGCGGCGCACTCCGGCCTTGTCACCGAGCGCCTCCTTCAGCGCCTCCCCGAGGACGATGGCGACGTCCTCGACGGTGTGGTGGGTGTCGACCGTCAGATCACCGGTCGCCCGCACCGTCAGGTCGAACCCCCCGTGCTTGCCGAGTTGGCTCACCATGTGGTCGAAGAACGGGAGGCCGGTGTCGACCGTGGCGGACCCACCCGCGACACCGTCGAGGTCCAGGGCCACATCGATCGACGTCTCTGCGGTCTTGCGGCTGCGGGCTGCGCTTCTCGTCATGCGAGGACCTCGGTCAGTGTGGCGAGGAACCGGTCGTCCTCGTCGGGCGTGCCGACGGTGACGCGGAGGCAGTCCTCGAGGCGGGGCCACGAGCCGCAGTTGCGGACGAGGATGGAGCGGTCGACCAGCGCTTGCCACACCTCGTCGCCGCGGCGGCCGATCGGACGGAAGAGGAGGAAGTTGGCGTCGCTCGGCCACGTCTCGAGCGGCAGCTCGTGGAGCGCCCTCGCCAGCCGCTCCCGCTCAGCGACGAGGGCCTCGACGCGTGCCTCCATCTGCGAGGAGTAACGCAGTGCCGCCAGCCCGGCGCGCTGCTTCAGCGCGTCGAGGTGATAGGGCAGGACGCGCTGTTGCAGCGCGGCGACGACCTCGGCCGGACCGACGAGGTACCCCAGCCGCGCGCCCGCCATCGACCAGGTCTTCGAGTACGTGCGGGTGACGACGAGCGGACGGTCGTCGGCGACGAGGTCGAGCGCCGTCCAGGACGAGAACTGACCATAGGCCTCGTCGACGACGACCAGGCCCTGGGCGCGGGAGACGACCAGGTCGAGGACCTCGTCGACGACGGGGCGCGGTTCGGCCCGTCCCGTCGGGTTGTTGGGCGAGCAGACGAAGGTCAGCGACGGCGATGCGGCGTCGACGACGCGCTTCACCTCGGTCAGGTCGAGGAGGAAGTCGGCACCCCGCTCGCCGACCACCACCGATGTCGACGTGAGGTGGCCGATCTGGCCGTGCATGGCGTACGTCGGTTCGAAGACGGCGGCGCGCCGACCCGGTCCGCCGTACGTGAGGAACAGGGTCTGCAGGACCTCGTTGCTCCCGTTGGCGCAGAAGACCTGGTCGATCGTGACGCCGTGCAGCTCGGCCAGCGCCGATCGCAGCTCGACGGCGTGACGATCGGGGTAGCGGTGGAAGTCGATGCGCTCGAGCTCCGCCACGACGTCGCCGATCCACTCGGCAGGCGGGGCGTACGGCGACTCGTTGGTGTTGAGGCGGACCTCGACGTCGACTTGAGGCGAGTGGTATCCCTCGAGCTCGCCGAGGTTGTCGTTCGGCTCGATCCGCAACGGCGTCCGGGTCGGCGGGCCACTCGCTTCGCTCATCGCGGCCCTCGGAGGCGGACGGACGCGGCGTGGGCGGCGAGTCCTTCGGCCTCGGCGATGGCGGCGACGTGCGGCGCGAGCCGGGAGAGCGTCGCCTCGTCGACCGACACGACGTGGATGTGCTTGGAGAAGTCGTCGACCCGTAGGGCGCCGGCGAAGCGGGCCGACCCGTAGGTCGGGAGGACGTGGCTCGGACCCGCGATGTAGTCGCCGACGCTGGCAGGCGCGTACACGCCCGTGAACACCGCGCCCGCATGTCGCACCAGGCCGAGCAGCGCGTCGGGGTCGGCGGTCATGAGCTGCAGGTGCTCCGGCGCGATGGCGTTGGCGAGCTCGATCGCTTGTTCGGGTCCGTCGACGAGGGCGACGTAGGAGTTGCGCTCGAGGTTGTCGGCGATGGTGTCGCGGCGCGGCGACTCGGCGGTGAACTTCTCGACCACGGCAGTGATGCGGTCGGCGACGTCCTCGTTCCACGTGATCAGCCACGCCAGCCCGTCGGGCCCGTGCTCGACCTGCACGATGAGGTCGATGGCGGCGTACTCGGCCGGCGTCGTCTCGTCGGCGACGACGACGACCTCGGAGGGTCCGGCGAACGACGACGGGACACCGACGACGCCGCTCACCTCGCGCTTGGCCTGCGAGACATAGACGTTCCCGGGGCCGACGATGACGTCGACGGGACGGATCGAGGCGGTGCCGTAGGCCATGGCGCCGATGGCCGCGGGGCCGTTGAGGCCGTAGACCTCGTCGACCCCGACGAGGGCGGCGGCCGCGAGGATGCCCGGCGCGACGGATCCCGTCGCCTTGTCGGGCGGTGAGCACAGCACGACCTCGGGCACGCCGGCGACTCGCGCCGGGATGACCGTCATGAGGACGGTCGAGATCAGGGGGACGGCGCCGCCTGGGACGTACACGCCGGCGCGGTCGACCGGGCGACGGAGCTCGCGGACGACGAGCCCGTCCTTCTCGAAGCGGGCGTCTTCGTGGAGCTGCTCGCGGTGGTACGCGAGGACGTTGGCGCGGGCGGCCTCGAGGGCCTCACGCAGCAGCGGCGGGATCGAGGCGAGCGCGGCGTCGAGATCGGCCTGCGGCACCTTCAGCTCCTCGGGCGGGCGGACCCCGTCGAAGCGCTCGGTCAGATCGCGCAGCGCCTCGTCGCCGCGGGCGCGGACGTCGGCGAGCAGGGATTGCACCTGCGCCACGGGCGGCTCGGTCGCGGCCTGCGGGCGGGGGATCTCGGCGCGCAGGTCGCCGGTCTTCCCACGGAGGTCGAGTCGCCGGAGCATGAGGGATCGATGTTACGGGCGACGGTGAGGCAGGATCGACGCATATGGAAGACCCCCGTCCGGAGCTGTCCTCCGTCTCCACCGCCCTCGACGAGCTGACCAAGCGGCTGTCGGCCATGGCCGACGCCTCGGCGGGCGAGCAGTCGGACATCTCCGTCGAGCTCTTCGAGATCGAACGGTCGCTCCGGGGTGCGCAGCGCCGCCTACAGAAGCTGGTCTCCAGCTCCCGCCTTTAGCGCGCGAGTCCGACGCCCGCGCAAGGTCGGCGTAGGGAGCGAGCAGCCGACAGCCGAGCGGCAAGCCCCCACGCCCGAAGGGCCCCAGGGCGCTCAGAAGTCTCCTAGAGAAAAGCGGAGGGGCAGAAGTCGTTCAGGACGCAGTCCCCGCAGCGCGGCTTGCGGGCGGTGCAGGTGCGGCGGCCGTGGAGGATCATTCGGAGGCTGAACAGGCCGCGGTCCGCCGGCCGGAGCATGGTGCCGAGCTCACGCTCGACCTTGACGGGGTCGTCGAGGACCGTCAGTCCGAGGCGCTTCGAGAGGCGCAGGACGTGGGTGTCGACGGGCAGGCCGGGCTCGCCGAGGGCGACGCTGCGAACGACGTTGGCCGTCTTGCGGCCGACGCCCGGGAGCGTGACGAGGTCCTCGATGGCGTGGGGCACCTCGCCGTCGAATCGCTCGACGAGGGCCGTCGCCATGCCGAGCAGGCTCTTGGCCTTGCTGCGGAAGAAGCCGGTGCGGTGGACGGCGACCTCGAGCTCGGACGGGTCGGCGGCGGCGAGGTCCCTCGGCGTCGGATAGCGGGCGAACAGGTCGGGCGTCACGAGGTTGACGTTCTGGTCGGTCGACTGCGCGGAGAGGATGGTCGCCGTCAACAGCTCGAAGGCGTTGGTGTGGCGGAGCTCGCACAGCTCGACCGGTGTCCCCGGGAACTCGGTCGCCAGCCGGAGCGCGGCCTCAGCGGCGCGTCCCTTCGGTGACCTGGGCTTCGCCACGAGGGGTGGAGGTTATCGTTGCCGCCCGTGCACCACCTCGAGGTCAAGCGGCAGATGCGCGCCGATGACATCGCGGCCGTGAGCACCTTGCTGGACGTCGCCGCGAACGCCGACGGGCACCGTCCCCTGGGCGATCACCAGTGGCTCGATCTCGTCCACGGTGGGCGTCGCGGATTCGCCGGGCTGGTCGCCTGGGAGCCCGGTCACGATCATCCCGTGGGGTACGCGCAGCTGACGCGTGGTCTCAGCGGGAACTGGGCGCTCGAGTACGTCGTCGACCCGCACCACCGCGCGATGGACGGCGTCGCCATCGGCGGCGACCTCCTGCGGGAGGCCGTCGACATCGTGCGCGCCGAGGGGGGTGGCCACGTCCACCTCTGGGTGCCGAAGCCCTCCGACGACTCCGACACCATCGCGTCCTCTGCAGGTCTGTCGCGGGGCCGCGACCTGCTGCAGATGCGGCGTCCGTTGCCTGTCGAAGGTGAGTCCTGGGACCGGTCGACCACGTTGCGCCCGTTCGTCCCCGGAACCGACGAGGAGGCGTGGCTCGAGGTCAACAACCGGGCCTTCCACTGGCACCCCGAGCAGGGCGGCTGGGACGTCGGGACCGTCAAGGAGCGCGAGTCGGAGGCGTGGTTCGATCCGTCCGGCTTCCTGTTGCACGAGCGCGACGGTCGGCTGGCGGGGTTCTGCTGGACCAAGGTCCACGCCGGCCACGAGCCGCCCTTGGGCGAGATCTACGTGATCGCCGTCGACCCCGATTTCCACGGGCTCGGGCTCGGACGGACGCTCGTGCTCGCCGGGCTCGACCACCTGGCGTCAGCGGGCCTGCGGGTCGGGATGCTCTACGTCGACGCCGACAACGATCCGGCGGTGGCGCTGTACCGGAAGCTCGGCTTCGACGTCGACCACGTCGACCGGGCGTACACCGGCGACATCGTCGTCAGCTGACGTTGACGCCGACGGCGCGACCGATGAGGTAGGGCACACCGGCGGCGAGGGCGGCGATCGCGAGCTGGCGGAGGGCGGACATGATCGGCGGGCGCTCGGCGTAGCGGGCCAGGAGCAGGCCGATGACGATGGCGGCGACCGCTCCGGCGACGATCGACGACGCGATCGCGGGCGTTCCCCGGAAGAAGAACCACGGGAGCACGGGCACCAACGCGCCGACACCGAAGGCGCCGAACGACGATGTCGCCGCCCGCACGGGCGCACCGAGCTCGTCGGGGTCGATGCCGAGCTCTTCCCGCGCGTGGGTCTGCAGGGCGAGCTCCGGGTCGGCCATCATCTCCCGCGCCAACTGGTCGGCCACCTCGGAGGCGACGCCCCGCGACCGGTAGATCTGCGCGAGCTCCCGCCGTTCGCTGTCAGGACGCCGGGCGATCTCGATCCGCTCGAGCTCGAGCTCGCGCTGCAGCAGCTCGGTCTGCGCCTTCATCGACACGTACTCACCCGCCGCCATGGAGAAGGCGCCGCCCAACAGGCCCACCAGCCCGGCCAGACGGACGACACCGGGCGCCGGTCCCGCTCCGGCCATGCCGACGACGAGCGCGAGGTTCGACACGAGCCCGTCGCTGACACCGAAGACTGCGGCGCGTGCCGCGCCCCCCTGGATGTTGCGATGGTGGTGCTCGGAACCGCCGGTGCCGGCGTGGGCGAGGGCCATGACCCGAGACGCTACCCAGGCGTCTCCGCCTATCGACGTCGGAAATCGTTGCCTTCGGACACCCTTACGCTGGTTCCATGGCGACCCGTTACGACCTGACGAGGGAGACCGTCGAAGCACGGCTCGCGGCCCTCGGCGAGCCGCCGTACCGCGCCCGCCAGGTGTGGGAGGGCCTCTACGTCCATGGCACCGCGCCCGCGGACCTGACCACGCTGCCCAAGTCGCTCCGGCAACGGCTGGCCGGCGATCCCGATCTCGCACCCGCACTCACCGCGGCTTACGAGTCCGTCACGGAGGACGGCGCCACGCGCAAGTGGCTCTGGACGTTGCACGACGGGCGCCAGGTGGAGACGGTGCTCATGCACTACCCCGCCCGCAGCACCGTGTGCATCTCCTCGCAGGCGGGGTGCGCGATGGCGTGCGGGTTCTGCGCCACCGGGCAGTCCGGCTTCGACCGCCACCTCACCACCGGCGAGATCGTCGAGCAGGTGGTGCGGGCCCGCACCGCCGCGGTTGCGACGGGTCGCCGGCTGTCGAACGTCGTGTTCATGGGCATGGGCGAACCGATGGCCAACTACGACGCCGTGTGGGCGTCGGTCCTGCGGCTGCACGACGAACTCGGGTTGTCGGCGCGACACCTCACGCTCTCGACCGTCGGCATCATCCCCGGCATCCGTCGTCTCGCGGCCGAGGCGCTGCCGGTGAACCTCGCGGTGTCGCTGCACGCCGCCAACGACGAGCTCCGCAGTGAGCTCGTGCCGATCAACCGGCGCTACCCGCTCGCCGAGCTGGCGGTGGCGTGCGAGGACTACCTCGCCGCCAAGGGCCGCCGGTTGTCGTTCGAGTGGGCGCTCATCGACGGCGTCAACGACCGCTCGTCCGACGCCGCCGAGCTGAGCCGCTTCGCACGGTCGCTCGGTGCCCACGTGAACCTCATCCCGCTCAACCCCACGCCGGGATATCCCGTGCGGGGCACGCCGCCGGAGCGGGTGCGGGAGTTCCGTGATCGGCTGGTCGTCCTCGGCGTCAACGCGACGGTCCGGCGCAACCGTGGCACGTCGATCGACGCCGCCTGCGGACAGCTCCGCGCGGGACGGGGGACCGCGGTCACGCTCGGGCGCCTGTCAGACTGACGGTGTGGAGACCCAGCGCTGGATCAACCAGCGGCACCCGCAGACCCTGCTGATCGCGACCTACCTGCTGTACTTCGATGCCTTCTTCGGGCTCCTCGGCGTGCTCGGCGGCGGCGGTCCGATCGCCATCGCCATCGTGGCCGCATCCGGGGCGGCCGCCTACGGGATCGCCAACGACCGCAAGTGGGGCTATTGGCTCGGCGTCGCCGTGTCCGCCTTGGCGCTGCTGCCCTACGCCCTGGCGCTGTTCTCCGGCATCAACATCCTCGCCGGGTCACCGGTGAACCTGCTCTTCGCCGTCGCCCAGTTCGCCCTGCTGATCCACCCGATGAGCCGCAACTACCAACGCACCTGGTTCCGGTGATTCCGCGGCCCGCCGCGGTTCTGGGCGGGTTGAACCACCTGTGAGGTGGTTGAGTCCGCCCAGAACGAGGGCGCGCGCGGTCAGGCGAACACGAGGCGGGTGATCCAGTCGGCGACGAGGGCCGGCTTGTCCTCGCCCTCGATCTCCACGGTGATCGTCCGCGTCGTGTTGATGGCGCTGCCCTTCAACTCGACGGACTTGGTCACGCCGCTGGCCCGCACCTTCGAGCCGCTCTTGACCGGGCTCACGAAGCGGACCTTGTCGAACCCGTAGTTCACGCCCATGATCAGCCCCTCCATGCGGGGCGCGGGGCGGGCCTCCTCGGAGCGGATCGACCCGACGAGATGGGTCAGCAGCGACAGCGTCAGGAACCCGTGGGCGATCGTGCCCCCGAACGGCGAAGCCTTGGCCCGCTCGGGATCCACGTGGATGAACTGGTGGTCGTGGGTGGCGTCGGCGAAGGTGTCGATGAGGTCCTGCGTGACCTCGAACCACTCACCGGTGCCCTCGGACTGGCCCTGGGTCGCCTGCATCGTCTCGTACGCCTGCTTTGCGTTCGTGCTCACGTCCTCTTTCTACTGCGGACGGGGACTCAGCCGGGCACGGTGACCAGGGGGCCGGCCTCCGTGGTGCTCGTCGTCGTGGACGGCGGCGCGGTGCTCGACGTCGTCGCCGTCGTCGATGTCGTCGACGGCGACGGCGGTGGGGGCGGTGCCGGCGCCGCGGTTCCGATGACGGCGTCGTCGCGCAGGTCGGCGAAGAGTCGGGGCGCGTCCTGGGTGAGGTAGACGACCGACGCGCTCCCGGCGTAGCCCACTCGCCCCGGAAGCACTACGTTGCTCATCCGCTCGGGAGCGAGCCGGCGGGCCAGCGCCGCCAGCCGCGGCAGGTGGTCGGCGGGGACGTCGAAGCGGCACGACTTGCGTAGGACGTCGACGAACTGGAGGAGCCGTCCGTCGTCGGCCACCGACGCCCGAAGCTTCCCGAGCCCCGACAGCAGCAGCTGGCCCTGATGCTCCGAACGGGTGAAGTCACCATTCGCCACGTCGTGGCGGTTCCGGCTGAAGGCCAGCGCCTCGCCGCCGACGAGGTGCTGCCACCCCTTCTCGAAGCGTGCGCCGGAGTTGCGGTCGTTCATGCGACGGTCCACGAGCACGTCCACGCCGCCGACGTCGTCGACCATCCGCTGCAGCCCGACGAAGCCCGTGAGGACGTAGTAGTCGACAGGAAGTCCCGTGAGGAGGCGCACGGTCTCGGCCACGTACGTCGGTCCGCCGCGCGACAACGCGTCGTTGATCTTCCCTCGCCCGCCCCGCGGGAACTGGACGTATGCGTCGCGCGGGAATCCGACGATCGTTCCCTGCCCCGACTTCGGGTTCACCGCGATGAGGTGCAGCGAGTCCGCCCGCGTCGCCAGCAGGTCCTCACGCGGACGGGCGTCAGAACCGATCACGAGGACGAACACCAGGTCCTCGGGGATCGGGATGTCGCTGCGGAACTCGACCGCCGGCTCGAACGGGTGTCCGTTGGCGACCTTGAGACCGAGCGCCGGACCTGGCTCGGGGGTCGGTGGGCGGCCGAGGTCCGGGGGCGGCAGCGTCGGCGGCGGCCCGAGGATCGTCGGCGGTTCCGTCGGCGGCGTGGAGATGGTCTCGCCGGTGAAGCCCACGATCACGTCGGGATCGTCCGGCCCCCGCAGCAGCACGGTCACCGACACCGCCACGAGGACGACCGCCACGCCGGAGGCAAGGACGGCGGCGCGACGCACGCCGATCTTGCGGGCCTCCATGCACGGCCACCCTACGATGCGCCGGATGGACCGCTCGG
The DNA here is from genome assembly GCA_035525495.1 of Acidimicrobiales bacterium. GTDB lineage: Bacteria > Actinomycetota > Acidimicrobiia > Acidimicrobiales > CADCTF01 > DATLED01. The sequence continues at coordinate 13,212 of DATLED010000013.1, read as the reverse complement.
GCATCCTCGACCACCTCCAGGTCGCGCCGAAGTCGAAAGCCGGCATCGCCAAGATCGACACGGCGAGCATCAAGGGGGCCCCCGGCGACAAGAAGGAGACCGAGGCGGCGTCCTCCGAGCTGAACCAGCGGCTCGCCGACCTGCAGGAGCGGCTCTGGGCGGAGAACAAGCGCGCGCTGCTGGTCGTCCTTCAGGCGATCGACGCCGGTGGCAAGGACGGCGCCATCCGGAAGGTCTTCGGTGGCGTGAACCCGCAGGGCTGTCGCGTCACCTCGTTCAAGGCGCCGTCGGACGACGAGCTCGCCCACGACTTCCTCTGGCGGGTCCACCAGGCCACGCCCCGCAAGGGCGAGATCGGCATCTTCAACCGCTCGCACTACGAGGACGTGCTCATCGTCCGCGTGCACGAGCTCGTCCCGAAGAAGGTGTGGTCGAAGCGCTACGCCGCCATCAACGACTTCGAGTCGCAACTCGTGGCGTCGGGCACGACGATCCTGAAGTTCTTCCTCCACATCTCGAAGGACGAGCAGGCCGAGCGGTTCCGGAAGCGGCTCGAGAACCCGGAGAAGAACTGGAAGTTCCGGCGCGCCGACCTCGAGGAGCGCGAACACTGGGACGAGTACCAGGAGGCGTTCGAGGACGCCCTCACGAAGACGAGCACCAAGGCTGCGCCGTGGTACGTCGTCCCGGCAGACCACAAGTGGTACCGCGACTGGGCGGTGCTCTCGGTCATCGTCGACACCATGGAGCAGATGGACCCGCAGTACCCGCCGCCCGAAGAGGACCTCACGAGCATCGTCGTCGACTGACCGAGATGGGGACGAGCTTCAACCTCGCCGATCTCTTCGAGAGCGTGGCGCGCGCCGTGCCCGAGCGCGAGGCCGTCGCATGCGGCACACGGCGGCTGACCTACGCCGAGCTCGACGACCGCGCCGGGCGGCTGGCGGCGGCGCTGGCCGGCGAGGGCGTCGGGCCCGGCGACCACGTGGGCCTGCACCTCCGGAACGGCACCGAGTACCTCGAGGGGATGTTCGCCGCCTTCAAGCTCCGGGCCGTTCCCGTGAACGTCAACCACCGGTACGTCGCGGGCGAGCTGCGCCACCTGTTCGACGACGCCGGCCTGGTCGCCCTCGTCCACGAGCCCTCGTTCGCGGCGGTCGTCGAGGAGGCGCGTCCCGAGTCGCTCCGCTTCACCCTTGCGCGCGGCGCCCCGTACGAGCGCGCCCTCGAATCGCAACCCGCGCCGGTCGCTCCGCCTCCGGGTCGGTCCGGCGACGACCGATACATCCTCTACACCGGCGGCACGACGGGGATGCCGAAGGGCGTCGTCTGGCGCCACGAGGACATCTTCTTCGCCGCCTTGGGCGGCGGCGGCGACCCGCCGATCGCCGATCCCGCGGAGTTGCCGGGGCGCGCGCCGAGGGGTCGCACCCGTCTGCTTCCCGCGCCGCCGTTCATCCACGGCAGCTCACAATGGATGGCGCTGTCGACCTTGTTCCGGGGCGGCACCGTCGTCATCGACCCGTCGCCGACGTTCGCCCCCGATGCGGTCTGGCAGCTGGTCGCCGACGAGGCGGTGACGTTCCTCGTCATCGTCGGCGACGCCTTCGCCCGCCCGATGGTCGACGCCCTGGATGCCGCACCGGAGCGGTGGGACGTGTCGAGGCTCACGGTCGTCCTGTCGGGCGGCGCCGTGCTCTCGCCATCGGTGAAGGACGCGCTCCTGGCGCGGCTGCCTGGCTGCATGGTCGTCGACGGGTTCGGCGCGTCCGAGACCGGCGGGCAGGGACAGATGGTCGCCGTCCCCAACGACGGCACTCCCCTGCCCCGCTTCGCCATGGACGCCGCCACCACGGTCCTCGACGACGACCTCCGTCCGATCGCTCCCGGTACCGGCACCATCGGCCGATTGGCCCGTCGCGGCCACATCCCCATCGGCTACCACAACGATCCGAAGAAGACGGCGGAGACGTTCCCCGTCGTCGACGGGGTCCGTTGGTCGGTCCCCGGCGATCTCGCCACCGTCGGGGACGACGGGACCGTGACCGTCCTCGGCCGCGGTGCCGTGTCGATCAACACCGGCGGCGAGAAGGTCCATCCGGAGGAGGTGGAGGCGGCCCTCAAGGCCCACCCGTCCGTGTTCGACGCCATCGTCGTCGGGATCCCGGACGAGCGGTGGGGTCAGCGAGTGGCTGCAGTGGTGCAGGTTCGCACCGGCGCAGAGACGCCGTCACTCGTCGAGCTCGCAGCGCACACCCGGCGGACGCTCGCGGGCTACAAGGTTCCGCGCTCGCTCGTCATCGTCGGCACCGTCGTACGTTCGCCCGCGGGGAAGGCCGACTACCCGTGGGCGCTCCGCATGGCGACAGAGGCGGGGAGCCGGGGGCCGCAGTGACGGCCGACACCCTCGTGCGGGACCTGCTCGAGGTGGCGATCGTGGTGGCCGTCGGGGGGATGCTCGTGTCCGCGGTCCGTCGTCTCCGGTCCGGGGCAATCGAGGTCTACCGGTGCCCGTCGTGCGACCGGCCGACGACCCGGGCCAACGGCATCTGCAAGCACTGCGGCACCCCGTTGCCCTGAGTCAGTCGATGACCACGCCGTGTTCCCGGCACCAGAGGCTGCCGAGGCCCGGGACCACGGCGATCTCCCGGAGGCGCCACCCGCAACGGGTGCAGAAGCGGGCCGGATCGGTCGGTCGATCGCGCCCGCACGACCCGCCACACGCGGCGACGGTCCGCCCGCACCCGCGGCAGAACTCCTGCCCGTCGCCGATTCCAACCATGCGAGCGATCACTCCTAGAGTGGGACCGTGGACTACCGGGTCGAGGCGCTGGCGGCGAAGGCCGACGTCTCGGTGGACACCGTACGGTTCTACCAGTCACGCGGCCTCCTTCCCCCGCCTCGCCGCGAGGGGCGCGTCGCCTGGTACGGCGACGACCACGTCGAGCGGCTCGCCCGCATCCGGCGGCTCCAGGCCCGTGGCCTGACCCTCGCGACGATCACGCGTCTGCTGGCGGGCGAGCTGGACGCCGCCGACGAGGCCCTCGTCACCGCGGTGGCGACGGACCCGGTGGACGACGCCACCTTCACGATCGAGGAGCTGGCCGAGCGCAGCGGCATCCCTCTCGGGCTGTTGCAGGCCGTGGTGAAGGAGGGCCTGCTCATCCCCCGCCGCGCCGGCGGTGCGAGTCGGTTCACCACCGCCGACGTCGAGGCCGGCGCCGCCGGCTTGCGGCTCCTCGAAGCCGGCCTGCCGTTGCCGGAGGTCCTCGACCTCGCCCGCGAGCACCACGCCGCCATGCGGGCCGTGGCCGAGCGGGCCGTCGAGCTCTTCGACACCCACGTCCGGCACCCGCTGCGCGACTCGGGCCTCGCCGACGACGAGGCCGCGGTCCGGCTCGTCGACGCCTTCACCACGTTGCTCCCAGCGACCACCGAGCTCGTCACCCACCACTTCCGCCGCACGTTGCTCAACGTCGCGCAGGAGCACATCGAACGGGTCGGCGGCGACGCCGAGCGCGCCGCGGTCGAGCGAGAGGCGGCCCGCACGACATGACGACCTCGAAGCCGCTGCCGCAGGGCGAGGAGAAGGTCAAGGCGGTGCGGTCGATGTTCGATGCCATCGCGCCTCGCTACGACCTCGTCAACCGCATCATGACGTTCCGCCTCGACGTCGGGTGGCGACGGACGGCGGTGCGATCACTGCGGTTGTCGCCGGGGTCCCGCGTGCTCGACCTGGCCGCCGGGACGGGCGATCTCTGCCGCGACCTCCAGCGCGCCGGGCACGTCCCCATCGGCGCCGACCTCTCGTGGGGGATGCTGGCCCACGCCCGCACGTCTGCGCCGCTGGTGCAGGCCGATGCGCTCCGCCTGCCGCTGCCGGAGGGCGCTGCCGACGGCGCCACGTGCGGCTTCGCGCTGCGCAACTTCGTCGACCTCGGCGCCTTCTTCCTCGAGCTCTGCCGGGTCGTCCGGGCGGGAGGGCGGATCGCCCTGCTCGACGTCGCCGAGCCCGAGAACAAGGTCCTGCACTGGGGCCACAGCGTGTACTTCGGCAAGGTCGTGCCCCGCATCGGGGGCCTGCTCTCCGATGCGTCCGCCTACCGCTACCTGCCGCAGTCGGTGGCCTACCTGCCGGCCCCGGGCGTGATGCTCGACCTCCTCGGCGAGGCCGGCTTCGTCGAGGTCGACCGCCGACTCCTCACGGGCGGGATCGCGCAGCTCATCACCGGAACGCGGCGATGACCGACGTCCGGTCGTCGCTGCGGTGCACCACCGTCGAGCTGGACCCGGCCGACGAACGCATCGACCTCGTCGCCTTCGCCGGGACCGACGGGTTCGTGTTCGAGCAGGAGGGGCACGGCCTCGCCGGCCGAGGCGAGGCGATGCGCGTCGAGCTCGCGGCGGGTCTTGCCGGCGACCTCGACGTCGTCGCCGCGACGTTGGCGGCGATCGAGGGCGATGGCGTCCCGGTGGCGCTGGGCGCGCTGCCCTTCGACCGCCACGAGGCGTGCTCGCTGGTGGTCCCGTCCGTGGTCGTCCGGCGTGATGCCGACGGCCGCCAGTGGCGGACGACGGTGGGTCCCGTCGAAGGCGACTGCGGGACGCAGGTCGCGGCGACGCCCGTCCTCCCGGATGGCTTCTCGTTGACGTCGCCCCGCTCGCACCCCGACTGGCAGCGGACGATCGCCGACGCCGTCGACGAGATCGCCGCCGGCCGCCTCGACAAGGTGGTGGTGGCGCGCGAGGTGCTGGTCGAGGCGAACCGTCCGATCGTCGTGCCGGACGTCTTGGAGCGGCTGCGTGCCCTGTACCCGGCGTGCGTCGTGTTCTCGGTCGACGGGTTCCTCGGTGCGAGCCCGGAGCTGTTGGTCGAGCGGCGGGGGGCGGCCGTGCGCTCCCATCCGCTGGCGGGCACCTTCCCCCGCAGCGGCGACCCGCACGCCGACGCGCTGTTGGCGGCCGAGCTCGTGGCCTCGGTGAAGGACCAGCGCGAGCACCGGTTCGTGATCGAGGAGATCGACCGTGTCCTGCGGCCGTTGTGCGCGGCGTTGGACGTGCCTTCGTCACCGTCGATCATGCAGCTGCGCAACGTCCTGCACCTCGGGACCGAGATCGCCGGAACGCTGATCGCGCCGGCACCCTCGGCACTCGCGCTGGCGGCGGCGCTGCACCCGACACCCGCAGTCGCAGGGACACCGACCGCCGATGCACTGGCCTGGTTGGCGGCCCATGAAGGCCTCGAGCGGGGTCGGTACGCCGGACCCGTCGGGTGGGTGGACGCGGCCGGCGACGGCATGTTCGCCATCGGCATCCGGTCGGCCGAGGTCGATGGGCGGCGAGCGCGCCTGTTCGCCGGCGTCGGCGTCGTCGAGGGGTCCGACCCGCGCCGCGAGCTGGTGGAGACGCAGCTGAAGTTGCAGGCGATCCTCGCCGCCGTGGTCCGGCCTTAGCCCAGGGAGAACCTAAGGTCCGGCTTCATGTCCGGCGTCGTGCTCGTCAATCCCAAGAGTGGCCCGGACGAGACTTCGCCCGAAGAGGTCGGTGATCACTTCCCCGGGAGCCACGTCGAGGAGCTGCAGGGCAAGGAGGTGCGGCGTCAGGTGGAGGACGCCATCGCCTCCGGAGCACCGACGTTCCTGGCCGTCGCGGGCGGCGACGGGACGATCCGGTGCGCCGCGGGCGTGCTCGCCGGGACCGATCTCCCGCTCGTCGCCATCCCCGCGGGGACGCGCAACCACTTCGCCAAGGAGCTGGGGATCGCGTCGTTGGAGGAGGCGGGCCAGGCGGCCGCCGGCGGGGTCGTCGACCTCATCGACATCGGCGAGGTGAACGGGGAGGCGTTCATCAACAACGCCAACATCGGCTTGTACCCGCGCATCGTCAAGGAGCGCGAGGTCCACGAGAAGCGGTTCTCGAAGCCGACGGCCACGTTGGTGGCGACATGGGCGCAGATGCGGGATCTCCACAAGTTCAACGTGACCGTCAACGGCGGGACGACGTATCGCGCGTGGATGGTGTTCGTGGGGAACGGCCGGTACGGGACGACATTGTTCGACGTCGGGACGAGAGAGACGTTGGCCGACGGGATGCTCGACGTCCGGATCCTGCGCGCCGACGGGCGCATGGCCCGGGCGCGGGTTCTGGGCCGGCTGCTGTTCGGGCGCATGGACCGCTCGCCGATGGCGGAGATCGATCAAGTCGAGTCGATCGAGCTCGCGGTGGATCGCGCAGAGGTGGACGTGGCCCTCGACGGAGAGATCGTGCGGATGACGTCGCCGCTGCGGTTCCGGTGCCGGCCCAAGGCACTGCGGGTGCTGGTGCCGCCCTCATCGTCTGCGGACGCCGCCGCGGACTGATGGCGACGCAGCCCGAGCTCGTCGGCGCCAACGGGCGTCGCTTCCCCGGGTTCGCGGCGGCCGTCCTCGTGTTCATCATCGACCCGTCCTCTCGGCGGGTGCTGCTCCTGAGCTCGCCCGCCAAGCGGTCGCGGCCCGGCTGGGAGATCGTGAACGGCGGCCTGGAGGCCGGCGAGACGTTGCTCGACGGCGTGCTGCGCGAGGTCGGCGAGGAGGCGGGGCCCGACGTGCGCATCCGCGTGCTCGGCGCGGTGCACGCGTCGACGTGGCACTACGACGACGAGATCCCGAACATGATCTCGACCTTCTTCGTGGCGTCGTACCTCGGTGGTGAGGTCGTGCCGGGCGACGACATGGCGGGGTCGTCGGTCCGCTGGGCGACCCTCGACGAGGTGGCCGAGCTCGAGGCCGCTGGCGTGGCGTTGATCCCCGAGGAGACGTGGGTGTTCCGGCGGGCGTTCGAGTGCTTCGGCAACTGGGTGGACGGGCCCGACCGGCTGCCATCGCCGTGAGCCTCCCTCCGGCGCCTCGTCGCCGGGAAGCGGATCGGCCACACGGGCAGGCCGGCAGCGGCCGGCGGCCGTCCGGCGAGCGCCGGGGTGGGCGGACGCCTACCCTCGCCGTGCATGAAGTTCGGGATCTTCTATGAGCACCAACTGCCGAAGCCGTGGGCCGAGGACAGCGAGTACCGCCTCCTCCACAACAGCCTCGAGCAGATCGAGCTCGCCGACCGGCTCGGGTACGACTACGCCTGGGAGGTGGAGCACCACTTCCTCGAGGAGTACAGCCACAGCTCTGCGCCCGAGGTGTTCCTGTCCGCCGCCAGCCAGCGCACGAAGAACATCCGCCTCGGACACGGCATCGTGCAGCTCACGACCAACCACCCGGCCCGGGTGGCCGAGCGGGTCAGCACCCTCGACCTCCTCAGCCACGGGCGGGTCGAGCTCGGTCTCGGCGAGGGGAGCAGCGTCACCGAACTCCACCCGTTCGACCGCAAGTTCCGGGACAAGCGGGCGGTGTGGGAGGACGGAGTCCGCTGCCTCATCCCGATGTTCGACTCGACCCACGAGCGCGGCACCGAGTACCACGGCGAGTTCTTCGACTTCCCCCTGCGCAACGTCGTCCCCAAGCCGAGGCAGAAGCCGCATCCCCCGCTCTGGGTGGCCTGCAGCCAGATGGAGACGATCCGCATGGCGGGCAGTCGCGGGATGGGCGCCCTCGGCTTCCAGTTCGTCAGCGCCGCGGCCGCACAAGCCTGGGTCCACGCCTACTACAACGCCTACACCAAGCGCCTCGACAAGCTCGCCGACTACGCCACCAACCCGGCCATCGCCGTGGTCAGCCAGTTCATGTGCGCCCCCACCGACGAGGAGGCCAAGCAGAAGGCCGAGGGATCGAGCTTCTTCCAGTTCGCCTTGGGCTTCTACAACAGCCATGGCCCCGTCGAGCCCGGCACCGTCAACCTCTGGGACGAGTTCCAGACCTACAAGGAGACGCCCAAGGGCCAGCAAGCCAAGCTCGGCGGTCTGATCGGCTCACCGCGGACGATCATCGAGCGCCTCCGTCGCTTCGAGGAGAGCCACGTCGACCAGGTGATCCTCCTCAACCAGGCCGGGAAGAACGCCCACGACGACATCTGCTCGAGCCTCGAGCTGTTCGCCAACGAGGTCATGCCCGAGTTCCACGACCGCGAGCCCGAGCACCAGGAGTGGAAGCAGTCGGTCCTCGCAGGCGACATCGAGCTCGAGGAGCTCGACACCGAGCCCTTCAACGTCCGCAGCAACCAGACGCCGACGAAGGCACCCGCGACCGCGAACTAACGGAGGCGGCGGGCGACCTCGGCCACGATGGCGGGGCGGACGCCGGTTGCCGCCAGCTTGATGGCGTGCTCGTCGCGACTCTCCACGGCCAGCCCGACCGCTGTCTCGGAATCCTCGTCGCCCTCGGCGTGGGCGGCCACGGTGACGTCGCCGTACGCGGACACGAGCGCGGCGGCGACGAGCCAGGCCTGCGCGGCGGCGACCCCCGGCGGCAGGTACGGCTCGAGGACGGCCAGCGCGGCCGGCGTGGTGACGGCGTGGACGAGTGGGATGGTCGCCGACGCGCGCGTCCCCGCCAGCACGGTCGCCGCCGTCGACACGATCTCGTCGATGCCCGCACCGGGACACGTCGGGATCGGCCCCAGCGACCGGAGGTGATCGGAGATGAACCCGGGACGCCCACCCGGGGGGCGTTCCCGTCCGGACAACCCGAGGAGTGCAGCACGACCGGTCGACGCTCCCACGAGGGCAGGACCGGCTTCCACGACCTCGACGTTGCGCCGCCAGTACGCCAGCGCACGGGCCAGTTCCTGGCGCCGCACCGGCGTGTCCGCCTCCTCCAGCAGTGCCGCCGCATGGGCCGTCCGGATGACCCCGTGTCCGGCGGCGCCGGCAGAGCCGACGACGAGCGAGGTCAGCTCCTCCCGCACGGCTTCTCGCCAGTCGCCCTCGACCGGCGGGACGGCCGGCCCTTCGAAGGGTTCGAGCGAGCGGGCATACGCGCGCACCCATCCGGGTACCTCGTCGGCCCGCCCCATCCTCGACAGGGCCTCGACGACCATCGGGCCGTGGTTCGTCAGCCCACCCTGGTACTCGTCCGACGTCGCATGCAGCTGCTCGAGGGCTTCGTCGATCCGGTCGTCCGCCGTCATCCGCCCAGTGTGGCCGCTACCGCTGCGTGAAGCTCGTCGTGGACGGCGACGTTGGCGACACGATCCGTCCGCACCACCACGAGGCCGACGCCGCCGGTCGACAACGAACGCTCGACCGCGGGGACCAGCTCCGAAGCCGCGTCCACGACGACGCCCTGCACCCCGTGCGCGCCCGCCAGCGCCACGATGTCGACGGACTGCGGCGTTCCGAACAGCTGCTCGAACCGATCCGGCGGGAGCGCGCCCGCCTGCGGCAGGAACGAGAAGATGCCGCCGCCGCCGTTGTCGATCACGACGAACGTGCACGAGAGCCCGCGGCCCGTGGCGCCGAGCAGACCCCCGGCGTCGTAGAGGAAGGCGAGGTCGCCGAGGAGGCAGACCGTCGGTACCCCGGAAGCCGCGACCCCCAACGCCGAGGACACGATCCCGTCGATCCCGTTGGCGCCGCGGTTCGCCAGCACGCGATGGGCGGACGTGGGATGCCCGAACCACTCGACGTCGCGGATCGGCATCGACGACGACACGAACAGCGAGACGTCGGACGCCAATGACGCCGTGAGTGCGCGCGCCACGCCGGGCTCCGTCGCCTCGTCGTGCGCCGCGAGCACCCGTTCGATGGCCATCTGGGCGGCGGCTTCGGCCGCCAGCCAGCCGGTCAACCATCCGGCGGGTGCCGGGTGGACGGCGTCCATGAGCTCGCCGCAGAAGGCCGTCGGGTCGGCGTGCACGACGCGGTCCGATCGACGCTCGGGATCCGGCCACCGGCCGTAGGGGTCGACGACGATCTGTTCGGCGTCGACGAGCCCCGCCAGCCACTGCGACAGGACCTTCGACGCCGGCGGCTCGCCCAACCGCAGCACCGTCTCGACGGGGTGGGCCTCGACGAACCCCGGCGATCGCAAGAGCCCGTCGAACGCCGCGACCGAGCACGGTCCACCACGCGCCTGCGAGCGGGGGTCCGCCAGCACCGGCCACTGGAGCGCCGCGGCCAGGTGGTGCAGCGTCGTGCGTCCGCACCTCCGCCCGGCCACGATGACGCCGCGCCGGCCGTGCAGATCGGTCGCCAGCTCGCGCGCCGGCACACCCGGCGAGCGGTCGGCGCGATGCCACGGTCGGGAGTCGACTCGGCCCTCGGGCAACGGACCGGGCTCCGCGACCAGCGGGTCGCGGAACGCGAGGTTGAGGTGCACGGGACCCGGTCCAGTGACGTTGGCCACGGCCTCGGCGACCGATCGGCTCGCCATCGACCGCCATGACGACATCGGCAACCCCTCGACGACGCCGGGCTCGGCGAACCACCGGACGGCCTCGCCGTAGAGGCCCCGCTGCACGATGGTCTGCGGCGCCGAGATGCCGTGCAGATCCGGCGGTCGGTCTGCGGTGCACACGATCAGCGGCACGCGCGCCTGGTGGGCCTCGACGACGGCGGCGTGGAGCTCCGCGGCGGCGGTCCCGCTGGTCGTCAGGGCGACGGCGGGGCGACCGCTCGCCTGCGCCAGCCCGAGGGCGAAGAACCCGGCGGACCGCTCGTCGAGGATCACGTGGACGCGCAGCCACTCGTTCGCCGCCAGCGCCAACGCCAGCGGCGTCGAGCGCGAACCCGGCGACACGACGGCGTCCGTCACGCCGCCGCGCACCCACTCGTCGACCAGGGTGGCCGCGAACGTCGCCTGTAGCGTCACCGGCCGTGCCGCTCCACGCCGACGCGCACGGCGATCCTGCCGCTTCGAAGGTGGTCCTCGTCCACGGCTTCACCCAGACGCGAAGGTCGTGGGCGCCGCTCGTCCCCCGCCTGGCGCGCCACCACCGCGTCCTCGCCGTCGACGCGCCGGCCCACGGTCGCAGCGCTGACCACCGAACGGATCTCGCCGAGGGCGCGAACCTCCTCGGCGAGACCGGCGGCTGCGCCGCCTACATCGGGTATTCGATGGGCGGACGCCTCGCGCTCCACCTCGCGCTCCAGCGACCCGAACTCGTCGAACGCGTCGTCCTCGTCGGCGCCACGGGTGGACTCGACACCGAGGAGGAGCGATCGCAACGTCGAGCGGCCGACGAGGTCCTCGCCATCGAACTCGAGCGCGACGGGCTCGACGCCTTCCTCGAGCGATGGCTCGCCAACCCACTGTTCGCCACGCTGCCGAAGGACCCGGCGGCACTCGAGGACCGCAGGGAGAACACCGTCGAGGGTCTTGCCGACAGCCTTCGCCGCACCGGAACCGGAACGCAGGAACCGCTGTGGGGTCACCTGCCGCAGCTCTCGATGCCCGCGCTCCTCGTCGTCGGCGAGCGCGACGAGAAGTTCACCGTCCTCGCCAACCGCCTCGCCGACGGGTGGGGCGGCCCCGCGCGCGTCGCCGTCATCGCCGACGCCGGTCACGCCTGCCACGTCGAGCAGCCGGAGGCGTTCCTCGACCTGGTGATGCCGTTCCTGGACGAAGGTCAACGGACCGCCAGCCCTGCCGCCAACAGCAACCCGTAGGCGAGCTGCACCTGCCCCGTCCGCACGAGGACCGGGATCAGGTCGCGGCCCCTCGCGCCCTTTCGCACCGCGCGGGCCGCGGGGACGCCGAGGACGATCCCGAGCACCGACGCGAGCGTCAGCGGCCGCACGACCGCCAGGAGCACCGCGGCACCGATCGGGACGGCGGTCAACAGCACGAGGTAGAGCATGCGGGTGTCCTGGTCGCCGAGGCGCACGGCGAGGGTGCGCTTTCCGGACGCCGTGTCGGTCGGGATGTCGCGCAGGTTGTTGACGACGAGCAGAGCCGTGGCCAGCGCGCCGACCGGGACGCTCGCCCCGATGGCGAGCATCGTCACGCCCTCGACGTGCACGAACGCCGAACCCGCAGTCGCCACGATGCCGAAGAAGGCGAACACGAAGACCTCGCCGAGCCCCGCGTACCCGTAGGGCTTCGGACCGCCGGTGTAGAACCACCCGGCGGCAAAGCACGCCGCGCCCACCGGGATCAGCCACCACGTGGTGACAGCCGCCAGCGCCAGACCCGCGAACGCGGCCACGCCGAAGGACAGGAAGGCCGCTCGCTTCACCGCCTTGGCCGGCTTCAGCCCCGAGGCCACGAGGCGGACGGGTCCGACGCGGACGTCATCGGTGCCGCGGATCCCGTCGGAGTAGTCGTTGGCGAAGTTCGTCCCGATCTGCACGGCGAGCGACACGACGAGAGCCGCGAGGGCACGCCACCAGATGACCTCGCCCTGGCTGAAGGCGACGGCCGTCCCGACGGCGACGGGCACGACGGCGGCCGGCAGCGTCTTCGGCCGGGCACCCTCGACCCAGGCGCTGGTCATGAACGACCCGCCGCACCCACCCCTAGGGCCGCCGCGGGAACTTCGAGAAGTCCGGGACCCGCTTCTCCTTGTAGGCGTTGCGCCCTTCCTGCGCTTCCTCCGACATGTAGAAGAGGAGGTTGGCGTCGTGGGCCAACTGCTGGATCCCCGAGAGCCCGTCCTCGTCGGCGTTGAACGACGCCTTCAGCAGTCGCAGCGCGAACGGCGACAGCTGCAGCATCTCCGTGCACCACTCGACGGTCTCGACCTCGAGGTCCTCGAGGGGGACGACGGTGTTGGCGAGGCCCATGGCCACCGCCTCCTCCGGTCCGTACTGGCGACAGAGGAACCAGATCTCCTTGGCCTTCTTCGGACCGACGAGGCGGGACAGCACCGTTGCCCCGAAGCCGCCGTCGAACGACCCGACCTTCGGTCCGGTCTGGCCGAAGCGGGCGTTGTCGGCGGCGATCGTCAGGTCGCACACGACGTGGAGGACGTGCCCGCCGCCGATGGCGTATCCGGCGACCATGGCCACGACCGGCTTGGGCAGCCGGCGGATCTGGACGTGGAGATCGGTGACGTGGAACCGACCGACGCCGGACTGGCCGAGGGCGTCGTCGTGCAGGTACCCGCTGTCCCCGCGGACCCGCTGGTCGCCCCCCGAGCAGAAGGCGCGCGCGCCCTCGCCGGTCAAGATGACGACGCCGACCTCGGGGTCCTCGCGGGCGAGCTCGAACGCCTCGGCCAGCTCGATGATCGTCTGCGGGCGGAAGGCGTTGTGCACCTCGGGCCGGGCGATCGTGATCTTGGCGATCGTCCCGAGCGCTCCCTCTGTGCCGGCGGGCGACGCGACGGGCGCGACCTCGTAGCGCACGT